>NZ_CP072014.1:1877802-2503736 GCF_017603825.1 Arthrobacter crystallopoietes
CTTCCGTCCGACCCTCGCCGCGGGCCAGCTGCAGGGCCAGCCGCTGCAGATCCCGGGCCTCGTACCCGGGCCAACCGTGCAACTTCCGCCGCCACTCGAACGGCACTGCAGTAAAGCCATGCGCGGCGCCGAGCAGTCCACCGGCAATTGCGGCGACCGTGTCGGTATCGTTCCCGCCGCGGACCGCAGCCTCAAGCGCGGCACGAAGATGCGCCGGGCCGGAAGCTGCGTCCGTCGTCGTCGTAATAGCGGACCAAGCAGCCTGGAAGGCTTCGACTACCCAGCCGTTGCGGGTGAAGTCGCGCGGCCGGCTGCGTTCAGCGGTTTCGATCCGCTCCAGCCACAAGGCTGCCCGTTCACCGGGCAGGAGCTCCAGCCCCTTCCGGATGTCCAGATCGCCGGTGAGGACAGCATGCCGGATGGCCAGGCACCAGAGCGCGCAGGCCTCACCCGCCTCCGGATCGAAGTGGGTCAGTGCGCTGACCTCCATGGCCGCGTCGAACAGCTCCCGCTCGGGCCGGTCGAGGAAGGCCAGCGCCAGGGGAGCAGTGCGCATCAGCGAGCCGTTGCCGCCGGAACGGCCGGAGGAGCGGTGCACCTGCTCGGACGCCGCGTAGGCATCTGCTGCGGTGATCGCGGTGCGCCCCTCGGCGGCGGCCGCACTCCGTGCCCGGCCCAGCACGGAGCTGGTCTGGACGCCCACATCCTTGGCCTCACGTGCCCACTCGGACCAAGCCTGCGCCATCGCGCTCTTGGCTTGCTCGTCCAGTCCGCGGCGCTCGCCGGCGGCTTCGAGCAGGGCGTCGGCGATAACGATCGCCATGGACGTGTCGTCCGTCCACTCGGAGGGGGCGAACCCGAACGGGCCGCCGCCCTTCATGCTGACGTCGGCGGTGTCCGGCAGGGCGGGTCCGAATTCGTAGCCGGCGCCCAGGGCGTCGCCGGCGGCGAGGGTGACCAGGACGCCGGCGGCGCGGTCATTCTGCAAAGAGTTCAGGTTCATGGGGCCTCCAAGGGCGCGAAGTGATGAGGTCAAGTGTTGCGGATGAGGTGGAGCAGCGGCGGTTAGATCGCCATCATTGGGTGGTGCGTGTCCCAGCTGCTCAGGTGCGCCAACGCTGGCAGCCGCTTCGGCGGTGCCCAAGCGATGCCGCTGGCGGTGACCCGGCCGTCACCGGTGGTGATCGCCGAGCCATCCAGGCGGGCTCCCATCTCGGTCAGCCGTACGGCGAGATCGCGGGCGGATTGTGCCGGCGTCTTGATGCTGGGTACGTTGCC
The DNA here is from genome assembly GCF_017603825.1 of Arthrobacter crystallopoietes. Lineage (NCBI taxonomy): Bacteria > Bacillati > Actinomycetota > Actinomycetes > Micrococcales > Micrococcaceae > Crystallibacter > Crystallibacter crystallopoietes. The sequence continues at coordinate 1,879,081 of NZ_CP072014.1, forward strand.
GGCGAACACCTGGATGTCCAGCCACGCCGCTTCCACCAGCGGCCGGTAGTGCTGCACGAACAGACGGTGGCTGCCGAAAAGCTCCAGCATCAGGGCGTTGCCACCAAAACCAACGACGACGCCGCGTTGGCCTTCGATCGGCTGCGGCAGCTTGGCAAGGTCAAGACCTGCGTGACGGGTGCCGGCGTCCAGGTGGTCAACCAGCGAGCCGGAACCGGAGACCGTGTGCAGGCCCTGATAACGGGCGACCCGCTCCCACACCCTGCCCTGCGTTTCCGGCCCACGGGTTTCGCGGTTCAGCTCCGCCCGGACGTTCAGCGGCGCCCGCCGTGCGGAGCGGCCGTGAACGGAAGCTCCGCCCCAGCGGCCCTGCTCCACGCAGTACGTTTCGACGTCGCGGCTTTCGCCCGGTGCCAGGATCACGTCCCGGGCGCATACCCGGTGCTGATGGCCGCCCTCCAGCAGTTCGCCTTCGAGCAGCAGAAAGGGCTTGGTGTCCTTGTTGCTAACGGTCAGTTTGGAAACCTGCGGACCGGAGGCCAACTCCGTGACCTGGAGGTTCGCGGCGGCACCGCTCGTTAGGCCGACGGCGCCCCGGCCTTCGGTCCAGACCGGGAAGAGAGTGAGCGGGCCGAGCTTGGTGCCGGCTCCAATGTGTAAGGTGCTGATCTTCATGATTCCCCCAAATCTGCCGCCGGTGCCCCTTCAACCAAAGAGGTCGGTCCGGCGGTTAATCTTTTACGCATCATCGCGCTAATTCAAAGATAGAGCAGTTTGGTAATTAGCGCAATCCTGCGTTTAATGGGTTCTGTGGCTAAAACTAACGACGTCGGCAAGAGCCTGAGCGACTATCCCTGCCCCTCAGTAGCAGTAGACACCGCGGTACTGACAGTTTCCGGTGGCGAGCTCGGTGTCTTGGTCGTCGCGCACGACAAGGTGCCTGGCCATGGGTGGGCCCTTCCCGGCACCTTTTTGCACGAGGGGGAGCGGTTGGCAGATGCAGTGCTTCGCTCCCTGCGTGAGAAGGCGCATGTGTCCGGGCGACAACCACAACAACTGCATGTATTCGACGATCCGAAGCGGGATCCCCGCGGTTGGATCCTTTCTGTCGCTCACGTCGACGTCGTTCCAATACAAGACCTGGAGCCAGCCATCAAGGCCACTGGTGTTAAGCTCTTGCCCCTGTGCGGCGACATCCCTAACCTGCCCTACGACCACCCGGCCATCGTCGCCAAAGCAATCGAACGGACTCGAACCGCCTACTCCGCCGAACCAGATCCCGGGGGCTTGCTCACCGGCGCATTTACTCTGCGCGACCTGCGCAGATTACATGAGACGGTCATGGGAGAGGAGCTCATGCGCGACACCTTTCGCCGCTTCATGGAACCCAAGCTCGTCCCCACCGGGGAAATGACCGACGGTGGCCGGGGCCGACCATCGCGATTGTTCCGTCAGCCAAACTGCGATAATCGCTAGGAGTTCCGGAACATCACCAGACAACGTACTCTGTCGTGCGGTTGTGCTACCGCTTGCCTCTCGTCTCGCATATATGTCACCGAGATTGGAAAGAAGCGCTGATGCCAAGCTCAGTGAGAGATGGGGCGACGTCCAAATAAATACGCCACGGTAGTGGCGGTTCCCTACTACTTCCGAGCGGGAACCGGCTGGAGACCTTCGCTCCAAAGGCACTAGTTTCCGTGCACCGGCGGTCTCAATTTGTCGCGTCGAAGGACGCGTCTTCGTCGTCTGGGTGCTGTGGCCTGGAAGCAGGGGTAACGGCGGGATCGCCGGCTTGAAGTCCAGAAAACTGGATTAGTCCCGCGGCTACACCAAGACGACGGGCCACGAATTGCCCGAAACGATCACGGTTAAGATGCGTCATTGCTGGGCGACATGTTGGCGAAGTCAGACTAAGGATCCAACCGGGGCCGATGGATAGTGGTCACCAGGCACCGCTATAGGAGATCCGCCGCGCCCGTGGGGCGCCGGGCACGTGACCGAGAAGCTGACAGCACACGACGAGTCATAAAGCTCGCAGCCCCGATTCCAGCACGAATTCACCATCCCCTGACTCCTCATTTCGGTGTGCCATTTTCGTTCGCTCTTGAATATTGGTTACTCGGTTTCCAGGATTGCAGTTGACTCGAATTACGTAAGTAGAGCGGGTGGCGCGGATGTCCGTCCTTGGTCGTTCCCCAGCACTCAAGCGGGACGTCCTCATTCCGGAGCATCTCGTAGACTATGTTCGCCCGGCGTGCCGCAAATGGGTGAGCGCTCCACGCGGCGACCATCCGAGTGCTCTCCCTAGCGGCAGTTAGGATGTGCTCGTCGTTCTCTGGTCCAATCGGGTCGTTGGCCTGAGCAAGAGCACCCGGGTCGGTACTACGCAGTGCGAAGAGGTTAACAATCCGCAGCCCTTCGGCTCCAGCCGCCTTTGCGAGTCCTATGCACCTGCGGATCGTGGGATCGTCTTGAGTCGCGTCGGCTGTTGAAGGATTCAGCATGACGACGGTGAGCATCGATGGATTGTCCGATACCACCCAGTGCCGGGTTAGCTCGTACCGATAAGGGCCTTGGACGACAGCGGATGGCGCACAGTGTCCTCCGGAGGTTACCGGATCCATGTCGTTACTCCTTCACTCCTCCAGAGCGGCGACATGATCGCCCGGGACAGGCACTGTCGTATACATCATGCAGAACGAACGAGAAACCTGCAGGGGATTGTGCTAACCATCTGCGTTTTCGTCGTCCTCGGGGGGACTCGTAAGCCGGGCGGCGGCGGCCGATTTCTCGTACGCTTTGGCAATGAACTCCTCCAAAATCCGAATCTCCACACGCCACTGACCACGGCCTCCAACCTGGATCGCAGGCAGCTCGCCGGAGCGCACTAATGCATATGCCTGTGTAGAGGAAATATTCAGCTCCGCACCGACATCACCGAGCGTCATGAATCGTCTGTCCGTCACTGTGGAACTGCCCTCCTTCAACTCGATTCATCATGCCTTCATACAGCACGTTTCTTATCCACCCTATAAGTTTGAATCTATGTGAAGATTCTGTTGCCTCAAAAATTGGATTGTCGGCAACGCGCCCGAGCGAACCGTTACGTATGCCTGAGATGATGAAGCATTCAATATATCCCTCCCGTCGCCAAAAGTTATGAGCGGCGTCTGAGCCACCGCTGAGCTTTCTTTTTAAAGGACGAATAGCAATGGATTAAGATGAAATTGCGATGACGTCCTAGACCTTCGTCAGAGTGCGACTATCAGTCGGAGCGAGAAGTATATCTTTATCGCTGGTTCGCTTGTATCTTGAATAGGGGAATCCACTAGGTTCCGTCCAGGATATGCCAGCATTGTGATTTAGGAGAGCTTTTCCGATAGCTTCTCCCAACTTCAGGGGTACAGCATTTCCTAGCTGCTTGTACTGCGACACTAAGTTGCCTTGGAGTATCCAGTCATCGGGAAAATCTTGGAGCCGCTTGTACTCCTCAACACTTAGAGGCCGGTTTTCCACCGGATGCGCTAGGTCTGTGGCAGGCATTGTCGGATGCGTCACAAGAGTAGGGGACGGCTTGTCCCAAGCCAGGCGTCTGAAGAAACCGGTCTTCCCTCCTCCACTGAAATAGCTGTTGCCCATCGCTTCCTTCTGCAGCTCTTCTGGCAGATGTTTCCAATATTGTCCTGGCCCGAGTAGTTTGTAATAGCGGAGGCGGTTTTCGGGAAACTCCAAATGATTCAGATCATTCTCATCTAAGCCTTCAACGGATTCTCTGAAAGTTTTCCAACGCGGTAAGCCAAATGAAGTATCGTTGGAATTCGTGGGGCTCAGAAAAGGCACGCGTTCCCCATCCCGAGTGCAAATCAATATGACTCTTTCGCGAACTTGCGCGCTACCATAATTAGCTGCATTGTATAGGTTGAAAGAAACGGAATAGCCAGCCTCGCGAAGCTTTTGAACCACATAAGCAAGGGCGCCTCCTGGCTTCTCCTCTTCAGATAGTGGTGGGAATTCAGGGCCACGCTGATTGTGAGGCCTATGTTTTAGCGCGGCAGACAGTAGGCCTCGAACGTTCTCTAGCACCGCATATTTAGGGTTGAGTTCGGAAATCAAGTCAATAAAGTGTAGAAAGACGTTACCCCTGATATCTTCGAATCCACGGCGCGCACCTGCAGTGCTAAATGCTTGACAGGGCGGGCCGCCGGCGACGACATCAATCTCCTCGTTGGCTCCTAGGCCTGCAATGGCTCGTATGTCGGCGGCCGAGTACTGCCAGATATCACCGAGAAGTGGTAAATCAGGTCTATTGTACTGAATCGTTTGACGGCAAGTTCTGTCGAATTCACACGCAAGAACCGTTTCGAGTCCAGCTTTCTCTAATCCGAGATCTAGTCCCATAGCTCCAGAAAAGAAACTGAGTACTTTCATTTTTTCCTTATCCAATTGTTCTTCCGGATGCGATTTAGGCATAACAAGGGTTCCGCGCTCTAGGGCCGAACGCCGCACGTCGTTGGCGGCTATTCCCCAGGTGCGGCCAATGCGTCGGCCTCCAAGTTCACCGGTTCTAAGGAGGGTGCGTATTCTTTGCGGGCTAACTTTGAGCACATCAGCTGCTTCCGCAACTGAGATCAAGTCGTCGGGACTTCTAGAAGTTTCGGTCACGAAACCTACGCTATACCGACACCAGGGCGTGCCGCGGCACCTGGCCGTGCGTGTCGTCATCGCGGATGTAAATCACAGGCGATGCAACAGCTGCCGTTCTCTGGCACGCCGATGAATACTCGCCGTTGGGCTACTTCGTGAGAGCGTACTTTTCTATGATGAGTTTGGTCTGTGCACCGACCTGTTCAGCTACGCTCAGCACCTTTTCGTACGTACCTGGGCCACCGAGCGTATCCCAGTAGTCCCTTCCAATGAGAACCGGCTCGTCGTTCAAGAAATCGAATACGCGTAGGGGAGGGGTCCAAGAGTAGGTGGATCGGCTTTCGCCGTAGGGATTGTAGTACAAGCCAAAGTACACATTTCTAGTGGAGTCTTCGCCGCCCAATTTGAGGAGGTCACGCTTTGCTTCTGCAGTCTGATCAATATTGGGTTTGACCGTCTTGATGCTCATGTAGTTCTCGATGCCATCCTTGACCCAGTAGAGGTCGGATCGTACCCGTCGTGTATCCGGGGATCCGTACGCGCCGGCTTGAAGTACCTTGCCCAGGTCATTCTGCCAATTTGGTAGGTACAGGTTGCCTGCGACTCTTGAAGATCTAACAATATCTTCGATCGCTTCCCATTGAACCGTAGTTAGAGTTACATGGGTGTCGTGTTGCGTCTCAGCGACCGTGGCTCCCGAACCTAGGGCCACCAGCCGCGATATTTTTTCGATGACCGACTGTCCGAAGGACGTAGAGAAGGAGCGCTCGAATCGGCTCCAAAAGACGACTTCATTCGTGAGAAGAGCGGTGTGAAAAGGGCGGTGCGTATCTTCAGCACTGAGTCGTGAAACGGTGCGTAATACACAGTCCTCCAGTAGTGCGTGTATTTGTGTCATAACGTTCGTGCTCATTGTGTCCCCCCTGTCTAGATCGGTAGATTAGAACTACCGATTACGCCTCAGATGATCTTGCCGGAAAGTTGCGCAACATCCAATTTGGTCGCCTGAGGGACATCTTTGGGTGCGGGGTGTTGTCCATAATACGGTCAGGGCTGGCAGCGCACTGTGTTCGTAATCAAAGCGTTGGTTGGTTGGTTGTTCCACTCACCCGCCCTGTGGTCGCGCTTCTGGAGCCGGTGCATAATGGCATCGTACCGAGCCGAGGCCAAGAGCGGAGTACGTCCGGCATCATATCCAATGAGAAACGCGATAGAAGCAGACAAACTACCCGACTACGAGGAAGGCGCCTTGAACGGCGCGGGCAACGTCGATGCCTGTTAGATGCGTCAATCGGAGGAGACGTTTCTAGGGTGCTGCAGTGACAGAAGAGCTGGTTAGACGACAGGGCAATGCTGCCAGTGGTTTGCACGCTGGATCCGCCATAGCTAACAGCTGTCCCAAATCGCAGGCTTTCGATCAGCGAGGCGAACGAGGCGGCACTGGTGCGGCAGATCTCGTCAGCCGGCAGAATCCCATTCCGATTTGGAGTGGGCCTTTTGAATCCCATGCTTAGCGTCAGGCTACCGAGTATGTGCGACTCAAGACGAAAAGAGATATTCACCAACTGGTCGTGCGCCCTGCAGATGCTGCATACAGACCACGCGGTCATATGCTCGGATGAGAAATCGAGCCCTCGATCGTCGGAAACTCATTCATGAGGAGCTCCAAGAGGTGTTCTGACCGGCTGTACCCTGCCTGTATAAGTGTCTTCGCCACATCCCTGGCCGCGACGATCACGACAGGATGGCCATCCTCAACTATTTCTTCATAAGCTTGGCTGGAGACATACGACGTCGTGACAAGTACTCCGAATTGCCGATGACGAAGTCTTGAGATGAGCCTAGAGACGGCGCGGACACCGATTCCATTAGACAACTCATAACATTTTGCCTCGATGGCGCAGTCAACGAATATCGCGCCGTCACCATGACCTATTCGGAACTTGGCTAGAGCGTCTCGCCCCCCGTCGCGATGCCTCCTCGTAACGTCGTACGAAACCACCGTTCCTAAATGCAATTTAGCGATCCAAGCAGCGAAGTCCTCAAATGCGTACGGATCCTCACGAAAGTGATGGTAGATCGTATGTATGAGATTCTTCTGCCTGGGTTCATTAGGGAGCTGAGCGTTCTTACTGCGATAACGCACCGTCTTAGGCGCTTCCAGCGGTATTCGAATGCCGTTTTCAATCCAGCGTTCCCAGGGCGCAGGCATGAATTGCTGCTTTTCAAAGGCCACGCCGGACTGAAGCTCGGTTAGCCACCGCCGCTCGATGCGTTCCACATTAAGTACAGTGAATTGAGCCCGGTAATTCAGAAACCTCTGATTGTCTTTAGTTCGCCAGATAGCAACGAGCGAACTTTCAGTCGTTGATCCGTTGACACCAGGCACCCCGAGACCAAGGAAACGAACATCGCGGCCAACTCCCGTTGATTCAAATAAGAAGACCGGTGGCATGAGCTTACGAACGGCGGCAGGCTTTTCGTACGCTGTAAACAGCTCTCTCAAGAAGGAATTTCCGCGCCTGGGAGTCCCATGCAGGTCTCGGCCTGGCGCCTTGTTATCTCCGAAGTAGGTGAAAATTCCCGTCTCAGGATCTAGTCCGTCAGGCCAGTCTGGGTCAGAAGAGTTGGTGACGAGCACAGCCAATCGAGCACGTCCTGTACCCATGAGTCGAAAACCGCCCTGATTGCCGACTCCCATTAGTTTGGAAATTGGATCATCACCAACATGACCAGATGTGCCGCCTCTAAACTGCGCGTCTATTGTCAAATCAGATATGGGTAGTTGGATAAAGTCCACTGCCATGGCGTCGCGCCTCTGTTCTCGGTTATTTATAGGCCTCCAATACTCATCCTTAGGTTAGCCGTTCCATCAAGTAGGAGTCCTAGCCATCGACGGATTCCTTCTGATGTGCTTAGTCGCCCCTTTAACGAGTGGGTGAACTATGACCACGCGACGACGAGGCGGGCGGCTTGGTGGGGGATGGTGACGTCGATGCCGGTGAGGTCGGTGAAGCGGCGGGGGCGGTTCATGAGGGTGTTGCGGTGGCAAAAGAGCTGGTCGGCGGACTGGGCAATGCTGCCGGTGGCTAGGTAAGAGCGGACTGCCTCCTCCAGTCGTGCTCGTTCCACTGGTCCGCTCTGCGCGAGCGCGGCCTCGACGTCGGGGACGACGGGGACGCCGGTTTCCGAGAGGCGGTGTCGGGCTAGGCGTGCCCAGGCGTTTCGCATGGTCAGCGCCTGCTGATCGTCGTCTTCGACGAGGGAGGCCAAGGCGCGGGCCGCCTGGGCGGCGACGCGCAGGTCAGCTAGTCCGCGGACTTGTTCAACCAGGCCGCACCTGATCTGCCGAACCTGCTCGATGGCTTCGCGGACTGCGCTGCCGGGGCGGTCGTCAGCTGCCCAAAACGCGACCAGTCCGTCGGGCAGCGGGTGGGTGAATACCTCCGTGCCACGACGGGAAGCCGCGGCAATGACGACGCGGAGGGCGGCGGCGTCGTCCGTTGTTGCTGCTGCCACGACGAGGGGAGCGTCTTCGTCGATGCCGAGTTCGTTGGCGATGCGGGTGAGCATTTGCGGGGCCGGGCTGACCGGGCCGAACATGGTGGCGACGTGGCCCTGCCGCACGGAGGACGCTTCCTGGGCCATGCGCTGGCGCTCGGCGATGTAGGTGGCCTGGGTCTGGGCGGCGTAGGAGTCCACCACCTGCCACACCGTCTCCGCCCTGCGCACCAGCAGCTCGGCGTCGCCCGGGTCGGCCAGGGCCATGAGCTCACCCCAGATAACGATGAAGTCGATTCGGATGGCCGCAAGTAACAACTCCACAGACGGTCCGGTACTCGCCGTCCCCAGCGGCCTCGCCGACGTCGGCATCCCCACCGGCGTGCAGATCGTCGGACCCCCTTCGACGACCACACTGTCTTCCGTATCCGCTATCGCCGTCGAGCAGCTCAAGCCTTGGGCGCATTTGGTGCCGTCGCTGTAGTCACCTTTCGTTCGACAGCCATTTTGTCGCTGTCGGCTTGTACTCTGAGGGGGTCAAACAATTCATTTTTAGTTGGGGGAACCGAAGTGTCTTCGATGGTGGACAACGAAATTGAGCTGATCTGCGACGGCGATGGCCTCGCTGTCATCGGGGCCCCCACGGCTGTTGAACGCTTTCTCGTCTCGGAGGGATTGCCATCGAGGGAACTCGGGCTGCAACGGCTCCGACCTGCCATCGGTGCCGCGTCTGGAGTGGTACAGGCAGGGTCTGAGATTGCAGCGAACTCAGGTCGCTGGGTGAAGTTGACTGAGAAGTCTGCGCAGCTTGCTAAGAAACACAATCTTATGAAGGGTTCGGAGACGGGCTTCAGCCGTGCAGTGTTGACGGAGAATGGCAAGATCAAGGGCATCCTCGAAGTGGTGAACACGCCCGGATCGCTTCTGACCAACCCGGCGATTCTGTCTGGTGCCGCCGGCATCATGCAGCAGGCTGCGATGCAACAGGCCATGGACGAGATCACCGACTATCTCGCCGCGATCGATGAGAAGGTCGACGACATTCTCCGCACCCAGAGGGACGCCGTACTGGCGGACATGATCGGTGTGGACTTCCTCATCGAGGAGGCCATGACCGTCCGAAACAAGACTGGCCGGGTCTCCGAGGTCACGTGGTCGAAGGTTCAGGCCACGTCGGCGACGATTGCGCGGACTCAGGGGTACGCGTTGCGTCAGCTTGACGCACTCGCCGAGAAGGTGGACCACAAGGCCAAGATCGGCGATCTCGCGAAGGTGTCGAAGGAAGTCGAGTCCAAGATCCAGGAATGGCTCGCCGTTCTGGCGCGTTGCTTCCAACTGCAGGATGCGATCGCCTTGCTGGAACTCGACCGCGTGCTGGATGCTTCTCCAGATGAGTTGGACCGGCATCGCATCGGACTCCGGGCTGCGCGGCAGAACCGGTTGGAACTCATCTCGCGGAGCACCGAGCATATGTTGGCTCGGATCGATGCGGCCGCCAAATGGGCCAATACTAAGGTACTGCTACACCCGAATTCTTCCCGCTCGATAGTGCATTCAAGCAACTACGTCGCCACCGGCGTCATCGACTTCCATGAGAGGCTTGGGATCGAGACTGGCCGCGAGTCCTTAGAAGCGCAGCGTTGGCGAGATGCGGTCGTAGGGGCGAAGGACAAGATGCTTGAGACAGGCGCAGAGGGCGTCGGCGCCGCCGTGAACCTCGGCAACGAAGGACTCGACCGAGTCCGATCAACGAAGGACAGACTCTCCAACGGGGTGCGGGCGTTCCGTCAGGCTATCAAAGACGACGAACGCGACGCGGAAAGCTGAGTGGCCGGCTGCGTTAGCTAGGCGGGCTAAAGGCGAGGAGCCGCTACAGAGAAGCGGCCGCCGCCCACCGCGCCTTTGGGGGTTGGTCTTGTAGGTAGACCCCTCGGGACTCCGCCGAGTGAGCGCCTCCCGCAGCGTGTCAACGTACTTGGCCGACGGCATCTGGTGGGGGTTGCCGAGTAGCCTTATCGTGCTCTTTTAAGAGCGATGGAGAGCAACATGTTCTGCATCGTTCCGTACAAGGGTTCATCTCTGTGAGGCGTGTCAGGGCCATGAGCCAAGGAGATTCAGTATGGCGATGCAGGTGCCCGGATGTACTGTCCCGGCACCTGCACTCGATCGCGAACCGATGGTGCCGCCTGCTCAGACCTTTGCGAAGTCCGCTTGCCATTCCTCGACAGTTTTGAAAGTGGGATCCGCGCGGCAGATTCGCTCTGTTTCCGACCAGATCTCCACGTCATCTTTCTCGAGGTCTAGGGGCTCCCCGTGTGGCTGGGCTACGTACCAAGGCGTGTCGAGGTACACCTCAACTGTGTTGCCCTCGGGGTCCGCGAAGTAGATGGACAGGGCGTTGCCATGGTTAAGCCCGCGCATCTGGGTTGCGCCGCGTTCCAAGGCCCGCTGCCGTGCCTCGCGCAGGTTGTCGATCTCGCTGATCTTGAACGAAATCTGCATGACAGTGCTCGGTTGGTTAGGGTCGCGCCCTGTTGCTAGAGCGAGTTGATGATGCTGGGTGGGGTTGCCGCTGAGGAAGGCGATGGTGAAAGGCATCGTTTGCCCCTCTCCGCTGTCCGTGACGACCATTCCGAAAACATCACAGTAAAACTTGGACATCAGGTCGAGGTCGTGAACGAAAACGCCGAAGTGCGACAGCGCGGGTGTGTATTCAGGCATTGCTTCTCCTTCTCGATTAATCGTGGGACAGCGAACTAGCGTTGACCATCATGGACGCTCACGGCATCGGTGGTTAGTCCACCCAACCGAGAGTGGATCCGGCCGCCGTCGGCCATCACCACAGCGAACAAAATCTCCGCTGGCCGGGGGGAGTCCTGGAGCCCGATCTCCATAGCGGTGTAGTGGCTGCGTACGTATGCGGCGCGGATGTAGTGCATCGGCACCATGAGCCGGTAGCCTGCGGACGCGACGGCCTTGGCGGAGGGGACCATCGCCGGCGGGTCACCCAGGACCTGCCGCATAGCCCAGCCGCCGGCTTCGTGCCAGACTGCACCGTGCTCGGTCTCACCGCCAACGCCCACGATGGCGCCTTTTCCATAGGCCTCGATCCGTTCCGGCCCGCCCATTGCGTCCGCCAGCTCCGTAGCCAGTTCTGTACCCAAAGCTCGCAGTTCGGTCATGAAGGGCAGCAGGTCTTTCTCATAGCGCCCGGCGTACGGGTTGCTGACGACGGCGCAGGCCGCGCCCATCCGCACCGGGATTTCGGGTGCGGGTCCACCTTCGTGGAATACGGTTTCGATTGACAGAGATCGTTTACGGACTTCGTACAGGGTCACCGGTCACTCACCCTTGGGCCGTAACAGGGTTCTTCAAGATCCCGATCGATTCGATCTCAACCTCGACAGTGTCCCCGGGTTTCATGAATCGTTGGGGTTTCCTGCTCCATCCCACGCCCGCGGGCGTGCCTGTGACAATCACATCGCCCGGTACAAGAGTAAATATGGTGGACGCGTAATTGATCAGCTGCGGAACGGAAAAGATCAGGTGGCTGGTATCCCCGGATTGGACGACCTCGTCGTTCAGGCGGGTGGTGATCTTCAGCGTCTGTCCGGGAACTACCTCATCGGCAGTCACCAGCCAAGGACCGAAGCCGCCGGTGTTCTCGAAGTTTTTTCCAGCGGCTATCTGCTTCGCATGGAATTGCCATTCACGTACGCTGGCGTCGTTGTAGCAGCTGTAACCGGCAACGTGATCCCAAGCATCGTCCTCTGCAATATCCCGGCCTTCCTTGCCGATGATCACGGCGAGTTCGCCCTCCCAGTCCAGCGATTCGGAGGCCCGTGGACGAACAATTGGCTGGCCATGCGCCGACTGCGACCTCCACACGCGCAGGAAAATCGGCGGATACTCGGTGAGTTCCCGCTGCATTCCTGCTGCCAGCACTTCCTTATGGTGGTCCATGTAATTCCGCACCGCACAGACGATTTTCTCCGGCCTCGGGATTGGAGGCAGGAGGGTTACCTGATTTAGCGGTGTCGAATCTATGCCCCTAATCAGTTCCTCTCGATTGGCGAAGGCATTACTGCCTACGAACTCGGCCAGGTTTCCGCAGCTGGATGGTCCACGCAAGTCCACTACGTTCTCGCCGATAACGGCTCCGAACGACTCTTCACCGTTATGCGTGTAGGACACTAGTTTCATTTGATACTCCTCGTTTTTGGCTTTCAGGGCGCAGCTTTGCTCGATCCGCCCTTATAGGGTGGGTTTGCCCATGGCTTGTTGTGTGCGGACTTGTCAGTTGACGACGGCAGATCCCATTAGCACGATGAAGATCGTCGCCGGTGCGTCCGTCGGGTTTCGCCATGCATGCCGGGTCGCGTTCTGTACCACGATGTCTCCAACGGTCAGTGGTACTGTCACGCCGTCATCTAGTTCCAGGACTAGTTCGCCGTGGGTCACGACCGCGTAGTCGACTGTTGGAGACGTATGCATCCCCGGGGCGTCGGCCTCGAAGAGTTCGTAGAGGCCCGGGTTCATCGCCTGGTCTTCGGAGCTGGCAGCCTCCGGATCGAAGGCTGGGTCTGTGTAGACCGTGCCCGGAGGGAAGGTAATGGTCAACGCGACAGTCTCACCGGCACTGGGTACGAAGCAGGCCAAGGGCCTGTCGACGCTTTCGGTTGCCGGGGCGACGCTCGCATCTGTCCGCCAGATGAGTGCATCGGCAAATCCTGGAGTGTGTACGTAGTTGCGGGATACCGGTGGCTGTCCGTCCTTCACTACTATCGATTTTCCGGACTCGTCGACTCCGGTCACTACCCGTCGTTGCATCCTTACCTCCTGTTCGTTGTGAGTACTGGTCCTGATAACGCCATCAGTTTGGCCGGTGTCGGTCATCCGGCACGGTCCCTCGTCTCGTTCCGATCCCAATGGCGCAGCACCGGACGGAACAAGGGCCCTGAAAAGGTTTCCCGGGCAGGACCGTTGAGGAACACCGTCAGTTCCTTGGCTGCTGCCCTGACTGACCGCTCCACGTCCTGTAACGACGCTGACCCAGCAGGAATGATGGCGCCAATGCTACCCACCAGCGTCCGGCGCTCCCCGAAAACAGGCGCGGCACAGGCATCCAAGCCGGTGACCAACTCGCTGCAAGACCTAGACACTCCTTGCCGGCGAACGACAGCTAATCGGTTATCCAGGTCACCGGGGTCCGTGAGGGTTTTGGCGGTGTAAACGTCCAGCGGAGTCCGGAGGATCCCGTCCGCCAGGCCGCGGGGGCCGTAAGCGAGGAGGACTTGTCCGGCAGCAGTAGCGTGTAACGGAAGATGGCTTCCTGCGCGGGAAATTCTCTCGTCCGCTTCGGGTGGGGACAGCTTTTCCAACACCAATGCCTGAGGTCCATGCAGTACGGCAAGGTGGACATGGCCGCCCGTCGCATCCAGCAGTTGCTGCAGGTAGGGCATGGCTGCCTCGCCGAGGGAGAAACTGTGCGGCGTGTGCGCCGCGATGCCCCACAGGTTCAACCCCACGACGTACTGTCCGGAGGGCGTGCGTTCCAAGGCGCCGCACTCGACCAGATCCTGGACTAGCCGGTGTGCGGTGCTGGTTGGCAACCCCGACGCCCGCGAAATCTCTGTCAGGCTCAGCTCGATCCGGTCCCCGGAGTATGCCATCAGAATTGCTACAACTTTGCTGACAACTGATTGACCCGGCATTGCGCTGTTCCCAGCCATATTTCCCCCAAACACCCCACAGTCAGTTCGAGACATCAATGGCTCGACGGGTCTGATCCTAGCCCTGTTACGGACTCTCGTTCTCTGCGCGGGCACCAGATCACGCATCTGCCGAACCCCTGGCTGCTGCCGGCGCCACATCCCAGCTGACCCGAAGTTCCTCAGGACCGCGGAAAGAAGTGTTCGCCATGTAACGGAATTCCTGGTCACTCAACCGCATCCCAGGGAGGCGGCGCGTCAATTCCTCCAGGAATACCCGCATTTCCAGACGAGCTAAGTGATTGCCTAGGCACATGTGTGGTCCATGGCCGAAGGCCACGTGCTCACCGTTGTTCGGACGCTCCGGATCAAAATCGTCCGGCGCGTCGAAGACCTGCTCGTCATAGTTCGCGGACCCAATGACCATGAGGACCTTGGCACCTTCCGGGATTATTGTGCCGCCGACCTCGACGTCCGTCTTGGCTTTCCGCCTCCACGCCACCACTGAGCCGCTGTGACGCAGGCATTCCTCGACGACACTGGGAATCAGCGACGGATCCCGGCAGATAGCATCCCACTGCTCAGGGTTCCGCAGCAGCGTTACCAACGCATTCGCCGTCGCGTTTGTTGTGGTTTCGTGGGCGGCCATGGTTCCGCCCATCACATTTGTCTGCAAATACGAGTCGGGAAACAGGTCCGGATACTCACGCTGAAGTTTGATGGTGTGCCCGATCCAGCCTGGCGGGTTTTCCAGTTCCTTCAGTTTTTCGACGATCCGCCCGCCCATTGCCCAGAACTTACCCAGTCCATCTGCGGCGCGTAACTCGTCCTCCGGCGACGGCTGCCCCCAAAGGAACTCCGTCATCGAAGTAGCCAGGAGACGGACCGTGTCGACGTCCTCGTCAGGGACTCCGAGGAATTCGAGGGCGATGAGGCAGGGCAGGTCCCAGAGCAGGTCGGCGATGAGATCTGCGTGTCCGCGGTCGACGAACCGGTCAATGTAGGTGTTGGTCGTGTCCCTGATAAAACCTTCCAGTGGATCGATATTCTCTGGCATAAAGACGGGCGCATTAAGCCGCCGGATTTTGCGGTGCACCGGCTGGTCTGAATCCACGAGCACCGGTGTGGGCCCGAATGCATATTTCCCCAGAATCTCGCCTGCCTCCTGCGATGGCGGTGTCACGGGAGCCAAAGTAATTGCGGCCGAGAAGGACGCGGAGTCGCTGAATACCTTCTTCACGTCTTCGTGCCGGGTAACGACCCAGTATCCGGTTTCCTCGTCGTGGAAAACGGGCTCATTCGCCCTGGCCCAACTCAGAGACCCTGCGGGATCCTGCTGATAGCCACCCTTGAAGAAGGAAAACTCATTGCCCGCTCCGCCGGCAAACGGGCAACGTCCTGTTGCTGGGGCGGCGTTCGATGTGGATTGTGTAGTCATGGTGTACGTCCTTGTACTCGAGGTGAAATTGTCTTCGGTGGAATGGATCGCAAGGATCCGGAGTGGTTTTAGAGGTCGAGCACCAGCCGCTGACCTGCCGCACGACTGACGCAAATCATCAGAGATTCGTTCCCGTCTTGCTCTTCCTGCGTCAGTACCGAATCCCGGTGGCAAACTTTCCCGAAGATGACCGGGGTTTCGCAGGTTCCGCAGGTGCCTTCAGCACAGGAAAAAAGCACTGGCACGCCAGCGGAGCGCGCGACTTCCATAATGGAAGCGTTTGGGCCGACGTTGAGGGTGATTCCGGACTTGGCGAATTCGACCTCGAAAGCGTCGTCGCGGGCCGTTTCCTCGATCGCCTTGGGCGCGAACCGTTCGGTCCGCACCCGAACGGGGTCAACCCCAGCTGCCTGCGTGGCCGACTCGAGGGCTTTGAGCATCGGCTCGGGTCCACAGCCGTATAGCAGCGCATCGTCTCCTGCCGTACGAATAATGCCCTGCAGGTCCAGAAGCCCCTTTTCGTCCTGTGGCCACAGGACTACCTTGTCCAAATAGCGATCTTGGAGCTGCGCCGCCTCCGCCATGCTGACCAGGCTTCTTCCTCCATATGTGAGAGTCCAAGGAGTGCCTTCGGCTTCTGCTTGTTCGATCATGGGCAGGATCGGGGTTATCCCGATTCCCCCAGCGATGAAGATATACCTGCCAGTTGGCTTCAGTTCGAAATTGTTCCGTGGGCCTCGCACTGCGATGTGATCGCCAGCCTTGAGGTCGTCACATACGCGAAGGGAGCCACCCCGTCCGTTCTCTTCCCGGAGGACACATATGCGCCAGCGCTTACGGTCACTAACCGGGCCGCACAGAGAGTATTGACGGAGGATGCCGGACCCCAGATCGAGTTCGATATGCGCCCCAGGTGACCACGCTGGCAGGTCGTGTCCCTCGCTGTCGGTCAGCCAAAGGGCAACGACGCCGTCGGCCTCGTACTGCCGGCTCTCTACTCGCAGTGTTCTTGTTCCGTTTTGTTCCATTACAGCCTCCTAGCTGCTGATGGCATGTTCCGTTCAGGAGGGGGAGATGATGAAATTGCTGAATCCGCCGTTTCGGACTGAGATGCCCGAAATGGCGTCGTTGACCTGTTCGAGCGGGTACACGATGTGCTCGAAGACTGAGAGGTCGACCGCTCCGGACGCGGCCATATCAACCATTGCCTGCCCCTCACCGGCGCTGAACCAGCAGGACCCGATGAGCTTCTGCTGCTGGTCCATCATGTGATGAACATCGATAGGCACAGGGCCGGCCGTGGCACCAATGTTTACCGCGACTCCACCCCTTCTCAGCGACTTCAGTCCTTCATTGAAGACGGAGTGGTCCGCGCCTGGGCCGAGGGCGTCAATATGGACGTCGACGCCTTCGGCAATGAGTTCTTTGACCCAGCCGTCCACCGGTCCGTCTGCCAGCGAGTGAGTGTGGATTCTTTGTGGATCCAAGGCTTTCACCTCGTCCAGCAGTTCCCGGTTGCGGCCGGTACCTAGAACCATGGGCGCCCCCAACGCCAATGCGAACAGCGCCACCCCTAAACCTAGAGTCCCGCTGATTCCGTTGATGAGGACAGTTGTCGTCGGCCCAACTCCCGCCTTGCGGAGGGCGGCAAAGCCCGTCCCTAGGTATCCCAGCCGGGCTCCGGTCTCGAAGCTGATGCTCTCGGGCAAGCGCACCAGCGAATACTGCGGTGCGATGGTGTATTCGGCGAGGCCGCCGTAGGGATACCGGTCGAGCATGATTCCGCTGGACGGGGTCAGACCGAAGTATCCGGAGAAAGCAAAGTTCTGGCAGTGCATGCGATTATTCGACCGGCACTCACGACATGAATCGCAGTAGCGGCCGGGATTGACATAAACGCGATCACCGGGCTTAAAGCCCTTCACATCTGTACCGACCGCGTCCACCACACCCGCGGGATCCAGTCCGAAGATGGCGGGCAAAGAGGGGAGCGGATTCTGTGGAAACCAGGTCGTCCAGTTCTGCAGGACATTGGCCAGATTGGGCACGATATTGCAGGCTTTGACTCGAACCCGCACATCCGACGGACCAGGCTCGGGCGTCGGTATTCGCTCAAGCAACATCGGTGCGCTGACATCGTGCATCCTTGCTGCCAGCATCGTCTCTGTCATGTTCGCTCCTGAAGACGTATGGAATAAGAAACCGGCTAAGGAGTGGGAGGACCAGTTGGAACCTCTCCAGAATGACCTCGAAAGCCTGTCCCAAGAGTGTCGTATGTCACAGGAGCGCACCTCTAGGAAGATCCCGCTGAGCGGGAAAACTGCTGACGCGGCTATGGACTTTCGGCATCATCCGGAGAGTCGCTGCCGCGGATTCTGGTGAAGGATGCCGGTTCGCGCGGTGGTCTTCATATTCGCGGCCCGACAGCAAATTCGGCGTTCCGCGGCTAGGACCAGGCGACGACGAGGCGGGCGGCTTGTTGGGGGATGGTGACGTCGATGCCGGTGAGGTCTGAGAAGCGGCGGAGCCGGTTCATAAGGGTGTTGCGGTGGCAGAAGAGCTGGTCGGCGGACTGGGCGATGCTGCCGGTGGTTAGATAGGAGCGGACTGCTTCCTCCAGCCGAGTCCGTTCCACCGGTCCACTTTGAGCAAGCGCCGATTCGACGTCAGGGACGACGGGGACGCCGGTTTCCGAGAGGCGGTATCGGGCCAGTCGGGCCCAGGCGTTGCGCATAGTGAGCGCCTGCTGGTCGCTGTCTTCAACCAGGGAAGCCAGAGCCCGGGCTGCCTGGGCGGCGACGCGCAGGTCAGCTAGTCCGCGGACTTGTTCAACCAGGCCGCACCTGATCTGCCGAACCTGCTCGATGGCTTCGCGGACTGCGCTGCCGGGGCGGTCGTCAGCTGCCCAAAACGCGACCAGTCCGTCGGGCAGCGGGTGGGTGAATACCTCCGTGCCACGACGGGAAGCCGCGGCAATGACGACGCGGAGGGCGGCGGCGTCGTCCGTTGTTGCTGCTGCCACGACGAGGGGAGCGTCTTCGTCGATGCCGAGTTCGTTGGCGATGCGGGTGAGCATTTGCGGGGCCGGGCTGACCGGGCCGAACATGGTGGCGACGTGGCCCTGCCGCACGGAGGATGCTTCCTGGGCCATGCGCTGGCGCTCGGCGATGTAGGTGGCCTGGGTCTGGGCGGCGTAGGAGTCCACCACCTGCCACACGGTCTCGGCCCGGCGGACCAGCAGCTCGGCGTCGCCCGGATCCGCCAGAGCCATGAGCTCGCCCCAGATAACGGTGAAGTCGATCCGGATGGCCGTCATGAGCGATTCCACGGGGATTCCGGCGCGGGCGCGGGAGACGCCGACGTCGAGGGAGATGTTCTGCCGCTCGGCCACAAGCCGGTCGCTGTCCGCACCCGGGCGCAGGCTTTCGATCAGCGAGGCGAACGAGGCGGCGCCGGTGCGGCGGATCTCGCTGGCGGGCAGGACGCCGTCCCGGTAGTCGTCCAGCTGCAGGACGCGCTCGATGAACTGGTCCGTCAGCACGTCCACAGAGAGCTGGTCGAGCAGGCCGTTCCAGCGGGCGGCCGACGCGGCGTCGTCGTCGTTCTTTTGTTTCCTGGGTATTGCCATGGTGTTATCCGCCCCGATTTTTGTGCTTTTGCACATTCTAGCCGTCGAAACCCGCGACTTTTCGTGCGGGTGTGATGCGGCGCACTCTGGCAGGCTGGATGCATTCCCAGTCCGTTGCGCACCGTTCGGCGCAACGGGCACGTCCGTACACCAAGCGTGGAGGCACCATGTCACAGACCCTGAACCTCGAGGCCGGGGCTACCCGGAAGATTACCGACAAGGAGGCGATGAAGGTCTCCATGGGCGCCCTCATCGGCACCGCGATGGAGTGGTACGACTTCTTCCTCTTCAGCGCCGCGGCTGCGCTGGTGTTCAACGTCCAGTACTTCGCCAACGAGAACGCCACGGCGGCGGCGCTGGCTTCCTTCGCCACCTTCGGCGTGGGCCTGGTGGCGCGTCCGCTGGGCGGCATGTTCTTCGGTGCGATGGGTGACAGGATCGGCCGCCGCAAGACGCTGATGGTCACGATTGTGGGTATCGGCGCGGTAACCGGTCTGATCGGCCTGCTCCCGACCTACGCTGCCATCGGCATTGCTGCTCCGGTGCTGCTGGTGCTGCTGCGCGTGTTCCAGGGCCTGTTTGTGGGCGGCGAGTGGTCCGGTGCGATGACCATTGTGGTGGAGAACGCGCCGCTGGAGCGCCGTGCCCGCTACGCGGCAATGCCGCAGATTGGTTCGCCCATCGGCACCATCCTCTCCTCGGGTGGCTTCTTCCTGATGACGCTGTTCTTCTCGCAGGAGAGCTTCAACTCGTTCGGCTGGCGCATCCCGTTCCTGGCCGCCATCCCGATGCTCCTGATTGCTCTCTACATCCGCAGCCGGCTCGAAGAGTCCCCGGTCTTCACCGAGCTGATGGAGCACGACCAGGTGGAGAAAGCCCCGATTCGCACCACGCTGCGGGAGTCCTGGAAGCACATCATCATCGGCATGGCCGCGGCCTTGCTGGGCGTCGGCGGTTTCTACCTGGTGACCGCGTTTGTGGTCTACTACGGTGTGGCCATCCTGGGCTATTCTCCCCGGCTGATGCTGCTGGGCGGCATGATCGCCGCCATCGTGGAAATCCCCATCCTGATCCTGGGCGGACGGCTGGGCGAGCGGTTCGGCTGCAGCCGCGTGATCCTGGTGGGCGGCATCGCCTCCGCCATTGCCGCAGTTCCGTCCTTCATGCTGGTGGCCAGCGGCAACCCCGTGCTGGTGGTCATCGGCATGGTCCTCGCGGTGGCAACGCTGTCCTTCCCGTACGCCGCCTCCGGCACGGTGCTGACCGGCCTGTTCCCGGCCCGCACCCGCTACACCGGCGTGGGCTTCGCGCAGAACACCGCCGGCATGCTCTCCGGCTTCGTGCCGCTGCTGGCCACCGGCATGGTGGCCGCGGCCGGAAACCACTGGTGGCCGGCCGCCGCGATGCTGGTGTTCCTGAGCCTGTTCACCGCCGTCGCCGGTGCCGTGGCCCCGCGCATGAGCGTGGACCTGCCCGGCTTCAAGCACTAAATTCAACGTACGACGACGACCTGCCGCCGAGGCTCGATCCGCTTCCGGCGTCGACCTTCCTGATGAAAGAGCTCCACACTATGTCCCAGTCAGCCGGCCACCTGATAGTCCGCCAGCTTGAGGCGCACGGCGTCCGCCGCGTGTATTCCGTCCCGGGGGAGAGCTTCCTCGACGTGCTGGACGGGCTGCACGATTCGCCCGTGTCCACGGTGGTCTGCCGCCAGGAGGGCGGCGCCGGGTTCATGGCGCTGGCCGAGGGGCGCAAGACCGGCATCCCGGGGATCGCGATGGTCACCCGCGGTCCGGGCGCGGCGAACGCGATGATCGCCGTGCATACCGCGTGGCAGGACGCGACGCCGCTGGTGCTCTTCGTCGGGCTGATCCCGGTGGCGGACCGGGGCCGGGATTCGTTCCAGGAGTTCAGCCTGGAGGGCTGGTTCTCGACGACGGCCAAGCGTGTGGTGGTGCTCGACGACGAACACCGCGCGGCGGAGACCGTGGCCGAGGCGATGCAGCTGGCGGTCTCCGGCCGGCCCGGGCCGGTGGTGATCGGGCTGCCGGAGGACGTGCTGGTCCGGCTGACCGACGCCGACGTGGTTCCGCCGCGCGCGCTGGCAACTGCGGTGCCGCCGCGGGCCGCGATGGAGGAACTGACCGGCCGGCTGGCCGCAGCCGACCGGCCGCTGATTGTGGCCGGCGGGGACGGCTGGGGCGACGACGGTACAAAGCTCGCCGGGTGGGCGGCTGACGCGCAGGTTCCGGTGGCCGCGGACTGGCGGGCGTACGACGTCGTTCCGCATGGTTCTCCGGCGTGGGCGGGCTGGCTGGGCTACGGCCGCGCGGACACGCTGGCTGCCCGGCTGGACGAGGCGGACCTGCTGGTGTTTGTCGGGTGCGGGCGGACCGATGTGCTCAGCGACGGCTACACCAAGGGATTCAAGGCGCCGACCGTGCTGGTGCTGCCGGACCCGGATGCCGCGACGCATTCCGGCCGGATCGACCTGCATCTGGCCGTGCCGCCGTCGTCGTTCGTTGCGGCTTTGCCGGCCGCCGCGGAGGCGCGCGGGAGCCGGGGGAGCAGCTGGATGGAAGCTCTCGCCGAGGACCAGCGCCGGTACGCCACCCCGCGGCCGGATAACAGCCCCGGCGTGGACCTGGGCGTGGCCTTCGGCGTGCTGGAAGACCGGCTGCCCGCGGACAAGGTGGTCACGTACGGCGCCGGCAACGCGACGCTCTGGGGTCACCGCTACCTGACGCACCACGGGTTCGGCTCGCTGATCGGGCCGCGCAACGGGGCCATGGGGCTGGCCGTCCCGGCCGCCGTTGCTGCGTCGCTGATCGAGCCGGAGCGGCAGGTGGTGGCGGTCTGCGGCGACGGCGACTTCCTGATGAACGCGCAGGAACTGGCCGTGGCGGCGGCGCACGGTGCCGCCCCGCTGGTGATCGTGGTGGACAACGGTATCTACGGCACCATTGTGCTGCACCAGCGCAACCACTACCCGGACCGGCCGTCCGGCACCTCGATGTTCAACCCGGACTTCGCCGACTGGATCCGCAGCTTCGGCGGGCACGGCGAACGGGTCGAGACGACCGCCGAGTTCGGGCCCGCGCTGGATCGTGCGCTGGCCAGCGGGCGGCTGGCGCTGCTGCACCTGGTGACCGATCCGGAGACGATGCCGCCGGGCACCGCGAATGGGCCGGAAGAGCTGGCCGAGGTTGCCGTGGAAGAGGGCGCGCGATGAAGTTGGACCTGATCCTGCGCGACGCCGACATAATCACCCTCGAGGCCGACCGTCCCCGGGCAACATCTGTGGGCGTGCTGGGCGGGCGGATCGCCGGCTTCGACGAGGAGCTTGAGGGGTGCACGGCCGAGCGGGAAGTCTCGCTGGGCGGCGCCACCGTGGTCCCCGGCTTCATCGACGCCCACTGCCACACCACCTGGTGGGGGCTGGGTCTGGGCGCCGTCGAACTGGAGCAGGCGCGAGGCCTCGAGGAACTCTATGCGCTGCTCGAAGCCGAGGTCCAAAGGCTGGATGCGCTGCCCGGCGGCGCCCCCGACGCTTGGGTCAACGGCACCGGCTTCAACCACAAGCACCACGGCGGGGCCTTCCCTGACATCCGCCGGCTTGACGCGATCACCGGCGACCGGCCGCTCTACCTGCGGCACGTCTCCGGGCACCTGTCCATCACCAACTCCGCCACGCTGCGGCTGGCCGGCGTCGTCGAGCCCGGCTTTGCCGATCCCACCGGCGGTGCCTTGCTGCGTGGGGCCGACGGGTACCCGACGGGCGTGGTCGAAGAGTCCGCGCAGCAGCTGATCCAGAACCTGCTGCTGCCGTATCCGGTGGAGCGCATTGTCGAGGCGCTGGACGCGGCGACGACACGGTACGCAGCCGAAGGCATCACCAGTTTCACCGAAGCCGGTATTGGCGGCGGCTGGATCGGGCACAGCCCGGTGGAAGTTCAGGCGTATCTGACGGCCCAGCGGGCCGGCAAGCTGCACGCCCGCGCCCAGCTGATGCCCGCGCTTGATTCGCTGCGGCCGATCGAGGCCAACGCCGTGGATATGCACGGCACGGGCTCCGGCCGTGGGCTGGACCTTGGCGCCGTTGCGGGTTTCGGCGACGAGTGGGTGTCGCTGGGGCCGGTGAAGGTCTTCATGGACGGCTCGTTGCTGGGCGCGACTGCGGCGGTGACCGAGGACTACTGCGGCCACCAGCACAACACCGGCTACCTGCTGGATTCACCCGAGGCCTACCGCGAACGTGTCGACGCCGCCTACCGCGCCGGCTGGCCGATCGCGCTGCATGCGATCGGCGATGCGGCCATCGATCTGGCCACCGAGATCATCGTCGGCTGCCAGGAGCGCTACGGCCGCAACCACCTGCCCAACCGGATCGAGCACTTCGGCATCGCCCGGCCGGACCAGTTGGCGCCCGTGGCTGCGGCCGGGATCGCCGTGGCTCCGCAGGCCGCGTTCATCGGTCCTTTGGGTGATCAGTTTGCCGCCTTGGTGGGGCCCGAGCGCGAAGGCTGGCTGTACCGGGGACGTTCGCTGGTGGACGCCGGCATTCTCGTGGCCGGCAGCTCCGACCTGCCGGTGGCCGACAACAACGTGCTCCGCGCGATGCAGTCCTGGGTGGACCGGCGAACCGAGCAAGGCAAGATCCTCGGGGGAGCGGCCGAGGGCCTCACCGCCGAGGAGGCACTGCGGACCTACACGGATTGGGCCGCCCGGGCCACCGGCACCGCCGACCAGAAGGGTACCCTGCGCCGGGGTAAGCTCGCGGATTTCGCCGTGCTCTCCGGGTCGCCGCTGGACGCCCCGGATATCTCCGGCCTCGAGGTGCTGGCCACTATCGTTGGCGGTGAATTCAGCTTCGATCGGCTGGATTCCGGCGCTGCTGCCAGCCCCGCAGCCGAGTCTCTCTTCGCGCCCGAGCCGGACGCCGCCGTCGTTCGCTGAACATCTATACGTCAGACCGAGCCGTTAGGATTCCATCCATGACCACCACCTCCGCCCAGTCCGCCCCGGCCGTCTCCGGTGACGACGCGCGCGCCTTCCTGCACGACTTCCGCTCGATGAGCACGTTCGGGGCCACGGCCGGCGGGGGAGTGGACCGCCAGGCGGGAACATTCGTCGACGGCCAGACGCGGACCTGGTTCCGCGGCCTGGTGGAAGGCCATGGCTTCGACGTCCGCTACGACGCGGTGGGGAACCAGTTCGCGCTGCTCGAGCTGGCGCCCGGCGCCCCGTACATCGCGGTCGGATCGCACCTGGACTCGCAGCCGCTGGGCGGGCGGTTCGACGGCGCCTATGGCGTGCTGGCCGGTGCCCACGCGGCCGTCCGGCTGAAGCAGCGGTTGGCGGCAGAGGGCACGGAGCCGGCGTTCAACATCGCCGTCATCAACTGGTTCAACGAGGAAGGCTGCCGGTTCAAGCCCTCCATGATGGGCAGTTCCGTCTTCACGGGCAAGCTGCCCGCCGAGCAGGTCCTGGCCACCACCGACCCGCACGGCACCACCGTCCGCGAGGCGCTGGAGGCCATCGGGACCATCGGCGACTTCTCGCTGGATCTTGCCGCGTACGTGGAAATCCACATTGAGCAGGGCCGCTCGCTCGAGGACGCCGGGCTGACCATCGGCCTCGTCGAATCCACCTGGGGCGCCAACAAGTACGAGTTCGTCGTGCACGGCGAGCAGGCGCACACCGGCGCCACCGTGATCGCCGACCGGCACGACGCGCTGCTCGGGGCGTCCTCCCTGGTGGTTGCCGCGCGTGAGATCGCCGACGAGTTCAGTACCGAGGAGCATTCCGTCATCACCTCTTGCGGCGAGTTCACGGTCTACCCGAACTCGCCAGTGGTGGTGGCCAGCCGGGTGGAGCTGCTCGTCGACGTGCGCAGCACGGACCCCGATGTGCTGGCCGCCGCCGACGCCGAACTGCACCGCCGTGTGGCCGAGATCGAGGGGAAGGCGAGCGTACGGATCGAGCGCGGTGCCGAGCATGTCTGGGCCGCCAAGGCCTATGACGAGGCCGGCATGCGCCTGGCAGCCAAAAGCGCGGAGGCGCTGGAACTGCCGTACGGCACCGTCCGGACGCTGGCCGGGCATGACTCGACGAACATGAAGGACATCGTCCCGACCATCATGCTGTTCGTGCCCAGCGTCGAGGGCATCTCGCACAATGAGAAGGAACTGACTAACGACGACGACATGCTCGCCGGCGTGGATCTGCTCACTGAGGTACTGGGACGCGTGGTGGTCGGGGACTTCGTGTCGCCGAACGGCTAGGGGGACCGAAGGCCGTTCCGCTGGCAGTTGCTTGCTGAAAGCGCGCCCCTGTGGCGGCGTGTCGCAAAAGCCCCGGTGGGATCATCGAATCAGGGGATTTGCAGCCAGCGAAGGAGCGGATCATGGGACGCGCATCGGGAATTATCGAGCGGTTCTACCGGGAAATCATGGAGGGAGGGAACCTGGACCTGATCGACCAGCTGGGCAGTGAGAGCTACACGGACCACGAGGAGCCCATGCCCGGGCAGCCGTCAGGTCTGGACGGCATCAGGTTCTACGTCGACACATTCAGGAAGGCTTTCCCCGACATCAAGGCGAAGTCTATCGAACCCACAATGGCCGATGGGGATCTGGAGGCGGCCCGCGTGGTCCTCACCGGGACCCACCAGGGCGAACTGATGGGGACTGCCCCCACCGGCAACACTGTGGAATTTGGCGGCATCGACATCATCCGTGTTCAGGACGGCCAAGTAGTCGAGCATTGGGGAGCGACGGACATGCTGAAACTGCTGCAGCAGATCGGCGCCGTTAAGTTGTAAAAATGGAAAGTGGAGCCACGCCGCGGGTTTAGGGTGTCGGGCGCTCCGCCCCGGTCAGGGCGCTAAGGCCGCGTGCGCCTTCTTCGTCAAGGTATTCGGCGAAGTAGGCGGCGATGGCATTGCGGGCGGTGGTGCCGGCGGCCGTGGCATCGCCGGCGGCGATGGCCTGGAAAATTGCGCGGTCGCGTTCGACGGCTCCTTCCATGGCCGCGGTGGAATTGCCGGAGCGTTCCATTCGGTCGTTCATGAGGTTGAGGATGGAGCCGGCGACCGCTTCGCCACAGATCCGCAGCAGGCTGTTGTGGCTGGCTTCCCAGACTGCAGCGTGGAAGTCCAGGTCCGCGCGGTTGAAGCTGTCCGAACCATTGGCGACTTCCGCTTCCATGCGCTCGACCGCGTCGCGCATTTTCTCGACTTGTTCCTCCGTGTGCAGGGCCGCGGCCAACTGGCAGGCGGAGCTCTCCAGCACGATGCGGAACTGCACCAGTTCGGACAGGGACAGCGAGGCGATCCGCGCCATCGTCGTGAAGGAACGTCCCAGGCTGTCGGGGGAGACGGCGAGAACCTCAGGTCCGCTGCGTCCACCGGGACGGGACGCGATCAGGCCCTGGCTTTGCAGAACGCGCAGGGCTTCGCGGATGGTGGGGCGGCTGACCGAGAACTGCACCATGAGCTCGCGTTCACTGGGAAGATGCTGGCCCGGCTCGATCTCCCTGGACAGGATCGCCTCTTCGATCTGCTGCACCACGCGCTCGTAAGTCAGCGTGGGCACGGCCGGCGTGAAGGTCAGCTTGCTCATGAGGTGCCTTCCGTCGTCGTACGTTTGGGGCTTTTCGGCAAGCATACTGCCGTTGAGCGCGCCTCCGTCAGTAAAGATTGCCCCCGAAAGCAGTTTTACGCAACTGGTAAGACCATGTAACTAGGTAGAAATATAGACATGGGATGGTGTTGGATAGATCACATCACTGAAGTGTCGTTCCTAATCGATGGAGAACGCTATGCGCCTGAGTAAGAATTACGGCCGTGCGGCAGTTGTACTGCTGGCCGGATCGCTGTCCTTGACTGCCTGCTCGGCCGGGTCCGGGGGCTCTACAGCCGACGGCGCTGCGGAGAATACCGCCGTCACCGTGGCGTTGACGGGAGAACCGGTGAACCTGGACTTCACCACGACGGCGGGCGCGGCGATTCCCCAGGCGCTGATGTCCAACGTGTACGAAGGGCTGGTGGAGATCGACCAGGATGGCGAAATCCAGCCGCTGCTGGCGGAGTCCTGGGAACTGAGCGAGGACCGCAAGACCTACACCTTCAAGCTGCGCGAAGGGGCAAAGTTCTCCAACGGCGAGGCGTTCACCGCAGAAGACGTGAAGTTCAGCATTGAGCGCGTCCAGTCCGACGCGTGGGTTTCCAGCCTGAAGGCAAAGATGGACGTGGTGGATTTCGTTGAGGTGGTCAGCGACACCGAAGTCGCGGTCACCCTTAAGCAGCCCAGCAACGCCTGGCTGTTCGACATGGGCACACTGGTGGGAGCGATGTTCGATCCCAGCGGCGTGGACGATCTGGCCAACACCGCCATCGGCACCGGCCCGTACGCCATCGAGGCGTGGAACCGCGGCCAGTCCATCGAGCTGGCGGCCCGCGACGACTACTGGGGCGAGAAGCCGGGTGTGGAGACCGCATCGCTGCGCTACTTCGCCGACGCCGTCGCCACCACCAACGCCCTGCAGTCCGGCGACGTGGATGTGGTCTACAACATGCAGGCACCGGAGCTGCTCTCCAGCTTTGAAAGCGACGACAAGTTCCAGGTCCTGGAGGGCACCTCCAACGGCGAGATTGTCCTGTCCATGAACAACAACGAGGCACCGTTCGACGACGTGCGCGTCCGCCAGGCCGTGATGCACGCGATCGACCGCCAGGCGGTTGTGGACACCGCGTGGAACGGCTACGGCACGGTGGTCGGCGGCCCGGTTCCGCCGACGGACCCGTACTACGAGGACCTCAACGACGTCTACCCGTACGATCCGGCCAAGGCCAAGGAACTGCTGAAGGAAGCCGGCGCGGAGAACCTGAACATCACCTTCACCGTTCCCACCCGTCCCTATGCCACCGCCGTCTCCGAGATCGTGGTGTCGCAGCTGGCCGAAGTGGGCATCAACGCGAAGATCGAGTCCTCCGAATTCCCGGCAGTGTGGCTGGATGAGGTCTTCACCAAGCAGGACTACCAGATGTCCGTGGTGCTGGCCGTGGAGGGCCGGGACGTGCTCTCGATGTTCAACAACCCGGACTATTACCTGGGCTACGACAATTCCAAGATCAAGGACAAGGCTGCCGAGGCCGACGCCGCGGACGAGGCCGGCTACGTCTCCGGAATGCAGGACGTGGTCCGCACCATTGTCGACGACGCCGCTGCCAACGTTCTGTTCATCTTCCCCAACATTGTGGTGGCGGATGCGAACGTGACCGGCATCCCGGCGAACTCCGTCACCGAAGCGCTGGACCTGACCAACATCGGCTGGAAGTAAGCTCTACAACCTCGAGTAAGGAGGGGCCGGCGTGGCAATCCGTTTGCTGATCAACCTGGCCCGGTTTGTGGTCACCTACGTGGCCGCTACGGTGCTGGTGTTCCTGTTCATGCGCACCATCCCGGGCGACCCGGCACAGATCGCGCTGGGCGTGAACGCCACGCCGGAGCTGCTGGCCCAGACCCGGGCGGAATTCGGCACCGACCGGCCCCTCATCGTGCAGTACTTCGACTGGGCTCTGGGACTGCCCTTCGGGGACTTCGGCATCTCCTATGTGACCCGGCAGGACATCAGCCCGCTGGTGCTGGACCGGGTGCAGGTGAGCCTGATCCTGGTGGTGCTGGCGATGATCGTCGCGCTGCTGATCGCGATTCCGTTCGGCACCTACGCCGCGGTCAAGCACCGCAATCCCAGCGGCATTGTGATCAGCGGGATCAGCCAGCTCGGCGTCGCGCTGCCGAACTTCCTGGCCGGCATCCTGCTGGTGGTGGTCTTCGCTGTGGGGCTGGGCTGGTTCCCGGCCAACGGCTGGACGCCGCCGGGGGAAGACTTCGGCGATTTCTTGTCCCGGGTGTTCCTCCCCGTGCTGGCACTGGCGTCCGTGCAGGGCGCCATCCTGACCCGGTACGTGCGCTCCGCCGTCATGGAAGTGATGAGCGAAGACTACCTGCGCACCGCCCGGGCGAAGGGCCTGGGCAAGCTGGAAGCTTTGGTCAAGCACGGCCTGCGCAACGCTTCCATCCCGGTCCTGACCGTGACCAGCGTGCAGCTGGCCGCGCTGATCATCGGCGCCGTGGTCATCGAACGGGTCTTCGTCATCCCCGGTCTGGGCTCGATGCTGCTGGACGCGGTGGGCAACCGCGACCTGCTGACCGTGCAGTCCGTGGTGATGGTGCTGGTGGCCATAACCCTGATCATCAACCTGGTGGTGGACGTGCTTTACACCGTCCTTGACCCCCGCATCCGGAAGAAGGCGTAATGACAGCCGAGTCCGCCGTCGTCGTCCGCAGTTCCCGGCGCAAGCCGGCACCCACCCTACTGATCGGGGCGTCCCTGGTTGCCCTGGTGGTGCTGGCCGCGCTGGTCTCCCTGGTCTGGACGCCTTACGATCCGGTGCAGGCGTTCCCGGCCGACCGGCTGCAGGGTTCCAGCGCCGAGCACCTGATGGGCACGGACCGCTACGGGCGCGATGTGTTCTCCGGGATTCTGTACGGGGCGCGGATCACGCTGCTGGTGGGGTTGATCGCTGTCGGCATTGCGTTGGTGATCGGCACGCCGCTGGGCATCCTGGCCGGCATGCGCGGCGGCGCCACCGAAGAAGTAACCATGCGCGGGGCGGACATTCTGCTGGCCTTTCCCGCGCTGCTGGTGGCCATCATGTTCGGCGCCGTTTTCGGTGCGAGCACGCTGACGGCGATGCTGGCCATCGGGATCGGGTCCATCCCCGGCTTCGCGCGGGTGGCCCGCAGCGGCACCCTGCAGGTGATGAGCACCGAGTATGTGCTGGCGGCGAAGGCCTCGAGCCAGAGCGCGTTCCGGATCGCCCGGCGGCATGTGCTGCCGAACATCGCGGGCATGGTGGTGGTGCAGTGCTCGGTTTCCTTCGCGATCGCGGTGCTGGCCGAGGCCGCCCTGTCCTTCCTTGGTCTGGGGACGCCGCCGCCGGTGCCGTCCTGGGGCCGAATGCTGCAGGAGTCCCAGCAGTTCCTGGGCACCTACCCGATGCTGGCCGTCTGGCCCGGCGTGGCCATCGCCGTGGCGGTGCTGGGCTTCAACCTGCTGGGCGACGGACTGCGCGATAAGTTCGACCCGAAACTGAACGGAGAGCGCTGAGCATGGACAGCACTGCGAACAACAGCCGGCTGCTTGAAGTAGCCGGACTTTCCGTGGCCACCAAGGACCGCGCCCTGGTTTCGGACTTCAACCTGGTCATGGACCGCGGCGAGCGGGTGGGGCTGATCGGCGAATCCGGCTCCGGCAAATCCATGACGACGACGGCGCTGATGGGCCTGCTGCCCGAAGGCGTCCGGGCTACCGGCTCCATCCGCTTGGCGGGGCACGACGGCGACCTGGTCACCGCGTCGGATAAACAGCTGCGCCGGATACGCGGGAACGACATGACCATGGTCTTCCAGGAACCCCTCACCGCGCTGAATCCGTTGATGAAGGTCGGCCCCCAGGTTGCCGAGATCATGCTCAAGCACAAGTCGGTGTCCGGACGGGCAGCGGCAAGTGCCAAGGCGGTGGAGCTGCTGGCCGGAGTGAAGCTCCCGGATCCGGGCGAGGCCGCTAAGGCGTATCCGCACCAGCTCTCCGGCGGGCAGCGCCAGCGGGTCATGCTGGCCATGGCACTCGCAAATGACCCGGCGCTGCTGCTGTGCGACGAACCCACGACGGCGCTGGACGTCACGGTGCAGCGGCAGGTGCTGGACCTGATCCTTGAGTCCGTGCAGCAGCGCGGAACCGGCCTGCTCTTCATCACGCACGATTTGTCGGTGGTGGCTAACGTCTGCGACCGCGTGCTGGTCATGAACAACGGCCAGGTAGTGGAAGAGGGCAGTACCGAAGACGTGTTTTCCCGGCCGCAGCACCCCTACACGCGGGGCTTGCTGGCCGCCTCGGACTTGGACGCAACCGACGCGGACGGGCGGCTCTTCACCGTGGCCTCCGCGGCGGCATATGTGCCTCCGGTGCCGGAGCAGGTTGTTGCCGAGGTGCCGAAGGCTGCCCTGCACGTGCCGGAAGCTGGGACTGCTGCGCGGGCACAGGATTCGGTTCCGGCTGCCGCTGTTACCCCTGAACCTGCAGAGGCAGCGGTTAGCCTCGGTGAGCCGGCGCGAACGGAACCATCCATCGCGGAGCCTGCCGCCGCCGTCGTTAGTCCGGTGATCAGCGTCAAGGACCTGGTCCGCACGTACCAGCGCGGGCGCACGAGCCTGTTCGGCAAGCCCACCGAAGTGCAGGCATTGCGCGGCGTCTCCTTCGACGTCGCCGCCGGACAGCGGTTCGGTGTAGTCGGCGAATCCGGTTCCGGGAAGTCCACCTTGCTGCGGATCCTGGCCGGGCTGGACCAGCCGACGTCCGGCAGCGTCCGGGTAGCCGGCAATGAAGTGGCCGGGGCGAAAGAAAGCGAGCTGGCCCAGCTGCGACAGCAGCTCCAGATTGTCTTCCAGGACCCGATGGGTTCGCTGGATCCGCGCATGCGGGTGCAGGACATCATCGCCGAGCCGCTGCTGGCCCCCGGGCAGAAAGTGGACAGTGCCAGGCAGCGCAAGCTGGTGGGGGAGATGCTCTCCGCCGTCGGCCTTCCCGTGGACGCTGCCGAGCGGTTCCCGCACCAGTTCTCCGGCGGCCAGCGCCAGCGCATTTCCATCGCCCGTGCGCTGATCTGCCAGCCGCGCGTACTGGTGGCCGATGAGCCGGTCAGCGCACTGGACGTCTCCGTGCGGGCACAGGTGCTCAATCTGCTCTCCGACCTCGTGGACGAATACCAGCTGACCCTTGTGTTCGTGTCGCACGATCTGGGCGTGGTGCGCTACATCTGCGACAACGTGGTGGTCATGAACAAGGGCCGGATCGTGGAAAGCGGCAGCACCGCGCAGATCTACGAGGCGCCCCGGCACGAGTACACCCGTACGCTCGTTAACTCCTCCATGTCCCTTCGATCAGAACTTGCCGCGCGCGAAGCCGCGCTGTCCCGCTGAACACTCCGGAAGGCACCCATGTCCCAGCTATCCTCGTCGCCGCTCCACAACCTTTCCGCCCGGGAACTCGGGGATGCCTACGCCGCCAAGGAACTCTCTCCGGTGGACGTCGCCGATGCGGTGATCGAGCGGATCGAAGAGCGGGAGCCGGTTCTCAACGCCCTCTACCAGTTCGAGCCGGAGGCTGTCCGCAAGGACGCCAAGGCCAGTGAACGGCGCTGGCTGGAAGGATCCCAGCGCGGCCCGCTGGACGGCGTGCCCATGTCGGTGAAGGAAAACATCGCCCGGGCCGGAGTGCCGATGCCCTCGGGAACGGCGCTGTCCAACCCGAAGGTGCCGCAGAACAACTCGCCGATCACGGACCGGATTCTCGAAGCCGGGGGAGTGATCGTCGGTTCCACCACCATGCCGGACTGGGGCATGCTCTCCTCCGGGGTTTCCAGCCTGCATGGCATCTCGCGCAGCGCGTGGAACCCGGCCTG
Source organism: Arthrobacter crystallopoietes (assembly GCF_017603825.1). Taxonomy (NCBI): domain Bacteria; kingdom Bacillati; phylum Actinomycetota; class Actinomycetes; order Micrococcales; family Micrococcaceae; genus Crystallibacter; species Crystallibacter crystallopoietes. The sequence goes on from NZ_CP072014.1 coordinate 1,911,531, forward strand.
GACTACGGGCGGCTCCAGCGCCGGCGCCGGGTCCGCGGCCGCGGCAGGCTACGGCCCGCTGCATGTAGGCACGGACATCGGCGGATCCATCCGGCTGCCGGGTGCGTGGCAAGGCCTCGCCACGCTGAAGCCGAGCGCCGGCCTGATTCCGCTGGACGTTCCCTACATCGGCCGGGCCGCCGGTCCGATGGCCCGCACCGTGGCCGACGCCGCGCTGTTCATGACCATCCTTGCCCAGCCGGACATCCGTGACTACACCGCCCGGCCTTACCCGGCCATGGACTGGGCAGTGGACGGCTGCGATGTGTCCTCGCTGAAGGTGGCGCTGCAGACGGAGGCGAACGCGGGAGCTGCGGTGGATCCTGAAGTGCTCGCGGCGGTGGAGGCCGTGGCCCGGCAGTTCGCCGACGCAGGCGCGCACGTGGAACGGCTGGAGCCGTTCATCAACCAGGACATGCTGGACCGGCTGGACCGGTTCTGGCGGACGCGGTCCTGGGCGGACTATCGGGAACTGTCCGCTGCCGAGCAGGAGAAGGTCCTGCCGTACATTGCCCGCTGGTGCCAGGGCGGTTCGCAGTTCGACGGCGCTGAAACCATCCGCAACTTCGGCAGTATCGACCAGATGCAGAAGGCCACCATCGCCGCCACGGCCGAGTACGACGTCGTGATCTCGCCGGTCGCGCCGATGGCCGCTTTCCCCGCCGAGCAGCCCATGCCGGTGGACGACCCCGACCAGACGATGGCGCACATCGCCTTCACCGTCCCGTACAACATGTCCGGCCAGCCGGCGGCAACGGTCAACTGCGGCTTCACCTCCGACGGCCGGCCGATCGGCGTGCAACTGTCCGGGCGGCTGGGAGCCGACGACGACGTGCTGCGCGCGGCGGCCTGGTACGAAAGTGTGCGTCCCGTGGGGGCGGTGCCGGACTGGAGCAGCCTGGACTAACCACCGGCCTGGCGGCAGGCGCGACTAGCTCTCAACAGCGGCGGCCGCGTCAGCGGGAGTGGTACACGACCACTAGATCTGAAATTTCGACGCTCCCTTCGCCCTGGACCGCGATTGTCAGCACGTTGTCAGTGTCTTTCAGATGGTTTCCGGGAATAACCTCATGCCATGACCGCGGTCGAGTGGCTTCCGGCTCCGGGGGATCAAAGTTGTAGTCGACAATGTGTTCGTGGTCGTTGAAGTGCATCAGTAAACGAACCACATTATTGACCTTGAGCCGAAAGAGGAGAAGCGCAGAGCGGCTCCTTTCAACTCCATGACAGTCGATGTTCTTGATGTGCAGGTCATTGATGGAGTTGTTTGCCGGGTCAGGAAGAAGGAAGAGATCGTCGCGGATGGCGACGAACTGAGCGAAGCTTGGCATGGTCGCACCTAACTCTAGTTCTGCCGATGCAACAGTTTGCGCCTGAATCCAGACCCTGACAAGGCTTGCGATCCGGCACAATCAGCGCGCCTACCGGGAGGTGAAGCAACCTACTCCGGCGTACCGAAGGAGGCCAGCGCGGCCAGCGCCTCGCGGTCTGCGTCCTGGAGCAGGTGCCCGTAGTACTCGAACAGGCTGCTGCGGGCCAGGTGCTCGGCCCGGTGCGCGTCCCGGTCGCGGATGGCCTCGAACACATCGCTGTGGTGGGCAATGGTGCGCAGCATCAGCTCGCGGTCATCCCCGCTCTCCTGGATGGAAGAGGTGATGAGTTCCTCGATGGACTGACGGACGGCCTCGCCGGAGATCTGGATCATCGTGTTGCCGCTGGCCCGGGCCACTACATCGTGGAAGTCCAGGTCTGCCTGGCTAAAGGCCTGCTGGCCCTGCTGCCGGGCCTGGCGCATCCGGGCCATGGCTTTCTCCAGCTGCAGCATGTCCGCCTCCGTGCGCCGGGTTGCCGCCAGGGAGTTCGCGGCGGACTCAAGGGTCATGCGGTAGATCAACAGATCGGACAGGCTGGACGAGGACGCCTGCGTCAGCCGGGTCATGAGCTTGCGCAGCGGTGCGGAAGTGGGCGCGAGGATGACGGCGCCGCGCGGATCGCCGGGGCGGGCAGCTACCAGGCCGCTGCTTTCGAGGACGCGCATGGCCTCGCGGACCGAGGAGCGGCTGACCTCGAAACGGGTGACGAGTTCGCGTTCGCCGGGCAGCCTGTCACCGGTTTTGAGCTCACCGCTGAGAACAGCTTGTTCTACGTGCTGGACGATCGCTTCGAAAGCTCGGACTTTCGGTGCCGACTGTACTGGTGGTGTCTCGCCCATCAGCGTTCCCTCCCTGAAAGCGCCTGATCCAAGCCTAGGAATTCGGCGGGTCGAAGCGGCCGTCCACCGCGGTCCAACCGCCGTCCACCATGAGCACCGAACCGGTTACGTAGCTGGAGGCGTTCGAGGCCAGGTAGACCACGGCCCCGGCGAGCTCTTCGGGCTTGGACCAGCGGCCCAAGGCACCCTTCTGGGCATAGGCGTTATACCACTCGGGGTTGTTCTTGATTTGGGCGGTCAGCGGCGTCTCGACCACGCCAGGCGCGATCACGTTTACGCGTACGCCGTCGGGGCCGAATTCGGCGGCGGCGGTCCGCGCGAGCTGCACCAGCGCGGCCTTGGTTGCCGCGTAGACGCCCTGCCCTGGCTCCACCACGTAGGCCCGGATGGAAGCGAAGCCGATGATGGACCCGCCGCCGTTGGCCGCCATCTTCGGCGCGAAGGCCTGGATCAGCGCGAAGGAGGAGCGCAGGTTCAGGTTCACCACGCGGTCGAAATCCTCCATGGTGTAGTCCGCGATCCGCTTGCGCACGTTCATGGCGGCGGTGAAGACCAGGGCGGAGATGTCGCTGAATTCATCCGCCGCGGCGCGGACCGCGTCGAGGTCCAGGACGTCCAGCTCGGTAGAGGTCGCGGAGCCGCCGATCATCGCGGCGGTCTCGGCCGCCGTCGTACCATCCCTGTCGGCGCACACTACAGCGGCGCCGTGTGCGCCAAGGGCAAGCGCTGCTTCGCGGCCGATGCCGCTGCCGGCGCCGATCACCAGGACGCGGTCGCCGGAAAACTGGAAGAGCTGGGTGTAGTCCATTCGTGGGTCCTTCGTGGAGAGCTGGTGCTTACGGTCTGATCATGGCCATGCGGGTCACGGTGAATTCCTCGATGGCGAAACGCGGTCCCTCGCGGCCGATTCCGGAATCCTTCACCCCGCCGTAGGGCATGATGTCGGAGCGGAAGCCGGGAATTTCATTGACGACTACGCCGCCCACCTCCAGCTCGTTGACGGCGCGGAAGGCGGTCTCCAGCGACTTGGTGAAGACCGCAGCCTGCAGGCCGTAGCGCGACTGGTTGACCAGCTGGATCGCCGCGTCCACGTCCGGGACCGTCTGCAGGCAGACCACGGGTCCGAAGATCTCCTCGCACCACAGCTCTGCATCGGCGGGGACGCCGGTGACTACGGTGGGCTGGATGCTGCCGCCGCTGAGTTCGCCGCCGGCCAACACCTGTGCACCGCGGGCGGTGGCGCTGCCGATCCAGCCCAGAATGCGTTTCGTGGAGGCCTCGTTGATGACGGGGGCAACCCGGGTGTCCGCCGAACGGGGATCGCCGACGGTGACTTCACCCAGCCTGGCCAGCAGGGCCTGCTCGAATTCGGCCGCGATCGGCTGCTCCAGGACAATCCGCTGGACGGAAATGCACGCCTGCCCGTTGGCATAGAAGCCGCCGCGGAGCACCGCATCGACCGCATCGGCGATGACGGCGTCGGCGGCAACAATGAAGCCGGTATTGGACCCGAGTTCCAGCACGGCCTTGCGCGGTGCGGCGTTCCTGGCAATCTGGTGGCCGACCGCGGCGGAGCCGGTAAAGGAAACGACGGCGGCGCGCGGGTCCGCCACGAGCGTCTCGCCCACCTCGATGCCGCCGGTGACCAGTTGCACGGCGGCGGACGTGACGCCGTAGTCGGCGAGGACCTCGCGGATCAGGTGCACCGCCCACAGCGTGGCCAGGGGAGTGTTCGGGGCCGGTTTGATGATGATCGGGCAGCCGGCGGCAATGGCCGGAGCGAGCTTGTGGCTGGCCAGCAACAGCGGGTAGTTGAAACCGGCAATACCAACGACGACGCCGGCGGGCCGCCGCGTCCAGTACCCCACCATGCCCTCGCCGAGGGGCTGCAGATCCAGCGGCACGGTTTCGCCGTGCGTGTGGGCGACTTCCTCTGCCGCTGCGGCCCAGGTGGTCAGGGTCCGGGCGACCTCGGTACGGCAGTCGACCAAGGGCTTGCCCGTTTCCAGGACGAGGAGCTCTTCCAGTTCGCTGCGATGGGCGGCCAGCGCATCGTGAACCGCCATCAGGACCGCACGCTTCTTGCCGGCACTGAGCTTGGCGGTTTCGGCGAAGGCTTTCTCCGCTGCATCGAGTGCCAGCCGCGCATGGTCCACCGTGCCCACCGGTGCCGTGGCGACCACCGATCCGTCGAAGGGGAAGAGCACGTCTGCGCTGTCTTCGCAGGGCGCCCAGCCGTCGCCTACGGGGAGTCCGTCCGGATACGCGTTCAAGTAGGGGGACACCGTTCCTGCCTTCGCCGTTGAGGAGTTGGTCTAATTCCTGCTGGTCTGACCAGTAGATGTTCAAGGCTAGCCAGAGCAGGACCACGCGGTCAATCGGTTTCCCGATTTTCGTGGGGCTTGGCGTCATTTTTGCTGCAACCGTTGACAAGTGTCGGCTGGGCGGGAACAGTCGGAGCCAACAACCCGCTTCTGGATCCCGGACCTTCCCCGGATGATCCAGCCGACTCCACGGACGGTATCGATGACTTCGGCATGGCGCAGCAGTGTCTCCTTGGTGGAGGAGACGGCGGCGTTGATCCGTGAGCGGGTTTTCGCCGGCCGTTACCGGCCGGGGGACCGGCTTACGCAGACCGGGCTCTCCGCCGAGCTCGGGCTCAGCCGGACCCCGTTGCGCGAAGCTCTGCGGCTGCTCGAACAGGACGGGATTGTTGTCCTCGATTCGGCAGGGAGCACATCCGTGGCGACGGCGACCCCTGCCCAGCTTCAGGACGCCTATGCCTTCCGCGAGGCGTTGGAAACGGCCGCCTGCAGGCTGGCGTGCCCGCGACTCACGCCCGGAACACTGGCGGAACTGGACCGGCTGGTCGACGAGCAGCGGAGGGTTGGCGGACCGCGCTTCCATCAACTGGTTTCGCGCTTCCACGCCGTCCTGCTCGAAGCCTCCGGCAACAGCTATCTGCAAAAGCACCTGAGCCTGGTGCGGATGACGGAGGAAGTGTTCCGTCCGCGCTACGGGCTCACCACGGAAGCCGCACTGGAAACGGTAGGTGCCCACGCCGCCGTCGTAAATTCCTTGCGGCAGCGTGCGCCGGACGAGGCGGAACGGCACATCCGCACGTACTTGGCCCAACAACTCGACATCATGATGCAGCAGGAAAGGCAGCCCCAGTGAGAACCCATAACATCGCCGTCATCCCCGGAGACGGCATCGGCCCCGAGGTGATGGACGCGTCCCTGATGGTGCTGGCGGCCGCGGAAAGCGCGTTCGGTTTCACCGCGGAACTGACACAGTACGAGGCAGGGGCACAGCATTACCTGCGCACGGGCGAGCTGTGGACTTCGAAACTCGAAGAGCGGCTGCGCGGCCAGGACGCCATCCTGTTCGGAGCCATGGGCGATCCCGCCGTCAAACCCGGGATTCTGGAACGCGGGTTCATTCTTGCCATGCGGAAGGCGTTTCAACAGGCGGTGAACTTGCGGCCGGTCAAGCTCTATCCGGGGGTCGCGACGCCGATCGCCGGGCTCACTCCGGAGCGTTGTGATCTGGTGATTGTGCGGGAAAACACCGAGGGCGCGTATGTGGGCCAAGGCTCCACGGTCCACGCCGGCACGTCCTATGCGGTCGCCGTGCAGGAATCGGTGAACACCCGTCCCGGGATCGAACGGGTGGTGGACTATTCGTTCCGTCTGGCGGCGAGTCGGCGCGGGAAGCTGACGCTGTGCCACAAGAAGAACATCCTGATCGAGGCAGGGAACCTATGGCAGGACACCGTGGACGATCTTAGCGCCAAGTACCCGGAGATCGAGGTGGACTACGTGCACGTGGACGCCATGTGCTTCCATCTGCCCGTGGCGCCGGAGCGCTTCGACGTTGTGGTCACGGACAACCTCTTCGGTGACATCATTACCGACCTCGGCGCCGTCATCCAAGGCGGGCTGGGCGTGGCCGCAAGCGCTAATCTGAACCTGGATGGCTCCGCACCCAGCATGTTCGAAGCGATCCATGGCTCTGCCCCGGACATCGCTGGCAAGGGCTGGGCCAATCCCGTGGGCGCGGTGCTCTCCACCGCCATGTGCCTGGCGCAGCTGGGCGAGCAGGACGCTGCGCTGGCTATTGAAGCCGCTGCCGTCCAGGTTCTCGCCGGCCTGCCGGAGCTCTCCGCGCCGGGAATGGGTACGGACACCGCGGGAGTCGGGAAGGAAATCGCCGCCCTGGTGGGAGCCGGGCTGCCGCCGGTTTCCGGGCGCTCGGTCATGGAGGACTTGGCCGGGCTGAAGGCGAAATAACCGCATGCCCAAGCCCTTCACGCTAATCCAGCTGCGCTACTTCGCCGTGGTCGCCGAGACCGAGAACATGACGGCCGCTGCCCAGCGGCTGAACATCACGCAGTCGGCGCTGTCCAACGCGATTTCGCAGCTGGAGCAGGAGCTGGGGGTGCAGTTGTTCATCCGGCTTTCGCAGCGGGGGCTGAGGCTGAGTCCCGCCGGGCGGCAGTTTGCGCAGGAACTGCCGGCGTTCCTGGAGCACGTGGATTCGCTGTACGAGTCGGCCCGGGGGCTCGCGGAGAACCTGACGGGCGAGTTGAAGGTGGGGATCTTTGCCCCGCTGGCGCCTTTCCGGGCACCGGTGATCCTGCAGGCCTTCGAGCGGCAGTATCCCGACGTGAATGTGTCCTTCCTCGAGGGCGACCAGGAGTTCCTGCGCCGTTCGCTGCTGGAGGGGCACTGCGAGCTGGCGCTGATGTACACGCTGGGGCTCGGCGGAGGTGTCAGCACGCAGTTGGTGGAGCGCGTTCCGGCTCACGTGCTGGTCCACGAGGAGCACCCGCTGGCGGCGAATCCGGAGCAGGAGGTGGCTTTGCGGGACCTGGAGGAGGAGCCGATGATCCTGCTGGACCTGCCGCATACCCGCGAGTACTACCTGCAGTTGTTCCAGCTGGCCGGGGTGAAGCCGAACGTCCGGCACCGGGTGTCCGGCTACGAGACCGTGCGCTCCTTCGTGGCCCGCGGGCACGGGTATTCGCTGCTGAACCAGCGGTTGCACCACGATCTGACCTACGCCGGCGGACGCGTGGTGCCGCTGCGGCTGGTGGACGAAGTGCCGGGCATAGAGGTGGTGCTGGTCCGGCCGGAGGGAATGCGGCCGACCCGGCGCGCGTTGGCATTCGAAGCCGTGTGCAAGCAGCTGTACGGCGCCGAGCGGTAGGCGAGCCCTCGCCGTCGTTCTTCGCATCGAGAACATCGATAAGAGTTGCAGAAATAATGAATTAGACAGCTGTGAGCGCTGTCACAGAGACTGGAAGGCATCCCGAAGAGGTCTTCCCAGCGGCGGTCCTGAATTCCGGCAACGACGCCGTGGACCGGCCCGGCCTCAGCAAAAACACACAGGAGGAACCGCAGTGCGAGTTCACCAGTCATGTTTCCGCCACGTCATGCACGACCCCGCCGGCCCCGGCAATCCACGCCCCGAAGGGTGGCAGCGATGACCACCAACGAAACCCAGACGCGGCCCGGAGCGGCCAGCGCAACGGCCTTCGCCCAGTCCGGCAAGACCACCGGGATGCAGAAACGCGTCCTGGCCGGCGGCAGCGTGGGGCAGTTCATCGAGTTCTACGACTTCGCCCTCTACGGGCTGTCCGCCGTCACTCTTTCGCAGCTGTTCTTCCCGGGCGAGAACGCCCTGATCGGACTGCTGGCCACGTTCGCCACCTTCGGCGTCGCCTTTGTGGCCCGCCCGATCGGCGGCCTGTTCTTCGGCCAGCTGGGCGATAGGATCGGCCGGCGCAAGGTCCTCTACATCACCCTGGTCACCATCGGCGGAGCTACCGCCGCGATCGGCCTGCTGCCGCCGTATGCCGCCGCCGGTGCCCTCGCCCCGGCGCTGCTGGTGCTCTGCCGGCTGCTGCAGGGCTTCTCAGCCGGCGGTGAATCCGTGGGCGCCCCGGCCTTCGTATTCGAGCACGCCCCGGTCAACCGCCGCGGCTTCTGGCTCAACATCACGCTGGCCGCCACCGCGCTGCCGTCCGTGGTGGCCGGCGCGATGATCCTGATCCTCAGCCAAAGCCTGTCCGACGACGCCTTCTTCGCCTGGGGCTGGCGCATTCCGTTCCTGCTGGCGCTGCCGCTGTCCCTGTTCGGCGTCTGGATCCGCTCCAAGACCGAGGAGTCCGAGGCCTTCAAGCAGGTGGCCGCGAAGGCCGAGCAGAAGGAATACAGCCCCATCCGCGACGCGTTCCGCGAGAACAAGGTGCGGATGCTGCAGGTCATCTTCGTCATGGGCCTGACCGCCATGGGCTTCTACTTCCTCTCCGGCTACTTTGTCGGCTACGTGCAGACCACCGGCAACCTCAGCCGCGAGGCGTCCCTGATGGCCAACGCCGCGGCGATGCTGTTCTACGCGCTGCTGCTGCCGATCGGCGGAATCATCGGCGACAGGGTGGGCCGCAAGCCGATGCTGGTCGCCGGGTCCGCCGCGATCGCCCTGCTGGCCTTCCCCTGCTTCATGCTGGTGACCAGCGGTTCCTTCGGCCTGGCGATGCTGGGGCAGCTGCTCTTCGTGGTCCCGCTGTGCATCTACGGCGGCGGCTGCTACACGTTCTTCGTGGAAATCTTCAGCACGAAGACCCGCTTCACCTCCGCCGCGGTCAGCTACAACCTGGGCTACGCGCTCTTCGGCGGCACGGCCCCGTTCATCGGCACCGCCCTGGTCACCGCCACCGGCATCGGCTTCTCGCCAGCGTTCTGGCTCTGCGGTGCGGCAGTCATCGTGTTCCTGCTGCTCACGCTGACCAAGGTCCCGGAAACCCGCGGCCGCCTCGGCTAACCAAGAACGACGGCGGAAGCCCGCCTTCCGCTGTCGTTCTTCGCAAACGCACTTATCACCTTCGCCTTTATCGCCTTCGCCTTTATCGCCTGCGCCGACCCGTGCGGCCGGCCCTCAGCCTTCCAGGAGTTCCACCATGACAGCCGAAGCCTTCCTCCAGGACTTCCACCACGTGGCCACCATTGGCGCGACGCCGAACAACGGGGTGCACCGCCAGGCCGGCACCGACGAGGACCGGCAGACCCGCGACTGGTTCGCCGGGTTCGCTGCCGAGCACGGCTGGGAGGTGCGGGTGGATAGCATCGGCAACATGTTCGCGTTGCTGGAGTTCCGGCCAGGGGCGAAGTTCGTACTGATCGGCTCGCATCTCGACAGCCAGCCGCTGGGCGGGCGCTTCGACGGCGCGTACGGCGTCCTCGCGGGGCTGCACGCCGCGGCCCGGATCGAGGCGAAGGTGCGTGCCGGCGGTGAGCTGCCGCCGTTCAACCTGGCAGTGGTCAACTGGTTCAACGAGGAGGGCGGGCGGTTTGCCCCCTCCATCATGGGCAGCTCGGTCTACGCCGGGATCATGGACCGCGAGCAGATGCTGGACGTGCGGGACCTGCAGGGCGTTTCGGTGCGCGAGGCGCTCGCCGGGATCGGCTACCTCGGCACGGACGAGGCGCCGGAGCCGGTGAGCTACGCGGAAATCCACATCGAGCAGGGCCGCATCCTGGAGCGCGAGGGCCTGACCATCGGCGCCGTGGACTCCAGCTGGTACACGCAGAAGCTGGACATCGAGGTGCTCGGCGAGCAGTCCCACACCGGCGCCACCGCGATGGCGGACCGGCACGATGCGCTGGTGGCGGCGTCCAAGATTGTCCTGATGGTCCACGATGTCACCGGGAACTTCGAGGAGGAGGCGCTGGTCTCCTCGGTGGGGCAGCTGACGTTGGAACCGAACTCGCCGATTGTGGTGGCGCGCCGCGTGCACCTGGTCGCGGACCTGCGCTCCAACAGCCCCGAGATCGTAAAGTCCGCGCGCGACAGCCTGCTGGCGGACATCGCCGCGCTGGCCGAGGAGCACGACATCAAGATCAACGTGAAGGACTTCGACATCCGCGCCAACCAGTACTACCCGGAATCCGGGGTGGAGCTGACCGAGAAGATGGCAGCCAACCTGGGCCTGGGCGTGCGCCGGATCCAGACCATGGCCGGCCACGATTCGGTCGCAATGAACCGGATTGTCCCGTCGGTGATGATGTTCATCCCGTCCGTGGACGGCGTCTCGCACTGCGAGCGGGAGTTCACCACGGACGCGGACATGCTGGCCGGCCTCGACGCGCTGACCGCGGTTGCTGCTGAGCTGGTCAACGGCGCGCTGCTCGAGGACGAAGGTTCGGTCCGGGCCGCCGAAGGCGATGCTACCTCTGCCGCCGGAGCCAACTCATGAGCAAGCCGCATTACCTGAGCGCGGTTGAGGCGCTGCGGTTGTTCCGTTCCCGCGAACTGTCCCCGGTGGAGCTGATGGAGTCCGTGGTCGAGCGTACGGCGGAAACCAACGGGACCATCAACGCGTTCACCGAGACCATGTTCGACGACGCCCTCGCCGCCGCCCGAGACGCCGAGCAGCGCTACCAGCGCAGGGATTACGACGCCGGGGCCGCGGGTTCCGCTGCCGGTTCCGCATTGCTGGGCCTGCCCATCGCAACCAAGGAGAAGCACGCCATCGCCGGGCGCAGCCTGAGTCAGGGCCTGTTGTCCTGTGCCGACGATACCGCTGACGCCGACCACCCGGTGGTCGAGCGGATCAAGGCCGCGGGCGGAATCATCCATGCCCGGACCACCTCGCCCGAGTTCAGCTGCGCCACCATCACGCACAGCCCGATGTGGGGTGTCACCCGGAACCCTTGGAACCCGGAGTACTCGCCGGGCGGGTCGTCCGGAGGGGCCGGCGCCGCGCTCGCCGCCGGCATGGCCACGCTTGCCACGGCGTCGGACATCGCCGGGTCTACCCGGCTGCCCGCGTCCTTCACCGGGAACGTCGGGTACAAGGCGCCGTACGGCCGGATCCCCGGGATGCCGCCGCTCTCCGCCGACTGGTACCGCGGCGACGGACCGATGGCGCGCACGGTCGCGGACACCGCGCTGCTGACCAACGTCATGACCGGACCGCACCCCATCGACCACACCACCGTGGGGCCGGCCGAGCCGCTGCCGCTGGACTTCGGCCCCGTCGACGGGATGCGCATCGCCCTGTGTCTCCGGCTTGGCGACTACCCGGTCATGGCCGACGTGGAAGCCAACACGCGCGCTGTCGCCGCTGCGCTGGAAGCAGCAGGCGCCGTCGTCGTCGAAATTGAACTGCCCTGGTCCAGCCGGGAGATCAGCGAAACCATCTTCACCCACTTCGGCCACCTCCTCGGCCCCGCCATGGAGGAAGCGACCGCAGACAGCGAGAACCAGCTCGCCGCCTATACCCGCCGCTTCATGGCCGATGCCCGGGCCGCCGCAACGCGCAACAGCCTGCTCGACGGGCTGAAGGCCGAGACCCGCATCCAGGCGCAACTCGCCACAGCCATGGCCGGGTTCGATGCCTTGGTCTGTCCCGCGTCCGCGGTCTCGGCGCTGAAGGCTGACGAGGATTACCTCGACGGGATTGACGTCGGGGGAGTGCACCTGGACCACTACTGGCAGGCGCACATGACCGCGCCGTTCAACATTAACAACCGCTGCCCGGTGCTCGCCGTCCCCAGCGGACTGTCCGACGTCGGTGTGCCCACCGGCGTGCAGATCGTCGGCCACCCCTATGACGACCTCACGGTCTTCCGCATCGGCGCTGCCGTAGAGCAGGCCCGCCCTTGGGCCCAAAAGCTCCCGCCACTATAAGTGTTGTTTACATCACATGAGAAGCATGCTTACATTGATTGCACGTTCCATGTTGGGGGAGGGGGACAGCCATGGGAAACCGCCTGGGGAAGCCAGTTGCTGTCTCTGCCCGTGTTTTCCTCGCCGCCGGTCTCGGCGCTCTCGGATGGACGTTCCTTTCAACAACGACGGCGGCTGCCTCCGACGAGTCCGCAGGTCTACCGGCGCTCGAAACGACGGTTCAAACAGTGGAGACCCCGGCCGTCGAATTGGCTGACCCCGCAGCTGCAGCCGTCGACGCGGTGGTCGGGCATGCCGCTTCTGGCCTGACCGCGGCTGTGGCACCTGCGCCCCAGCCGGCTCCGGCTGATCTTGGTGTAGTTCAGGAAATCGAGGCCGTGGTCCAGGATTTGGATGCCACGGTGGAGCACCTCGACGCTGCGGTGCAGGACGCGGGGCTGCCCTCCGTCCTGCCGGAGAAGCCCCTTACGACCGTCACTGACGCCGTCGTCGGCCGGTTGGATGAAGCCGTTGACGTTGTCACCGCCCCCATCGAGGTCGTCACTGCTCCTGTTGAGCAGGTGCTCGAACCGGTGACCAACGAACTCCGCCCTGCTGCCCCGGTTCTGCCCGGATCTCCAGCAGTTCCGGTCACCGACGCGGAGCCTGCCCCCGCAGAGCCGACACCGACGGAGCCGGTGCCTACCCAGGCAGAACCTGCCCCGCAGGTTGCTGAGACGACACCGACCGTAGCCACGGCGAACCCGAAGGAGCACTTTGGCTCGGCTGGCGTCGAAGAGGCGCCCCTCCCATCGGCTGGTCCAGAGGAATTCGTCGTGACTGCGGAGGCCGTGGATCTGCAGGCTCAGTCTCTCGGACAAGGCCAGTCTCCAAGCTTGGAGATCATGCAGCTCCCGGCACCCGTCAGTGCTGCCAGCATCCGCCGGGCCACTGAAGTTCCTTCCCCAACGGCAGGACCAATTTCGGTGACGTTCCCGGTCACGAACGGTGGTTCGTCTGGTGGTGGCGGTGGATCTGCCGGCCACGGTTCGGCGGATGCCTACATAGCGGGCGGCCGGCACCAGTGGCTTGCCGCTGCCTTGGTCCTGACGGCCGAATCTACAGCTCTGCCCGCATCGCCGGCTTTTGATCCCGGCTCCACGCCTGGCTGATCTGCTTTGTGCTGCGCCGGGTTTTCTGGCGACCGGTTTCTGCAGCGCGGTCCCTAGCGCCCGCCGCCATGTCGTCGCCCCAGCCGGTCTGAGCAGCTAACCCTTCCTCCCCCTGGCAGTGTTTTTTGAAGCCCTGGATATCCGTCCATCGCTACATCGTGCGCTCCTGACCTCTGGTTTACAGCCGTACTGGCCGTTTGCCCGACGTGCTTCGGCGGCAATCGATTCTCATCCGCCTCTCGAAGCGGACCCCTAAACATCTAGTGGGATATCGTCCCGCGGTCTCCCCGGACCCTTCGAAAGGGTGAATTCAGATGACTAAAGCTTGGGATTGGTGAAAACAGACCAGCACCGCATTCCGTGCATGCCGCGTGGAATGCGGTGCTGCTACCCGGTGGAAGCCGCCTCCTTGAGAGCTGTGCGGAAGATCGGCAGGCTGCGTTCGATCATGTCTTCGTTGGCCGTCAGGGATATGCGGAAGAAGCCCGGCGTCTCGAACATGATGCCCGGAAAGACGAAGACATCCTTGGCTGCCAGTCTCTCGGTGAAAGCCACGTCGTCGGGCACAGGGGATTCGATGTAGAGGTAAAAAGTTCCTTCCGACCTCTTCGCCTTGTACCCCATCCCCGCCAAGGCATCCACCATGACGTCACGTTTGCGCTGCAACCGGCCGACGTCGATGGAGAACGTTTCCAGCTGCGGCAGCGCATATTGCAGGGTGGCGTTGGGATAGACCCAGCCCGTGGCCAGTTGCAGCGCCTGGATGACAGCTTGGAGCTGGTCCCGGTCGGGCATCGTGGGCGGAAGCGCCAGGTAGCCGATCCGCTCGCCGGGAGCGAGATGGGTCTTGCCATACGAATAGGCCAACATTGTGAACGGGTAGAACTCCGCCGGACTGTGAAAGCGCAGGCCGTCGTAGACGATCCGGTTGTAGGCCTCGTCGGAGACAAGATAGATGCGGCGGCCGTTCCGGGCCGAGGCATCTTCCAGCAGGGCGGCCAATTTCATCAACAGTTCCGGCGGGTAGATGCGGCCGGTGGGATTGTTGGGGGAGTTGACGATCACCACACGCGTCCGCGGTGTGATGGCCGCGCCGATCGCGTCTAGGTCGAGGTCAAAAGTCTCGGTGTTGATCTTGACCTTCACCGGCGTCAGCCCGGACTCCACGAGTATCGGCTCGTAGCAGAACCACGGCGGCAGGCTATAGATGACCTCGTCACCGGGATCGGTCACGGCCTTCAACGCCAGTGCGATGGCAGTGAAGCCTCCGGTGGAGAGATAGATGTGCTCGGGCTCGAAGGGCACGTCCAGGAGCCGCTGCAGTGAAGCTGCCGCAGCATCCTGCGCCTCCGGCAGGTTGGTCTTGTACGCAAACCATTCGTTGTTCCGCGGTGTCAGCACGTCCCGCAACGCAGTCACATACTCTTCCTGGGGCATCTGATGGGGATTGCCGAAGCCGAAATCGCAAGCGGTCGGCTCGAACTTGCGGCGCGCATAAAGCGAGTTGTTCAGGAACGAGTTGATCAGTTGGTACGACGGGATGGCTGCGATGGCCGCTGCCCGTTTCGAAGCTGCAGTTCCCGGTGCCCCGGAAGTCTGTACACCGGATTGTGTGGTGGTCATGGGATTGTCCTTCGAGGCCGTGCCGATCAGGTCGGCGGACTGATGACTTCCCGTGCCGGAGCCCCCAGCGGCGGCGGTACTTTATATGTTCCTCCGGACCATGCGGGCACACAACGCAGTCCCGTGGCCCGGAGACCTCATATGGTCAGGCCACCTCATGCCAGGCCGCCACGATGCCAGGAACGGCCCGTTCCAGCTCCTCGTGCGCAAGCGCAAACGGAGTGCGGATCCAGTGCTCCAATCCATGGTCTTCGACGGCGAACACAGATCCAGGAGCCAGCAAGACTCCATGACGTGCGGCTGCCTCCGCCAAGGCGGTCGAGCGGGGCGCGGGAAGATTCCACCACAGCGAGAGTCCGCCGGGCGGCACGTTAGCCTTCCAGCCGGGAAGCTGTTCACTGAGCGTCGCATGAAGCCAGTCCCGTTCCGTGCGGATACGGGTGCGGGATTCGCCGGGTAATCCATTCCCGGTCTGGAGCATCCGGGTGAGGACCAGCTGTTCGAGCACGGGAGCACCGAGGTCCAGCGAGGTGCGCATGGTGGTCACCGCACCCTGCAGTGACCTGGGGCAGCGGAGCCAGCCCAGCCGCAGCCCTCCCCAATGGGATTTGCTGGCGCTGCCGATGGAGACGATGCGATCCGAGTAAATGGCCATCGGCTTGACGTCGGGCTCGGCGTCCCACCAGAGATCGACCGCGGTCTCATCGACGATGCCTACGGTCTTGGCCGCGTCCAATTGCCATGCCCAGCGTTCGCGGCCTTCGTTGTCCAGCAGGGTTCCGGTGGGATTGTGGAAATCGGGCAGGCAGAGCATCGCCGCCGGTTGGACCCGCCGCAGCGCCTGGCCCACCGCCTCCAGATCGGTTCCTTCAGGGCCGATGGGAACGGCGGACACCCGTGCCCCGTGGTGCCGCAGCGATGCGATGGTGTTGGGATAGCTGGGACTTTCCGCCAGCACCCGGGAACCGGGAGGCAATACCGCGCGGATCACGGCGGCAAAGCCGGCCAAGGCACCGTTGGTAACGACAATCTGTTCCGGCGAGGTCTCCAGTCCGCGCCGCCGGTACAGCTGGGCGATTTCGTTGCGCAGTTCGGGCAAACCGAGAGGGAAGTAGCCCATGCCGGAAATGTAGGCGGGCAGCTGAGCCATGGCAGCTTCGTAGTGCTCCACCATGCCGACAGGGGCGGATGGCGCCGCACAGGTCAGATCCACCGCATGGCGGCCGGCTGCTTCCAGCTCGACACCGCCGTCGGGCATCGGTTCCTGGCCGCCCGCTGCCGGACCGCCGGGAACCGTGATGACGGTGCCGGACCCCTGGCGTGCGGTAGCGAAGCCGCGGTCCCGCAGTTCCGAGTAGGCCCGCGAAACCGTGGTGCGGCTTAGCCCCAACTCCGTGACCAGTTCGCGCTCGCTTGGAAGGACCGTCCCATGGAGCATCCGCCCATTGGTCACCAACCGGCGGATGCCGCGGGCCAGCGAGGCATAGGCAGGTCCTTCCTCCACCAGCGGACCGATCATCGAGTGCAGCCGCGTGGCGGAGACCCGCCGGTTCTGGACGTCCATGTGGCCATTGTCTCGCAATTGGCTATTTTTTTGAAGGCCACTTTACGCGAGTATTGATGGCATGAGCACGGAAGCAAGCCCCGACACCACAACTGACCAAGATATCCAGCCAACGGCGACGACGCCGGCCGCAGCTAAGCGCCGCTTCAGGGGCGGCAGCATCCAGCTCAGCAATCTCAGCCCGCTTGAGCAGCTCAAGGCGGGGCGCCTGCCGCGCCGCTTGGTGCAGCTGTTCATCGGCCTGAGCCTGTACGGGCTGGCGATGGCAGCGTTTGTCCGCGCCGGCGTCGGGCTTGATCCTTGGGACGTGTTCCACTACGGCATCGCCGAACGGATCAACCTCAGCCTCGGAACCGTGGTCATTATTGTGGGTTTCCTGGTCCTGCTGCTCTGGATCCCGCTGAAGCAATGGCCGGGTCTCGGCACTGTCGCCAACGTCGTCTGGATCGGCGTCGCCACGGACGTGGGCCTGCATTTCATTCCCGTGGCAGATCATCCCCTCAGCCAGTGGGGCCTGTTCGCAGTGGCGCTGGTGTTCAATGGGCTGGCCGGAGCGCTCTACATCGGCAGCCAGTTCGGCCCCGGGCCGCGCGATGGGCTCATGACCGGATTGCACCAGCGCACCGGACTCAGCCTGCGGTTGGTCCGCACCGCCATCGAGCTTGCTGTCCTGGGCGCCGGTTGGCTGCTCGGCGGCATCGTCGGTTTCGGCACCCTGGCCTACGCGCTGTTGATCGGACCGTTCACGCAGTTCTTCATGCGCTGGTCCATAGTGCAGTTGGACCGTCCGTCCCTCGAACCGGCAACAAAGCAGTAGCCGCGCCGCCGGTTCGAGGCTCCGGTCTAAACCTTGGCGACGGTGATGGTTGTCGCGGCGCAGGAATCTGCGTATTTGATCAGGGCCTTCTTCTCGGTGCTATCCACCTTGAGCCCCCAGCGGATTTTCACCGCAACCCAGTCCGCCACGTACTTGCAGCGGTTCTTCGGCGGCATCCAGGCTTCCGGACCCTTGGCTTGTTTGGCCGAGTTCAGAGCGGACGTCTGGGCACTGAGTGCCCGGCCGTCGCCGAGGTCGTTGTAGAAGGCGACACGACGGGTCTGCGACCAAGTGCGTGCGCCGGATCCCCAGGCTTCATGCACCGGGACGAGGTGGTCGATCTGGACCGCCGACGCTGAGTAGTGCGTGCGGTTGTCCCAGCTGGTTACCCATTTGCCGGTGCGTACCGTGCACCCTTTGGAAGTGGTGTACTTGGTCCGGACCTTGGACTCCTGGATCAGGACCTCGGCCCTGGTGTTCTGGCAGTCCCGGTTCGTGTCCTTCCAGGAGCCGAAGTAGCGGTCCCGGTCATAACCGGTGTTCCGCTCAACGGCTACCGGCAGTGCACGTGCAGCCGATCGCAGCGATGCCTTATAAACGGTGGCTGCCTCGGCCGGAACGGCGAGTCCTGCAACCAGAAGAAGGGCTGCCACAACGGCAGCAAGAAGTTTCCCCAACATGACAAGTCCCCAAACTTGATAACCCCAAATGCACGTAGTGCGTGCGGTTATACGATACACGTCAGGGACGGATTGCGATATGCCTAGCGGAGGACCAATCTGCTGGCTTCCGGTCCTTAGCTGTAGTCGTACCAGCCCCGGCCGGTCTTGCGGCCGAGGCGGCCTTGTTCGACGAGGTTCGTGATGGCGGGGTCCGGGCGGTCGGCGTCGTTGTTGGTTTCGGCGTAGGTTGCCTGGGCGATGAAGTCGATGACGTCCAGGCCGACCATGTCCATGAGTTCGAAGGGTCCCATGGGGTGTCCGAGCGCGGTTTTGGCGGTGGTGTCGATGTCTTCGAGGGTGGCGATGCCGGCGGTGTGCAGGGCGAGGGCTTCCTTTTGGATGGCGCCCATGAGCCGGTTGGCGACGAAGCCGGGGATCTCGCGGTTGATCAGGACGGGTTCCTTGCCGAAGCGCCGGGCAAGTTCAAGGGTGGTGTCCACGGTGGCCTGCGACGTTGCCTCGTTGCGCACGACTTCCACGCATTTCATTACCAGCGCGGGGTTGAAGAAGTGCATGTTGCAGACCTGTTCGGGCCGGCCGCTGGCTTCGGCGACCTTCGAGGAGCCGAGGGTGGACGAGTTGGTGGCGAGGATGGCGTGGGCCGGTGCGAGTTCGCCGAGCTGGGTGAAGATGTGCTGCTTGAGTTCGAGCCGTTCGGTGGCGGCCTCGATGACGAAGTCGGTATCCGCGGCTGCGGCGGCGAGGTCCGTGCTGAAGGCGAGTCGGCCGAGTGCGGCGTCGGCGTCCGCCTGGCTGGCCCGGCCCTTGGCCACGTTGGCCTGCATCCGGGAGGTCAGCTGTTCCTTGGCCTGGGCGAGCATGTCCTCGGCGATGTCCTGGACGGTGACGCGGTAGCCGGCGAGGGCGGCGACCATGCCGATCTGCGAGCCCATGGCGCCGGCGCCGATGACCAGAATGTGCTTGATGTTCTCGATCGAGGGATTCATGCGTTCCTTAAACTCCGGCCGTTCCGCCGCGCAGGTAGACGGTGGTGGTGTGGGTGAAGAATTCCTTGGCCGCGGCGCCCTGTTCCTTGGGGCCGTAGCCGGACTTCTTTGCGCCGCCGAAGGGCACATGCGGGTCGGCGCCGGCGGATTCGGAGTTCACGTGCAGGATGCCGACGTCAAGGTCGTCGATTGCGTCCAGTGCGCGGGTGACGTCCTGGGTGAACAGTGCGGCGGAGAGCCCGAACTCGCTGTCGTTGGCCAGTTCGAACGCCTGCTCCACGGTGGCAGCCCGGCGGACGGCCAGCACGGGCCCGAACAGTTCCTCGCGCCAGACGTCGAGCTCCTGATCCGCGGGGAGCTCCAGGATGGTTGGTGGGATGAAGTAACCGGAGGCGAGGTCGTCGTCGTACTTTTGGCCGCCGGCGATCAGCCGCGCGCCCTGCGAGAGGGCGGTGTCGATGCCGTCGCTGATGGACTTGCGGGCGCCGTCGTTGACCACCGGGCCCATCTGGACGGTTGGGTCGGCCGGGTCGCCGACCGCCAGCGCGTTGGCGCGTTCGGCCAGGGTGGCGAGGAACTCGTCGGCGATGGCCTCGGCCACGATGAGCCGCGAGGTGGCGGTGCACTTCTGCCCGGTGGAGCGGAACGCACCGAGCATGACTTGTTCCGCGGCGAGATCGAGGTCCGCGTCGGCGAGGACGACGGCGGCGTTCTTGCCGCCCATCTCGGCCTGCACCGGAACGCCCCGCCCGGCTGCCTCGGCGGCCAAACGGCGGCCGACACCGGTGGAGCCGGTGAAGGTCAGCCCGTCCAGCGCCGGATGTTCCACGATGGAGTTGCCCATCGAACCCGGTCCGATCAGCAGGTTCAGCACGCCGGCCGGCAGGCCCGCGGCATCCAGCGCCTGGGCCAGCCGCAGCGCCAGCAGCGGCACGGTGCTCGCCGGTTTCCAGACCACGGTGTTGCCGTAGGCCAGGGCCGGGGCGATCTTCCACGCCGGGATCGCGATGGGGAAATTGAACGGGGTGACTACGCCGACCACGCCCAGCGGCTTGCGCGTGACGAGGATCTTCTCGCCGCGTCGCGGAGAGGAGAAGATCTCGCCGGCGGTGCGGTCGCCGTCGTTCCCGTAGTAGCGGAAGATTTGCGCCGCACGCAGCACCTCGCCCTGGCCCTCGGCCCGTGTCTTGCCCTCCTCGCGGGCCAGCTCCAGCCCCCAGGCTTCCGCATTCTGCTCAATGACGACGGCGGCGCGGAGCAGCACGGCGCCGCGCTCGTGTGCCGGGGTGCGCGCCCACTCGCGCTTGGCTGCCACGGCGGCGGACATGGCCTGCTCCACCTCGGCCGGTCCGGCCTGCAGTCCCTGCGCGACAACTTCGTCCGGGCGGGCCGGGTTGGAGCTGGTGATGGGGGAGCCGGTGCCGGGCACCCAGGCGCCGTCGATGTAGTGCTGAAGCTGTACCGGGGAGGTCATGCGCGCTCCTTGAAGTAGCGGAGGGAAAACAGGGACTGGAGGCTGCTGCCAAATACTGAGGGTTGCCCGGCAAGTGGAGCCCGGGCAACCCTCAGCGGCGGGTGGTTACCGGAAGGCGGGGACGCCGGTGATCTTCTGGCCCAGGATGAGGGTGTGGACTTCGTCGGTGCCTTCGTAGGTGCGCACCGATTCGAGGTTGTTGGCGTGGCGTAGCGGGGAGTAGTCCAGCGTGATCCCGTTGCCGCCGAGGATGGTGCGGCATTCGCGGGCGATCTCGATGGCTTCGCGGCAGTTGTTGAGTTTGCCCACGGAGATCTGGTGCGGCTGCAGCTGTCCGGCGTCCTTGAGCCGGCCCAGGTGCAGGGCGAGCAGGAAGCCCTTGTTGATCTCCAGTGCCATGTTGACCAGTTTTTCCTGGGTGAGCTGGTAGCCGGCCAGCGGCTTGTCGAACTGCAGGCGTTCCTTCGAGTAGTCCACGGCGGCCTGCCAGGCATCGCGGGCCGCGCCCATGGCGCCCCAGATGATGCCGTAGCGGGCCTCGTTCAGGCACTCGAACGGGCCGCGCAGCCCTTTCGCGTCCGGCAGGACGGCGTCGGCGGGGAGGCGGACGTCGGTCAGTTCGATGTCGCACTGGATGGAGGCGCGCATGGAGAGCTTGGGCTCGATCGGGGTGGCCTTGAATCCGGCGGTTTCGGTGGGGACCACGAAGCCGCGCACGCCCTCCTCGGTCTGGGCCCAGATGACGGCGACTTTGGCGACGGAGGCGAGGCCGATCCAGCGCTTGGAGCCGTTGAGGATCCAGTCTTCGCCGTCGCGGCGGGCGAAGGTTTTCATGCTGGAGGGATCCGAACCGGCGGTGGGCTCGGTGAGTCCGAAGCAGCCGATCGCTTCGCCGGCGGCCATCTGCGGCAGCCATTGAAGCTTCTGCGCCTCGGAGCCGTGCTTGTAGATGGCGCTCATCGCCAGCGAGCCCTGCACGGAGACGAACGTGCGCAGGCCGGAATCGCCGGCTTCGAGCTCGGCGCCGGCCAGGCCGTATTCCACGGCGGAGCGGCCGGCGCAGCCGTAGCCTTTCAGGTGCATGCCGAGCAGGCCGAGCTTGGCCATTTCGGGAACGATTTCCAGCGGGAACACGGCCTTTTCGTACCAGCCGGCAATGTTCGGCTTGATCGCGGAGTCCACGAAGGAGCGGACGTTCTTCTGCAGCAGCCGCTCCTCCTCGGTCAGCAGGGAGTCGAGGGCAATCAGGTCATGATCCTGGGACATGGTTTTCCTTTTTTAAGCAGAGTCTAGGGACGTACGACGGCGGGTGTCAGGCGAGTGCCGGAGCGGCGGCTTCCGCTGTGGTTGCGTCGCGGCCGGCCGCGACGTCGACGATGGCCTGTCGCAGGACCGCCAGCCCGTCGCGGAACAGTTCGTCGCTGATGACCAGGGGCGGCAGCAGCCGGATCACGTTGCCGTACGTGCCGCAGGTCAGGGTCAGCACGCCCTGGGCGTGGCAGCGGGCGGAAATCTCCTTGGCCAGGTCGGCCCGGGGTTCCAGCGTGCCGCGGTCCGCGAACTCGAGGGCGAGCATGGCGCCCCGGCCACGGAACTCTGCGACAACCTCGGTCTCCGCGACCAGCGGTTCGAGCACTTCGCGGGCGGTGGCTTTGATGGCGCGGGCGTTGGCCAGCAGCGTGCCGTCCTCGAAGGCCTCGAACACGGCCAGCGCCGCTTCGCAGGCCAGCGGGTTTCCGGCGTAGGTGCCGCCGAGGCCGCCGGCGTGGACCGCGTTCATTAGGTCGGCCCGGCCGGTGACTGCGCTGAGCGGGACGCCGTCGGCGAGGGCCTTGGCGCTGAGTGTCATGTCGCCGGCGATGCCTTCGTGCTCGCTGGCGAAGAGGGTGCCGGTGCGGCCCATGCCGGCCTGGATTTCGTCGATCACCAGCACGATGCCGTGCTTCGTGGCGATCTCGCGCAGGCCTTTGAGGAAGCCGGGTGCGGGAACGATGAAGCCGCCCTCGCCCTGGATGGGCTCGATGACCATGGCGGCGAAGCTCTCCGCGCCGTGCTCGGCCAGCGTTGCTTCGACGGAGGCGAGTGCCGCGGCGGCGACGTCCGAGCCGGAGGCGGGAACGCCGTCGTCGTTGGTTGCGGCTGCAGAGGCCGCGGGGCGCAGCGGATTGGCGGAGGCAGCGCGTACCACCTCGGTGGGGAACGGGCCGAAGTTGAGCCGGTACGGGTTCTCCTTGGCGGTCATCGCCATGGTCATCAGGGAGCGGCCGTGGTAGGCCTCGTCGAAGACCAGGACCTTGCTGCGGCCGGTGGCGGAGCGGGCGATCTTGACCGCGTTCTCCACGGCCTCGGCGCCGGTGGAGAAGAGTGCAGTCCGCTTCTCGAAGTCTCCCGGCGTGTGCTCGTTGAGCCACTTGGCTACCTGGGTGAAGGACTCGTACTCGGTGACCATGAAGCAGGTGTGCGTGAAGCGCTCCAGTTGGGCGGCCACCCGCTCGCGGACGCGCGGATTGCTGGCGCCGATGCTGGTTACTGCGATGCCGGAGGCGAAATCGATCAGCCGGTTGCCGTCCACATCCTGCAGGATGCCGCCGTCGGCCCGGTCGATGAAGACCGGCAGGGCGATGCCGAAGCCGTCGGTCACGTGGGCCTGGCGTTCGGCATGCAGGGCCTGTGAACGCGGGCCGGGGATGGCGGTGGCCAGGTGGCGGGACTGGGGGAGCGGAGTGAGGCTGGAAGTCATGGGACAACGCTAATGTCCGTGCAAGCCATTGGTCATTGGATGCTCCATCCAAAACTTTCGCCGGTGTTGGATAATCAGACCATGGTTTCCTTGGCACAACTCAGCACCGAACTGGGTGACTCATTACGTCGCGCTACTCCTGGAAGCGTGTCCGGCATTCAGCTCACCGGCGTGCACGTCTCGGAACTCGAGGATCCCACCGCCTATCTGGAGGGCGGCGAACTGTTGCTTACCACGGGGATACCCCTGGGCGGCACGGCGTCCACGGTTTCTGCTTATGTGGGACGGCTGGCTGCCAAGGGCGTGGCCGGCCTTGGCCTCGGATTGGGCGAGGGGCTCGATGCTGTGCCGCCGCAACTCGTGGAGGCTTGCTCCGCCGACGGGATCGAACTGCTGGTAGTTCCCGACGGTGTCCCGTTCCTGGATGTGTCGCGCGCCTTCTGGGACTTGGCCGCCAGGAGCGGTCAGGCAGACCTGATCGCGAGCCTCGGAACGCAAACGGCACTGGCACGGGCGGCGATGCGGCAGGACGCGATTCCGTCCGTTGTGCAGGGGCTCGCCCAAGCCCTCGGGGGCTGGGCTGCGTATCTCCCGGCCGACGGCGCCGCCGCGACCATTTGGCCGGCTGGCTCCACGGCACTGCTGCCCCACCTGCGTGAGGAGACCACCCGGTTGAATATGGCGGGAACGCACTCCGCAGCAACGTTCTGGCTGCACGGCACGCCGGTGGTCGAATATCCCATCCTTGTCGGGCGGAAGATCGAGGGCTTTCTGGCCATCGGCTCGGGACGCACGCTAACCAAGGCGGACCGGCAGATCATCATGACCGTCTGCGTGCTGCTGGCCATGCGGGCCCAGCAGCAGGAAGAACTTTCCAGTACTGCCGGAGCGCTGGGATCCGCCGCCGCCAAGCTCGTAGCCCGCGGACACAGCGAGGCCGCGCGGTTACTGGCTACGGACGTGGGCCTTCCTCCGCTGCCCGAGCGTGTGCACGTCCTCGCAGTCCGGATGGGCCCTGCCTCTCGTGACCTGGCATCCGCGGCTTACGCGGTTGCGGGATTCGACGTCGAGGACGGCTCCCTCCTGCCGGCGCCGGCGCTGACTGATTGTGAGCTTAGATTCATTGAGGATGGTGTCGCCTACTTCCTCATCGACGCAGCCACGCTGAGCGCGGAGAGCGCCGTGGCGGGGGAGGAGGACGAAATTTACGACGGCGAGTTGCTCGCATGGGCGCAATCCCCGGCAGCGGTGGCAGAACCGGGCACCGCCCGGAAATCTGCGTGGCCGACGTCCGGGCGGCAGGTCCAACCTGCCACAGAAACCGGCGCAGCGTGGACCGGGCCGCTGCAGCTGGCCGAGGTCGCCGGAAAATTCGCCGCCGTCCGGCGAGCCGCGTTGCTCGCGCCAGCCGGGCGACTGGTGGGAACCTCAGGCGACGACGATGCCCGGGCGGACCGCTGGGCAGAGACGCTTGCCGGCTACAACCGCGCAGACCTGCTTGGCACCGTTGCCGCGTATCTGCGGCATCGCGGGCACTGGGAAGAAACCGCGCGGGCGTTGGACGTACATCGGAACTCCCTGCGGCACCGGATGGCCGTGGCGGAGAAACTGCTGGGGATCAGCATCGAGGATCCGGACGTCGCCGCCCACCTGTGGCTCGCGCTGCGGCGGCGCGGGCTCTAGCCGTCCCCGCGAAGCCAGTGAAGGACACTCTCGGTGTTCTCGCCCAAGGCCGGCGGAGCGCTGGACCTCGGTTCGAAAGCCGGGGACCAGGAAATCGGATGGCGGATCTGTCGACCGACTGACTTCCCCGTGGTGTCCTGGACCTCGATCGTCGGGTTCAATCCCAGGGACTCGGCGTACCCGATCCCCTCGTCGATGGAGGCAACGGGTCCGACCGGCACGCTCACGCCGGCCAGCTTGTCCCGCCAAACCTCCGCCGACGCCGCAGCGAGTGCATTTTCGAGCAGAGGGATCAACTCCGTCCGATGCTCCACACGTGAATTGTTGGTGGCGAAGCGGCCATCGTAGGCCAGCGCCGGTACCCCGATCACCTCGGTGAGCCGCCGGAATTGGCCGTCGTTGCCGCAAGCTACTGCGAGCGGTCCGTCGGCACACTCGAGCAGCTGGTAGGGAACGATTGAAGGGTGCTCGTTGCCCATCCGCTTCGGCACCTTGCCGGCGCCCAGGTAGGCCTGGGCCTGGTTGGCCAGAGCGCCCTGCAGGCTGGAGAGCAAATTCACCTCCAAGTGACTGCCGCGTCCGGATGCAGGCCGCGCGTTGAGCGCTGCAAGGATGCCGATGGTCGCGTCCTTGGCTGTCAGCACGTCTACTAGCGCGACTCCGGCCTTGTACGGGGAGCCGTCCGCCTCGCCCGTGATGCTCATCAGCCCGCCCAATGCCTGGACGATGAAGTCGTACCCGGGCAGGTCCGCTCCGCCCGCAGAGCCGAAACCCGAGATGGAGGCGTAGACCAGTCCCGGGTTCTCCGCCGCAAGTTGCTCGTAACCAAGACCGAGTTTCGCCATGCCGCCAGGCTTGAAGTTCTCAACCAGCACGTCCGCTCGCCGCGCCAGTTCCCGGGCCAGCTTGAGGTCTTCCGGGTTGGACAGGTCCAGGCAGACGGATTCCTTGTTGCGATTCACGCTTTCGAAGTAGGTGGCGCCGGTGGGGGAGTATGGCGGTCCCCAGCTTCGCGTATCGTCTCCGGTGCCCGGCCGCTCTACCTTGATCACCCGGGCTCCGAGATCGGCCAGCGTCATCGTGGCGAGCGGCCCGGCGAGGACACGGGAAAAGTCGGCGACAAGGATGCCGTCCAAGGGCCGTTGCGATGATGACGGCGGGAGGTGCTGGGTTGGCATTGAGACCCTTTCGAGCGGAAAACAACCGGCGCAGCCGCGACGGCTATGGGACTGGCGTCCAGTGTAGGAAGGGCTGTCGGGAAGCAGCATCGGATATCCCATCCAGGCCTTAGATGGTTTGCACAACGTAGATGTGGCTTCCCCTGTCGATGTCCTGGTCCAGCAGCGGCCGGACTAGGATCTTGCCCATGCAGGACGCGCAGTTTCCTCCTGATTGTGCGGGCCGGCTGGACGGGGCTGACGCGGAGAGCCTCGCTGCGCGGGCCATCCTGGCACGCCTGCAGGACCTTTCGCCCCTGCTTGGCCGGGACCCGGATGGCGACCACATCGAACCCAAGCCCCCGTTGTTCCTGCTCGACGAGCGCTTCGCCCCCTCCCACAGTGTTGGCCGCATAGTCCGGCAGTCACTGGCCGCGGTCACGGACAATGCCAACGCGCTGCGGCGGCTGATGTTCGTCGAAGACCCCGGTGGCCTTGTCTATTACCGGCAGAACACGCATGCGCCGTATTCGCTGGTGCGCACCATAATCGAATGCGCGACGACGGTTCTTTGGGCGCTGCTGCCCGAAGATGGACGCGAACGTTCCCGCCGCAGCCTGGTGCTCATCGCCCGGGAGGTCTTCAACGCGTCATCCTTTTGGGATGCCTATCTGGAAGAGTTCCGTCCCGGCGAGCATGCGCGCACCGTGGAGTACTTCGATGGTTTGCGCCGGGCGGTCAATGACGCGGCGCTGTCGATGCAGCTGCCACCGGTCTTCAGCCGGAAGGCGAGCGGCAACTGGGGTTACGCCACCAAGAACCGCACGCAGACGGCCATCCTGAAGGACCTGCGTTCCGACGGCGATGTGCCGGCCGAGCTGATCTTTGTCTGGCAGTTTTGCAGCGGATATTCCCACGGGCTGGAGTGGGCCACTGCCATCGGGAACAGCTATCCCAACCCCGGCCGTGAGCCTGGCCCGGAGCAGCTTCCGGCCGGGAGCATGGGGCAGCTCCGCCGTATTTGCGACGCCGCGTTCGACCTCGTTCCCCGCGCGTGGGGAGCCTATGATCTGAGCCGCCGCGCCTGGCCGCTGCTCTGACCAGTTTTTGGCGGCGTTCTGTTGCTGTCCGACGGAAATACATTGGAAACAAAGCTTTTTCTGCTGTTTACAGGATTTGTGATCCACGGCATGTTTGCCAGAACCATACCGCGAATACCTTTGATTTCACGGGGTTTACAGCGACCGACTTAGTTGCCGCCAAAATGGCCGCCGCGAACCCCTTGCCAGAATAAACATCCATTAGTAGAGTTTTTCAGTGATCGCGGTCACGTGAGGTGTATCACGGCGGGGACATGGGGGTTCCGCGTTGACGTACCGACCGCTTCCATCCGACTTACTGCTTTGACTCACCGTTCAAGAAGGAGAGCAATGTCTGCCGAAATGACGAAGCCCGCTGGGGAGGCCGGCATCGATGAAGATGCCGCGCACCTTGCCAGCCTTGGCTATTCGTACGATCAGCAATTCAAGCGTGAAATGACGTTCTGGGGCAACGTGTCTCTGGGCTTCACTTATTTGTCCCCCGTTGTCGGTATCTATTCGCTGTTCGCGGCTTCGTTGGGCATCGCCGGGCCGCCCATGTTCTGGTCGCTGATTATTGTCGGCGTCGGCCAGCTGCTGGTCGCCACAGTCTTCGGCGAAGTCGTTTCCAACTACCCGGTGGCCGGGGGCGTGTACCCCTGGTCCCGCCGGCTTTGGGGCCGCAAATGGGGCTGGATGAACGGCTGGGTGTACCTGTGCGCATTGCTGGCAACGATCGCCAGTGTTGCCTACGGCGCAGGGCCCTTCCTCAGCTCTCTGCTGGGCATGGAGAGCAGCGTCAACTCCGTGATCATGGCCGCCCTGGCCGTCATCCTGCTGGCCACCGTGCTGAATCTCGGCGGCACCAAAGTCCTGAACAAGGTAGCCATGCTCGGCCTGCTCGCCGAACTCGGCGGCGCTCTGGTGGTCGGCATCTGGCTGATGGTAGCGGCCCGCGAACACGATCTGGGCGTCCTGTTCCAGAGCTTCGGGGCAGGCGAAGGCAGCAACTACTTCATTGCCTTTGCGGCGGCCGGCCTCATCGGCATCTACCAGTACTACGGCTTCGAGGCCTGCGGCGACGTCGCCGAAGAGGTCCCGAACCCCGGGCGGACCATCCCCAAGGCCATGCGCATGACCATCTACATCGGCGGCTTCGCAGCGATGTTCGTCTGCCTGTCCCTGATCCTTGCCGTCCCCGACTTCGGCGCAGTGATCAGCGGCACCGACGCCGATCCGGTCGGCAACGTACTGCTCTCGGCCTTCGGACCGGTCGGCTTCAAGGTAGTGCTCGCCGTCGTACTCATCTCCTTTGTCTCCTGCGTCCTGAGCCTGCAGGCTGCGTCCTCCCGCCTGGCTTACTCGATGGCCCGGGACGGCATTCTTCCGGCCAGCAATCTGCTCAGCAAGTTCAGCGAATCCCGCCATGTTCCGCCGTATGCCCTGCTGCTGGCCGGCCTGGTCCCGGCGCTGATCGTGATCGGCTCCAAGGTCTCTGAGGATGCCCTGATCACCATCATTTCTTTCGCCGCTATGGGTATGTACATGGGCTTCCAGATGGTGGTGCTCGCCGCGCTGCGGGCACGGCTCAAAGGCTGGAAGCCGCGCGGTGCCTTCCAACTCGGCGCCTGGGGCACCCCGGTCTACGTCGCCGCACTGGCCTGGGGCGTGCTCGGCATGGTCAACATGGCCTGGCCGCGGACCCCGGAAGCCGGCTGGTTCTCCAACTACATCGTGCTGATCTCGGCGGTCGGCGTCGTCGTTATTGGCCTGGTCTACATGGCGTGGAAGAAGCCCTACCTCAAGGGTGACGCACCCTTCGGGGACGCGGTCCCCTCCGCGCCGGCACATTCCCTCAAGCCCTGACGCGGTTGCCGCGCCCTTCAGTTCCATCAGCAAAGAAAGAAACAGGTTCCACATCATGAGTACGCCTACCGTCCAGGTTCCCTACCTGAACATCTCGGATCCATCGTTTGCCATGCAGTCCGAAGAACTGCGCGCAGCCCGGGAGCAGAGCTGGTACGCACGGACCAATTACGGCATCGCCGTGCTGCGGTATGACGAGGTCAGCAAGCTGCTCAAGAGCCCCAAGCTCTCGCAGGGCAGCGCCAAGTGGCCGGCGCACAACGGCGTCCACGGCGGGCTTTTCTTCGACTGGTGGACCAAGAACCTGTTGGTACTGGAGGGCGAGGACCACCACCGGATCCGGCGCCTGCTCAACCCGGCCTTCTCGCCGCGGCTGATCGAGGACCTGGTGCCGCGCTTCCAGGCCCTGGCAAACGAGCTGATCGACGCCTTCATCGACAAGGGCGAATGCGAGTTCATCCGCGACTTCGCCGAACCGTACGCCACGCGGGTGCTGACCATCCTGCTGGGCATTCCGGAAAGCGAATGGCCGACGATTGCCAGGCTGGCCTCCACCGTAGGACTGGCACTGGGCGTGACCTTCAAGCAAGACCTGGAAAAGGTGGACGCCGCCGTCGCCGAGCTCTACGAATACGCCGAGGAGCTGATCAAGGACCGCCAGGCCAACCCAGGCGAGGACTTCGTCAGCCGCCTGGTACTGGCCAACCGCGACGGCGACCGGCTCAGCGACGAGGAGCTGCGCAACGCACTGGTGCTGCTGATCTTCGGCGGCATGGACACCACGCGCAACCAGCTGGGACTGGCCATGCAGTCATTCATGCACAACCCGGAGCAGTGGGAGCTGCTGGCTGAACGTCCGGATCTGGGCGGCAAGGCGGTAGAGGAAGTCATGCGGATCAACCCCACGGTCACCTGGGTGACACGGGAAGCAGTCGAGGACTTCACCTACCAGGACCTCTTCATTGAAAAGGGCACCACCGTCCACCTGTTCACGCAGTCCTCGGGCACCGACCCGAAGGCTTTCCCGAATCCGGAGATGGACCTGCTCGGCGAGCACGCTCCGCACTATGGATTCGGCGGCGGCGTTCACCACTGCCTGGGGCACTTCGTGGCCCGCGCGGACATGAGCGAGGCGTTGCCGCTGCTGGCCAGCCGCATTGCCCAGCCGCACCTGACCGGCGGGGACGAATGGCTGCCTGACTCAGGCAACACCGGTCCGATCCGCCTGCCCATCGGCTTCACCAAACGGTCCTAGCGGCCCTGGAAACTTGCAGACATTTTAGGAAGGACAAAACTGATGAAGACCATCGACGTAGACCGCAGCCTCTGCGACAACCACGGCCAGTGCGCCATCGCCGCGCCGGATGTGTTCCGGATGAATGCCGACGGCGAGCTTGAGTACGAGGCAACTTTCGACGACGGACTGCTGGACGAGGTGGAGGAAGCCATCGACGTCTGCCCGGTCCAGGCCATCTTCCTCAAGGACTGACATGAGCCGCAGAATTGTCATCGCAGGAGCCTCGATGGGAGGACTGCGCGCCGCCGAACAGCTGCGCGCGGCCGGCTGGGAGGAAGAGATCGTCGTCGTTGGCGATGAGATCCACCCGCCCTATAACCGGCCCCCGCTGTCCAAGGACCTGCTCGCCGCGCCCGGTTCCCGAGAGGAAGCGCTTGCCGCGGTACAGCTTCGGCAACGCCGCACGGCCACCGATATCCAATGGCGGTTCGGATCCGCGGTTGTCGCGGCGGACCTGGCGGCGCGCACGCTGACGCTGGGTACCAGGGAAGAGTTAGCCTACGACGGGCTGGTGATTGCCACGGGCCTGCGCCCGCGGCGGGTGCCGGTTCCCGGACCCACCGCCGGCCGCCATGTGATCCGCCGTCTCGAGGACACTATGGCCCTGCATGGCGAGCTCAAGCCCAAAACCAGGGTGGTGGTGATCGGCGCCGGTTTCATCGGCTGTGAGGCTGCCGCGACCGCGGCCGGTCTGGGCTGCCAGGTCACGCTCATTGAGGGGACCGGTGGCCCGATGGAACGCCCGCTCGGTCACGAGCTGAGCGCCGGCATCCGCACCTTCCTGCAGGCGCACGGCATTGATTGTGTGGCCGGCAAACGGGTCACCGAGTTCCTCGACATGTCCGGCACCCACACGGAAGGAGCCGGGCGCTGTGCAGGTGTCCGGCTCGAGGACGGTACGGAAGTAGCCGCCGACGTCGTTATTGAGGCCGTCGGCTCGCTGCCGAACGTCGAGTGGCTGGCGGGAAACGGGCTGGACCTCAGCGACGGCGTGCTCTGCAACGAACACCTCCAGGTGCTCGGAGCGGAACACGTGGTTGCGGTGGGCGACGTAGCCCGTTACCCGGACCGCCGAGCCGGGGGACCTGCCCGCCGCGTCGAGCATTGGGCCACTCCCGCCGATACGGCCAAAATCGCCGCGCCGGCACTGGTGGCGGCCCTCCAGGGCGACGTTGTTCCGGAGCCGGCGGCACCGTTGCCGTCGTTCTGGTCCGACATCTTCAAGACCCGGATCCAAGGGGTGGGCAGCCCCGCCCTGGCCGACACCATCGAGGTTCTCGAAGGCGACCCTTCCCGCCCCTGGGAGGGAACCGCCGTGGCTTACTACCGCGACGGCCGGTTGATCGGCGCGGTGACCGCCGCCCTGCCGGCTGACCGCCAACTGCACTACCGCAAGCTCGTGAACGAATCCGGCATCCACGCCGGCGCCGACCTGGCTGCCGTCTGACCGGCTTCGCCCACTGACGAGAGAGAAGACCATCATGACACTCACCCCCGTGCGGCCCGACCTGGCCGCCATCGACCTGCAGCAATCGCTCAATGACCGCGGCGCCTTCGCACGGCACCAGGAGCGCAACCTGCGTCCCGAAACCGTGCGCGAGCTCGGCCGCAAGATCGAGGAGGCCGGCGTCGAGTACGTGTACTACGCACTGCCGACCATCGGCTCCCGCATGGTGGCCAAAATGGTCCCGGCCAACCACTTCAAGCGCAACCTGGAAAAGGGCATTTGCTTCCACCGGACGGCGCTGTCCGACCTGCAGAATGACCGCCACGGCAACCTGATCGGCGGCGGCATCGAGGCGCGCGAGTTCTGGGCGCTGCCGGAGCCGGATACGTTCGTGGTGCTGCCATGGGACACGTCCGTGGCGCGGATTTTCTGCACGGCCTACGAGCCCCCGCACCTGCCGGAGGTCGGCGGCCGCGTGCTGCCGATCGACACCCGCTCGCTGCTGATCCGCTCGCACGAAGCCTTCACCGCCCGCACAGGCTTTGAGGTCCGCTCCGGGACCGAACCCGAGATGACCTGGGAGGGCCCCGGTCTCGAGGTGGTCAAGAAGCCCGGCACCAGCCCGGCCTACCAGGTGGAGAACCTGGAGCGCATGCGTCCGATCTACAAGAAGCTGGTCACCTACGCCAAGGCCATGGGCTTGGACATGATTGAGGGCGACTACGAAGACGACGGGCAGCTCGAGCTCAATTGGATGTACGACCGGGTGGAAAACACCGCCGACCGGCTGGTCACCTACCGCCAGATCTGCAAGCAGGTTGCCCGCGAGTTCGGCGTCACCGCCAGCTTCATGCCCAAGCCCTACAACGGCCAGATGGGCAACGGTTGCCACCACAACCTGAGCCTTTGGGACGGCGACACCAACGTGATCGAAGATGACGGCAGGGTGGAACTGCACGTTTCCGAGACGGCTAAGCACGCCATCGGCGGCCTGCTCACGCACGCCCCCGGTTCGATGGCGGTCATGGCCAGCACCGTGAACTCCTACAAGCGGTTCTGGGACGCAGGCCAGTTCGCTCCCAGCACGGCGAACTGGGGCCTGGACAGCCGCGGCTGCCTGGTGCGCATCTCCTCCAATGGCCGGATGGAGTACCGGGTACCGGACGCGGCAGTAAATCCGTACCTGTCCCATACGCTGCTTATCGCCGCCATGGAGGACGGTCTGAACCGCCGGCTGGATCCGGGGATGCCCGACGACGGCGGTGCGGACGTTCCGGCCCTCGGCGGCCAGCTGCCGCTCACCCTGGGCGACGCAATCGACGCCTTCGTCTCGGATACCTACCTCACCTCGGCGCTGCCGGCGGACCTGGTATCGATCTACACCCAGCTAAAGCAGGAGGAGTGGGCCCGCTACTGCGGCGCCATCACCGAATGGGACCGCGAGATGTACTGGGAGACCATTCCGTGAGCCATGTTGAGACTGTTTCGGCAGGCGTCCTCCGCCTGGCCTGCATCGACTCCGAGGCGCCGCCGCTGTTCAACCTGGTTGACGACGCCGGCAACCGCCGCGGGTACGAACCGGAGGCGGCCGAACTGGTCGCCTCCGTGCTCGGCCTGCGCATCGAATGGGCCTACCTCGACTGGGACGACATGCTGCCCGCTGTCCG
Source organism: Arthrobacter crystallopoietes (assembly GCF_017603825.1). NCBI lineage: Bacteria > Bacillati > Actinomycetota > Actinomycetes > Micrococcales > Micrococcaceae > Crystallibacter > Crystallibacter crystallopoietes. The sequence goes on from NZ_CP072014.1 coordinate 1,944,712, forward strand.
TGACCACCGCGTGGATGCGGTTTGGTGCGGCCAGGGCATCATTCCGGAACGCCAGGCCGTGGTGAACTTTACCGACCCGTACGCTGTGTTCGACGAGACCGTGCTGGTGCGCAAAGGCGATCCGGCCCGTTCGCCGGCTGACCTCGCGGGCTACAAGGTGGCGGCCATCGAAGGCAGCGCCAACATGAAACTGGCCGTCACCTTCGAGGGAGCCGAACCGGTTGCCTTCACCGGCGCGGACGTCTTCGGCGACATGCTGGCGGCTCTGCGCAACGGTGAGGTGGATGCCATGGTGGACGACGACGTCGTAACCGTGCCGCTGGGTGAAGACCCGGCGTACGATGTCGCTTTTACCCACCCCACAGGTAACCGGTGGGGGATCGGCGTGGCCAAGGACAACCCCTTCCTGCTGGCCGAACTCAACACGGCACTGGCAACGGTAGTGGCAGACGGGCGGCTGGAGCGGATCTGGACCAAGTGGATGCCGCACCTGCCGTACGCGCTGGCTGCGGAGGTGGCTGTATGAGCCGCCCCTTGATCGGCGTTCCGGGCATGTGGTCCAACTCCGTCCACGGCCTGCGCTTCGATGGCGTTGCCGTGGCCGCCAAGGTGCTGCGCTGCATCGTTGCTGCCGGCGGGGAACCGGTCATCATGTTCCCGGGAAGCGGTGACAGCGCCGCCGAGCAGGTAGCCCGTTTCGACGGCGTGCTGCTTCCCGGCGGCGCCGACGTGGCGCCCGAACTCTATGGAGCAGAACCGGACGAACATTACTGGCCCACCGACTACTCAGGCCAGGACGCTTATGAATCGGCCATTATGGCCGCCTGCATCGAAGCGGGAGTGCCGTTACTGGCGATCTGCCGCGGCCTGCAGCTGCTCAACGTATCCCGGGGCGGGACCCTGCTGCAGCATCTGGAACCGGGTACCGTCCAGCACAAGGATGCGATCCACCCGGTCACCGTCTCGACAGACTCCCTGCTGGCAACAGTGGTCGGATCCGGACGGGTGGATGTTTCCTCGTACCATCATCAGGCCGTTGGTGTGCTCGGTGAGGGCTTGCAGGTCACGGCGGCCGCAGCGGACGGCGTGGTGGAAGCGCTTGAAGTGCCGGGAGCTTCAATGCTCGCCGTCCAGTGGCACCCGGAAGACACCGCAGAGACCAATCCCGCCGACCATGCGCTGTTCGTCTGGGTTGTCGATGCGGCCAGGCAGCGCCGTGACAAGGCTGCCGCTACGGCACTGGCAGGCGCCCGGTGAGCGGGCTGCGGGTCAACCCCGCGGATGTAGTTCCCGCCGGCTTCGGCGGCCTGCCAGCGGATGCGCCGCGCGTCGCCGTCGTTGTTTCACTAGCGTTCCCCGGGATGACCCAGCAGACGCTGGAGTTGATGGAGCGGTTTACGCGTGTCGCGTTTGAAACACTGTTGGCGGCCGGTGCGCGGGCCGAACTCGTGGACAGCGCGGCGGAACAACTGACTCCCGAAGCAGAGCTGGCCAAGTACGACGGAGTTCTCTTTCTGGGCGGCGGTGACGTGGATGCGTCGCTGTATGGCCACACCGGGCCGGTACCGAACTCGTACGGAGTCGATCTGCGGGCGGATCAGTACTGTGTGGAACTGATCCGCGGTGTGCTGGAGCGGGACCAGCCGTTGCTCGCCATCTGCCGGGGGTCACAGCTGCTCAACGTAGCCTGTGGCGGCACACTGATCCCTGATCTGGATCCATGGCATCTGCACCGCGGGGCGCCGGGACAGCCGATGTTCCTGGACGAGAAGGTGAACCTGGCTCCCGGCTCGAAGGTGGCGGCCATCCTTGGCCGTCCTACGGTCACCGTGCGCTCGGGGCATCATCAGGCGGTGGGAACCGTGGCAGCTGAATTGAGAGTTGCCGCTCTGGCGCAGGACGGTGTGGTTGAAGGTACGGAGCATCCGGGGAAGACCTGGGTGGTCGGCGTGCAATGGCATCCGGAGGACTCGGACGGGGACGCGAATGATCGGTCCCTGTTGTTCGAAGAGTTCGTGCGCCAGAGCAGGCTGAATCCGGCCGCTGCGCCGGGCAGGACGCAGGAGCCGGCCAACGCCTGATCAGTTGATCTGCGCGGTCATCCGGCCGCGCAGATCAACTGCAGGTTCAGGTTGGGGACGTTCAGCGGTATGAAGCAGAATCCCTCGGGCGCTGCCTTGATCCGTTCCCCCACGATGAAACGTCCGGAGTTGCCCAGGATCACGCGGTTCTGGCCATTCAGGATGGCGGCATCTCCAGGAATCCGGCGGATGATCGGGATGAACTTGTTTTCGATGTCGCGGATCCGGATGTCGCAGCCGGTTACACCGATGAAGGTTCCATGGACATAGGTCGGCACGGTACAGGTCATGATGTATTCGTCGAAACCGAGATAGTCCACATAGGGTCCCGCAATGGATTGCCGGCCGGTTTTGGCCGCGATGGAAAACCAGGGGAGCTGCTCGTAGTCGTAAAACCGTTCGCCCTCGGGAGCTAAATCAAAATCCAGCTTTTCGATATTCCCGGAATCAGTTCTGAACCACCATTCCAATACTCCCTCCGCGTCTTTGATTGCGGAGATTGAGAAGATTACTCCAGCGCCGACAACAATGTCGTGGGAATTGAGGAATGCGGTAGATATTTTGCGTAATCCGGTAATGTCTTTCGGCGATATTTTTATGCCTGAGGGAATTCTTGCTTCGAGCTGTTTTTCCACCGTGTGAGCGGCGTCGTATAGGTCCTGGTACAGCTCATTGAGCCATGCCTCGATGGCCGTCGCACTGCTGATGGCGCGGGGTGAGGCGGGCGCGGTCATGAGATCTCCTGTTCATCGCCTGCATGGGCAAGCGTGAGCTTGGTGTCAATGAGGTGGTAGGTGTTCCGCCGGATATGTTCGACAACCAGGCGCTGAGCGTTGTCTGGTTCGTCCGCCCTGATCGCATCGACAATACGCACATGCTCACGGGCGGCCGTGGCCGGGTCGAACACACCGGCAATCGGGCTCCACAGCAGCTGGCCAACCTCGGATTGCAGCCGGATCTCCAAGCTGGTTAGCCGCGGAGACTGGGCGACCACTGCCAGCTCAATGTGGAAGCGGCTGTCTGACCTTGCCTGTGCTTCAGGGGAATCGGCTCCGGCCAGTGCCTTGGCCAACTGTTCCAGCCTGTCCAGGTCCTTGGGATGCGCGCGATCGCATGCCAGGCGGGCAGCTGCTGCGGCCACGGCGGTTTGCTCGTCACCGAGATCCCGCAGATCGGCAATGGAAGTGTCCCGGAGATATTTCCGTAACTGCTGTTCCTGGGCTGCAGGTGACTTGACCACGAACGTTCCGCCGTTGCGGCCCCGGCGTGTTTCAACTACGCCGCGTTCCCTTAGTTCAGCGAGGGCTTCACGAAGGGTGGCTCCCGCTACGCCGAACATATCGGAAAGCTCGGACTCCACGGGCAACCGTTCGCCGACGCGGAGCATGCCCAGGGCAATTGCCGTGGATATCCTCTGGACGATGGCCTCCGACCGTTCCTTTTCGGGCAGGGAGCGATAAATCTGGGACTGCAACGCCGGCGGTGATGCCACGATTCTCTCCCTTCTGCGGAGCGACAACTGAATGTCGGGTTTCCGACGAATCACTTATGGATCATTCTACTTTACGCCACTGCTGCATATTAGCCGTCCGGCCGCGCAAGACATATCAAGAAATGTCTCGAATTTGCTGGATATGAAGTCTTCCTGCCGATATTTTTGAAAGCATGACTTACTACAAGAGTATAAATCCCGCTACCGGCGAAACGCTGCGGGAATTTCCGGCTGCCGGCGACGAAGAAATTTCCGCGTCACTCAAGAAAGCACAGACCGCCTACGACTCATGGCGGCAGACTGCGGTTCCGGAGCGAACTGCCGTGCTGCTGCGCGTAGCCGAACTCTACCGGGACCGTCGGGATGAGCTGGCGGGAATCATCAGCCTGGAAATGGGTAAGCCGATCAGCCAGGCCAGGGGCGAAGTAGGACTGGTCGCGGACATTTACGAGTACTACGCAACCGAAGGTCCGGCGTTCATGAAAGATGAGCCGCTGATCGTCCGCGGCGGCGGAGAGGCCGTTGTCCGTTCGGCACCGGTCGGAGTGCTGCTCGGCATCATGCCGTGGAACTATCCCTACTACCAGGTGGCCCGGTTTGCCGCTCCGAACCTGATGCTGGGAAACACGATCCTGCTCAAACACGCGCGCAACTGCCCGCAGTCGGCGCTCGTGATGGAGGAAATCTTCCGTGCCGCCGGGTTGCTCGACGGTGCCTATGTCAACATTTTTGCGACCAACGAGCAGGTCGCTGGAATCATCGCCGATCCCCGGGTCCAGGGCGTCTCCCTGACAGGCAGCGAGCGTGCGGGGTCTGCCGTAGCGGAGGTGGCTGGCCGCCACCTTAAGAAGTATGTGCTCGAACTCGGCGGAAGCGATCCGTTCATTGTGCTGGACTCCGAGGGTCTGGATGCAACGGTCAAGGCTGCGGTCGGCGGACGCATGAGCAATGCCGGCCAGGCCTGTACTGCCTCCAAGAGGTTCATCATCGTCGAGGACCTCTATGAAGAATTCGTGGATAAATTCACCAAGCGGATGGCGAGGATCGAGCCGGGCGACCCGCTGAAGCCCGAAACGCGCTTCGGCCCCCTGTCATCGCGGGCTGCTGCCGAAGAACTGATCGAACAGATTGAGGATGCGGTGGACAAGGGCGCTGAATTGCTCACGGGCGGCAAGCTTGTCGAAGGACAGGGAGCTTACGTGGAGCCGACGGTCCTCACCGGAGTGCGGCCCGGGATGCGTGCCTACTCGGAAGAGCTCTTTGGCCCCGCTGCGGTCATCTACAAAGTCCGGGATGCCGAGGAAGCCGTCGAACTGGCGAACGGGTCGCCCTATGGTCTCGGCGGAGCCGTCTTCAGCGCCGATGTGGAGAAGGCCAAGGAAGTTGCCGACCGGCTGGACACCGGCATGGTGTTTATCAATTCTGTGGCGGATTCACAGCCTGATCTGCCTTTCGGCGGTGTTAAACGCTCCGGCGTTGGCCGCGAGCTGGCCAAGTACGGCATGGCCGAATTCGTGAACAAGAAGCTGATCCGGGTGCCTGCCGCAGGTTAGGAAGGGCAGCAGCAACTGCCCTTCCAACGGTCAGGTCCGAGGGCAATGGTCCAGCGTCCAACTGGAGCATTGCCCTCGGCAGACGAAGTTCTGTTTTCAGGACCGCAGGGCTGCTTCGAGCCTGTCGATGTTGCCGTTCATCCACTCCACGTAGGAGACATCCTCGGGAAGCGTTTCGGTGAAATCGACCACTGGTACACCCGTCTCTTTGGCCATGGACTTCAGGCTCTCTGACTGTGGACCTTCCACCTGGCTGTTGTAGGCCAGCAGAACGACGCTTCCTGAGGTCAGGAGGTCCTGCGCTTCCTTGATCTCGGTCGGGGGAGCATCGTTCCCGGCTTCGATCGCTGTAGTGAACTCCTCCGGCGTCTTGTCGACAAGACCGACGTCGGCGAGGAGATGCTCGGCCAGCGGGGCGGTGGCGGCGATGGCACTGCCCCCATGCTCCTCACGCAGATCCTCCACGCGACCTTCAAGGGTTGCCAGCTCATCGGTGAACACCGCCGCGTTGGACTCATACGTGGCAGCATTCTCGGGGTCCAACTTGGCTAGCTGCGCGGCAATCTCATCGGCGATCCTGGCAATGGCCGGGAGCGAATACCAGACGTGTTCATTGACCGCGCCGTGGGCGTGTTCGTGCTCGTCGGCATGTCCGGCGGCTGGCTCATCTTCGTGGGCTTCGTGTGCCGCCGCCTCGTCTTCCTGTGCGGCATCGAGTCCCGATACTTCGAATGCATCGATCACTGCCGCCACATCCGCGTCTCCCGCGAGCTGTTCCATGAATGGATCAAAGCCACCTCCGTTACGGATGACGAGGTCAGCCTCGGATAAAGCAAGACGGTCCCTGGCCGTGCCCTCGTAGGAGTGCGGGTCCTGGCTAATGCTGTCGATGATCGCCGTGGCCGACACCTTCCCGCCGCCGACGGTTTCCGCGATGTCGCTGTAGGTGTTCGTGGATGTGACGATGCTGATCTTGTCACTGGATGCTGCGGCTGCTTGGGTGCCCGCTTCGGATCGGGAGCCGGCGCAAGACGTTAAGGCGAGGGCCAGGACTGCCGTTCCGGCTAGTGCCGATCGGCGGAGTTTGGAGTGCATATGAAAATACCTCGGTGGTTGGGACTGTCTGTTGTGAGGGGAACGTCAGGGCTGATGCTTCAGCCCTGACGGGCTTTCATCCGCGGGTTCTTCTTGTTGATGACGAACGTGCGGCCACGTCGGCGCACGACCTGCGCACCGGGGATCTTCTTCAACGCCCGAAGTGAGTTGCGGACCTTCATTTTCTTCTTGGCTCCATTTCTGCTGCTTCTGTGGATTCGCTGGTATCCAGGCCGAAGGGATCCGGAAACCCGTCCGGATGCTGGGCGATTTCGGCTGGGGTTAGGGCGCAGCCATCGAGAAGTTCTCGAAGTTCTTCTGGTTGGATGTCTTCGCCGGTGACGGCTATGACCGTCGCCCTGTCACCGGATTCGGCATTCCAGTCCAGGATTGCGTCCGTACTTCCGGCCGGGTGGCTATTGGTGGCATCAGGCAGGTCAGCCGCCCAGGGGCCGGTGTTCTCAAGCAATACACGCGGACCGATGCCTTGGATTGCGATCCTGCAGGTTGGCGCCGAAGCCATCCACAGGCGCCCACGCAACCAGACGCACCCTTCGGCCAGTTGGGGCAGAGCTTGCCGGAAACGTCCGGGATGCAGTGGCCGGCGGACCCGGTGCAGAACGGTGGTGAATACGGTGGACGTGTCCGCAGCCGGAATCCGCACCCTGCCTGGCAGGGACCGTGCCTGGGCCTCGGCGGCATCGTGGCGCGCCGGGGAGCGAGTTGATCCTGCTTCGATCAGGGTGGAATGCGGTGCGAGTTCGCGCAGCAGTAACAAGCCTCTGCCTCGGTGGTTCCCGGCACTGGAAGGGAAAGGCCCCGCCACGAAGACCGTGTCGCTGAAGCTCAGTTCTTCCAGGAGGAACTCGCCCGCGGTTCGTTCCTCTTTGCGGGCGGCGGTGTAGCCGGATCCAAAAAGTGTGTGCCTGTCCCACATCTGGTCTTCCAAGGACGAAGGATCGCACGCCAGGACGACTGCGCCGATGGTAAAGGGACTCTTCACCCCCTGAGTGATTCCGTGGACTGCCATGGAGGCCGCCATCGTAGGCGGCAGCCCCATGATGATGTGCTCGTAGCCGTCGGCAAGCAAGCGCTCAACAGTCGGTGCCACATCCAATCTCACCGTGCAGCTGAGGCAGCCGTGCTCCAGCAAGTTTTCGTGCCGCTCCAGCAGTCGGCCGTCATGGAAAACCTGCCGCACCACGGTGCCGTTTTCCAATAGGTCATGGATGACGACGGCGGTATTCATCTTCCCGCTGGAGAGGTGCTGGAGCGCCGGGGCGCGGCAAAGAGCGTCCAAAGAACTGACGAGTGTGATGTGCATGCCAGCCAGCATACATGAGAATCGTTCTCATTACGTCTCCGTGCCGCCAGCTGCAGGGATCCGAAATGGTCTAAGGACCGCATTGGACGTTCCAAAAAGCGTCTGGGTGTAGCTTGAGGGATAGCCAATGAACTCTTCCGAGGGGAGCCCTGACCATGGCCGATCTTTACCTGTCCGGAGATCCGGTTGCCGACGATTTGCTGAACGCCAATCCGTTCGCCCTGCTCACGGGGATGCTGCTCGATCAGCAGATCCCGATGGAAGCAGCCTTCAGCGGTCCGGCAAAAATGGCCGACCGCCTCGGCGGGCTGGATGCGCAGCAGGTTGCCCAGATGGATCCTGAAGAGTTCCTCGATGTATTCCGGCAGAAACCCGCCGTGCATCGATTCCCTAAGTCCATGGCCGGCCGGGTGCAGGATCTCGCACGGTCAATCGTCGACGATTACGACGGCGACGCGTCGGGCATCTGGACCGCGGGAAATCCGGATGGTGCCGAGGTTCTAGCACGCCTGAAAGCGCTGCCCGGGTTTGGCGAGCAGAAGGCGAAGATCTTCTTGGCGCTGCTGGGTAAGCAGTTTGGGCTGGAAGCCGCTGGCTGGCGGGAGGCAGCCGGGGACTATGGCCGCAGCGACGTCGCGATGTCGATCGCCGACGTCACCAGCCCGGAGTCTCTTGTTGCAGTGCGCGAATACAAGCGGCAGCAGAAGGCGCAGAAAAGGTAGCGGTAGCTCTGGCCTGCCCGGATGGCCGGATCCTGCTAGTACAAATTTTCGCCGAGCAGCCCATACTTCATGATCACGTTGCCCTTGCTGGTGATTTGGGAGTCCTGCAGGAACAGCCGCGTTGTGGGGTCCTCGGGTTCGAACAGGTGCTTGCCCTTGCCGGCGATGACCGGATGCTGCATTAGCGTCAGTGAGTCGAGCAGCCCGGCGAACAGCAGTTGGCGCACAACCGAGATGCTGCCGCAAACGGCGATATCGTCGCCGTCGCCCATCTTGAGCTCGCGTACGAAGTCTTCCAGTCCGCCGTCGATCAGCCGAGAGTTCTGCCACTCGAGGTCGCCGGTGAGCGTCCGGGAGGCAACAAACTTCTCGATCGGGTTGATGAAGTCGCCGAAGGGATCCGAGGCGGTGGGCCAGTAGTCGGCCCACTGTTCGTAGGTCGTCCGGCCCAGGATCACTGTGGATGTGCTGTTGATGAAATCACCCAGACCAGCGCCGAGTTCGTCATCGAAACTGTCGAACTGCCACTGATCCGGGGATTCAACCACGCCGTCGACAGAGTGGAAGAGGCCTGAGGTTACTTTCCGCATGAGAATTCTCATTTCTGCTGCTGATTGCCTGTGGCGGACTGTTTGGAGAACTGGCTGGTGGCAGGCTAGCGGAGACGGGCTGGAAGGACAATAGCTGGCAGTAGCACGGAATCAGGCATTCCGGTAAGTCCCCTTGGGAACTGGGCTAGCCTTGGGGCATGACGCGGCCAAATGTTTCCCCCGGAACCGTTACTGTCTTCACCGATGTCATGTGCGGCTGGTCCACGCTGGCGCTGCACCGTTTCTACGAAGCGCGCGACGCGGCCGGACTGACCGGGCGCCTGCATGTTGACCTGCAGTTGTTCCTGCTTGAGGATCTCAACCGAACCGCCCTCACAACCCGGATGATCGAACCGGAGAAACCGGTCATCAACGCGTTAGCCCCGGAGCTGGAGTTCACGGAGTGGCAGCACGATCCCTATGAGTGGCCGGTGACCAGCCTGCCGGCCAACGAAGCGGTTCATGCCGCTAAAGAACAATCGTTTGCGGCGGCCGAGGAACTCGACATGGCGTTGCGGCTGGCATTCTGGCGGGACAGCCGCTGCATCAGCATGCGCCATGAAATTCTCGACGTGGCAGTCAGGTGCAAGGAAGTCGACGTCGACCGGTTGCGCGAGGCGTTCGATTCGGGCCAGGCGCGGGGACCTATGATGCAGTCCTACTTTGCCCACCGCGACGATGTCCAGGGCAGCCCGCACTTCTTCCTCGCCGACGGTACGGATGTAGTGAATCCGGGGATTGAGCTGCATCAGGAAGGTGAGGGCGGCACCGAAGTCCCCGTGGTCGACGACGACGAGCCTGGCGTTTACGACGGCCTGGTCCGGCACGCGGCGATTGCCGCCGGAGTCGCTTAGCCTCCGGCGCCGGATGGCAAAACGGCTTGCGGGGTTGTGGGGCAGTGCAGAGCTTGGCAGAGTGGTAAGTGTGCTGATGGATTGGCGCAGACATCCTCACAGCAGGACAATCAGGAAAGCGGGTACATCATGCAGATCGACAAGCGGCAGATCCTCGACCTCCTCCGGTCTACGGGCGACACAGGCAAGGCCGAGCAGGCCGAAAAGGACCTGCCGGACCAGGTAGACACCGAACGCGATTCCGGACTGCTCTCCAACCTCGGGATCGACGTGAACGCACTGCTCAGCAAACTTCCCGGCGGACTGGGCGACAAGCTCGGCGGCCTCGGAGACAAGCTCGGCGGTTTCGGCCGCTGACCCAACAGACCCACCAGCCACCATCTAAATAAGCTCCGGCCCGGCACACCGCACGATAGTTGGGGGTGTCGGGCCGGCCTGATCCATCAACTGCCAGACGGAGGAGTTGCCATGCTGATCCTGTTCGGCTTCAGCCGGAGGCCGCGTGTCCTGGCCACCCGACCGGGCACCTGCCCGTTCTGTGCCGTGTTTGGACCGCAGCGCATTATTGAAGAAGCGGGAAAATTCTCCATCTTCTTCATCCCTGTCTTCACCACTAGCCGGCGCTACTACTCAGCATGCCCGAACTGCGGGGGCCAGACCGAGATCTCCAGGCAGCAAAAGGACGCGCTCCTCCAGGCATAGCGCACGTCCCCGCGTTACTTCGGCGTGCTGGCACCCATCACGAGCGGGTTGAGCGGCTGCCATTTCGGCCCGATGAAGAACTCTTCGTCCAGCTTCACGGTAAAGCCGGCGGCAGCCATGGCCCCAACGGTGTCGCGGTTGGGGTTGCAGCCCTGCGCGGCAAAGTGCCACACCGGGCGGACCAGATCCTGGACCCTGGCATGGGCGCCGAAGCCGCGGACATGTTCGAGGAACAGCAGCTTCCCGCCGGGCTTGAGCACCCGCCGTGCCTCGGCCAGGGCGGATGCCTGGTCCGGCACCGTGCAGAGCACCAGCGTGTAGACAACGGCATCAACGCTGGAATCCGCGGCTGGCAGCCGGGCCGCTTCGCCGTCGTCGATCGTCACGTCTGCCCTTGCAGTGGTGCGCTTCGCTTCCAGCCGCTTGCGCATATCCGGGTCCGGTTCCACCGCCACAACAGTGCACGACGGCGGGAAATACGGCAGATTCGCGCCGGTTCCGGCGCCGACATCGATCACCCTGCCCTGTAGGCCGGACAACAGCGCCGCCCGGCGCTGACCGAGCACCTGGGTCTCGGCGAAGCGCGTGGCGGAGTCGTAGCGCGCGGCAAAGAACGCGCTTTTCAGCCCCACGGTGTAGCCGCCTCCGGTTCGGCAGCCGCCTTGCGCCCGGCTGCCCTGCGCCGCTCAGTAGTCATCGTCGCGAACATCTTCGTCCCGGTCGGCATCGAATTCGGCTTCATCGTCCTGGGCTCCGCCGGGAGCAGGCCCGAGCGCCGCGAGGACTTCCTTGGCCACGGCCTCGCTGGACTGGGGGTTCTGCCCGCTGATGAGATTGCCGTCGAGGACCACGTTGCTGGCCCACGCGGGACCCGCCTGTACGATCGCGCCGTTGGCCCGCAACGTAGATTCCACCAGCCAGGGCGTGTTGTCGCCGGTGCCGCCGCCGAGTTCCTCCTCGTCGGTGAAAACGGTCAGACGCCTGCCTGCAAAGGCGAACTCGCCGTTGTCATTCCTCGCGCTGAGCAGTCCGGCCGGGCCATGGCAGAACGGGGCGATGATGATTTCCTCACGGTCAGCCTCGACCAGCAGCCGGCCAAGGTCCGAGTCCGTGGCGAGGTCGGCCATGGGGCCGTGGCCGCCGGGCAGCACAATCGCGTTGAAGTAGGAGGCATCGACCTCGGAGAGCACAAAGGGGTGCGAAAGCTCGGCGTCGATCTCCTCCAGATAGGCTGCGAAATCGTCTGCCTTCTCCTGGCTGCCAGCCGACTCCGCGGTGAGGCTGACCGCGTCGACTGTGGGTTTCCTGCCGCCGGGGGTCGCGATATTGACGGTGTGGCCGGCTTCGCTCAGCAGACGGTGGGAGACCACCAGTTCCTCGGCCCAAAAGCCGGTGGGGTGCTCGGTGCCGTCCTTCATCGTGAGCGAGTCTGCGGCCGAAACGACCATAAGGATCCGTGCCATGCTAATGCTCCTTGCGCCGGGATGGATATCTCCACCGTGCCACAGCGGCGGCGCCGGCAACAGGGTGCTGAACCAGCACTCTTGTTTTCCCAAACGTTCCGGTGGAAGTATTCGTTCATGACTACGTCCCTGACAATCGGTTACGCTGCGATGCTCGAGCAGTTCCACCCCCGCGAGGCAGTTGAACTCTCCGAATATGCCGAGCAGAAGGGCTTCTCCGGCGTGATGGCGGCGGACCACTTCCAGCCATGGGTGCCGGCGCAGGGCGAATCGGCCTTTGTCTGGAATGTGCTCTCCGCCCTGGGGGAGCGGACCAAGGGGGACATCGGGCCCGGCGTCACGTGCCCGACTTTCCGCTGGCATCCGGCGATGGTGGCGCAGGCCTCGGCGACGCTGGCGGCCATGTATCCGGGCCGGCACTGGCTGGGGCTGGGCTCGGGGGAAGCGCTGAACGAGCACATCACCGGGCAGTACTGGCCGGAACCGCCGGAGCGGATCAACAGGATGTTCGAGGCGATCGAGATCATCAACAAGCTGTTCACCAACTCGCTGGCGGGAAAGGATGTCCGGCACAACGGCGCCTACTACAAGATGGAGTCCACCCGGTTGTGGACCATGCCCGAGGTGCCACCCGAAATCCTGGTGGCTACCGCGGGCCCGGTCACGGCCAAGCGCGCGGGCAAGCATGCCGGCGGACTGATAACCGTGGGGGCGCCGCTGGATAAAGTGGCGATGCTCTTCGACCGTTTCGACGCCGGGGCCAAGGAAGCGGGCAAGGATCCGTCCCGAATGCCGAAGGTGCTCCAGCTGCATCTGAGCTGGGCCCCGACCTACGAGGAAGCGCTGTCCAACGCCATGACCGAGTGGCCAAACGGCGGCATGAAGTTCCCCAAGGGGGACATCCGGTCTCCGTTCGAGCTGGAGCAGATGGCCAAGCTGGTCCGGCCGGAAGACTTCGAAGGCCGGCTGGTCATCTCCGAAGATCCGGACGTGCACCGCTCCTACATCCAGAAATTCGCGGATCTGGGGTTCGACCGGATCTACCTGCACAACGTGGGCCGCAACCAGCGCGAGTGGATCGACGTGTTCGGCGCCAAAGTCCTTCCGGTGCTGATCCGATGAGCCTGCGCGCACTGTCCGTCTTCGCCATCGAGGGCATCGGCGAAATCGCTGCCGGCGACGATCTGGCAGCCATCATCCAGCAGGCGGTCGGCGACGAGCTGCAGGACGGGGACATCCTTGCGGTCACCTCCAAGATCCTGTCCAAGGCCGAGGGGCGCATGCGGCCGGCGGCGGACCGCGAGGAAGCGATAACGGCGGAAACGGTACGGGTCGTCGCGACGCGTGCGCATGCGAACGGCGTAACCCGGATCGTGGAGAACCGGCTGGGCATCGTCTCCGCCGCGGCCGGGGTGGACGCCAGCAATACGCCCGAGGGGACCGTCCTGCTGCTGCCCGTTGATCCGGACGGCTCCGCGGACCGGCTCCGCGCCGAACTGCGCCGGCGCAGCGGCGTGAACGTCGCCGTCGTCGTCACGGATACTCTCGGGAGGCCATGGCGGAACGGGCAGACGGACGTGGCGATCGGCGTGTCCGGGCTGGCGCCGCTGGCCGACCTGCGGGGTTCCGTGGACAGCGCGGGCCGCCGGTTGAGCGCCACGGTCACCGCCGTGGCGGACGAGGTCGCTGCGGCGGCGGACCTGGTCAAGGGCAAGACCAGCGGCTGCCCCGTTGCGGTGGTGCGCGGGTTGGGCGGCCTGGTTTTGGCTCCAAATAACGACGACGACGGCGGCGCGCGCCGTGGCTACGCGGGTGCGGCTGCTCTGATCCGGTCGGCCGAACAGGACATGTTCCGGCTGGGCACGGCGGAAGCGATGGAGGCGGGCCGGCAGGAGGGACTCGAAGCCGGACGCCGCGAGGGGTTCGCCGCCGGCCGGCGGGAAGGCTACCGCCAGGGTTATGAAGCAGGACTGGCGGCAGCCCGGGTGGAAGCACGGGAGGAGGGCTGGGCCGAAGCAGTGCGCAGTGAAGCCTCGGGCAACGGGCTCAAGGCCACCAGCGGCCTGCCCGTGAGCGGGTGCTCCAGCACCACGGCGTCCACCCCGTAGACCCGGCGGATCAGGTCCGGCGTCAGGACTTCCGGTGTGGGCCCGGCCGCTACGACTTTGCCCTCCTGCAGGACAATCACCTGGTCGCAGTAGGCGGCGGCGATGTTGATGTCGTGCAGCGCGGCCAGGACCGCCACTCCGCCGGCTGCCAGGTTGTGGACCAGCTCCATGCTGGCCAGTTGGGCGTTGACGTCCAGATGGTTGGTCGGCTCATCGAGCAGCAGGACTTCCGGTTCCTGGGCGAGGGCCTTGGCCAGCTGGACCCGCTGGCGCTCGCCGCCGGACAGGGTGCCGTACCGGCGCTGGGCGAAGCTGTCGAGGCCCACCGCGGTGAGGCTGCGCCGGGCAACGCCCAGGTCCTCGTCGCTGGTGCCTGCCAGCAGGGAACGGTAAGGCAGCCGGCCCAGCAACACCACATCCAGCACGGTCAGCGGCAGGTCAGTGTCTGCCCTTTGCTCCACGAAGGCCAGCTGGCGGGCGCGCTCCTTGCGGCGCAGGGCATGCAGGTTGGAACCATTCAGCTGGACGGAACCGGTATGGGGCACGGCGACGGCGCCCAGCAGCTGCAGCAGGCTCGATTTGCCCGCGCCGTTGGGACCGAGCAGCGCGGTCACGGTGCCTGCCGGGACGTGGCAGTCCACGCCGTCGAGAATGAGCTTGCCGCCTGCCCGGTAGTCCAGGCCCAGTCCCTGCAGCGAAACGCCGGGCGGCGCGGCGGGAGAAGCTGGCGTGGCCGCGTCGCCGGAACGCCGGCTCGAGGTCAAGGGCTGCACGGGGCCGGTTACCGGATTCATGAGGCGTTCCTCCAGCGCCAGAGCATGACGATGAAGACCGGCGCTCCGAGCAACGCGGTAATGATGCCGACCGGGATTTCGCGCGGGTCGAACAGCGTCCTGGCCAGGGTGTCCGCCCAGACCATGAACAGGGCGCCGGCCAGGGCGGAGAGCGGAAGCAGCGCGCGGTGCCGTGCGCCCGTCAGCAGCCGGACGGCGTGCGGCAGGATCAGGCCGACGAAGCCGATGGAACCGCTGACCGAGACCATGGCCCCGGTGAGTATGGCCGTTCCGCCCAGCAGGAGCCATCGGATGGCGGTGACATTAAGGCCGAGGGCCGCCGCTGCGATGTCGCCGAACGCGAAGCCGTCAAGGATCCGCCCGGACAGCACTACCGGCGTACCGGCCAGGGCAAACGCGACGCCGGTGATGGCGACGGAGCCCCAGGTTGCGGCCGACAGTGAGCCCATCATCCAGCTGAGCACTTCGCGGTAGGAATCGCCCTGTGCGGAGAAGAAGATGATGAAGGAGGCCAGTGCGGAAGCCAACGCGGAGACCGCCAGCCCGGCGAGCACCGTGCGGGTGGGGGTGATGACGCCCAGGGCCGAAGCCAGTCCGAGGGTGAGCACCATCGCGGCCATCGCGCCGGCAAACGCCGCCACCGGCAGCAGTACTGCGGCGCCCAGCAGGAGGACCGCGACGGCGCCCAGCGAAGCTCCGGAGCTCAGCCCCAGCAGGTAGGGGTCGGCCAGAGGATTGCGTGTGAGTGCCTGCATGACCGCGCCGCTGACGGCGAGGCCGGCGCCGACCAGCGCGGCCGTGAGCAGCCGGGGCAGCCGCAGCTCCCAGACAATGCCGTCCTGGATGGCGGTCAGCTCGACGGCGGCGCCAAAGCTCTCCGGACGAAGGCCCAGATGCCGGAGTATGGAGCCGAGTACCTGCAGCGGCGACAGGTTGGCAGGGCCGATCGAGACAGTGATTAGCACCGAGGCGACGAGCGCGGCCAGCAAGACTGCGCCCCACAACACACCGGACATCGGCCGCCGGCCGGACAGGGAACCGGCAAAGGTGCCGGGCGCCGTCGTCGTTATCTTGAGCCTTGGGTGCTCGCGCAGGCTCATGGCTGATCGAGCTCGGCCAGCTGGTCCGCCAGGGACTGGACTGTTTCGACGCTGCGGACACCGGCTTCGGAAGCGGCGAAAGGGACCACCAGGTACCGGCCCTCCTTGACCGCGTCCAGCTGCGAGATCACCGGATGTGCCTCCAGCACGCCGATCTTCTTCTCGGTGCTGCCCCAGCTGGAATCCACCAGCACTATGACATCGGGATTCCGTTCCGCGACAACTTCCCAGGACAACGGGGACCACGCCTGGTCCACATCGGCGGCCACATTCGTCAAGCCCGCCGCCTCCATCACCAGCTGGGGAGCTCCGCTGGCGCCGCCGACAAACGGGGTGTCCGAGCCGGAGCTGTACCAGAGCGCAGAGAGCTCCTTGCCGTGCGGCTCTATTGCGTCGAGCTGCTCCCGTTGTTCATTGACGAGCTGGGCGGCCGCGGCATCGGCGTCGAAAATCCGGCCCATTTCCCGGATGCTGGCGAAGATGTTCTCGAAGGTCAGCGGAGCCGGCCGGTAGCCCGGCTGCTGGCACGCCGCGGGCGAGACATAGGTGTTGATGCCGAGCTTGCCCAATGCCTCGCGCTCGCCGGCGCCGTCCGCGGAGAAGTTGGATTCCCACCCCGCGTAGATGAAGTCGGGCTCCAGCGCCAGCACCGGTTCCTGGGCCGGCAACTGCTCGGAGATCACCGGGATGTCCTGCTGCCACTGCTCCGGCACGGGGCCGTCGGCGAAGGCCGTTCCCACCATCCTGTCGCCCAGGCCGAGGGCGAGCAGCAGTTCCGTGCTGGTGGATTTGATCGTCACGGCACGCTCCGGCGGTGCCGTGAAGGTGACCTTGGTGCCGCAGTTATCCACTGTGAAGGGAAAGCCCGAAGCCGGTGCGGAGCCAGCAGCAGCGGAGCCACCCGGAACGGAACCGGCCGGCGCCGGGCTGCCGCACCCGGCGAGCACCAGCGAAGCCGCGGCCAGGAGGGGCAAAACGGAGCGTAACGAGGCGGGATTGCGCATGGGACCTCGGTTCGTCGGCCAGGCGCAGTGGTGTTGGCAGCCAGCGCGCCGGGGCGCTGTTCAAGGGAACCGGCGACAGCCGGTGACCGGCGGCCCAATTCCAGGCCGTGCGGGCCGGTCATACGCAACCGGTGGGTCCGAGACCGAGTATAGGCCCCATTTAAATTCCATTGGAGGTTTCGGACTTCGAACCATGGTTTTCCCAGTGCAGCGGGGCTATTGTGTCAGCACGTGACGGACGTTGGGCCCAGTCTTTAAGGCATATCGGAGGCAGTCGATGACAACGGTTAGGGCAGCACTCACACAGACCACCTGGACCGGGGACGAGGAGTCCATGGTCAGGAAACATGAAGACTTCGTGCGCAAGGCAGCGACCGAGGGCGCCCAGGTGATCTGCTTCCAGGAACTGTTCCATGGGCCCTACTTCGGCATCGTCCAGGACAGCAAGTACTACGACTTCGCGCAGCCGGTGCCGGGTCCGTTGACGGAACGCTTCGCCAAGCTGGCAGCCGAGCACCACATGGTCATCATCCTTCCGGTCTATGAAGAGGAACAGCCCGGCATCTACTACAACACCGCCGCGGTGATAGACGCGGACGGGACGTATCTGGGCAAGTACCGCAAGAACCATCTGCCGCATGTGGACAAGTTCTGGGAGAAGTTCTATTTCCGGCCCGGCAACCTCGGCTGGCCGATCTTCGACACCGCAGTGGGCAAGGTCGGACTGAACATCTGCTACGACCGGCACTTCCCGGAAAGCTGGCGGGCGCTCGGCCTCAACGGTGCACACTTGGTCTTCAACCCGAACGCCTCCAAACCCGGCCTTTCCAACCGGTTGTGGGAGCTGGAACAGCCGACCGCCGCTGCCGCCAACGGCTACTACGTGGTGGTGCCGAACCGCGTGGGATCGGAAGCCAACGAGTTCGGCGACGAGGCCGTGAACTTCTACGGCACCTCCTATGTTGTGGACCCGCAGGGGAACTACGTGGGCGAACTGGGCAGCGGCAGCGAAGAGGAGCTGCTGATCCGTGACCTGGACATGGACCTGGTGCGCACCGCCCGCAACAGCTGGCAGTTCTACCGCGACCGTCGCCCTGATGCCTACGGGCCGATCGTCGCGCCGTAAGCCGCCCGCCCCCGAGAATTTGGCAGGAGTAACCCGATGTCTACATCCTTGATCGCCGGCGGGACCGTGGTCAGCTCGACAGGCCGCAGCGAAGCGGACGTGCTGATCGACGGCGAAAAGATCGTAGCCGTACTGGCGCCCGGTTCGACCCTGCTGGGCCATGACCTGAAGTCCTCGGTGGACACAGTGCTGGACGCCGCCGGCAAATATGTTGTCCCCGGCGGGATCGACGCGCACACGCACATGCAGATGCCGTTCGGTGGCACCGAGGCGAGCGACACTTTCGAAACCGGGACACGCGCCGCCGCCTGGGGAGGTACGACGACGATTGTGGACTTTGCGATCCAAAAGTACGGTGAGCGCGTGATGGACTCGCTGCAGTCCTGGCACGACAAGGCCGACGGCGAATGCGCCATCGACTACGGCTTCCACCAGATCATCGGCGACGTGAACGACGATTCTCTCAAGGCCATGGAGGGCCTGACCGGCGAGGGGATCTCCAGCTACAAACTGTTCATGGCGTATCCGGGTGTCTTCTACAGCGACGACGCGCAGATCTACAAGGCGATGCGAGTGGGGGCCGAAACCGGCCTGATGACCATGATGCACGCCGAGAACGGTCCGGCCATCGATGCCATGGTGGCCGAACTGCTCGCCCAGGGCAAAACCGATCCCTACTACCACGGGGTGGCGAGGGCCTGGCAGATGGAGGAGGAAGCCACCCACCGGGCCATCATGCTGGCCAACCTCACCGGCGCCCCGTTGTACGTAGTCCATGTCTCGGCCAAGCAGGCCGTGGCCCAGCTGGCGGCCGCCCGGCACAACGGCCAGAACGTCTTCGGCGAAACCTGCCCCCAGTACCTGTACCTCTCGCTGGAAGACCAGCTGGGTGCGCCGGGCTTCGAGGGGGCCAAATGGGTGTGCTCCACGCCCTTGCGGTCCAAGCTTGAGCATCACCAGGACCACATGTGGCAGGCGCTGCGGACCAACGAGCTCCAGATGGTCTCCACCGACCACTGCCCCTTCTGCATGAAGGGGCAGAAGGACATGGGCGTGGGAGATTTCTCCAAGATCCCCAATGGCATCGGCGGCGTGGAGCACCGGATGAACCTGATCTACCAGGGCGTCGTGGACGGCAAGATCCCGCTGGAGCGCTGGGTGGAAATCACCAGCACCACCCCCGCACGGATGTTCGGCATGTACGGACGCAAAGGCGTCATCACCCCCGGTGCCGATGCCGACGTCGTTATTTACAACCCGCAAGGGCATACGTCCATCGGATTGGAGAAGACCCACCACATGAACATGGACTACTCCGCGTGGGAAGGCTTCGAGATCGACGGCCACGTGGACACCGTCCTGTCCCGCGGTCGCGTCATCGTCGACGACAACCAGTACCTGGGCAGCAAGACGCACGGGCAGTATCTCAGGCGTGATCCCAGCCAGTACCTGATCTAGGAGCGAGCGATGGAATTCGGAACAGTCCTCCAGTGCAACCCGCCGGCCGCGCGCACCGTGGCGTTGGCGAAGAAGGCCGAAGAGCACGGGTTCGACTACGTCTGGACCTTCGATTCGCACCTGCTGTGGCAGGAGCCCTACGTGATCTACAGCCAGATCCTGGCCGAGACCCGCACCATCAAGGTGGGCCCCATGGTCACTAACCCGGCCACGCGGGACTGGACCGTCACGGCGTCCACTTTCGCCACCCTGAACCAGATGTACGGCAACCGGACCGTGTGCGGAATCGGCCGCGGCGACTCGGCGGTGCGGGTGATCAACGGTGCGCCGACCACCCTGAAGACACTGCGCCAGGCCGTCCATGTGATCCGCGAACTGGCCAACTCGCGCCCGGTCGAATACAACGGGGCCACCCTGCAGTTCCCGTGGAGCGCAGGGTCCGAACTGGAGGTGTGGGTTGCCGCCTACGGTCCGCTGGCGCTGAAGCTCGCCGGCGAAGTGGGGGACGGTTTCATCCTGCAGCTGGCCGATGTAGACATTGCGGAATGGATGATCCAGACCGTCCGCCAGGCTGCTGCCAACGCCGGACGGGATCCGCTGGCGGTCAAGTTCTGCGTCGCCGCTCCGATGTACGTGGGCCAGGACTGGGAACACATGCGCGATCAATGCCGCTGGTTCGGCGGCATGGTGGGCAACCACGTGGCCGACATTGTGGCCAAGTACGGCTCGGACTCCACGGTGCCGCAAGCCCTGACCGACTACATCGCCGGCCGCGACAGCTATGACTACAACGAGCACGGCCGGGCCGGCAACATTCATACGTCCTTCGTCCCGGACGAGATTGTTGACCGGTTCTGCGTGCTCGGCACGGCGGAGCAGCACATCGAGAAGCTGGAAAAGCTCAAGGCGCTCGGCGTGACCCAGTTCGCCGGCTACCTGCAGCACGACAACAAAGAAGAGACCTTGCGGGTCTACGGTGAGACCATTATGCCCGCGCTGCGGGAGCACGTGGTGGCCAAGGCGGAAGCGGATCGGCCCGACCGGACCCGGCGACAGGCCTCCACATAACGGCGGCAAACAGAGTACGACGGCGGTGCGGGCCTCAGCGCGCGATGGTTTCCTTGTTGGGCTCCACCGCGTCGGGCCGCAGGCGTGCCGCGAGTTGGCCGCGGCTGTGGACGCCGACCTTGGCGAAGACGGACTTCAGATGGTCCTGCACGGTATGCGCGGAGATGAAGAGCCGGTCTGCGATCTCTGCCGTCGAACGGCCGGCGATGACCTCGGCGCAGATGTGCCGCTCGCGGGGGCTCAGCCCGTAGGCGGCCAGCAACAGGGCAACCAGTTCTTGTCCGGCGGCCGGCTCAATAACGACGGCGGTCGAGGACTCCTCCGCACCGAGCAACAGCGACGCACGGAGGATCGCCCACTGCCCGCGGGCGTCGCGCAGCTTCGCCCGGAACTCTCCCGTTGACGACGTGCGGGCGCCGGCGGCCATCACGCTCATCATGGTCAGGAAGCGTCCGGGCGAAATCTCGTCCAGCCGGTTCCGCCATTCCAATGCACCGGGCGTTGCCGACCGCAGTTCTCCTTGCGGCCCGGTAATCACGATGGCCCGGCCGGTTCCCGGCGGGGCTCTGTGGAGTTCGGAGCGCACCGCCAGCCGGGTCGCTGAGGCAATGGCCGGCGCCACGCCTACGAGGAATTCCGTTTCCCGATCTGTGAAGTCGCGGCCGGCGCGGACCATGCCCGCCGCGCCCCAGCATGCGCCGTCGGCCAGGAAGAGGACGCGCAGTTCGCGGTCCAGGCCAAGCGGCCGCCACACCTGGTTGAGCCGGATGCTGTGCCTGCGTTCGCGTTCCGGCAGTTCGGACAGTGCGGCCACGGACTGCTTGCGGGCGGCCAGGGCGGCAAACCGGTGGGGCTCCGCCGTCGCATATTCGGCCTCCGCCAGCAGCGGCTCATACGCTGCCGGAATCCTCGTCTCGCCGCTGGCCATGGTGCTGATGACCAGCGTTTCCGGATCGATGGTGGCCCAGCAGGTCAGCTCCGTGCTGATCTCCCGGCACACCAGGCGGATGGCCTCGGCGTGCAGTTCGCTGACGCCCAGTCCGGTGGCGGCAAGTGCCGCGATGTTCCTGCGGACGCGGTAGGCCCGCTCCTCCCACATAAGAAAAGTATCCCACCGGGCGCCACCGCACGGATCCCCTTAATTCTGGGATCGACGCGGTCATAGCGGGTTTCTAGCGTGGAGTCATGGCACATCTTATTCAGCACACAGCCGCTGGCGAGGGCCAGGAATTCGTCTCGCCGGACGCCGTCCTGACGGTGAAGATCGACGCCGCACACACTGGCGGAAACTACGAAGTCTTCGAGGTTGATGCCCCGCGCGGCCCGGCCACACCGCCGCACCGCACCGGTTGGGCGAAGGCGTACTACGTACTCAGTGGCCGCATGATCGTCCAGATTGACGACGACGGGTACGACTTGGGGCCGGGGGAGTCCGTTGCTATCCCGCCGGCAGCCCTGCATACCTTCACGGTGCTCAGCCCCTCGGTCAAGTTCCTGACTGTGAGCCTGACTGATGGCATGGGCAGGTTCCACGCCGACCTGGACGCGACCGTGCCGCACAACCGGCCAATGGAGGAGACTCTGGCACAGGTACGCGAGGTGCTCGCGCGCCACGACGTGACCGTCGAAGGAATGGAGCGTGTGCCATGACCGGCGTGGTTTGGGGCTTCGCCCTGCTAGCCGCGGTGCTGCACATCCTCGTCTTCGTCTGGGAAGCCCTGCTGTTCCGCCGCCCCGGAGTGCACGGGCGCATTTTTTCGACGCCGGCGGTCGACGTTCCGGCCATCCGTCTGTGGGCTTTCGGGGTGGGCTTCTACAACCTCTTCCTGGCAGCCGGCCTGATCCTCGGTGTCATTCTGTGGGCTGCCGGTGAGGTCGCCGTGGGCCGGGCGCTGGTCGTCTACATCTGCCTGTTCATGTTCCTGTCCGGAATCGTGCTGCTTATCGCGGACCGGCTGGCCCTGAGCCGGCCCCGCGGAACGGGAATCAGCAGTGCCGTAGCCCAAGGCGGCCCGCCTCTCGTGGCTCTCGTCGCCGCGGTGCTGTAACCCAAGATTTCCCTCGGCTTGTGCGCCGAGACTATGACGTGGCGGATCCTTTCTGCCGCCGGTTTGGCTGAGCGCAACTGCATGCGGACGTGAGTGAGACCCAAGTTTTTAACAAGAACAAGAGGCTAAACCTTTAGGCAGGACTTGTAAGCTGCCGAGTCCCACGGACCCTGGCCTCAAAGGGGCGTTCCTTCCAGCAGCTGAAGGAGTCATCGTGTCTAATCTTCCCGACAGTAAACCGGCCAGGCGCCGGACCTTCGCCTCGCTTGCCGCAGCGGTGACGCTGGCAGCCTCCCTGGTCCCCCTCGCAGCACTGCCCGCCAGTGCTGACGTTGCCGCCGTGGGCCCGGTTGATCAGCAGAACGGTTTCCCCATGTGGTACTCGGACGGCAGCGTGAAGCTGCAGTTGTGCTACATGGCGAACTCCGGCTGCCTGGCCGAGCCGCCCAACACGGCCGTACCCGCATCCTACCCGGACAACTTCCCGGAGGAGGCGTTCTGGTTCGCGGCGGAAGCCAGCGGCGGGAACCTGCGGCTCTACGAGGCAGCGCTGGAAGCGGCTCACGTCAACGGCCCGGTCAAGCAGGGTGAGCAGATGGGCTTCGGCCGGCTGCGCTTCATCATCGAGAACCTGGTCCCCAATGCCTCCTACACAGTGACGCACCCCTACGGCACCACCACGCTCACCGCCGAGCCCGACCCCAAGAACGCAGCACTCGGGCGCATCAAGACCACGCTCGACTCGGGCGTCTGCGCGCCGACTGCGCTGGTTCCCTGCGACTGGAAGGGGGTAGGCGCCGCCTTCCTGGGAGACTATGCCGTGGGGACCACCGCTGCCTTCCTGAAGCAGACCGGGGCAGCCGCCGGCACCCTTGGCGATATCAACACTGTCCGTCCGGTCACGGGCGCACCATCCGGCACGAACGCCGTCATTGTCACCGGACCCAACGCCGGCGGACCGGGCGTGGACACCCTGACTGTGGACACCTTCACCGTCCAAGGATTGGTGTTCAACGGCGACGACGGCGCCCCCAGCACGCCGGACCTGACGGCGGCGAGCGACAGCGGCCGTTCCACCACGGACAACATCACCAATGCCACCACGCCGACGTTCACCGGTAACATCCCTGGCGGCCCGGCTTCCACCGCCACTGTGGAACTGATGCTGGACGGCGCCAGCGCTCCTGCCGCCTCCGTTGCCATGACCAACGGCTCCTACTCACTGAAACCGGCGACGGCGCTGGCTGCGGGCGTGCACAAGGTACAGGCCCGGATCGTCAATCCCGCCTACGCCGTAGACCCTGTGACCGGTGCGCCGGCAGATCCGGCAGTGCCGCAATACCTGGTTTCCCCGACCCTGACGTTCACGGTGGACACCACTGCGCCAGCCGCTTCGGTGGTGGCACCCTTCCCATCCACTCCTACGCTCGACAACACACCCACCTTCAACTACACGTCTAACGAAACCGGAGCACGGTTCGACTGCCGGCTCCTGCCGAGCAACGCCACCTGGGACCCAACCTGTGCCTCCCCCAAGACGTACGATGCCCAGGTAAACGGCACCTACATCTTCGACGTCCGCGCTACCGATGCAGCCGGCAACATCGGTGCCGTAGCGAGCCGGACGGTGCGGATCGGACCGGCCGACACGGTGGCTCCCACGGTGACGGCACGCGGGCCCGGGGTATCGGCGACCAACGTGGCCATCGGCAGCAACGTCACGGCAACGTTCAGCGAGTTCATGCAGGGCGTCTCCGGGACCACCTACACGCTCAGGAATGCTGCGGGGACCGTCATTCCGGCCACCGTGACATACGACCAGGCGACACGAAGGGCAACCCTGAATCCGACGTCGAACCTCGCTCCGAACACTGTTTATACGGTACGCCTGACCGGCGGCACCACGGCCATCAGGGACACCGCGAACATTGCGCTGGCCAGCACCAGTTGGACCTTCACGACGGCTGCCGCACCTACGGTCACGGCGCGGACGCCGGGATCCGGTGGCACGGCGGTCTCGTCCGCCGGCGACATCACCGCGACCTTCAGCAAGGCGGTCACTGGGGTCAGCGGCACGACGTTTACCTTGAAGAACGCCGCCGGCACGGTCATTCCCGCGGCCGTCAGCTACAACGCCACCACGCGGGTCGCGACCCTCAACCCGTCCGCGAACCTCGCCGCCGATACGAGGTATACGGCGACGCTGACCGGAGGAACGACGGCGATACGGGACACCATTGGCACTCCGCTTGCAAGCACCAGCTGGTCCTTCATCACCGGCGCCGCTCCGACCATGACCGCAAGGACGCCGGCGGTCAACGCCACTGGAGTTCGGCGGGCCAACAACATCACGGCCACGTTCAGCGAGCCGATGCAGGGAGTCACTGCGACGACGTTCAACCTGAAGAATGCCACGACAGGTGCGGCCGTGACGGCCACGGTCACCCGGAACGGCACCACCAACCAGTGGGTCCTGAACCCGGGCGCAACTCTGGCCTCGAACACGAGGTACACCGTGACGCTGACGGGCGGCACCTCCGCCGCGCGGGACCTGGCCGGTAACCCGGCCGCCACGACGATTTGGAGTTTCACCACCGGAACCCTGTAATCAGTCCATGAGAACTGCCCGCGTATGCTCCCAGGCATGCGCGGGCAGTTCTTGTATGAGGCGCCGTCGTTATTCAGACCTAAGGCGCCACGACAGTCATAGTGCCGTCACTGGCCATACCGATTGTGGTGCCGAAACTGCTGCTGGCATCGCCGAGCACGCGGTGCAGCCAGGAAGCCTCGTCCACTGTTGCCCGCTCCAGCCGCATGCGTCGGGAGCGCACGGGCACGAGGCGCAGCTCGCGCAGTTCCTGAGAAGCCGTGTCCATGGTGACGAAGTACAGCAATCGCAGGTCGTCACGGTACTGCTCGTAGCCGCTGATTCCCTCGTAGTCGTTGATCAAATCGCCGCAGCCATAGAGGATCGGCCGGCCGCGGTAGACCTCGATCGGACGCGGATGGTGGGACGAGTGGCCGTGCACTATGTCGACGCCGCCGTCGATCAGCCGATGGGCAAACTCGATCTGGCCGCGGGGAACCCTGTAGCCCCAGTTCGAGCCCCAATGGAGCGAGGCGACGGCGAGGTCGCCGTCCCGCTTGGCGGAGTGCACGCGCTCGATAATCAGCGCGGCGCTGTCCTCAGACAGATCCGGCAGGAAGGCCACGCCCGGCCGGTGGTTACCGGCGGCACCGGCGGGGGAGATGCCGCTGGATTCCAAGCCGGCAGACCAGACAAGCACCCTCCCGTGACCGGTGCTCAGCACCGCAGGGTTCCACGCTTCCGCGACGTCCCGCCCTGCGCCAGCGGTCCGGATACCTATCCGGTGCAGCACGTCCACCGTGTCGGTCAGCCCGGCGACGCCGAAGTCGAGCACATGGTTGTTCGCCAGCACGCAGACATCGATGCCGGCGATAGTGAGACAAGCAATGTTTTGCGGGTGCATCCTGTAGTGAATGCCCTTGCCATGCGCGAAATCGCCGTCGTTGGTAATGCTGGTTTCCAGATTGATTACGCGGAGATCCGGGGCGGCTGCGCCGATGATCTTCAGAGCGTCGCCCCACGGCCAGCCGGGCTCGACAGGTTGGGGGATCGGGCCGTTGGCCGCTTCGGCCAGTGCAACGTAATCCCGGGCATTGCGGACATATCCCTCCCGCAGTTTCGGCGACCCGGGGCTGGGCAGGATCTGGTCCACGCCCCGGCCGGTCATCACATCCCCGGCGAGGAACAGTTTGATCGTTTCGGAAGCCATCAGCGTCACCCGGATCCATTTGCGGCTTGCACCTACTTTAGCGCCGCCTCCTCGGACACGTGCCTGCAGGTGCCTGCCACCAGCAGTTCAGCCCGGCTGCTCATTGAGCAGCCGGGCTGGATGGTTTGCCGCCGGTCTTCGCTTAGTTTTCTGCGGGGGCGAGGACGATGTCGAAGCGGGTGCGGGCCCACGTCTGGTTCCCGAGGTCCCGGCCGTCGGGGGTGGGAGCGCCGGCGGGCTGCTGGTCGAACTTCTTGATCAGGGAGTCTTTGACGCCGAACACGCTGTCGCCGATCTCGATCTGCGGGTCGCCCTCGACGAAGATGTGGGTGACGAGGGTGCGCAGGTTTTCCGCGGTGACCATGAAGTGCAGGTGCGAGGCGCGGACGGGGGAGCGGCCGGTGGCTTCGAGCATTTTGCCGACGGGCCCGTCGTGCGGGATCGGGTACGGGGTGGGGGTCAGGCCCCAGAAACTGTACTTCCCGTTCTCGTCGGAGTAGAGATGGGCGCGGCCGGCGACGCGGCCGTCGGTGTACTGGACGTCGTAGAACCCGTCGTCGTCGGCTTCCCAGACCTCGATCCGCGCGTTCGGGACGGGGTTGCCCTGCGTGTCTTTCACGGTGCCTTCGACCCAGCAGGGCTGTCCGGCGGCGCCGCCGGCGATGTCCCCGCCGATCGGAATTTCGGGGGCGTCTTCGGTGAAGAACGGCCCGAACACGGTTGCCTCGGTGGCATCCCCGACGGCTTCGTTGTTCACGGCAATGATCTGCATGGACGCGCCGAGGACGTCGGAGAGCAGGATGAATTCCTGGCGCTTGTCGTCGGTGATGTGGCCGGCGGCGGTGAGGAACTCGATGCCCTTGTTCCACTCGGCTTCGGTGAGGCGGACTTCGCGGATGAACGCATGCAGGTGCTTGGTCAGCGACTGCATCAACTGCTTCAACCGCTCGTCCTTCGCTGCGTCGAAGGACGCGATCACAGTCTCGACGAGCTGCTGTTCAACGGCCTGCTGCTCGGGACTGATGCCGCCGGTCCCTGATGTGGTTTCAGTGGTTTCGGTCATGGTGGTTCTCCTAAAACTATGTGCTTCCCGGTCAGAGGCCGGGGGTGGTGCCGGCGGTCGCCGCGGCCAGCAGCTCGGTAAGGTTCTCCCGGGTGGGGGTGCGCGGGTTCGAGGCGGGGATCACGGGCAGGATGAGGTCGACGGCTTCGGCGATGTTGTCTTCGGTGAAGCCGTAGTCCTTCAGCGCCTTCGGAGCGTCCAACGTTGCGCGGAGCCGGTTGAGGCCTTCCACGGCGTTGCCGGTGCCGAAGGCCGCGGCGATCCGTGCCGCGGCGTCGGGGGCTTCGGGGGCGTTGAACGCCAACACGTACGGGAGCACGGTGGCGTGGGTTTGGGCGTGGGGCATGTTCCAGGTCCCGCCGAGGACGTGGCAGATCTTGTGGTGCATCCCGGACCCGGCCGAGGCGAACGCGACCGCGGCGAGGTATGCACCGTAGAGCGCCTGCTCACGTCCCTCCAAACCGGAAGGGTCCTGGTTGACCAGGGGAAGGCCCTGGTTGAGGGCGCGGATGCCCTCCGCGGCCAAAGCCTGGTTGATCGGGTCCACCCGCGGTCCCCACATCGAGTCCACGCAGTGCGCCAAAGCGTTCAAACCCGAAGCGACGGACAGGTCCGCGGGCAGCGAAAGGGTCAGTTCGGCGTCGTACACCACGGTTGCCGGGAGGACACGGTCGTCGACGCCGGTGGTCTTGCGCGCCGCTTCGGTCAGGCCCCAGACGTTGGTCGCTTCGGACCCGGCGTACGTAGTCGGCACCGCGATAATCGGCAAACCCGAAGTCAGGGCGATGGCCTTGGCCAGACCCGTCGTGGACCCGCCGCCGACACAGACCAGCAAGTCTATGCCGTGCTCCTGGGCGGCGGCCCGCGCTTTTTCGGCCTTCTCGATCGGGACGTGCGGGGCGACGTCGTCGTAATCCAGGGTCACGCTGATGTCAGCGGTGACCTTCTTCGCGATCAGGGCCTCGAACTCCGAGGCGATCACCATGACCTTCCGGGCGCCGAGGCGGGTGACTTCCGCGGCCAGGTTCCCGGCGGCTTTGCCGGAGCCGAACAACACGCGCTGTCCCAATGTGACATGTTCAAAATTCAGGCTCATGCTCAGGCTCCTCGGTTCAGGATGGCGGAAACGGTGTCCAGAAGAGCGGCTTCCGGATCCGTGGGCAGGCGGTCGGCGCGCCAGCCGATGTGCTTGTCCGGGCGGACGAGTACGGCACCATCTTCTTCCACGCCGCGGAGTTTCGCCCAGTCGAAGTACAGGTCCGTAATGTCCTGGCCGGGGCCAATCACTACGGTTTTCACCGTCACGCCGAGCTGGTCGCTGACCTTCTGGGCGGCGGTGGCCCAGTCCTCGCCTGTGATGCCGGTGAAGAGGGTGAACTGTCCGTAGGGTGCCAGATCGTGGGTGGAGTACTTGTTGACGTTGTCGCCCACCCAGGCATGGGGCAGCCGGACACCGGGGTGGGTGGAGGGCTCGTAGTAGAGTTCCGGATCCCGCTGTGGTGCCGGTCTGGTGCTGCCGTCTGCGACCACCGCGGAGGACTCATAGTGCTGGCCGAGCTCCACGCCGTGGGCGTTGAACTCGTAGTTCTTGATCTCCATGGCTTCCTGCACTGCGCGTCGCTTCGCTGCGCCCTCGGGCGTGCTGTCCTTGCGGGATTCGATCAGGGCGAGCATTTCCTCGGGGGTTTCGGCCTTGTCGATGCCGAGCGCCTCGAACAGTTTCACGAACTCGCGGCCGGACTGGTTGGCGCGGGTAACGATCTGCTTGGCCACCGGCGCGCGCTCGGCTGAGTAGGTCTCCAGCAGTTCCTCGCCGGCCTGCCCGCTGAGCACTGCGGCCAGCTTCCATGCCAGGTTGTAGGAGTCCTGGATAGAGGTGTTGGAGCCCAAACCGTTGCTCGGGGGATGCTTGTGCACGGCGTCGCCGGCGCAGAAGACACGGCCCTTCTGCAGGTGCGTGGCGTACTGCTCATTGTTGCCCCAGAGCGAGATGCCGGTGATTTCGACGTCGAGATCCGGCACCCCGATCAGGTTGCGGACCACCTGCCGGGCGTCGTCCTCGCTGACCTCCGGGGTTCCCTCATTGATATCGAAGCCCCAGACGATCAGCCACTCGTTCCACGGCCGGACCATGCGGACCAAGCCGGCGCCGATGCCGCCGATGTTCGAACCGGGCTGGACCACCCAGTAGAGCACCGACGGCCGGTGGCCCACGAGCTCAGCGATGTCCGCCTTGAAGGTGATATTCATGGAACCGGCGATGTCCATCTGGCCCTCGTACGGCAGCGCGATGTCCGCGGCCACCTTCGAACGCGCCCCGTCCGCACCGATCAGGTACTTGGCACGGATGGTGTACTCGCTGCCCGTGAGCCGGTTCAGCACCCGGACGCTGACGCCGTCGTTGTCCTGGGCGTGCGAGAGGTACTCGGTGGAGAACTGGGTCTGGGTGCCGCGCATCGTGGCGTTCTTGACCAGGATCGGCTCGAGATAAGTCTGCGGAATGTCGCAGTTCAGCGACGGAGACGCCAGCTCGTAATCCGCGTGCCGCGCCGGGTGGTTGCCCCAGGTCAGGATGCGGCCGATCTCCTCGCCCGCGATCGAGGTGCAGAAAACGGTGTCGCCGATCATGTGATGCGGCGTCGCATCGGCGAGGACCTGTTCCTCGATACCCAGATCGCGGAAGATCTCCATAGTCCGCTGGTTGGTGATGTGCGCCCGCGGCGTGTTGGCCGTCCAGCGGTACTTGGTGATCATGATGTTGGGAACACCGAGTGAGGACAGGAACAGGGCGGCCGAGGAACCGGCCGGGCCGGAGCCGACAATCAGCACGTCCGTCTCGACGACGTTGGAATCCGGGGTCTCGGTCTCAGCGACCCCGTCGTTGAAAATCACCATTGCTTTTCCTTTGGTTCAGTAGCTGGGCTTGGAAGCCCCTGCCCTCGAGTGTTGCAGCTCACAGCAGCGTTCTAAATGCGCGATCCGGATCATGGCGGAAAGCAGCAAAAACACGGCGGATTCGATCAAAACAAGTCAAAAAGTACGACGTCGATGCCTCCTTGGGATGACAGGAGGCATCGACACCGGCCAAATGTTTAGTTCGCGGCGGCCCAGCCATCCCGGACCTTGGCCGCCACCAGTTCCATGGCCTCGGCGCTGGCCGGCAACACATTCACCATGGAGAAGAATGCGTGCATTTGGCCGGGCCAGCGGCGGTGCTCCACGGGAACTCCTGCCTCACGCAGGCGTTCGACATAGGCCTCGCCTTCGTCCCGGAGGACGTCGTGTTCGGCCGTGAGCACCAAGGCCGGCGGCAGGCCCGCCAGCGATTCATGGCGTAGCGGGGAAGCCTCCGGATGCAGCCGGTCCTCGGGGGAAGGGACGTAGTGGTTCCAGAACCAGTCCATAAACTCGGTGGTCAGGAAGGATTGGTTTTCCGGCTCGAGGTAGGAGCCACGGGTGAGGTCATAGTCGGTGACCGGGTACATGAGGATCTGGCCGGACATTTCCGGGCCGCCCTGGTCACGCGCACGCAGCGCGTTCACCGCGGCGAGGTTGCCGCCGGCGCTGTCCCCGCTGATGAATAGGGGAACGGCCCTGCCTGCGATCTGCTCCAAATGGGAAGCTGCCCACTGCAGTGCCGTCCAAGAGTCCTCCACCGGCGTCGGGAAGGGATGCTCCGGCGCCTTGCGGTAGTTCACGAGAACAACGGCCGCGCCGGACTTTTCGGCCAACTGCCGCCCCAGCGTTTCATAGCCTGCGATGTCTTCCAGAACCCAGCCGCCGCCATGAAGATACACGATGACTGCGGAGGGTTCCGCGGTGGGGACGTGGACACGTACCTGGAAGGTGCCGCCGTCGTACCCGATAAGGGTGTGGTCCTCGCTGCGGTGCATGTCCGGGCCCTCGCCGTAGAGGTCCTTGAGGCCGTTGCTGGCGATCCGGGCTTCGGCGGGGGACAGGTGCCACATCGGCTTGGCATCCGGGCCGGCGGCTTCCGCCATTCCGGACAGGAAGCCCAAAGTTGCTTGGTCAAGTGCCATGAGTTCTTTCCTTTTCAGCGGGAGTGGGTTAGACGAGTACGGACTGCTCGCCGAGTCGGTGCCAGGCACGGTTGTGATAGACCAGCGGGTCAGGAGTTTCCTCAGGTTCCGGAGTCTGCGCCTGCAGCACCTGCACGGCGACGACAGTCGAATCCCCGGCTTCCATGCGCTCCACAATGCGTCCACGTAGCCAGGTCGGGGCATCGGCCAGGACCGGTTCACCAGTGACCAGTCTGGACCAGCTGTTGTGGTCCGCGAATCGGTCGATGCCGGCGGTGGCGAATGTTTTAGCGAGGTTGACGTGGTCCGCGCCGAGCAGGTGGACGACCACAGTCTCTGCCCGGGCGAGTGCAGGCGCGGCCGAGGAGAACGCCGAGAGCGAGAACACCAGCAGTGGGGGATTTGCGGAGACCGAGATAACCGAACTGGCAGTCAGCCCCACCGGCCCGTCGCCGGGGTCTGCGGTGACTACGGCGACGCCGGCCGGATGGTTACGGAAAGCCGCCTTGAACCGGTCGGCGGAGAGCATATCCTCGAAGGCGCCCTCGGCAACCCGCTGGACGGTCTGGCTGTGGCTCACTTTTGTGCCCCGTTCTCAACGAGGGAGAAGAAGACCCATTCGGCGTCCTCCGCCAGTCCGGAGAGCATGCGACCGCACGCCTGCAGGACCACCGGCCCGGAGGTCATATGCTGGGTGCCGGCATGCATATCGCGGAAGAAGCGCTGCAAATCGCCATCGCGCAGGGCGGCGGTGGCCGCCCACTTGTAGACGCTCATGCAGACTTCATGCGCGGACCACGTGGCGTTGTTCAGTGCCAGCCGGGTGAGGGTTTCCTGCTCCGGGGAGAGGATTTCGCCAGCGTCCAGCGTGGCCTCGTTGTCGGACCAGACATCCATGACGAAGGCACGGGCGGAACGCAACGTGGCTTCAGCTTTCGCATATTCCGCGGCGAACTGGTCGGTGTCCACGCTGGCGCCCGGGGCGCCGGACTTCTTCTGCGCCAGCATCTTCATTTCGTCCAGCATTCTGCGGCCGACGCCGAGCGCCCAGCCGGCATGGTTGATGCCGGACATGTTTGCCAGGCCCATCCGGTACAAAGCACCCCCGTGGACCGAGTCCTTGGTGGCAACGTTGTAGGTGTAAGCCTGCGGAACAAACAGATCCGTGGTGCTGTAGTCGATGCTGCCGGTGGCCTTGAGACCCATGACATCCCAGTTATCGACAATCTGCGCCTGTGCCTTGGGGAAGGTGAAGATCAGGGCCTCGCCGGTTTCCTCGACCAGGGCAGCGGTGTGGATGTGGCTGGCCAGCGGCAATCCCGAGGCAAAGC
Organism: Arthrobacter crystallopoietes; assembly: GCF_017603825.1. Classification (NCBI taxonomy): domain Bacteria; kingdom Bacillati; phylum Actinomycetota; class Actinomycetes; order Micrococcales; family Micrococcaceae; genus Crystallibacter; species Crystallibacter crystallopoietes. The sequence continues at coordinate 1,977,525 of NZ_CP072014.1, forward strand.
TCCAGGAGCCGGAGAGGAGGTAGCCGCCGTCGGCCTTCGTGGCCGTGCCCAGCCGCGTACCTTGCCCGGCCATCAGGTGGTAGCCGCCGTCGGCGAACAGCGCCTCGGTGGCCTCGGCTCCCTGGTACGCCGCCGTGGTGCCGGTAATCATCTGCAGTGCCATGACCGCCCAACCGGTGGAGGCATCCGCATAGGACAGCTTTTCGATGACCTCGATGACCTGCCGCGGCGAGGCCTCATAGCCGCCGAGGTCCTGCGGGATACCCAACCGGAAAACGCCGGCATCATGCAGTGCTTGGGCTGCCGTCTCGGTGAGGTAGCCCAACTCTTCGTTCTGCGAGGCCTGGGACATCAGCAGCGGTGTAATTTCCTCGATGCGTTCCAGCAACGCAGGAATTTCGCTGCTGACGTGCAGCTGGCCGGTGGTTTCTGTAACGGTTTGCGACATCGCTTGCTCCTTTGCCCGATGGGGATGTGATGTGCATCTCATCCTGACGGTGGGAGGGCGGGCAGTGCGCGAATGTCCGAAACAGGCAAATTGTTTGTCCCGCCTGGTCAAAAGGCAAGGGAATCAGGCGCCGCGCGCCTCCCGCGGAGTGCAGCCGAATGCCTGCTTGAAAGAGCGGGAGAAATGTGCGGCAGAGGCAAAACCTGCGGACGCGGCGATCGCACCGACCGATGCCGACTGAAGTTTCGGGTCCGCGAGCATTTCCGCGGCACGGCGCAGCCGAGTGGCCAGAATTTCCTTGCCCACGGTTGTGTCCTCGGCTGCGAAGACCCGGCCAAGGTGGCGTTCGCTGATGCCGATGTCGTGAGCGATGCGGGAGGCAGATAAATCAGCTTCCCGCAGGTGGTTGCGGATGTATTCACGTGCGCTGAGCATGTAGCCCCCGGTGAGCGAGCTCGGATGGTTGCCGGTGATCAGCTCGAAGAGATCAAGGCAGGCATCCTCCATGGCCTGGGGGTTCTCGGGTGGAGCCTGCAGGGCATGGCGGATGGTGGTCACAGCAGCGCGTGCATATTCCGTGAACGGGGCACCTGGTCCGGCGCGCAGCACCAGCGGGGCGGTCAGCCCCGACTGTCCGGTGCGCTCAGGGTAGAGGCTTCGGGGAACCTCGAGGATGACCTGGCGCATGTTCGTCGAAAAGCCGTAGATGAATGGCCGGTCGGCATCATAAAGAATGGCGTCTCCGGCGGAGAATGTCTCGCAGCCACCGGAGTGGTAGTAGAACGCGTTGCCTTCTAGCAGAAGGCAGAGCGGCAGCGTTTCCGCCGGAACATTGCGGATATCCACCTGCGAGCGTTCAACCACATGGTCGTTGCCTTGGATCTCCGTAAAGCGCAGCCGCGGCATGCGGAGGTTCCGCTGCGCTGCAACCAGGCCGTCGGACGCCAGCGTCCGGCAACTCAAGCCGATCAGCGAGCGTTTGTTGTAGTCCTCCCAAAGGGGCAGACGGTCCTGAAAAGGAACACGGGCGGTGGAAAAGGCAGTCGTCACGGCAGTGACAGAAGTGGTCCCCAACTCAAACCAGCTCCTTCGTCAGTTCATTGAATCTTTCAACAATACGTGTGATTTACGCCTCAGAGAACGGGCTGGCGGGTTTGAACGATCTACGCGCTGCCCTCGTAGGTTCCGTACTCCGGGGTGCCGGTTGTTTCGTAGGTGTGGATGGCCAATCCGGCAGGCGTCACCTTATGGCTAATCAGCTTCAGCCCGGCAGGAGTACCGCCGTCGGGGAACAGGCGACGCCCGCTGCCCACAAGTACTGGGGCGATGACCAGGCGCAGTTCGTCAATCAATCCTGCAACGAGCATCGACTGACCGAGCCTGGCGCTGCCGTGGATCTGCAGCTCCCGGCCAGGCTGGTCCTTGAGTTCCGCTACCTTTGCGGGAATATCCCCCGAGAGGATTGCGCTGGGTGACCATTTAGCCGTGGCGAGGCTGTTGGAAACGACGTACTTGGGCACGCTGTTCATCTTTTCCGCGAACGGATCGTTTGGATCGGTCATGTTCGGCCAGGCCTGCGCGAACTCCTCGTACGTTCGCCGGCCCAGTAGTAAGCCGTCTGCCTCCGCCAGCCAATCGGCGGCCTGCTGCATGAAGGTCTCGTCCATGTGCGGGACGAACCAGCCGCCCTGGGTGAAGCCGCCGCTGGTGTCCTCGTCCGGTGAACCCGGACCTTGGCAGACTCCGTCCAGGGAAAGGAACTCGGTCAGTGTCAGTTTCATGGCCGGCTGCTCTCGGTCGATGTGCTGGCGGTACCCGATGGGCACCGCTTCATAGAGATGGATTCAGTGTGCGGCTTTGCGGGCCTGCAGCGGGCTGACGCCAAAAAGTTCTTTGTAGGCCCGGGAAAAGTGCGGCTGCGAGGAGAAGCCGAGTTCCGCAGCAAGCCGGGCCAAAGGTTGCCGCGGATTGCCCGGGTCGGCCAGCAGCCGGCGGGCCAGCTGCAGCCGTTCTTCCCGGATGAACCGCACCACGCTAATGCCTTCTTGCGCGAAGACCCTTGAGAGCTGTCGATCGCTGATGCCAATGGCGGCAGCCACCAAAGGGGCCGACAGCTGTGGGTCGCGCAGCCGCTGGAGGATGAAGGATTTGGCCGCCGCGAAGTGGCCAACGCCGCCGCCGTCGTCGCCGTTGACCAGGATCCGGAACAGGTCCAGGGCCGACGCTTCCAGCCGGGCGCCGTCCGGCTCCCGATCGGCCAGCGCGCTTTGCATCAGGCCGGCCAGCGCGTTGGCATGTTGCCCGGCGGCCACGGAGCTGCGGAAGTCGAAAATCTGTGGGCGACCCAGGCTGCTTCGCCCTGAAATCTCTTTGTAGACCGACCGCGGAATCTTGAGCGCGAGTTCGCGCAGCCCGTGCGAAAACCCGCGCATGAACGGCTGGTCCGCGTCATACAGAACGGCTTGGCCCGGGCGCAGCATCTCGCAGCCGTCCCGGTGATAGAAGAAGGCCTCGCCGTCGAGATTGAAATAGACAACGACGGCGTCCGCCGGGTTCGCAGAGATGTAACTTTGGGTGCGCTCAACCACGTGCGGATTCCCGGCCACATGCGCGAACTGGATGCGCGGAAGCTGAAGGTTGAGCTCGGTTGCTTCGAGCGCCGCTTCGCTGAGCGTGCGGCAGCCGAGGCCGATGAGCGAGCGGGCATTATGGTTTTCCCACAGTTCCACGCGGCGCGGCTCGGGCAAGCCAGCCGTGGAAAAGCGGACCACCCCCTGGGATGGTCTCGTGACAGATGATTTTCCCGTGGCAACCCCCGCCAACGGGCTCCGCGTGAGCCGGGTCATACCAGTAGAGTGTACGGCGGTCCGGCCCGCAGGGCTAACTGCTGATTGACATGACCAGGTCGACGAAGCGCTGGGCCGCAGGCGTCAGCGTCCGGTTTTCCGGCCACACCATTGTGCCCTCGAGCGGGTGAACCACTTGGCTGATTCGACGGATGACAATGTTCTCGCCAGCTAGCTCCGCTACGGCGCTCGGCATGATGCTGATACCCATGCCTGCCGCTACCAAGGGAATGGCCGTCTGCAGTGTTGCCACGGTGCGTACCGTTGCGGGACGCGTGCCCATCGCGGCCCAAACGTCCTCGATCAGTTCGATCAGGCCGGGAAAGCCGGCATAGCGCTGTGGAACCATCCAGATCTCGTCCAGCAGGCCTGAAAGATCGATGGTTTCCGGGGCGCCTCGGTGGCTAGGCGGCAGGACGGCCACCAGCGGCATCTCCTGGACGAGCGCCACACAGAGATCCCCCGCGGTGCTGTCCCGCAACTTGCCGGTATTGCCGGTGGCAACAAACCCGACGTCGGCCAGGCCGGAACTGACCTGACTGAGGACTTCGGCCGGAGCAGGATCGGAAAGCTCCACTTCTACCCCGGGGGCTTGCTCCGCGTAGTTCTTGAGCAGCGGCGGGAGCCCGGACCAGGAGAAGGAGGGAACAGAGGCGATATGCAGCCGACCCGTGAGTCCTTGTCCGAGCGCCTTGACGTGGCTCTCTATCCGGCTGGCCCGCAGGATCAGTTGGGAGCCGTTGGCCACCAGGTATTCGCCGGCCTCGGTTTTGCTGACACCATGCGCGTGCCGCTCCAGGAGTTTGGCGCCGAGCTCCTTTTCCAGCTGCGATACGGCGAGGCTGAGTGGCGGCTGCGTCATATGCAGCATGGCAGCTGCCTTGGAGAAGGAGCCTTCTTCGGCGACGGCCAAAAAGTATCGCAGTTGGCGGAGATTCATATACAGATTCTATATAGGCTGTCTGCAAAAGAAGTATTTGCTGTATGGGTGCCACTCCGTCACACTCATTTGTGATCAGTATCACGGCCGCTTGGCGGTCGTTGCACGAACTCAAAGGAGAGGTGGGCATGCAAGCAAGAATCATCCTCGCGCTGCTTGGGGCGGTGGCGTTACTGCTTTCAGGCTGCGGAGTCGGCCAGGGGAGTGCAAAAGAAATCGGCGCGGGGGAGCCGATCAAAGTGGGCGTTATACCGGTCGCGGACTTCGCCCCGGTCTACATCGCCCTGGAGGAAGGCTACTTCGCCGAAGCGGGGCTGAACGTGCAGACCCAGGTTATGCAGAACGCGGCCGCCATCGCGCCGTCCGTGATCAACGGGCAGCTTCAGTTCGGGACGTCCGCCACGACGCCCTTTATAGCAGCCGCGCAGAAGGGGTTGCCGGTTCAAGCGGTGGCTAACGCTGCCGATGTTGCCGAAGACCCTGCCGAGGACGTTTCGGCCCTGCTGGTCGGCGAGGACTCGACGGTTCAGCGTCCGGCGGACCTTGAGGGAAAGACTGTGGCTGTTAACGCGCTCTCCTCGATCCTGCACATTGCGGCAGCACGCAGCATTGAGGCCGACGGCGGCGACCCGTCCCAGGTGACGTTCGTGGCCATGCCGCTGCCCGACATGATGACGGCCCTTAAACAGGGCCGCATCGACGCGGCAAGCGTAGTGGAGCCGTTCGCGACGATCGGTGCTGCCAGCGGCGCCCGCGCCATTGCCCACCCCTACACCGACGCCATGCTGCCCGGCGGCACCTTCGCACTCTTCTTCACCGCCGCCCCGTTTGTGGAGAAGAACCCCGAACTGGTGGAAAAGTTCGTGGCCGCGCTGGAGAAAGGCAGCAGCACGGCAGCCGAACATCCGGAGAAAGTCCAGGAAGTACTTATCAAGTACGGCAAGCTCAAGCCCGAGATCGCCGCGTCCATGCTGCAGCCCGGCTACGGAGTAGGTGTTTCCCCGGACGCACTGGATACTGCCGCGGGCGTCATGCACGACCTCGGTTTCCTGGCTGAAACAATCAAGGGAGCGGACGTGATCCGACCGTGAGCAACGCAATTCAAACACTTGCCGCCCCGGCCACACGTGACAGGCGCAGGGCCGTGGCGGGCCTGAGCCGACGTTGGCTGGGAACCGGCCCCGTCGTCGTACTCTTCTTGCTGTGGGAGCTGGCCAGCGTCACCGGCATACTGCCGGTCGCATCCATTCCGCCCGCCAGCGACGTCATCGTGGCCTTCGGCGCCCAGCTTGTATCGGGCGGCTTCTGGCTGGCGCTGTGGGACACGCTGTCCGTGGCGCTGCTGGGCCTGGTGCTGATTGTCCTGATCGCTGCTCCGATCGCGCTGGTCATCGGCCTCTCGCGCTGGTGGCAGGAATCCACGTGGTTCGTCCTCGAGTTCCTCAAGCCCATCCCTCCTGTGGCGCTGATTCCGCTCGGGCTGCTGTTGTGGGGGCCCTCGCCGGGGATGAAGCTATTCCTGATCGTCTTTGGGGCGATCTGGCCGCTGCTGACCCAGTTGGTGTACGGGCTCAGGGAAGTCAACGGCGTGGCCCAGGATATGGCGAAGAGCTACCGGTTGGGCCCATGGCTGACGACGACGCGGCTCGTGTTTCCCTCGGTGCTGCCGTTTGCTACCACCGGGCTGCGCATCTCCGCCGCCATCGCCGTTGTTATTGCTGTAGTAACCGAAATGATCGGTGGTGCCGCCGGACTGGGACAGAACATCGTGGTAGCGCAGTCGGCCAATGCACTGGCTGAAATGTATGCGCTGATCATCGCCGCGGGGCTGCTGGGTCTGGGCATCAACCTGGTATTCCGCTTTGGAGAGAAGCCGCTTCTCTTCTGGCATCCGTCCATCCGAGAAGAAGGCAAGCTTTGACCACTGTCGACACGCCTGTGACCGCCCGGTCGGTTCACGCTGCATCCCGCCCGCGCCGCAAGAAACGGACCGCTGGCCCGCCCCTGACCGGCTGGCGCCTGCTGCTGGTCCGCAGCTGGCTACCTGTGCTGCTGCTCGTCATCTGGGCGACGGCCTCCGCCGGAAGCACGTCGTTGTACTTCCCCTCCATGGCCACCATTCTGCAGACCCTGCAGCAGGACTGGCTTGGGCCAGGTTTCGTGGAACATCTGGTGCCCAGCGTGTTGAAGTTCCTGGCGGGCTTCCTGCTCGCCGGCGTGCTTGGCATCGGCCTGGGCCTGGTGATCGGAATGTTCCCGCTGCTGCGGGCGGCCACCGAGCCGGTCATCCAGTTCCTGCGCTCGCTGCCGCCGCCGGTGCTGCTGCCGATCGGCCTGCTGGTGTTCGGCATCGGTCCGTCCATGAACATTGCGATCATCGTTGTCGGCGCCATCTGGCCGACCCTGCTCAATACAATCGACGGCGTCCGCTCGTTGGACCCGCAATTGGGCGAGATGTCCCGCAGCTACAAGCTGACCCCCGGCCAGCGGGTACGCTTCGTGATCCTGCCGAACGCCGGCCCACAGATCTTTGCCGGTCTCCGGACGACGTTGCAGATGTCGATCATCCTGATTGTGGTTTCGGAAATGGTCGCGTCCACCAACGGGATCGGCTACTACGTCCTGAACTCGCAGCAAACCTTCGCGGTTGCCGAAACCTGGGCAGGGACCCTCATCCTCGGCCTGCTGGGCTATCTCGCCAACGTCCTATTCACCCGCCTCGAACGGTACGTGCTGCGCTGGCAGTCCGGCCTTCGAGCAAGCACAGGAAGCGCATCTTGAACATGACTGAAACAACCGTAAGCGGCCTGACAGCGGGATCGACTGACCGAGACGTTCTGCTGGAGCTGGAGAACCTGCAGAAGAATTACGGCGAGAACAGGATCCTTGCCGGCGTCGACTTCAGCATCTGCCGCGGAGAATTTGTTTGTGTGGTCGGCCCGTCTGGATCCGGCAAGACAACTCTGCTCCGGTGCATGGCCGGATTGTTGGAACCCAGCGGAGGCCGTACCGTGTTCGAGGGCGAGGAAGTCTCGGAACCGCCGGCCAAACTCGCCGTCGTTTTTCAGGACTACAGCCGCTCGCTGCTGCCGTGGATGACGGTGGAACAGAACATTGAACTGCCAATGCGCAACAAGTTCTCCAAGGCGGAGCGTCCGCAGCGGATCGCCCAGGTGCTCGAATCGGTAGGGCTGGCAGGCAAAGGGGCTCTGTATCCCTGGCAGATGTCCGGCGGCATGCAACAGCGGGCCGCCATCGCCCGTGGCCTGGCCTACCAGCCGGATGTACTCCTCATGGATGAGCCGTTCGCCGCCGTCGACGCGCAGACCCGGATTGATCTCGAGGACCTGGTCCTGAAGGTCCGGCGTGACTTTGATACCACCGTCGTCTTCGTTACCCACGACATCGACGAGGCCGTGTATCTCGGAGACCGGGTGATCGTACTTTCCGGCGCGCCCACCACCGTCAGCGAAAACATTGAAGTACCGCTGCCACATCCACGGCACCAGGTCACAACCAAATCGCTGCCCGAATACGCGAAGCTGCGCAGCCGCATCTTTGAACTCATCCAAAACGCCAAATCCCACGCTTCCATCCGCTGAAAGGACCATCCCATGAGCAGCCAGTACGTGCCGCTGACCGCAGAGCAAGCCGCCAAACACCGCACCCGGGTTACCCTCCTGGGCACCGCCGGCGGACCGCCGTGGTGGGACGGCAGCGACCGCAGCGGAATTTCCACCGCGATTACGGTCAACGACTCCGTTTATTTGATCGACTGCGGCGAAGGCTGGGGTCCGCAGTTCCGCAAGTCCGGTCTGGGCCCGTCGGGTTTCCAGAAGGGCCTGGACAACATGCGGGCCGTTTTCATCACCCATCACCATTCGGACCACATGGTCGACTACCCGAACCTGCTGCTGCTGGCTTGGCACAACGGATCGGACGGATTGCGGCGGCCCATCAAAGTGATCGGTCCGGGGGACCGGGGCATGCTGCCGCCGATCTTCGCGGAGGAAGAGCGCGAACACCTGCCGGAAGTGTTCAACCCGGAATCCCCGACTCCCGGGCTGGTTGAATCGACTGAACGGCTGCTGCAGGCCTACGCGCTGGACATTAACGACCGTATGCGGGACAACGCCAAGCAGGACCTGCGCGAAATCTTCGAGTTCGAAGACATCCAACTGCCGGCGGATACCGGAAGGGATCCCAATGGGGATCCCACTCCGCGGATGGAACCGTTCGAGATCTACCGGGATGAGAACGTGCGGGTAAGCGCGATCCTGGTGGACCACCGGCCGGTTTTTCCTGCCTTCGCCTTCCGCTTCGACACTCCCGACGGCTCGATCGTGATCTCGGGCGACACCGGGGTTTGCCGGAACCTGGTCACTATCTCCGAGGGCGCCGACATTCTGCTGCATGAATGCATCGACATGGACTGGGTGGATGGGTTGATGGGGCCGGACTCACCTAAACCGGATCCGAATTTGATGCAGCACATGTTGGCAGCCCACACCGCCATCGAACAGGTTGGACCCCAAGCCGAGGCAGCCGGCGTCAAGACGCTGGTCCTGACCCATCTGGTGCCCGGAAACACTCCCGTGGAGAAATGGGAAAAGGCGCAGGTCGGCTTCTCCGGAAACCTCGTGGTGGGGGAGGACCTGATGCACTTCGGGCTAGGCGCGCCTGCGGACGGCTGACCGCCACCAGCCAAAGGGCTGTTCGATTTCTGCAGCAATGACGACGCCGGTGCCTCCTCAGGAGGAGACGCCGGCGGCTTCATTTTGGTCAGACGGATGGGCATATGACGCTTCAGAAGGCAGGATGGAGTGCGTGGCCGGCGTCACACGCGGCATGCGTACTTTCAGCCAGAGAGGTTCTTTGTATGGTTTCTTCCATTGCACTGCCCCGCATCATGCGGATCGGCGGCGGAGCTGCCGGCGAGCTCGGCGGCGTTTTAGCCGGGTTGGGCCTTTCCCGGCCACTGCTCGTCACCGATGCGTTCCTGGTCAGCACGGGCGCAGCTGACCGGTTACTCGCCAACCTCAGGGACGCGGGGCTGGAGGGTGAGGTGTTTTCCGAAACCGTTCCGGACCCTACCACCGACTCGCTTATTGGAGGACTGGAAGCGGTTGCTGCCCACCGTGCCGATTGCCTCGTCGGCTTCGGCGGCGGCAGCCCGATGGATACGGCCAAGGCTCTGGGGCTGCTCTCGGCCCAGGGCGGCGAAATGCGCGACTACAAGGCGCCGCGGAACAACAGCGGCCCCGCCCTGCCGGTAATCGCCATCCCGACAACTGCCGGAAGCGGATCCGAAGCCACGCAATTCACGGTCATTACGGACAGCGCGACTGACGAGAAAATGTTGTGCACGGGCCTGGCTTTCCTTCCCGTGGCCACGATTGTCGACTATGAGCTGACCATCTCGATGCCTTCGAGGCTGACCGCAGATACCGGGGTTGATGCACTCACCCACGCCGTCGAGGCGTATGTCAGCAGGAAGGCGAACGCTTTCTCAGATGGCTTGGCTCTGACCGCTATCCGCACCATCGGTCGGAATATCCGTCGGGCGTATGCGGACGGCGCCGACCTTGACGCGCGTGAAGCCATGATGTTTGCCGCAACGCAGGCTGGCATCGCTTTTTCGAATTCCAGTGTGGCCTTGGTGCATGGGATGAGCCGGCCGATCGGGGCACACTTTCACGTGGCCCATGGCCTGTCCAATGCCATGCTGTTCCCAGCAGTTACAGCGTTTTCCGTGCATGCTGCCGCTGGCAGATATGCCGATTGCGCACGTGCCTTCGGGGCCGCGGGGCAGGGGGATCCCGACTCTTTGGCCGCTGACAAGCTGGTCGAAGCCCTTGCTGTCCTCTGCAAGGACCTGGATGTGCCTACACCCCAGAGCTACGGCATTGACCAGGAGAAGTGGGATGAAGTGACCCCGCTGATGGCACAGCAGGCGCTCGCGTCCGGGTCGCCGGGCAATAATCCTATAGTCCCCACAGCAAGCCAAATCGAGGATTTGTACGCCCAGATTTACAGCTGAGAACGATACGGGAGATTCGTCTTGACAGTCATCCCGCGGGCTGGGCGCCACTGCCCGGGAGGCGGACGGTGAACTCCGTCTTTCCTTCGCTGCTGCTGACGTCGATGCGGCCGCCGTGGGATTTCACGATGGCATCCACGATGGACAGGCCCAGGCCGTGGGTGCCGCTGCGGTCCGAGCGGGCGGTGTCCGCCCGGGTGAAGCGGGAGAAGATCTTATCGATAAAGTCCGCCGGAATGCCGGGACCGTCGTCGGCCACGGTCAGGACGGCAGCGCCGGGCTCGGCGGCAAGCGAGGTGACCACGGTGGTTCCGGCGCTGGTGTGTTTATGCGCGTTGGTCAGCAGGTTGATGAGGACCTGGTGCAGCTGGCCTGGGTTGGCCCGCACCGTCACGGGGTCGTCGGGCAGCTGCAGGACCCACCGGTGCTCAGGCGCGGCGGCGCGGATGTCGCTGACGGACTCAACCACCAGCTGGGTCAGGTCGACGTCGTGCTGTTCCGCCCGGTGTCCTTCCTCCATCCGCGCCAGCAGCAGCAGGTCCTCCACGAGTGCCGTCATGCGTTTGGACTCGGACTCCACGCGCGAGATGGAGGAGCGGCCTTCTTCGCTGAGGTTCTCGGTCAGCCGGATCATTTCGGAGTAGCCGCGGATGGCGGTCAGGGGAGTGCGCAGCTCGTGGCTGGCGTCGGCGACGAACTGGCGCAGCTTGGTCTCGCTGCGGTGGCGGGCGCTGAACGCGCCGGCAACGTTGTCCAGCATCAGGTTGAAGGCGTGGCCGAGGCGTCCCACTTCGGTGGCCGGGACCGCAATCCCGGCCGGCACGCGTTCGGCCATGGCGACTTCGCCTTCACCCAGGGGCAGCCGGGAGACGCGGGTGGCAACGCCGGAGAGTTGCTCCAGCGGGCGCAGAGTGCGGCGGATAATCAGCGTTCCCAGCAGCGCCGCTGCGGCCAGTCCGGCCGCGGATACCACTGTCATGGTCCGGGTCAGGGAGGCCAGAGTTTCCTCCTTGGCTATTAGCGGCAGGCCGGTAACGATGGTGTACTCGCGGTCCGGGTTGTAAGTCGCCACCAGCCGGTAGTCGCCCACCGAGAGCGTTCGGTCAACCGGCGGAACATCCAGGGCGAGGTCGTCGAGGATCTGTTCATCCGCCTTGGTCAGGTCCTGCCTGCCGCCGTCCGGCGTGAAGATGCCGGCGCCCCGGACACCGCGGTCCCCGATGCGGGCATTCAGCGTTCCCGCCCGGGAGCCTGGTCCGTTCAGCCGGGTCGCAACATTTTCCGAATCCTGGCCGCCGTCGTCGTATTCTTCGTCGTCCTCTTCGTGGTCTTCATCCGAGTCCCGGCGGAACTCTTCCTGCGACAGGTTGGCACGGGCGGAGGCCTGTGCCAACTGCTCGTCCAACTGCCCGGTCAGGAACGAGGTCATCGCGGCGTGCGCGGAGAGGCCCACTGCGAGGCAGATGGCGGCAAGCAGCGCCAGCGTGATCAGGACCAGCTTGGTGCGCAGCTGCCAGTTCCGGAACGGGCGCCATCCGCCGCTGCGCCGGTCGCCGGGGGCAGGCGCCGACGGCGGGCGGGAAGGCCGCTTGTCGCTCTGCATGGGCTTCTCTTTCAATCTGACCGCCGCACTGATGGGATGTAGTAACTGTAGTAGTTACTGTTGTCTCAGTATCCGCGCAACTTGATACCAGGGGGAGTAGGAATGGCGGCACAGGATCCCACCGAACTGGTCAGCGGGCTGCCCAAACTGAGGCATCCGGACGGCAGCCCGGTCCGGGCGCTGGTGGTCGACGACGAGCCGCAGCTTTCGGACCTGGTGCGGATGGGACTGCGGATGGCCGGCTGGAACGTGCACGTAGCCCACGACGGCCCGTCGGCCGTGAAAATTGCCCGCGATGTCCGCCCGGATGTGCTGGTGCTGGACGTGATGATGCCCGGGTTCGACGGCGTGGAGGCGCTGGTGAAGATCCGGGCATTCTCGCCCAATGTGCCCGCCCTGTTCCTGACCGCCAAAGATGCCGTGGCGGACCGCATCACCGGCCTGGCCGCGGGCGGGGATGACTACGTGACCAAGCCGTTCAGCATGGAGGAACTCATGCTGCGCCTGCACCGGCTGGTCCAGCGCTCCGGTGTGGCGGCAGCGGCGGCGGCCGAACTGGTGGTGGGGGACCTGGTCCTGAACCTTGATACCCGCGAGGTCACCCGCGCCGGGACGGACATCCAGCTCACGGCGACGGAGTTCGATCTGCTGCATTACCTGATGGACAACGTCCGCACGGTGGTCAGCAAGAGCCAGATCCTGGACCACGTGTGGAACTACGATTTCGGCGGCCAGAACAACATTGTGGAGCTCTACATTTCCTACTTGCGCAAGAAGCTCGACGCCGGCCGTTCGCCGATGATCCACACGGTCCGCGGTGTGGGATACGTCCTTAAACCAGCTGTTTGATAGCTGGACTGCGGGACGAAGTTGGGCCGATCCGGCGGTGCGCACGGGAATCGCAGGGCTGCCGGTCCGAAGGGGGCGGTTCGGACCGGCAAGACTGATAGCTACAGCGGCTGGGTGATGAATTCGAGCAGCCCCGGAATGACCGGCTCGATTTTCGTCACCCAGAGATAGATGCCGCAGGCGATCAGCCCTACGGACAGGACGGTCCACGTGAACCACGCCGATGACCAGAAATGCCCGCGGTTCCCCGTCCAGGGGGAGCCCTCGGGACCGGGGAAGTCCGTGGTCCTGCTGGTCCCGCTCGTCGTGGCCATGGCCCGTGCGCCGGGCTGCCGATGTTTGCTTGTCATGTGTTAACCCTGGAACCAGGCCATAAGCGGGTGCTATGGCGAACCTGTGAACGTGCTGTGTAGGGAAATGGGCCCGCGGGCCGCCTTGCTGACGGCGGATGCCAGCCGTTCCAGAGGACCGCGGCGTGCGGTAAGCCCGTAAGCGAGGCCGACGGCGCTGAAGAGGAGGACCTGGCCCCAGAAGAGCAGGCTTTCGGTGGCCGTGGTGTCGTTGCCGTTGATGAAACTCATCAGCAGCACGTGCGCAGAATAGAGCGTTAGCGTCATGGCACCTGGACCCGAGAGCACCAGCAGTCCGCGGCCGGCAACGCGGGCGAGCAGCAGGCACAGTCCCAGCACCATGGCCGCGCTGCCCATGGTGTTGAGCAGGTCCAGCGTAGTCCCGGTGTGCGGGGCGTCGACCGCCAGCCACCAGAGAGATGTCGTCTGGTCCACATCGGAGAGGTCCAGCAGCAGCCGTTTATTCCAGTCCACCAGATTCCCGCTATCGGTTTCCCCGGTGGCCAGCAGGGCATTTGCGCCGCCCAGGCCCTGGAGCAGGAGGGAGCTGGTCAGCTGCGCCGCGACGAGTACGGTGGCGCCTGCGGCGGCCAACCACAGCTGGACCCGGAGGGAATCCAGCGCCAACCGGCCCAGCAGCAGACCAAGGAGTACATAGTTCAGCCACTGGAACACCGGGTACGACCCGGTGAAAAAAAGACTGGAGAGCAACGCGGCCGGATCGGCCAGATTGGTCCAGTTCGGCTCGGTGTCAATGAAGGCATTGAAGGGAGCCTCATCAAGAAGCGGCCGCACGAGATAGGCAATGGCGGGGGAGAGCAGCGTCCAGGCGGCGGTGAAGACGGCCAGCTGCCGGATGCTCATTGTGATGAACGGCAGCGCAAGGATGAAGAGCAGTGCGTAGCAGACGAGGATGATGGCGATGTCGACCTCCAACAACCCCAGCGTCAGACCGACGACGGCGATGACGCCGGCCCGTGCCGCGATTCCGCGCCGGTCGGCTGAAACATTCCTTCCCCTGTGACCGTGCCGGCCTCCGCTGACCAGGGCCAGCCCGACTCCGGCCATCACCGCGAACAGCGCCGCGGACCGGCCGCTGAAAACCGCGGCGAGCCAGGACACCGAGCCCGTCTGCTCGTCGTACAGGTTGAAGACGTGGACGGCGATCATGCCGATCACAGCGATGCCCCGCGCGGCGTCCACGCCGGCGAGACGGGGTGTTTTGGGCGGCGGCCGATCGCCGGGGCCCTCGGACTGTTCGGTAGGTAAGCGCGATGAGAGTGTCATGTCCCCCAGCCTCCGGTGCCCGATTAAGCGGTCCTTGTGGCCTTTCTATGAACCGGCTGTGAAAGGCCGTCAGGTTCCGACGGTGATGGTGCCCGCCGCACCGTCGACCGTGATGGTATCGCCCGTGGCGATGCGGGTGGTGGCATCGGGGACGCCGACGACGGCGGGGATCCCGTACTCCCGTGCAACGACGGCGCCGTGTGAAATGGGTCCGCCCATCTCCATGACGAGGGCGCCGGCGGTCAGGAACAGCGGCGTCCAGCCGGGATCGGTGGACGGGGCGACGAGGATTTCCCCAGGCTCCAGGTGGGCGCCGGCCGGGTCCAGAATGACCCGCGCCTTGCCGGTCACGGTGCCTGCCGAGGCTGGTGCTCCGCTGAGGGTTCCGGGTGGAAGGTGCGCTCCCGCCGTCGTTGTTGCGGAAGCGCGGGCGCCCATGGCGGCCTCGACGTCCGTGCCATCGGAGAGGAGGAGCCGGGGGATGCGGCGGCGGCGCAGCTCGCGGTTGTAGGTGCGGCGGCGTTCAGCGGCGAGTTCGTGCAGGTCTGCGCCGCGCAGGCCCACGCGGGCTTCGGCGAGGTCCAGGAAGAAGATGTCGCCGGGGCTGGCGATCCGGCCCTCGTCTGCCAGCACTGTTCCGACCTGCCGGAGCTGGGCGCGCAGGGCGGCGAGGGCCACGATGAGGCCGAACTTCGGGTACTCGCGCCGGCCCGCGGTGGTCCTCACCCGGCGCAGGCCGTAGGACACGAGCCTGCCGCGGATCCGGCCTCTGCGCCGCGCGCGCTGGGCCAGTTCGGCGGCTTTGGCTTCGGCGGTGGCGGCGGCGCGGGCGAACTGCCGGTCCGGTGCCTGGTCCGGCTCGCTTAGGCGCAGGTAATTCGCGAGCACATTAATGATGTGGGCGGGCTCCTCGGACCAGCGCGGGATGCCGATATCGATCTCCGCCACGGCGCGGTGGCCGTACTTATTCAGGAACGCGGCCAGCTCGTGCTGAGCGGTCGCGGGGAGTGAGCCTGCGGCATAGCGCCGGGCGAGCTCCTGCGGGTCCTCATCCGTGAGGGCGCGGGCTGCCTCGTCGTCGTCGCGGATGATGGTGGCGGCATGCCAGAGCTCTAGGTCCATCTGCGTGGTCACGTTGTCGGGCAGCCCGCGCAGGACCGCCTGCAGGTCACCGGGTTGCACCAGCGGACCCAGCAGCCAGCGCACGATGCCCAGCCAGATGTAGCCGGCCGCAGGCGGCGGAAGCTGCTTAAGCAGGCCTGGCGTGATCATCCCGCCGAGCGTACGTTCGACGAAGTCCAGCCGCCGGGCGGGCGTGGCCGGCTCGGGCAGCACCAGCATCCGGTGGAATTCCTGCTCGGCCCGCCTGCTGCGTTCCAGTGCGGCCGCCGGCCGGACCAGGCCGTTGAGTACTTGGGGAATCATCGCCAGTTGCGGCACGGACTTCAGCGATCCTCTGAGCGACCCCTTGAGCGCGCCCAGTTTCGGCCTGCGGATGATGGAGAACCTCGGATCCTCCATCAGGTACCGCAACGCCCCGACCGAGCGGGCATCGGCCGCCCTCATCGCGGCAGGGAAAATGCGCCGTCCGGCCTTGTTGCGCAGCACCGGCGTCACATCGACGAAGAGCCGGAGCCCGGCTTGGCTGTAGCTGAAGGGGACCGGCGCGCCGTAGGTCCCGCCGGCCGGCCGGTAGGCGTCGGCCAGCACCTGGAACGCGGACAGCCCCATCGGCGTCAGCGGCCGGGTGAGCCCCTGCAGCAGGCTCGCGCAGAGGTAGGCGCGGGTGGCGCCGTCGCTTCCGCCGTCGTCGCTCGCGTTCCCGTTGCTGCCCTCGCGGCCTGTAGCGGCGGGCGCGGGCAGCGGGTACAGCGTGGTGATGGGGCGCGACTGCACCAACTGGATCGCGCCGTCGGGCCCGAAGGCCCATTCCAGATCCTGCGGCTGCCCGAAGTGTTCCTCCGCGCGGGCGCCGAGCGCAGCCAGCGCCAGGACCTGCTCATCGCTCAGGCACGCCTCGCCGCTGCCGGAGGGGTTGTCGCCCGCTGTCCGCCCAAGGTTGTCGCCGAGCGTCTGCTCAAGGATCCGTCCGCTGGCGGTGTCCACCACGAACTGGTCCGGATTCACGGCCCCGCTGACCACAGCCTCGCCCAGCCCGGATGCCGCATCGACGACGGCCTCGTGGCGCCGGCCGGTGAGCGGGTTGGCCGTGAACAGTACGCCGGAAACCTCGGCGTCCACCATCTCTTGGACAACGACGGCGATGCTCACCGAACGCTGGTCGATGCCGTTATCGCTGCGGTAGGCAACCGCCCGTTCCGTCCACAGCGAGGCCCAGCACCGGCGGACCGCATCCAGCAGCGCGTCCTCGCCGGCCACGTTGAGGTAGGTGTCCTGCTGGCCGGCGAAGCTGGCATCCGGCAGGTCTTCGGCCGTGGCGGAGGAACGCACCGCCACGGCCAACCGGCCGCCGTCGTTGTTCCCGAGCTCCGCGTAGGCAGCGCGTACGGCATCGGCGATGTCGTCCGGCATGGGGGCGGCTTCCAGCGCGGCGCGCGCACGTTCCGCCAGCCCGGCCAACGCGGCGACGCCTTCGGCGGAAGTGTCCCGGTTCGCGCCGGCGCTTGCCCCGCCACCCGCGCCCGCCTCCAGTTCAGCCAGGACCGCATCCAGGCCGGCCTCCGCCGCGACCCGCTGGTACGCCGTCGTCGTAATGCAGAATCCTTCCGGCACCGGCAGCCCCGCGGCGATGAGCACGCCGAGGTTGGCCGCCTTGCCGCCCACCCAGGCGAGCATCCCGCCGTCGAGCTTTGCCAGCGGGAGGACGGTTCCGGGCCGGTCCAGCAGGTGCCGTGCCGCGCTGTTCATCACTAAGCTCCTCTAAATCAGATCGTCCATCAGCCGGGCGAGGATGTCGTTCATGGCAAGCAGGCCGATCAGCGTGTTGCCCTCCACCACCACCATCCGGTTCAGGTGGTAGCGGCTCATCAGCGCCGCGGCCTGGTGCACGGAGAGATCCTCGCCCACGGTGATCACCGGTTTCGACGCGGCGTCGTACACGTTGAGCAAGTCCACATCGCCCTCCTCGGCAACCACGGTGCGCAGCAGCTCGCTGTAGGTCAGCAGCCCCCAGGAATCGTGGGGGTGCTGGCGCTCCACCACCAGGCTTTTCACCCGGCGGCCTTTCATCATCGCGAGCGCATCGCGCAGGGTGCTGTAAGGGGAGATGGTGACGATGTTGCGCACCATGACATCCTTGACGGTCAGCATGTGGTTCCTCCTGTGATCTCGTGTTCTTCAACGTCAGGTGTCTTCACGGCGCATGTGCTCCTCGAATTTGGCTACTTGGCGCAGTTCGATCCCGGTCAAGTGCTCGATGGGAATGCTGAAGGCGAGGCCGCGGGAATCGCCGTCGTCGACCAGGATGGTGTGCAGTTCCTTCAGGATCGAGGTGGACAGGTGCGAGCCCACCACCATCAGCAGCACGGACTGCGATCCCTCGAACGTCAGCCCGAAGAACGTCCGCTTGGATTCACCGCCAATGCCTTTGCCCGGCAGGATGGTCACACCTGTGGCGCCGGCACGCTGGGCGTGTTCGATGACCCGGTCCTCAAGATGGTCCGGGGCGATGACGACAATGGCGGTGAATTTCATGAGGTTTCCTTCCGCGGAGTGGGAATTCGTTCCAGGAGCATGGCGTAGAGCAGCACGGAGATGATCGGGAAAATGGACGCGAAGGCGATGAGCCCGAAGCCGTCCATCAGCGCATCGCGGCCCTCGAGCGCGGTCGCCAGCCCGATGCCCAGGGCGGTCACGAGCGGGACGGTGACTTCCGACGTCGTGACCCCGCCGAGGTCGAAGGCGAGGGCAACAATGTACTTGGGCGCCAGGAAAACCAGGACAACGACGACGCCGTAGGACGCCATGACGTAGTAGTGGAATGGCCCGCCCACGAGAATGCGGTAGACGCCCAGCGCGATGCCCGCGGCCACCCCGACGGCGACGACGATGCGGATAGCGGAGCCGTTGAGCCTGCCGCGCGAGGCGTCCTGGGCCTGGCTGCCGATCGCCACCAGCGCCGGCTCGGCCATGGTGGTGGCGAAGCCGATCAGCAGTGCGAAGAGCAGGATGAGCACGGGCACGTCGCGCGCGATCAGCTGCTCGGCCATCTGCGTGCCGATGGGGAAGAGCCCGATTTTGAGCCCGACGACGAAGGCATACAGGCCCACCAGGACCATGACGAAGCCGACCAGCACGCGCACCGGGTGGGCGATTTTGTGCTTGAGCACCAGGTAGTGGAAGAACAGGACCACCAGCACGATCGGCAGCACATCGCGCACGGTCTCGGCCAGCCCGAGGGCGAAGTCCGCCGCCCAATGGCCGGACCCGGCCCCGGGCGCGGTGGCAACGGCTCCGGTGTTGCCGAAAGTGTAGACCCAGACCCCGTACAGCTGCACGCCGATAATCGGCACCATCACACACAGTGCCACCAGGCCGAAGCCGTCCGCCAGCATGCTGCGCCCCCTGATCGAGTTGGCCAGACCCAAGCCGATGGCGGCGATCATCGGTACGGTCACGATGTTGGTGGTAACGCCGCCGGAATCGTAGGCGAGGCCGACAATCTCATCCGGTGCGATGAAGGTGATCGCCAGGGCCAGTGCGTAGCCGCCGATCAGCAGCCGGTGTACCGGCCAGCCCCGCAGGATGCGCAGCAACCCCAGGACCAGGACGAAACCCACGGACACCGCGACAACCACGCGCAGCGTCAGCCCGTTGATCCTGCCTTCGCTGACAATCTCGGCCTGTTCCGCGACGGCGATCAGCGCAGGCTCGGCGACGGCGGCCGCAAACCCGATGGCGAAGCCGAAGGCCAGCAGCGGCCCCAGCGCACCGCGGCGGGTGAACTGGTTGGCGATGTTCTTGCCCACCGGAAAGACACTGAGGTCCAGGCCCTGCAGGAACATCGCGATGCCCACGCCCACAATCAGCAGCCCAACCACCAGCTGCAGGGGATCCTCGGGCAGCCCGCGGAAGACCACTAGTTGGAACACCGCGACCACCGCCACAATAGGCAGGAGGTTCCTCATCGCCTTCAGGAATTCGCGGGCGAAGCCGGTGAGGTGTTCCATCTCGTCTCAGGACTTGCCTACGTGGCCTGCGCGTCCTGCCCGGTGTCCGCCCACAGCACGTCCAGGTTGCGGAAGACGGGCGGCCCGTCGCACAGAGCGGCGAACTTCTGGGCGAATTCGGAAGTCTCCGGTCGGGCCGAATTTTCCATGGCCGACTCATACGAGTCGAACTCCACAATGGTGTAGTAGCTGCCGGGCCGGTCCCGGTCCGCGGTGACCTTTACTCCGCGGAAGGAGGCAGGCGTGCTTCCTTCCGCTCTCGAGGGCGTCCCTAGTTTTTCGATCTCCTCGATGCGCGAGGTCTTGAACTCGATGATCTGCACAAAGCCAGCCATGACGGTTCCTTATTAGCGGTGGATGCTGATGCGCATCACGCTAGACCCAGCGGGGGAGCGGCGCAATAGTTGATGTCCCGGGCCACCAGGTGGCTGACCGCCCGGGACAAATCCCCCAACAGCCACAGATCAAGCGAACGGTCCCGATCAATGGTTGCCGGGCAGGAGTGGGGTCCTTCCCGGCTCCTTACATGATCGGGGCAGCATCCCTCGCTAACGCTCAAGGAAAGCTCAAGTTTTGTGCAAGAAACCGAAATCCGCCAACTGCACGATGCTCCAGCGCCCTACCTGCTGCCGCTCGCCGGGGCTGAACCGCACGGATGCGTCCGCCGCCAGCTCTTCCAAGGCTCCGCTAGGCCCGGCGTCCTTTGGCGCGGTCGTCGGACCGTCCTCTTTCTCCGCCGGGGTACTTGTCCGCTCCGCCGGCGGCATATAGGTATGCACCAGCTCCCAGTTGCCCTCGAGCAGCTCGTGGTTATCCAGCGCCTCAGCCAACTGCGCAGCCAGCAAACCCTCGGCGCCACGGTAGACGAAAACGGGAGGCGGGGCGCCGCCGTCGTTATTGGGGGTTTCTGCTGCCGCGAAATACTCACCCTGAATGCTCATGCGAGCAGTGTAAGCACACACATAACGACGGCGACAGGCCCTCCCGCGCTTCCGGTACCAGCTCCTGCCGAGCCGTCAGCAGCTTAGGCCCCGCGCGGCGGGAGGGTCACGGCCGCGACCTCCTGCACCCGGGGACGGTCGTGGTCGCCATTCTCGACGACGCCGCTCTGCCACCAGAACTTCAGCCCGTCCGGGGTGTCTTCGAGGCCGGCCAGGTTGTTGTCGAACCACGGGCCTTTGATGGTTTGCCAGCTGAACGGCGGATCGGGCACCTTTGCCGAGCGCGCCATCAGGGCGCCCACCGGGCCGGCCACTCCATAGGACATGATGGCGGTGAAGGAACGGATCATCCGGGGCAGAGGGTTGCGGATCGGCGAGCAGACCGCCTGCACAATGCGGCTGCCGGCGGGCCGCTGTACCTCGGCGACGTAGGAGAAGTGCACGTCGCCGGACAGGAACGTGACGGTTTCCGGGGCCGGACCGCGCTCGCCGTCGGCAACCTCGAGCACCATGGACGCCACCTCCTGGAAGCTCTTCTGGAACGCGCCCCAGTGTTCCAGATCGATGGCCTGGCGCAGTTTCTCCCCGAGCTTCGCGGCGGGCTTGCCCCAGACCCCTTCAGAGAGGGCCTCGTTCCAGGACTCGAGGTGGTGCAGTCCGGTGGGCAGTAGGAACGGCAGCGAGGTTGCCACCAGCACATGCCTGAAGCCGCCCTGCAGCCGGCCGTCCAGCCACGCCATTTCCTTGTCGTCCAGCAGCGAACGGTGTTCGGGCTCCAGCACGCGTGCCGCGCGGGAGTCCAGCACAATCAGGCGCACGCCGCCGATATCGCGCGAAAAACTCCACCGGTAGCTCTCGGGATAATGGTCCGCCTTCTC
The DNA here is from genome assembly GCF_017603825.1 of Arthrobacter crystallopoietes. NCBI lineage: Bacteria > Bacillati > Actinomycetota > Actinomycetes > Micrococcales > Micrococcaceae > Crystallibacter > Crystallibacter crystallopoietes. Next base: position 1,998,836 of record NZ_CP072014.1, read on the forward strand.
GGCAAAGGCATCCAGCGTCTCGCTCAGATCCAGTTCCTTCTCGCCGTGATGTTCGGCAACCAGCCTCCAGACGACGTCGTCGGCCCTTTGCTGCGGGGAAAGATTGCCCAGGTGCTGGTAGACCCAGTACGAGGCGAGCCCGGACACGATCCTGCCGTGCCACCAGGAGGTCTGCTGCATCTGCTGCTTCCAGGTCTGCGAGGCGTTCCAGTCGTCGCGGATGTCATGGTCGTCGAAAATCATGGCGCTCGGCAGGGTTGAGAGCAGCCACCGGTTGGCTTCGTCCGACCACGCGAGGTTGTAGAGGTGCGCGTACTCCTCGTAATCCTTGAGCTCCTCGCCGGGAGGCTCGCTCATATCGCGCCGGGCCCGGATGAACTCCTGCATCTGGTCGCTGGTGGAATCGGCGTAGACCTGGTCGCCCAGGAACAGAAGCAGGTCCGGCCAGGACACGTCGCCGCCCTTGGCCATATGCAGTGCGTAGGCGCGCATGGAGTCGACGCCGTGGGTGCGGTTGCCGTGCTTGTCGTGCGGCACGCTGGTGCGGCAGGTGCCAAAGGCCAGCCGCAGTGGCTTGTCCGGCTTGAGCGTTGCAATGCACGACGGCGGGAATTCGGCTCCCGCTGCCGGCCAGACTTCCTCGCCGTCGATCTCCACGGTGTAGGGAGTGACGCTGCCCGGCTCCAAGCCGGCTACTTCCACGAGCGCGTAGTGGTGGCCGTGTACGGCGAACGTCCGGGCGTTCCACGATTGCCCGCCGGCCCTGACATCAACCCGCGCGGCGTCGCGCGTTTCCACCCAGATACTCGCGGTCGTCTGGTCCACGTACCGCATCATCGGGCCGAGCACGAGGGGCGATGTCGTCATGCATCATTTGTACCTGCCCAAGCGGCCCGCGGCTACTCAATTAGCCTTCCTGAAAATCGGCCGCCATGCTTTAGCGTTCCAGCTTGAACTCTTCCGCCAGGGCAATGCGTCGGCCACTGATCTGCGAGGGCGTGATTTCCACATAGGTGGTTTTGACCGAAGCTGTCCAAGGGCGCAGGGACAGTTGCTCCGCCGTCGTTATTTCTGCTTCGGTGGTGAGCTCATGGATGGTGCCCTTGACTACCACGCTCCAGACCGAGTGGAGGGAGCGGCCGTCCGCTTCCAGTGCCACCCTGTTATTGATGGCCATCGAGACCAGTTTGGTGCCTTCCATGGTGCGGATCAGGATCCGGCGGTCGTGGGCCAGGAAGTTGACTGGGTAGAGCTCCGGCCTGTCCGCCACGCTGACGGCCAGCCGGCCGAGCATCGTGCCGATCAGCAGGTCCCAGCATTCGTCCTCGGTCAGTTCGATGACGGGGTTGTCCGGATCCGGAATGGCAGGCAGGCTCGCGTGTGGCTCGTTGCCGGCCGGGCCGTCGTCCGTATGGATGGTCGACGGCGGGCCGTTGTGGTGCCGTGGCATGGGGTATTTCCTTTCGGCAGGCATGGCTGGCTCAGTCATCGTTTTCGGGTCCGACGGCGATGCGCCGCCCCGTGAGTTCCGAGGGTTCCAGCTCCAAATACAACACCCTGCGGGTAAGGGTCCAGGGTTTGAGCTGCCGGCGCTCGACCGCCAAGATCTCATCAGGGCCGGTCAACTCGCGCAGCCTGCCCTTGGCCATCACGCTCCAGACGGAGGAACCGCTACGCCCATCTGCCTCCAGCACTACACGGTGCTCGGCCCGGCGGACGATGTCCCTGACGTGTTCGGACCCGTGGAGCAGAATGCTCTTCTCCGCCGCCCAGAAGTTGACCGGAATGACGTCCGGCTCATTGCGGTAGCTGACGGCCAGCCTGCCCAGCGTCGTGCCCTCGAGGAGATCCCAACATTCGTCCAAGCCCAGCCGGAGGGTCGGATTGCCGGCGTCAGGCATCCGCAGATCTTCGCTCATGGCGCCACTTTGCCATGAAGCGGCCGCGCTGGATAGGGGAGGAGATGAACCCTTCAAGAGGAGAGTGCCGGAAAGTTTGTTGGCCTTTTTTCTGCTGCCTCCACCCCGTGGTGTGTGCGGGGGCACCAATTGTCATAGCCCGCGGCAGTGCCATCCAGCGGCGGCGCGGGGCAAGGCAATTTGTGTCAGATTTCCGCCTTCTGCAGGCCGGCGTCGTCAATTAGATTGAACGGATGAACGCAAAGCCCATAGTTACCGTCCTTGCAGGGGACAGGCCCGTCATCGGACTGGAGAAGCTGCAGGAGCACGCGGAGTTCAGGATCACGGACATAGAAGGCCTGGGAACCGCGCTGTCCGGGGCGGAGGTGCTGTATATGTGGGACTTTTTCGCCGAGGGACTGCAGGACGTGTGGCCGAACGCGGACGCGCTGAAGTGGATCCACGTCCCGGCAGCCGGTGTGGACAAGTTGCTATTTCAGGAGCTCGTCGAATCGGACGTGATCGTCACGAACGCCCGCGGCATCTTCGACCGGCCGATGGCGGAGTTCGTCCTGGGCGGCGTCTTGCACTTTGCCAAAGGATTCGGACTGGCCGGTGAGCGGCAGCGCCGGCAGCAGTGGAAAAGCTGGCCGACAACGGAAGTTGCAGGGGCACGGGTTCTGGTCGCCGGCACCGGGAGCATCGGCCGTTGTACCGCCAGGCTCCTGCGCGCCGTCGGAATGGACGTCGATGGTCTGGGCCGCACCGCCAGGACCGGGGACCGCGACTTCGGCACGGTGCACGCGAGCGCGGACTTTGCCAAGGTGGCCGGTGGGTATGACTACGTGGTGCTTGCCGCCCCGCTGACATCGGCTACAGAGCGAATGGTCAGCCGAGCGGTCCTGGAATCGATGAAGTCCTCTGCCGTGCTGGTTAACGTGGGCCGGGGCAGGCTGGTGGACCAGGACGCCTTGGTCCAGGCTCTGCAGGCCGGGCGGTTGGGCGGCGCCGTGCTCGACGTCTTCGAAACTGAGCCACTGCCCCAAGACCATGAGTTGTGGCAGCTGGACAACGTCCTCGTTACTCCGCATATGTCAGGTGATTCGCAGAACTGGCTGGACGAACTGTCCGCGCAGTTCGAAAGCAACTTCCATGCCTGGCGGCAGGGGAAACCGCTGGCCAATGTGGTGGTCAAGCGGCTCGGCTTTGTTCCGTGGGACCGTTAGCCAGAGGTCACGTCTGCATCAGTGGTGTCCGTGATCTGAGTCGTCTCGTTCGTCTTCCCACCGGTCCCGTGACTCATCCAGCCGGTCCTCCCATTGATCCCGGGCCTCGTCCTGTTGGTCCTCCCAGCGGTCCTGGTCTTCGTCATCCCAGGTGTCCCTGCCGTGGTCGTTGTCCCACTGTTCCCGGTCCTCGGTCCCCTCGGGGTTCCGCCAATCTTCCCGCTCATGGGAGAAGGTGTCCTCGGGGGCCGGAAGTACTGGCGTTTGGGCCACGTCCGGCTGGGCGGTTTCCCCCGCCAGCACTTCCAAATCGTTGCGGACCGCGGCCAGCGCTTTCGCAGCTTTCTGCTGCATTTCCGCCGCGATGTGCCCGTCCGTGGCCGCCTTCTCCAAGTCCTTCTCCAGCAGGCCAACTTCGTTCAGGGCAATGGGAAGGTTCTGCTCTGATGCCAGCTGTTTGATGGTGCTGGCCCGTTCCTGCAAGGTGTCGAGGGCCTTTGCTGCCGCATCTTCCTGCTGGGCGCAACCTGCCAGCACCGCTGCGGTGACTAAGCCGGCCAGGAGCGTTCGGGTGAGGGCTGCCGGCCGGTTCATGGTGTGAGGCTTTCTTGGAGCTGCTGCAGGTGCGCGTCCAGTTCCGCAGGCACTGAAGGAGCGGGCGCTTGCACGGGAGCGGACCTCCCGGAGGTGGCGATCACGGCACCGAAGATTAGCGCCGCAACCATGAGGAGCAGGGCCGCCGTCGCCAGGCCTAGTTGCAACATGGGCGGCTTTCGTTTGCCCCGGGTCCGGGCGACCGCGGACCTGGACTGCGCTGGTCGATCAAGCCCATCGACCGGGGCCGGTTGCCCCGCCGGCCTTTCCGGCAGGCCCCGCCAGGGCAAGCCTTGGGTGGCGTTGGTCATTTGGCTCGTCTTCAGGACGGGCAGTGCGATGTGTGCTGTCGGCGGTTCTGGGCCGATGCGGGTACCGGCCGAAGGCACGGCAACGGTACCGGAACCGGCTCTTGCAGCGGCGGGTGCCTCGCTGCCGGAAATCATTCGGAGGGCCTGGGCGGCTTCGACGGCGACAGGCCGATGCCGGGGGTCCTTGGCCGTCATGGCTTCAAGAAGTCCGGCCAGGTCCGGGCCGAGGTTCCCCGGTATTCTAGGTGGGTGCGCCAGCCTGGCTCTGGCCGATGCCAAGGGTGGGCCGGGATATTCCAATTCGCCCGTGAGACACTGCAGCAGCACCAGGCCAAGAGAATAGACGTCCGAAGGAGCTCCAACCGCTGCGCCGGTCACCTGTTCGGGACTGAGATAGCCGGCGGTGCCCAATGTGGTCCCGGAGGGGGCCAGCGGCATTCCGTTAATCATTCTGGCGATGCCGAAATCAGCGAGCTTGGGGTGCGGAGCTTCGTCGTCAAAGTAGCGGGCCATGACGATATTGCCCGGCTTAACATCGCGATGGACGATGTTGCGCCGGTGGATGTAGTGAAGGGCGGAAGCCAGTTCGGCGCCGAGCCGGACCGTTTCCAGCTGATCCAGCGGTCCGGCATCGAGGTAGCGTCCGAGGTCGACCCCCGGGATGAGTTCCATAACGAGCCAGGACACGGTCCCGCCGTCGAAAGGGGAGCTGCCGGCATCGTAGAGGGTGACCAGACCCGGGTGGTTCAGCCGGGCCAGCGTCGCGATTTCCTCGTGGTGCCAACGGAGCCGTTCCGGGTCAACGGGATCCGGGCGGTAAACCTTGAGTGCCACCTCGCGGCCAAGGACTTCGTCGCAGGCCCGGTAAACCGTTCCCATGCCACCCAGCCCGATGACCGGACCCACTCGGTAACGGCCGCCCAGAAGACGATCCGAGGTACCCGGAACCGGGTGGTCCGTCATCAGATTCCCCGTCGTGTCCGGCGAGGTTCTGGTCGCAAAGACGCCGTCTTTAGCTGTCATAGCCGTCCGCTCCCTGCAGCCAGAAATGCTGTCTGGCTTTGCTCGCGTATTTCCCCATGCGGGGCTATGAGTAGGACCTTAGGCGGCCAACCTATGAAGAAGCTGTGACAGTCCTTTGTCCCGTTTCAGGCCTTGGTTGCTGTGTGGCCACGTCCCAGGAGGACACCGAGGCCGAGCATGGCGACACCGAGGACGAAGTGCAGCCAGTTATCGGCCGTGTTCAGCGGAACGAAGTTGGCCGGGGACTCGTGCCCGATGACCAGCCCGTAGATCCACAGCACCAGGTAGATGGCGCCGCCCCAGATGAGGTAGCTCCGGGAACCGGACCAACTCCGCGACAGCGCCAGACCGACGGCGCCGAAGAGCAGGTGCACGATATTATGCAGGATTGAAACCTGGAACAGTCCCAGCAGCATGGCACCGGACTGGTGTCCGGCGAAAGTGAGCTGATCGACCCCGCTGGTAATGCCCGGAACGAAGCCCAGGATCCCGACCAGCAGGAATACCGCGCCGACGGCCAATGTAACTGTCTGAACACTGGTCCGCTTGCCCTCACGGATACTGGTTTGATCTGACGTAGTCATGATGCTCTTCCTCTCTGATGGACTTGCTTCCCGGCGGCCGCCTGTTTGTGTGGACTCGCCTGTCCGGTATTCGGAGCGGATGCGCAGGTGGTTTGGACGTTCCTTGAAGATTCGGCCAATACTTTTGCTCCGCGGCTACGAATACCGGGTGTGAAGAAGCTCAAGAGAATCCCCTTGTCCGTCCTGGCCGCAGCGCTCGCCGGACTGGTTTCGGCCGGAGTGCTGCTGGGCGTCGCCCAACTGGCCGGCGTCTGGTTCGGTCCGGCCGCGTCGCCGCTGGTCGCTCTCGGCGCGGCCTTCATCGATTTCACCCCGGCCTGGCTGAAGAATTTCGCCGTCGAAACCTTCGGCACGGCGGACAAGGCCGTCCTGTTCATCGCGATGGGCGTGGTCACGGCGGTACTGGCCTGCCTGGTCGGATTGCTCGCCAGGCGCCGCTGGACGTGGGGCGCCGCGGCAGTGATACTGCTGGGCGCAGTGGTCGGTGCCGCCGTAATCACCCGGGCTGGGGCCGGTGTCCAGGATCTAATCCCGACGGCGGCAGGCACCCTTGCTGGACTCGTTTCGCTGCGGCTGCTGGAGCGCCGCATTCCGGAGGCAAGAGAAACCGGGGCGGCTGTTGGTCCCGCTTCGGATGTTCCGGCAGATCCGGACGTTCCGAACAGCCTGCCGGCGCAGGCTGCCCCCGCTGCCTCCCGCCCGCCCACAAGACGTTCCTTCTTTGCCGCAGCCGGTCTGCTCGCCGTGACCGCCGCCGTCCTGGGGGCGGGCGGCAGCGCGCTCGCCGGTCTGCGCAATAGCGTGGAGGATTTCCGTAAGGCGCTCCGGCTGCCCTCACCGTTCCGCAAGGCTGAACCACTGCCGGCCGGTGTCCATGCACCCGTAGAGGGGGTGGTCCCTTTCGTCACACCCAACGCGGACTTCTACCGGATCGATACGGCGCTGGCCGTGCCCCGGATTGATCCACAGACCTGGCAGCTGCGCGTGCACGGCATGGTGGAGGAAGAGTTCACGATGTCCTTCCAGGAGCTGCTGGATTCCGAACTGCTGGATTCCTACGTGACGTTGACCTGCGTCTCCAACCCTGTCGGCGGGGACCTGGCCGGCAACGCCAAGTGGCTCGGCTATCCGCTGGCAAAGGTGCTGGAACGCGCCCGCCCGCTACCCGGCGCGGACATGGTGCTGTCCACAAGTGTCGACGGCTTCAGTGCATCGACGCCGCTGGAGGTGCTGCGCGATGGCCGGGATGCGTTGCTCGCGGTCAGCATGAACGGCGAACCGCTGCCGCTGGACCACGGTTTCCCCGTACGGATGGTGGTGCCCGGGCTCTACGGCTTCGTTTCGGCCACCAAGTGGGTGGTGGATCTGGAGGTCACAAGGTTCGAGGATAAGACGGCCTATTGGACGGACCGTGGCTGGTCCGAGCGTGCTCCCATCAAGGCAGCATCACGGATCGAAGCCCCGCGGCCGTTCGCGCGTGTGCCGGCAGGAAAGGTCGCGGTCGGCGGCACCGCGTGGGCCCAGCAGCGCGGTATCGAACGGGTGGAAGTCCAGGTGGACGAGGGGCCCTGGCAGGAAGCCGAGCTGGCAACCGAAGCCACGGTGGATACCTGGCGCCAATGGTCGTTCAGCTGGCAAGCCGAGCCCGGGCAGCACTACCTGCGCGTCCGGTCTTATGACGCGGTGGACGGACTGCAGACCGATGAGCGGGCGGACCCGATTCCCAACGGCGCCTCGGGCTGGCATTCCATCAACGTCACCGTGGAACCCTGACCGGTCCCAAAGTTTTTTCCGATCTCATCCAATCCATCCCGGCACCGGTTCCGAATACATCATGACAGCCCGGGAGCGTTGCTTTCGGAACAGGAGGCGGCAGGAGCCGCGCCACCCTCAAGGAGAAAAGCCATGTTGAAGAACAGCAGCAGGAACTTTGCAGCACTCGGAATGATCGCAGTGGCGACCCTCGGCCTGTCCGCCTGTGGCGGTGGGTCCGAGGAAACGGACAACGCCGGCGCGGCCCCCGAATCCACCACCGGATCCGAGTCGACCACAACGGAGTCCATGGCCCCGGAGTCCGGCGAAGCCATGGATCCGGCCGCCAACCTTGTTGGCCCGGCCTGCGCCGATTACGCGGCTGCGGTGCCGGACGGCGCGGGGTCCGTGGCGGGCATGGCGAAGGACCCGGTCGCCGTCGCCGCCTCCAACAACCCGATGCTGACCCAGCTGACGGCAGCCGTTTCCGGCAAACTGAACCCCAAGGTGGATCTGGTGGACACGCTTAACAGCGGCGAGTTCACTGTCTTCGCGCCGGTGGATGAGGCCTTCGGCGCCATCCCCGCCGAGACGCTGGAAAGCCTCAAGACCGATGACGCCACACTGAGCACCATCCTGACCTACCACGTGGTGGAAGGACAGCTGAGCCCGGACGAGATCGTCGGTGAACACACCACCGTGCAGGGCGAGTCCGTCGAGGTCAGCGGCAGCGGCGATGAACTGATGGTCAACGACGCCAGCGTTGTCTGCGGCGGCGTCCAGACCGCCAACGCCACGGTCTACATGATTGATTCGGTCCTGATGCCGCCGGCCAAGTAGCCGGAAAAGCTCCGCCAGGGGAGCGGAATGGGGAGAACGACGGCGGCAGCCCCGCCTGCCGCCGTCGTTCATCGCCTTACGTAGGTTTTGGAAATGCAGGGGCCGACACAGGAACCAAGGAGGTGCGGAGTGTCCGACGGGCGTGAGAACCTTGAATCAATGCGAATGCCATGGCTGCGGCCCGTGGGGCCGGACGCCCCGCCGACACAGGAGGAGCTCATCCGGCGCGTGGCGCTGGGGGACGAATCCGCGTTCGAATCGCTCTATGACTCGGTGTCGCCCACCATCTTCGGGCTGGTGCGCAGGGTTGTCAGGGACCCGGCCCAAAGCGAGGAAGTCACGCAGGAAATCTTTGTCGAAATCTGGCAGAACGCGGCCCGGTTCGACGCGGACCGCGGCAAGGCCCTCTCCTGGATCCTGGTGATCGCCCACCGGCGGGCCGTGGACCGGGTACGGGCCAGCCAGGCCAGCATGGACCGGGACCTGCGCCAGGGGACCAAGGAATACCAGGCCAGCTACGACGACGTCGCGGATACAGTTGAACTGCGGCTGGAATCGGAACGCGTGAACAAGGCGCTGGCCAGCCTGACGGACAGCCAGCGCGAGGCGATCACGCTGGCCTACTACGGCGGCCACACCCACCGGGAGGTTGCCACGATGCTGCACATTCCGGTGGGAACAGTAAAGACGCGGATCCGCGATGGCATGATCCGCCTACGGGACAAGTTGGGAGTGGCGTGATGGACGAGCAGCTGCATCTTTTGACCGGCGCGTACGCCCTCAACGCCTTGGACAACGACGAACGCGATGCCTTTGAACGGCACGCCCTAGGCGCTGTGGATACCCGCGAGGAAGTCCGCGGATTGAGCGAAACAGCCGCCATGCTGGCCTACGGCACGCCCGCCGTCGCCCCGCCGCCGGAGCTCAAATCCAAGGTTATGGCCTCCATCCGCAACACTCGCCAGCTGCCCGTCGACGCAGTGGTCGCCGACCTCGATACGAAACGCAGCGAGAAGAAGGCCAGAAGTACGACGGCGGTGCGCTGGCTCAGTGCCGCGGCCGGAGTTCTGCTGGTGACCACGGCAGCGCTGGGTGGCTGGGCCGTGGGCGTCTCCAATGACCAGGAACGGACCGAGCAGCGCCTCCAGGCGCTGGCAGAGCAGCAGAGCCAGGTGATGTCGGTCCTGACGGCGCCGGATGCCAAGATGATTCCGGGCCGGATGCCGGACGGTGCCGCGGTGACCATCGCCTTGTCCGCGCAGGCCGACAAGGGCGCAGTCATCACGCACGACCTTCCTCAGCTGGAGCAGGACCGGACCTACGAGCTCTGGCTGATCTCGGACGAGGGCGCCCAGCCTGCGGGCCTGATCCAAGGTGACGCCGCGGGGCAGACCAGCATGAGGCTGCTGGAAGGCGTCTCCGATGCCACCCATCTGGGCATCACGGTGGAACCTGCCGGCGGATCGCCCCAACCCACCACGGATCCGATCATGCTGCAGGAGCTGTAGGCGGATCCGGTCTGGCTACCAGCCATTAAGCGAAGCGGGCGGCCACCGAAAGGTGACCGCCCGCCGTCGTGAGTCGGACCGAGCAGGGCTCAGTAGGCGCGGACCCGCTGCTCGACCACGAGGTGGATGAGCGCGAAGGTCTTCTGCTCGTCGATCGCCTTCAGGGCCGCTTCGAGGGCGGCGGGCACATCGGCGTCGTTCTCTACCTTGATGCCGAAACCACCGAAGGCCTGGGCCATCAGCGCGAACTCCGGGTTCTTCAGCTGGGTGCCGGAGATCCGGTCCGGGTAGTGCCGCTCTTGGTGCGTGCGGATGGTGCCGTATTCCTGGTTGTCCATCACGATCACCAGCGGGGTGGCGCCGTACTGCGCGGCCGTGGCCAGCTCCTGGCCGTTCATCAGGAACTCCCCGTCGCCGGCGATGGTGACGACGCGGCGGCCGGGGTGTGCCAGCGAGGCGGCGATGGCGGACGGGATCGAGTAGCCCATGGAACCGTTGCGGGCGCTGAGCATCGAGGCGTACTGCTGGGTGGGGAAGTAGCGGTGCGCCCAGTTGGTGTGCTCGCCGGCGCCCAGCGTGACCATAGCGTCTTCGGGCAGATCGCGCACCAGGTTGGCCATCAAAGTGTCCATCCGGGCCTGGCCGGCCGAGGGCTCTGCCGGCGGCAGCGCGGCGAACTTCTCCTGCTCGGCGCGCATGCGCTCGGTCCAGGTCTTCCATTCCGGCTTGACCGGCAGATCCATCATCACCAGGTCGCGGACGAAGACATCCGGCTTGGCAACGATCTGGTGGGAGACGGCGCCGGAACGGCCGCGCAGGGAGGAATCAATGGTAACGAGGAAGTTCTTCTTCGACCAGTCCTGCCGGACCAGGAAACCGTCGGTGATCACGTCGCCCGGGACGGTGCCGACGAAGATCAGCAGGTCCGTTTCTTCCAGCAGGTCGTACGTGGGCTTGGGCCGGCCATAGCCGATCGGGCCGACGTAGGACGGCGAATCGAACGGAACAATGCCTTCGCAACGCCACTCTGCCGCAGCGGCAACATGGTGGTCCTCCAGCCAGTTGGACAGCGCCGTTGCGCCCTCCTGGGTCCAGTCGTTGCCGCCGACCACGAACAGCGGCTTCTCGGCATCCTTCAGCGCAGCCTTCAGCGCCTTCCAATCCGTGACGGTCATGCCGCCGGTTGCTACGGGGATCTCCGGGTGCAGCGTGGGGTTGATCTGCTCGCGGATGATGTCTTCCGGCAGACCGACGACGACGGGGCCCGGGCGTCCGCTCATGGCGGCGAACATGGCTTCGGCGACGATTTCGGACGCCCGCTCGGCGTGGTCCAGCACCATGACGCGCTTGGCGCCGGTGTCGAACCAGGACTTGATGTCGAACTCCTGGAAGGCCTCGCGGTCCCGGTGCTCGAACGGAATCAGCCCGACAAAGAGGACCATCGGGGTGGAGTCCTGCCATGCGGTGTGCAGGCCGACGTGGGCGTTTGCGGCACCCGGGCCGCGGGTGACCATGGCGATGCCGGGCACCTGGTTCATCTTGCCGTCGGCTTCGGCCATGTAGGCGGCGCCGCCTTCGTGGCGGCAGACCACGGTCTCGATGTCGGACTCATGCAGGCCGTCGAGGACATCCAGGAAGCTCTCGCCGGGAACCACATAGGTGCGCTTCACTCCGTGTGCGACCAGCGTGTCCACAATGACGTGTCCGGCTGACTTCAGCAGCGGCTGCTGCTCCTTGGTGTCGGCTGGTTCCACGGTCAACTGCGTCATGGGTGTCCTCTTTCGTCTTTGAATGAACAGTTTGGTCGGTTCGTCAATGTGCGGTCGCATGGATTTTGCACATTGCGATTGAGCAAAAGTTACATCACGAACGGCCGAGGACGTCAGCGGGCAGGACACAGTGGGGTAATGAATGTGAAACGCGGCACTTTGGGTTGTTTTGTCCGGTGGCCGCGCTCCGGCGGCCCTGCTTAGTCGATCGGCTCGTAGCGGTTGGGGTCTTTCACGTCATGGCAGTGGGCGAGCACTTCGATGGCTCGGGATATGTCCTGGTCTTTGAGCGCCTGGAGGATGCGGCGATGATCGTGGATGACCTTGGCCTGGTGCTCCGGGCCTTGGCGGTACGTGAGGGTGATGCGGTGCTGGACGGGATGGTTCCAGATCGACGTGATGACGCCGCGGAGATAGTCGTTGCCCGAAGGCTCGACGAGGGCCAGATGGAACGCCCGGCCAAGCCGGAAGAGTTCGGCGCTGTCCTGGGGGTCGACAATTTCCGTTTCATCGATGAGGCCCTTGAGTCGGACAAGTTGCTGGGGCGTGTAGGCGCCGGCGGCACGTTGGACGGCGAGTGATTCGAGGGCATAGCGGACCTCGTAGACATTCTCGATCTCGCGCTCGTCCAACTGGTTGACGATGTAGCCCTTGCCCGGAACGAGCGTCGTCAATCCTTCAAGGGTCAATTGGGTCAGGGCGTCCCGCACCGGGGTGCGGGAGACGCCGTACTGGGCGGCGACGGTCTCCTGGGCCAGCGCCGAACCCGGCTCGATGCTGCCGCTGATGATGTCGGCGCTGATTTGCTCGTACACGCGGACGGCCAGAGGCCTCACATCATTCGGTATGCCGGCCATGGCGGTCCTCCTTGGGTCTGATCCATCTTGGCATGAAGTCGCTGCGTTCCACCATCAGCGCTGCCGCCCGCACCTGGCCGGAACGAGAGGCGGGATAGGCCTTCGCAAATCTCTTTGCAAAAGTGGTTGACCTCACACCGATTCACTGAATACAGTGTATACACCCGACCGAGGAGACCGTGAAAATGTATGTGTTGAACACCTGGTACGTGGCGGCGTGGTCCACGGAAGTGACTCGCAAGCCCGTTCGCCGGGTCATCTGCGAGCAGCCCATCGTGCTGTTCCGTACCCAGGACAATGAGGCCATCGCACTCGCCGATCGCTGCGCCCACCGTGCTTTCCCGTTGTCCGAAGGCCGCACCGTCGGCGATTCGGTGGAATGCGGTTACCACGGCTTTACGTACGGCCCCGATGGTGTGTGCACGAAGGTGCCGGCCCAGTCCTCGATTCCGGAACGCGCAAAGGTGCGCAAGTATCCGGTGGTGGAGCAGGATGGCTGGATCTGGATCTGGACCGGCGACCCCGAACTGGCCAACCCGGCGGACGTGCCGGACACCCACTGGATGGTCGACCCGGAATGGGCTACGGTGACGCATTCCTACCATTTCAAGTGCCGGGCGGACCTGATCCATGACAATCTGCTGGACCTGACCCACGAGTCCTTCCTGCACAAGACCACCGTGGGAGATGACTACATCTACGAGCACGGCATCACGGTGGAGGTCGAGGGCAACGTGGTCAGCGTCGACCGCCTGATGCCTTCGGTAGCAGCGCCCCCGCTCTACGCCGAGACGATGGATGCCCGCGGGCTGTTCGACCGCTTCCACTGCACGGAGTTCTTCGTGCCGAACCTGCACGTCCTCCATTCCGGGATCACCGGTGAGGGCAAGCCCCGCGAGGAGGGTTACCTGATTAAGGTCCTCAACGGCATCACCCCCATCGATGAGCACAATTCCTGGTACTACTACGCTTTCAGCCGCAACTTCGCCGTGGACAACGAGCAAGCGACCGAGGACCTGCGAGTTGGTTTGGCCACGGTGCTGGACGAGGACGCGTCGGCACTGGAGGCCCAGGAGATCGGCATGCAGACCCGGCCGGAAGGTGAGTTCGATGTGCTGATCGCCCAGGACGGTGGCGTGGCCAAGGCACGGCGCATTCTCGGTGCCCTGCTGAAGAAGGAGCAGCAGGCGCAGTCCGTCGCCGGTGCGGCTGTCCGCCGGGAGCCGGTTGCTCCCAGGACAGCGTAGGTGCCCGCATGTGGATGCTGATCAGAGCCAACGCGCTGGGCGGGGAGACCGCACCGGAATCCGGTGCCAGGATTCTGGCTGCCTGTCCCGACTCGGCCGAGCGGGGCGACCCGTGGCGCTGGACGGTGGAGCTGGATGAGTCCGGGCCGGAACCGGCGGTAGCGCTCGACGCCGATGCAAGCTACATCTCCTCCGAAAGCCACCGTTATGCCGGCGGCTACACCGGAGTGCTGCAGCGCGGCGCCGGCGAGCAGCTGGTGGTCACGGGGCTGGCAGGCGAAGCCCTCGTCGCTGCTGAGGACGGACCATGGGAACGCTGGCTGCGGGCGGGCGACGTCTTCATCGTCGAAGGCGAGGACGCCGAGAGTATCAGGCTGTCGCTGGCAGCCGGTGAAGCTACTGTCCAGGTCATCACCCTTGCCCCGAGGCAAGCCAAGGTTCTGCGGTGGGTCCCGTGACCGCCGGCGGCGTCGTTGACGTCGAGCGGCGAACGTCGGGCAAGTCCTTGCACGGGATCGAACCGGGCCGGGCCGGCAAGCAGTTGGGTTTTGCGGGCCTGTCGCATTCGGACAACGTCTATGACAACGGGCTGATCCCGTTGCCGGTCGCGGTCGTTTCCTCGGGGACCGGACCGACCGCGCTGCTGGTCGCGGGCACGCACGGGGACGAATACGAAGGCCAGGTGGTGTTGCATGAACTGATCCGGTCCCTGGAACCGGAGCACCTGAACGGCACGGTGGTCATCGTGCCTGCCGCCAATGCACCGGCAGTACGGGCCGGCACCAGGGTCTCGCCGATCGACGGCGGGAACCTCAACCGAAGCTACCCGGGACAGAACCGCAGCGGACCCACCGACCAGGTTGCCGACCTGATCGCGGGCACGCTGCTGCCCGACGCCGACGTTGTGCTTGATCTGCACTCGGGCGGTTCCAACTCCACCTACCTCCCGAGCATGTTCATCTACCGCGGGCCGGACCAGCCGACCTGGGAACGGAAAGTCTCCGCTGCGCGCGCGATGGGGCTGCCCTACGTGATCGTGGTACAGCCCCGCCTTGAACCTGGTTCGCTCAGTACAGCGGGCGACGACGCCGGCGTGCTGGCACTGTCCACGGAACTAGGCGGGGGAGGCACGGTTGATCCGGGAATCCTGTCCGACGCGCGCCGGGGCGTGCGCGCACTGCTGGCCCACGTGGGAATCCTTGCAGCGCAACCGGAGACCGAAGTCCAGCTGGAAACAACGGCAACGGCCGAGCCGATCTGGCTGGAGCTGGTGCCCGACTCCCCGGTCATGGCAACCGCTGCGGGCATCTTCGAACCGCTGGTAGCCCTGGGCCAGCGGGTCCGGGCGGGCGATCCCGTTGCCCGGGTCCATGCCATCGATGATCTGGAGCGCGCACCGCAGGAATACACAGCCCGGGTGGATGGCATCGTCGCCATCTTGCGCCGGCCGGCACTGGTCGCGCTCGGCAGCTACCTGCTCCATATAGCACCTGAACTTGAAGCACCGAGGCCTTGATCGTCTCCTGATCAATGCCGGATATCCGTTACCGGACAACGCGGTCCGGACCATGAAAGGAAAATCCATGCGTCATTCCCGTCAACGTGCCACCCGGTCAACCATCCTGGCCGGCTCCGTACTGCTGGCCTTGTCCCTCAGCGCCTGCACCAATGCCTCTCAAGCCGCCCCGGAACCGGCAGGTTCCGGGGCTTCGGCAGGCGCCAATACCGGCGCGGAAGCCGTTGCCCTCAACGAGACGGCCAGGGACCTGCTGCCCGAGGAGATCCGGGCCGCCGGAACCCTGCGCGTGGCTTCGGACCCAACGTACGCTCCCTTCGAGTACTACGACACCGACAACACGACCATGATCGGCTACGACGTCGACTTCTCGGACGCCGTGGGCGCCGCGCTGGGCCTGGAGGTCGAGCATGTGCCGGCAACATTCGACACCATCCTGCCGGGTCTGGCCTCTGGGAAATACGACATGGCCATGTCGACGTTCTCGATCACGCCTGAACGCGAGAAGATCGTGGACTTCGTGGACTACCTCAACGGCGGCTCCGGCGTCGCCGTCGTGCCTGGAAATCCCCAGCAGATCTCGATGGACCCCTTAAGCATGTGCGGCAAGAAGATCGCCGGGCAGAAGGGCTCGATCCAGTCCATGGAGTATCTGCCCGCCTTCTCCAAGGAATGCACGGCCGCGGGCAAAGAGCCCATTGTCATTCAGAACTTTCCCGGGCAGACCGATGCCAATCTCGCCCTGACGTCCGGGCGTGTGGACGCCGTGGTGGCGGACAGCGTCTCGCTGGCCTACCAAGCCAAGGAAGCCGGCGGTCAGTTCGAACTGGCGGCCGGTGAGGACTACGAACCGATCCCCACCGGTATAGCCCTGGCGAAAAACGCAGGGCTGCAGGAAGCCGTCACCGAGGCCACCCGGGGCATTCTGGACAGCGACTACTACGAGGAAATGCGCGCCAAATGGGGTCTCCCGGAGTCCGTCCTGATCACCTCCGAAGTCCTCGACGAGAAGTAGCCGAGAGGAAGCAGCCGCATGACTGCCGTGACTACCCGAAGCGGGCAAACAGCCTCCACCGGCGATGGCTACACCGTCGTCAAGGCCAGACATCCGGGCCGATGGCTCTCCGCCGCCGTCATCATCGTCATCGCGGGGCTGTTGCTGCACTCCGTGATGACCAACCCCAACTTTGGTTGGGACGTCGTGGGACTCTACCTGCGCGATGTTTCCATTGGCCGCGGCATCCTTGTGACGCTGGGGTTGACGGCGATCAGCATGGCCATCGGCATCGCCCTCGGCGTGGTCTTCGCAGTCATGCGGCTCTCGGCCAATCCGGTTGTCCGCGGGGCCGCCTTCGCCTACGTGAATTTCTTCCGGGGCACCCCGGTGCTGGTGCAGTTGCTGTTCTGGTTCAACCTGGCGGCGCTCTACCCGGTCATCACGCTCGGCATCCCTGGCGTCCATTTGGACGCGAACCAGCTGATCACACCCATGACTGCAGCAATCCTGGGACTGGGTCTGAACCAGGGCGCCTACATGTCCGAGATCGTCCGGGCCGGAATCCTCTCCGTGGACCACGGGCAGACGGAGGCCGCCGAGGCCCTGGGCATCACCCGGATGCAGACCATGCGCCGGGTGGTGCTGCCGCAGGCCATGCGGGTGATCATCCCGCCCACGGGTAACGAAACCATCGGGATGCTCAAGACCACTGCCCTGGTCAGCGTGATCTCGGTGCCGGAACTGCTGTATTCGGCGCAGATCATCTACGCACGGACCTTCGAGACCGTGCCGCTGCTGATCGTCGCCAGCCTCTGGTACCTGCTGATCACCTCGATCCTGACGGTTGGCCAGTACTACCTTGAGCGGCGGTTTGCCCGGGGCAATCAGCGGAACCTGCCGCCGACGCCGCTGCAACAGTTGAAGAGGTTTTTCGCCACCCATGACGCACTCTCCCTGAAAGGCGGCAAAAAATGACGGCGATCCACGGCGTTGAACCCATGGTCAAGGCCGATGCCATCTGCAAGAACTTCGGTTCCAACCAGGTGCTGAAAGGCATTGACCTGCACGTCCAGCCGGGAGAGGTCGTGTGCCTGATCGGCCCGTCCGGATCCGGGAAGAGTACATTCCTGCGCTGCATCAACCATCTTGAAACGGTCGACGGCGGCCGGATGTGGGTGAACGGAAAGATCGTCGGCTACGACCTCAAGGGCACCAAACTCTACGAGCAGAGCCACAACGATGTCTGCCGCAGCCGCTCCGAAGTTGGAATGGTCTTCCAGCAGTTCAACTTGTTCCCGCACATGACGGTGTTGGAGAACCTGATCGAAGCGCCGCGGCTGGTACGCAAGGAGAAGAAAGCCAAAGCCGTGGCGCGGGCCATGTCACTGTTGGAGAAAGTAGGCCTGGCCGAAAAGTCCCATGCCTATCCGCGCCAGCTCTCGGGTGGCCAGCAGCAGCGGGTGGCGATCGCCCGCGCCTTGTGTATGGAGCCGAAACTGATGCTCTTTGACGAGCCCACCTCCGCCCTGGACCCGGAACTGGTGGGGGAAGTCCTGAAGGTGATGAAGGATCTGGCCAACTCCGGCATGACCATGGTGGTGGTCACGCACGAGATGAACTTTGCCCGCGACGTCGCCGACCGGGTGGTCTTCATGGCCGATGGCTACGTGGTGGAGCAGGGGCCTGCCCGAGAGGTCATCACCAATCCGCAGAACGAACGCACCAAGGCCTTCCTTGCCTCGGTGCTCTCCGAACCGGCCGCGGCCTGAACCATCAGTGGTGAATGAATCATGAATGAAGAATTTTTCGACGTCGAGGTCCGCTCGATCCAACGCGAGTCCAGCAGCGTGGTCTCGCTGCGGCTGGAACATCCCCTGGGGGAGGAGTTGCCGGAGTGGAACCCCGGATCCCATGTGGATGTCCTCCTGCCCAACGGGATCCTGCGGCAGTATTCGCTCTGCTCAGAGACGGCGGACCGAGCCGCGTGGCGGCTAGGCGTGCTGCGCGAAGCCGAAGGACGCGGCGGCTCCGCCTATGTCCACGACGAACTGAAGCCCGGCACCAAGATCCAGCTCCGCGGGCCGCGCAACAACTTCGCGCTGGAGCCCGCTGCCGGCTACGTATTCATCGCCGGTGGCATCGGCATCACGCCGGTGCTGCCGATGGTCCGCCACGCCGCCGAGCGCGGAGTGCCTTGGCGGCTGGTGTACCTCGGCCGCAGCCGGGAATCGATGGCGTTCTTGGGGGAAACACTGGCCCTCGGCGGGAACGTCGAAATCCACGCCGATGACGAGAGCGGGCTCTACCCGCTCGCCGGACTGCTCGGCCGGCTCGATGCGGGCACCCACGTATACGCCTGCGGACCGGGACCGCTGCTGAACGTGCTCCAGTCCATCGCCGACGGATGGGAGGATCCCGCACGCTTCCATTGCGAACGGTTCACCGCCAGCGACCAGGCAGCGGCGCAACTCTCAGATGAATCTTCCTTTGTGGTGGAACTAGCCGACGGCACCCAGGTTTCGGTAGGACAGTCGGAGACCATCTTGCAGGCGCTGGAGAACGCCGGGATCAACCAGCCGAACTCCTGCCGGGAAGGGATCTGCGGTACCTGCGAGACCGGCGTGCTTGGCGGCGAGATCGACCACCGTGACTCGCTGCTATCGGACGATGAGCGCGCGGCCGGAGACACTATGATGATCTGCGTCTCCCGGTGCAAGGGCAAGCGCCTGCTGCTGGACCTGTGAGGCATCCCCGCTGCTTGTAAGCTGGACGAATGCTTCGACGCCCTGCTGGCCTGTGCCTTGTTCTGTCCGGCCCTGCCGGAAGGGAGTAGCGCGTGCACGAGCTGACGGCACTGGAGCAGCAGATCGTCACTGCACTTCAAATCGACCCGCGCGCGTCGTGGCGGAAAATCGCCTCGGTCCTCAGGGAACCCGAGCGGACCGTCGCCCGCCGGGGGAGCGAACTGCTCGAGTCCGGAATCGTCGGCGTGCTCGGGATCCGCTTGCGGCCGACACCGGTCCTGGTTGAAATGCGTTGCGCCCCGGGGACGGCGCGGGTCGCAGTCCAGGCGATGGCTCAACGAGCGGATACTTCCTTCGTCTATATGGTCACGGGTACTGCGGACTGCCTGGCCGAGATCCTCACCGACCGTGACCGGCTGCATTCTGCGCTGGCCGATGAGCTGCCCGGAATTGCCGGGCTCCAGCATGTCAACACCTACCCGATACTGCGCTACTTCAAGACTCTGCGGGCCTGGCAGCCCGGACCGCTCACTGTTGAGCAGCGTGCCGCACTGCAGCCCGTCCCGCTCAGGGATCCGGCAGTGTTCGGCGAATACCCGGAGATGACCAAGGCAGACGATCAGATAGCCACGGTGCTGTGCGAGGACGGGCGGGCGTCCTTCGAAGCCATTGCCCGGCGGGTGGGAGTCTCCGAGGCAACGGCACGGCGGCGCACCGAGTGGCTGCTTGAAACCAACACCGTACACCTGCGCGCCCTGGTCGAGCCGGCAGCACTGGGACTGCCGGTCGAGGCCTTGTTATGGATCAAAACCAGCCCCGCCCAGCTCGAAACGCTTGGGCAGCGCTTGGCGGCGCTGCCGGAGACACGGTACGTGGCTGCGATTACGGGGGACTACCAGATCCTTGCGGACGTCACCGTGGCGAACAACCAGGCACTCTATGACTTCACCAGCAGCGGCGCCTGGACCGCCGACGTTGCCCAGATCAGCACGTCGCTGCTGCTGCATGCGCGCAAGCGCGGCGGCCGCCTCACACCCGGGAAATAGCAAAACTGCGATCCCGGTGACGCTATCAGCCGCAACTACATCCGGCGGTAGTGCCTCATGGCGGAATTTGGCAGATTTTTGGCAGATTCCGTCACCTATTGCTTTGTGCAGGCTGAAAGCCGCATTGTGGTTCCAACAAGAAACCGCTTGAGACACACATCACATCTTGAGGAACCATGTCACCCACAACCTCCAGCATTGTCTCCGCCGCCGGCGAATCCACTGACATTCTGGCCGTAGCAAACATGCCAGTGCTGTGGATCTGCGCAGCCGGCGTGTTCGCCGTGATCCTTATCCAGTCCGTCATCTATATGAAGGCCGCCCGCAAAGCCGCCCCGGCGGCCGAGATCACCGGCCCGGAGCTCAAGACCGCCTTCCGGTCCGGCGCGATTGCCGCCATCGGCCCGTCCCTCGCCGTCGTCATGGTGGCCATTGCGCTGCTGGCGGTCTTTGGTACACCCGCCGTGCTGGTCCGGATTGGCCTGATCGGCTCGGCTGCCTACGAGACCGGCGCGGCGAGCATCGCAGCCGGTAGCGCCGGGGCCGAACTCGGCGGACCGACCTACACCCAGAACGTCTTCGCCATCGCCTTCTTTGCCATGAGCATGGGCGGCGCGATGTGGATGCTGGCGACTCTGATCCTGACTCCGTTGATGAAACGCGGCGGCACCAAGCTGGCCAAGGTCAACCCGGTTGCCATGTCGATTGTCCCCGGCGCCGCCCTGCTCGGTGCGTTCATCGCCTTGGGCGTCGCCGAGGTGCCCAAGTCCATGATCCACGTCTATGCACTGCTCACGTCCGCCGCTGTGATGGGCCTGTGCGCGGCAGTGGGCCGTAGCCGGAAACGTGCCTGGCTGCGCGAATGGGGCCTGGGTTTCGCCATCGTCGCCGGTCTAGTAGTGGCCTACATGGCGCACACAGCCGGAACCCCCGTCGCCTGATCCGCCGCCCTACCGGAACGCTCTTAAGGAACGCACAATGTCTGCAACCAGCATCCCTACTCCCATCACAGCGGCCGAGGCCGAATCGGATCTTGCCGAATTCGACCGCACTACGTCCCGTTGGGGACGCCTGACCATGATCGCGGGCCTCATCCTCTCGGTGGCCGGGCCGCTGTACCTGGTCTTCTTCACCGGCCTGGACATCAGCGCGGCCCAGCTCTGGACCGCCTTTGCGGCCGTGGCCGCCGTGTTCGCCATCATCTGGATTGTCGAACCGGTCACCTATTTCCCGATCCTCGGGCCTGCCGCGATGTACCAGGCCTTCATGATCGGCAATATCTCCAGCAAGCTGCTTCCTTCGGCCCTGATCGCGCAGACCCGGATCGGCGCCAAGCCCGGCACCCGGCGGGGTGACTTCGCCGCCGTCGCCGCTATCTGCGGTGCCGCAGCAATCCACCTGGTCTCGCTGGCACTGTTCGTCGGCGTCCTTGGCACCTGGCTGATCAGCATCATCCCGGTCGAGATCATCGACGTTGCCCGGCTCTACGTTCTTCCGTCGGTGTTGGGGGCGGTCATCGTCCAGGCGATCCTCACCATCAAGCAGTTGCGGATCACCATCATCGCCGTGGCCATTGCACTGTTGGTCCAGTTCGTCCTGTTGCCGCTGGTCCCGGCCATCGCCTTCCTGACCACCGGTATCGCCGTGATCGGAACCATTGTCGTTTCCTGGCTGGCCCGCGACCGTAAGCCCGCTGCCGCCGTCGAGAATTAGACCCTTAGAACTACAGGAGAAATGATGAGCAACACCCTCGACGCCGTGGTGCAGACCGCCGGGCTTGGCCTCACGCAGCAGCAGCAAGCGCAGCTGCACGAACTCTACCGGCACCTCCATGCCCATCCGGAACTGTCCATGCAGGAGCACCGGACGGCGGAATTCATCGAGCAGCAGTTGGACGGGCTGGGCATTGAGAACTTCCGTTGCGGCGGCACCGGTGTGGTGGGCATACTGCGCAACGGCAACGGCCCCGTCGTCGGCTTCCGCGCCGATACCGACGGCTTGCCGATCAAGGAAGATACGGGTCTGGATTACGCCAGCACGGACACCGGCATCCTGCCGGACGGCACCGAGGTCCCGGTGATGCACGGCTGCGGCCACGACACCCACACCGCGGTGCTGCTGACCGTTGCCCGCATGTTTGGGGAGTCTCGAGAGGCGTGGGCCGGGACTTTGGTCCTGATCTTCCAGCCTGGTGAGGAGACCGCCGCCGGGGCGGCCGCCATGGTGGCCGACGGTCTGTGGGAGCGCGCCCCGAAACCGGAGATTGTCTATGGCCAGCACGTCATGCCCGGGCTCGCCGGGACGGTCTCGCTTTCGGTCGGCAACGCCATGGCCATGGCAGACTCGCTCAAGGTCACCGTGCACGGACGCCAGTCCCACGGATCACAGCCGCAGGATTCCATCGATCCGGTCGTCCTGGGTGCCCATATGGTGGTCCGGCTGCAGACGATCGTCTCGCGCGAACTGGATCCCCGGCAGGCTGCCGTGGTCACCGTCGGTACTTTCCACGGCGGGCTGAAAGAGAACATCATCCCCGCGTCCGCGGAGTTCACCCTGAACATCCGTACCTTCGATGACGGTGTCCGTGCCCAGGTGCTCGCCGCGGTACGGCGCATCGTCTCGGCCGAGGCTGCCGCCTCCGGAGCGCCCGAGCCGGAGATCGAGGAACTGTACACCTTCCCGGCCTGCTACAACGAGCCCGCCGAGGCCGAAGGCTTGGCCGAGGTGCTGCGGGGCGCGATCGGGCAGGACGCGGTCTCCGTAGTGCCGGCGCTGATGGGCAGCGAGGACTTCGGCCATCTGGCCGCAGCCATCGATGTCCCGGCCGTGTACTGGTTCTTCGGCGGCCACTCCGCGGAAGTAGTGAACGGCGACGGACCGGTACCAATGAACCATTCCCCGTTTTTTGCCCCGGTGATGGAGCCCACGCTCTCCACCGGCGTCAAGGCCGCTGTGGCAGCTCTGCGGTCGCGGCTTGGGCGCTAAGCCCGGGTTCTAAATAACGACGACGGAGGGGCGGGCTTCTGCGGAAGCCCGCCCCTCCGTCGGCTCCAGGCCATCAGCAGCGCGGTCAACACGGCGGCAGCCAGATGGAAATGGAGCATCAGCATGACGTACTCCGAGTGGGGCCCGGCATGCTCGGCAGAGGCAGTGATCGAGGCCGCCAGTTGCGCAGGGTCCACCTCCGAATGATGTGGGTGGGATGGTCCTGAGGATGAGACTGCCGACAGACCTGCCGCTGCCGGCCGTGCGGCAAAGGCCTCGAAAGCCAGATGCAGCACCTGCTGTGCAACGCCGGCGGCAAGGACAAGCGTCCAGGCCGGGGCGCTGACGCGGGACAGCACTGTTGCGGCGAGGGTAGTCAGGGCAGTGATGGCGATAAGGACCGGAAGGGCCGGCATAGTCCCGCCCGAGGCGAGATGGGCGACCAGCGCCAGCATCATCGCCAGTCCTGCCGCCGCCAGGACAGGCACAATTCGCACCTGTTGGTTCCGCATTTCCGAAGGTCTCGTGGAAGCCCTGGCCATCGTTGCCCTCCGTACCGTTGCTGATGTTGCGGCCTGTGGGTGGTTCGGAGCCGCCGGCGCCCACGGATTGCATTCTCAGCAGGGAAAATCTGTGAACGGGCTACTTCTCGCCGAGGCCGCTGCGGGCGTCGCTTGGGATCAGCGGCTTTTCGCCCCGGACTTTCAGTTCCTGCACGGCCCACGTATTGCCGTCCGGGTCACTGAACCCGAAGAAGGTCCCGCCGTCGCGCTTGTCGAAAACGGTGATTTCGCTGGCCTCCACACCGCGGGAGAGGAGTTCCTCGCGGGCGGCTTTGGCATCGGAAACGACCAGCTGGAGGCCGCGCAGGGAGCCGGGCTCCATTTCGCTCTGGGCAGGCAGGTTGCCGATGACGATTGAGCAGCCCGATCCCCGCGGCGTCAGCTGGGCCACGTTCATGTGCTCATTGACGGTGTGGTGGTCCAGGTTGAAGCCGACCTTGTCACGGTAGAACTCGATGGCGCGGTCAATGTCGGCGACCGGCAACAGCACTACTTCCAGTGTCCAATCCATGGCGTATCTCCTTTTCGGCGGGTGGGAGTTAGACGGCGGCAACCCCCGCGAGCAGTTCCTCGAGCCGATCGTAACCTTCGGACATGCCCGTTTCCATGCCATCGCTCAGATAGCGGTCGCGCGAGGTTAGATCTGGGAAGACAGAGCGCCCGGTCAACCGGGACCGTCCGCCGGGCAGATCCTCGAACGTTGTGTATTCCAAGGTCACGACATCGGGATAACCCTCGTACTCGAAGGTATTCAGGATGAACTCGTTGTCGCGGAGACTGTGGAAGATGCCGCGGAAGGCGTGTTCAATGCCGTCGCCGCGGTGCTGGACGAAGCGGAAAGATCCGCCGCTCGTGTAGTCGTGCTCCTCGATCCGGGTGGTCAGGCCGCGCGGGCCGATCCACAGCCGGTACAGCTCCGGATCGGCATGGGCACGGAAGACCTCGGCCGCCGGGTAGTCGAACTCGCGCTCGTACTCGCTGTAGGGCAGAGCTTCCGGATTGTTGAGCTTCAGTACGTTAGCCATCATGTCCTCCCAGCCATTGGCGGGGTGCCCGCTCAAGGCGGGCACCGTCGTCGTACTTTGTTTGTGTAGGTGGAATCAGCGCCGGAGTTATGCCGTCCGCGCGCCGGTGAGTAGTTCGTCCAGCCGCTCGTAGCCCTCTGTCATGCCGCCTTCCATGCCGGATTGGGCCATGCCGTCGCGGGCCTCCTGGCTGGGGTAGACGGAGTGGCCGATGAGCTTGCAGCGGCCGCCGCCGAGGTCCTCGAAGGTCATGAACTCGATGCTGACGACGTCCGGGTAGCCTCCGAACTCGAAGGTCTGGACGGCGAACTCGTTCTCGCGGACCGTGTGGAAGACGCCGGAGAAGGAGTAGGCGACGCCGTCCGGACCGGTGTGCAGGTAGCTGTAGCTGCCACCGGTCCGGAAATCGTAATGGTCGATGTCCATTTTCAGGCCGCGCGGGCCGAGCCACTGCTTGATCAGCTCCGGGTCCTTGTGGGCGCGGAAGACGTCCGCGACGGGGAAGTCGAACTCGCGCTCGTAATCGATGAACGGCATGCCTTCGGGGACGGAAAGTTTCAGTGCGTTGCTCATGATGGTTCCTTGGTGATGTTGGTTTTTGCCTGGGATTGGAGCACGGCGTCGAGACTGCGGAACTGCCCTTCGCGGACCAGGCGGTACTGGTCGATCCACGCGGTGAGCGCTTCCAGCCGTGCGGGATTCAGATGGACGGGCCTTCGCTGGGCATCGCGGGTTCGCGTGACCAATTGCGCCTGCTCGAGGACCTGGATGTGCTTCGAAACCGCTTGCTTGGTGATTTCGAAGGGCTCCGCCAGTTCGTTGACAGTGGCCGGGCCGCGGCTGAGCCGGGCAATGATGCGGCGGCGGGCCGGGTCGGCGAGGGCCAGGAAGGCCTTGTCGAGGAGGCTGTCGTCGCTGCGGTCCATGGCTTAGTCAACTTCTTTGTTTATCAACCTATCGGTTGTTAACAACCTACGCCCGGTGCTGGAACTGGTCAAGAGGCGCAGGGAGTGCGATCCACCCGGGGCACAGTGATAGACAGCCTGCTTAATGCCTGTCTACTGTTGCAAGCAGCAGGTTCACGATTTGTTCTTGCAAGGAGGCATGGCGATGTCCAGTTCCAACCCGGACCCGGAAGAAGATCACATCACGGGACTTGAACCCGGGGGCGGCGTCCCGCCCGGGGAAACACCGCCGGCGGAAGCGCAAACAAACTTGACCCAAGGGCATGCAGAAGGCGGACCCAAGAGATGGGTGCCGTGGCTTTGGCTCGGCATTATCGGCCTGTCAGCCCTCATTGTGGCGCTGCTGTTCCTGGTCTATGCGGGCGTGCTGGCCTTCTCCTAGCAGGTAAACCCATGAGCACGACCGCGGACCCCGGTCATCGCTTTACTCGCTGCCGTCCACGGCCGATTCGGGGAGGACCGGAACGTCGGGGATCGCGGCGGGATCGGTTTTCTGTGGGGCGGCCGGTGGCTTGGGCTCCGCCGGCAGGGGTAGTTTGTCTTCGCCGGGCTGGTCGTCGAGGTTCTTGGGCAGGACCTTGTCGCCGGGCAGCTCGGACAGGGGCAGACCCCGCTGGGCGCCGTCCTGGTTTGGTCTGCCGTCACGCGAAGGAACACCTTCGCTGCGTGTTGCGCCTTCCTCCTTGCCGGATGGGGATGCGCCGGACCGGGATGTGCCGGCAGCGCCGGTTCCGGATTCACCGGGCTCACGCGATTCACCGGCGTCGCCGGATTCTCCGGAGCGGGAGTCGGTGGAACCGGCGTCGCTGTCCTCGGCGGGTGCCCGCAGTTCTTTGCCGGTGTCCTCGTCCGTACCCTCGCCATCGCCCTGACCCGGGATATCGGAGGTGGTTTTCTGCACGGACGAGCCGCCGGCGTCGTTGTTGAAGAAGGAGGCCACCTGCTGGACGGTCTGGTCCGCGGCGTTGCGGAACTCGGGGCTTGCGGCCGCGACGCCGGTAACGCCGAGCCCGGTGGCGGCGGCGACGGCGACGCCGATAATGGCACCCTTGGCTGCCCGGCGCCGCGGGCGCAGGGGAGTGACCTTCGTCGACATGAAGGCGGCCAGCTCGGCGGAAGGAGGGGCGGCCTGGGCCGAACCGGCGGCGACGGCGACGCCGATCATGGCACCCTTGGCTGCCCGGCGCCGCGGGCGCAGGGGAGTGACCTTCGTCGACATGAAGGCGGCCAGCTCGGCGGAAGGAGGGGCGGCCTGGGCCGAACCGGCGGCACGCAGTTGCAGCAGTGAGTCGTGCAACGTGTCCGAGGAGGGCACATCCGATTCGTCGAGCAACTGCCGGAGGAATTCTTCGTCGGTGAACGCATCGGTCTTCATACCAGTGCCTCCTTCCTTTCAACTAGTGTCTTGAGTTTCAGCAGGCCGCGGCGCTGCAGCTGCTTGATGGAGCCGGTGGATTTGCCCATGATTTCGGCGACCTGCTCGAGGGAGAGGTCGGCGACGATCCGCAGGAGCAGGACCTCGCGCTGGTCCGGTGGCAATTCCCGCAGCTTCTCTTCGACGGTGCTTCCGCCCAAGGCTTCCAGTGCCACGGTTTCGGCCGAGTCCGAGGTGCGGGCGTCGGTTTCCGGGTCGTATTCGGAAACATGGGGCTGGCGGGCACGCTTACGGACTTCGTCGACGTAGCGCGCGTGCGCAACTGAAAAGGCAAAGGTACGCAGGCCCTGGTAGCCGCCGCGCACCGTGCCGATGCGGGAGAAAACGGTAAGGAAGACCTCCTGGGCCGATCCTTCCGCATCCTCCATGCCCCGGGCTTTCAAGTAACCGGATACGCCGGGTGCAAGCGTGTAATAGATCTGGCTGAAGGCTTCCGCGTCGCCGGACTGCGCAGCTGACAGAACGTCGTCTGGGAGCGCTTGGGGCAAGGGGTGTCCTTCGATCCTGGGCAGGGGTGCGGCGCCACCAGTGTAGCCGCCGCACCTCCGCCGCCCGGAATCTACTTTCCGGCGTCAGCCTGGCCGGAGACAGCGATGCCGGCTTCCGCACCCGCGTCAATGCCCTTTTCGGACGCGTCGGCGGAAGCCTCGCCGCGGGCGTCGATGTGAGCCTGCGCCTGGCCATTGGTGGCCGGAACATCCGGCGTGGCCGGAACAGCGGGAACGGCGGGAACATCTACGCCATCGATGCCGGGAACCGCAGGAGTTGCGGGAGTTGCGGGGCTAACGACAGCGCCGTTGTTGGCTTCCGCGTTCACGTTCGCCTTAGCGTCGGCCTCCACGTCGGCGTCGACATTTGCGTCCGCCCGGCCTTCATTGCTGATGTCCGCATCGGCATCAACAGCGGCGTCAGCGTCTGCTTCAACGTTGGCCTCGGCCTCGGCCTCGGCGTCACCGGTGGCGGGCACAGCGGGAGTTGCCGGAACAGCCGGAACCGCATTCTCGGCGTCGTCCGTCGGAACGGCGGGAGTGGCGGGGACTGCCGGAGTGGTGACGGCAGTCGTTTCGGCGGCACCGGTCAGAGCCGGAGCTGCGACGGCTGCACCCGCACCGCCGACGGCGATGATGGCGGCCAGTGCGGCGCCCTTGGCGGGAAGGCTCAGGGTGCGGAAGCGGTTGGTCATGAATCTCCTCATACTCGTCTAGAAGGCTTCGGCGCTGCGGAAAGAAGTGCTGCGCCGGTGCCCGTACACCCAACTAATCGAATGCGGGAGCCGAAAGGTTACGCCTGGCCTGAAATTCCTTTTGCAGGTCGGGAAACGCATGGCAAAAGAGCGGCTAATCAGGCCCGCTGACAAGCCCAGGGGACGTCCGCGTCCGGACGTCCCCTGGGCTTGGTCTCAACTGGTTTTTCGTGGGCTAGCACCTGACGGGCAACATTCTGCTTGAGTCCCAGCCGTCCTTATAGCTGTAGGAGTGCGCCTGATATGTCTTGCCACACTGCAGCTTCGTGCCGGACCACTCGAAGTTGCCGTTGTTGGTCCGCAAGTTCTTATGCGCGACTATGTTAGACGTACCGTTCTTATTGATCCTGACGACTTTCACATAGACCTTCATGGCCTTGTAACCGTTGCCCTTGACTACGAATGTGCCGTTGTATCTGACGTCCAGATCCAGACCCGTCCCGTATGAAGCGGCAGCGACCGAACCCGGTGCTGCAGCGGTTGCTGGGGCCGAGAGGCCCACACCGGCGAGCAAGCCCAGAAGGATTCCCGCGACCAGAATCAGCAATCGCCAGGTAATTGGTTTCTGCATCATGACTTTGTTCTTTCGCGAACACCATGTGGAGTACTGCTAGTCAGGCCAACGGATTGTATCGATGCCCGGAGCCGGCCGGATACCCGGCGGTACCAAGCCTGTTATTTTCCCAACCCCTGGTTTGGATCAACCTCCGCCAAGGGTAAGGCAAACATTAAACGGCGCTGAGGGAACGGCAACAGCCCAACATTGGGGGTTGCGAACCACCAAACCTGGGTATTCACAAGTCTGTAGTACTGAATCCAACGGCCGCATTGCTGGGCCGCGATGCGGATTAGGCAGCCAATGCGAGACCCGACGGCGTCTGTGCCGGAGCTGCCGAAGCGCTGACACTTAGCCGGCATTCGGGCTGGCCGGGGGGATCCGCACGTGTGAGCATTCCAGGTCCATCTGGACGAGGGCCTTCAGTCTACCGCTCGCCGGGCGCCCACCTCGGCCAGCTCGCGCCGGGCAGAGGGCCAAACGGGCAGTTGTTCCTCCACGGGCTTGCGGAAGCTCTCGCGGTCAGCCTCGGGAACGAGGTTGAAGTAAACGGGATGGGCAAAAATGTGCTTGCGGACTTCATGGCAGAACGGCAGGACCTCAAGCCGGCGGCGGTGTGCATCGGCCAGCGCATTCCGGATCAGGCCGGTGCCAAGACCCTGGCCGCGGTGCGTATCGTCCACGGCAGTATGGAGAAGCCACAGCTGATCACCCTGCATCTGATAGTGCAACGATCCCGCTACCGCTCCATCGATGTACGCATCGAACTGAGACGCTCCAAAATTATTGTGAATCACATGCATGCTTCTCTCCTCACTTTTCACTCCGTGGTGAGGCGATCAGTGCCGCATGTAGCGCTGCGCACCTGTTCCGCCCCGCCCGGATGTGACAGCGTCAGGGCTGTTGCCCATAAACTGCAATCGGATTGGCTTACGACGTAAGCTAAGCATGCTTAGTTATTTCCGGCAAAACGGCGCCGACGAACGGATTGCGTCTGTGCCTAAGCCTGGAGGGCCTCCAACCTATCGAGCAGGCTCTCCAGGGCCTCCTCGAATTCCTGTTCCGAACGGTCTTCCGACAGCCGCTCCTGCAGGCGCTGCAGGAGCGGGTAGCCGTTCAGGTCCGTGCTCTTCGGCGGACGGGGCTCCGCTTCATCCACCGGCCCCACGTCGGCGCCCATGGCGGCGACTTCCAAGAGCAGATGGCCCAGCAGGAAACTGCTGAAGGCGCGGTAGGCATCAACAGCGGCCTGATCGGAAAAGCCTGCTGAAGTCAGCGCTTTGAGGAAGGATTCGACCCAGCGCAGGCTGCGAAGGGGCGGGCGCACCCAGGGTGCCTCGGTCGGCCGTGTGGCTATCAGGGGGAACACCTGAGGGTGCGCCAGAGCCAGCCGGCGCAGTCCATGGGCCAACCGCAGGAGATAGTCCTGCCAGCCGTGACGCGGCTCGGAGTAGACTTCCGGGTCTTTGTAGAGGTCGTCGATGACGACCTCGACGATACCGTCAAGCAGGTTTTCCCGGGATGGAACGTAGCGGTAAAGGGACATCGCCTCGACGCCCAATTGCGTACCGAGCCGACGCATGGATAGGTGGCGCGGGCCGAACTGTTCAATAAAAGCGGCGCCGGCCTCGAGAATGCGCTGGCGGTCCAACCGCGGTTTCTCCGCGGTCGCTGTTCCCCTGTCCCCGCTATCGCGCTTTTCAGGTTCCGACATCGATCGCTCCCTCCATGCGTTCTCCCACCCTACGCCGCCGGAAACGGCTTCGTCACCTGCCAAAGCTGCGGTGGGGTCTTCGTGTGGACGGTCCGCGTGCAGGCAGAGAGTTCGCGAGCGGCTGAAAGGGTTATCCCAGGGAAGGCTTACATTGTAAGCTGGGCGGAGGCGGCGTCCGCCGGCGGCTGTCGGCACGCCTGGTTGGATTCATACCCGGACGCCTGCCCGGACTGACTGATTGGATGAGTAAGTGATGGACGACGAGTTGAAGCAGGTATGGGCCGCCTCGGCGGCGCTGGAAACACTTCAGGTTGAAATGGATCAGGCTCAGCTTTCCCTGAAGGAAGCTATCGACGAGGCGGCCAAAGCCGGGGCGGATCCAGAATCGATCGACGAGGCTGCGCAGTTGACCTCGGTGGAGTTGAGTGAGCCGGTGGAGCTGGCCGAGCCGAGCGGCGCCGAGCTGGAACTCAGCTAGCTCTTTTGCCCTGTGCGACCTGCTAAACGCGTTAAAACGCGGCACGGCCGTTGCAACTCCCAACGCGTTGGTGTTGCAACGACCGCCTGGACCGAAGCTCCTACGGCGAGCCCCGCCGTCGTGCTTTGAGACCGGTAGCCGACCGGAGTGCCTTACTTAGCGGCGAGCTGCTCGTCATCCTGCGTGAGCGCAGTCAGCGTACGGGTGTCCACGTCCTGGGACGGGCCGTTGAGGTAGCGCTGCAGGCTGTCGTCCATGGCATTGATCCAGCGGGTATGGTGCCGCGCAGCCATGGTGCCGGTCATCACGGAGCGGTGGATGTTGTCGCGGTAGCCGAGGATGTGGTCTTCCTTGTCCTTCATCCACTGCTTGAACAGGGCGGAAACCGTATCCAGATCGAACTCCGGGTAGTCCGTCAGCGCGATCAGTTCACGCAGGTAGTCCGTCTGGTAATCCGCCTCGGCGTCGTGGTCGGGCAGCGCATCCTGGCGCTCAAGCCAGGCCTGGATATCGGCGGCTCGTTCCTTCTCATCCGGCAGCTCGATGCGGCCAAGCATCACGTCGCGGGCGAACCAGGCCTGCGCATCAAACATATTGAACGTGTAGTACTGATCCTGGGCGCCGAGGTAGAACAGGTTGGTGTTGTCCTGCCAGATGACGCCCTTGTAGAGGTTGCCCGGGTAGAGCACGTTCTTGGACTTCAGCGACAGTTCGGCCGGCAGGAAGGGGTACTTGTGCTGGTATCCGGTGCAAAGAACGACGGCGTCAAACTCGCCGGTGGTGCCGTCGCTGAAGTGCGCAGTGCGGCCTTCGAAACGCGTGACCAACGGGCGCTCGACGGCGGAGTCCGGCCAGTCGAAGCCCA
This sequence comes from Arthrobacter crystallopoietes, assembly GCF_017603825.1. Lineage (NCBI taxonomy): Bacteria > Bacillati > Actinomycetota > Actinomycetes > Micrococcales > Micrococcaceae > Crystallibacter > Crystallibacter crystallopoietes. Next base: position 2,030,577 of record NZ_CP072014.1, read on the forward strand.
TGGGGCCGCTGCGGTAGCTGAACGTGACGGACTGGGCGCCCATCTTGTGCGACTGCATGCCGATGTCCTCGGCGGAGTAGCTGCTCCCGATCAGCAGGAGGTCCTTGCCGGCGAAGCGTTCGGCGCCGCGGAAGTCATGGGCATGCAGGACTTCGCCGGGGAAGCTGTTTATGCCGTCGAACTGCGGCACGTGGGGAACCGAGAAGTGGCCCACGGAAATGACCAGCTTGTCGAAGACATGGGTCTCGGTCTTCTGGGCGGCCAGGTCCTCGACCGTGACCGTGAATTCCTGCGTCTGCTCGTTGTAGGAGACCCAGCGTGCTGTGGTGTTGAAGCGGACGTACTTGCGCACATCGGACTTCTCCACGCGGCCCTTGATGTAGTCGAAGAGGACCTCGCGCGGCGGGTAGGAAGAGATCGGGCGGCCGAAGTGCTCGTCGAAGGTGTAGTCGGCGAACTCAAGGCATTCTTTGGGGCCGTTGGACCACAGGTGGCGGTACATGCTGCTGTGTACTGGCTCGCCCGAGGCGTCCAGGCCGGTGCGCCAGCTGCTGTTCCACTGACCGCCCCAGTCGGACTGCTTTTCAAAGCAGACGATTTCCGGTATTTCGGCGCCAAGCTTCCGCGCCGATTCGAATGCCCGCAGCTGTGCCATTCCGCTGGGCCCTGCACCAATGATTCCGACTCGCAATTTTATGCATCTCCTCATCCATTGGATCTTGTTTCGTCAGATGCGACGCCCGGAAAGACCGCGGAACCAGGCGGCCAGGCTGCGCAGAGCGCGTATACCCGGCGCAACGCAGGTTGCGGCGGCAAAAACAGTAACAGCGCACTACGCGCTTGGCCCTGTTCATCAATCCCGGGGACGGGAGACGGTCAATCAATCCCGGTGACGGGAGAGCGGGGGCACTGCAGGTCGGAGGCCCAGACTGTCAGGCCTGGACCAACGATTCCGAGCGGTTCACTGAAGATCCAATAACCACAGCGAACCTACTCCTCAGTACAACATTGCAGGAATGCTAAGTCAAAGCGTGCCGAGGATAAGCGCTGCTTGAGCTCGCCGTTCCTGTCGGAATTTACTTGGCCAGCACGCGGCCGTTATCGACTTCCCAACGGGTATCCAGCCGGACGTTTTCGAGCAGCCTGCGGTCGTGGGAAACCAGCAGCAGGGCGCCGTCGTAGCTTTCGAGTGCTTCCTCAAGTTGTTCGATGGCAGGCAGGTCCAGATGGTTGGTGGGTTCGTCGAGCACCAGCAGGTTAACCCCGCGCGCCTGCAGCAAAGCGAGGGCAGCACGCGTGCGCTCGCCAGGGGAGAGGGCGCCTACCGGACTGCTCACCTGATCGGCCTTCAGACCAAATTTAGCCAGCAGCGTGCGGACCTCGGCTTGGTTCAGCTGGGGCACCAGCGATTCGAAGGCTTCGCCCAGCGGCTTCGTGTCCGCCAGCTGTCCGCGGGCCTGGTCGATCTCGCCGACGGCAACGCTGGACCCCAGGCTGGCGGCGCCGTCGTCGGGCGCAAGATGGCCGAGCAGCAGCTTCAGCAAGGTGGACTTGCCTGCGCCGTTGGGGCCGGTGATGCCGATCCGCTCGCCCGCGTTGACCTGCAGGGAAACGGGGCCGAGGGTAAATTCGTCGCGACGCACGGTGGCCTGGTTCAGGGTGGCGACCACGGAGCTGGAACGCGGGGCGGTGCCGATGCTGAACTGCAGCTGCCATTCCTTGCGCGGCTCTTCGACCTCGTCCAGGCGCGCGATGCGCGATTCCATCTGCCGGACCTTCTGCGCCTGCTTCTCCGAGGATTCCATGCTGGCACGGCGGCGGATCTTGTCATTGTCCGGGCTCTTCTTCATGGCGTTGCGCACGCCCTGCGAGCTCCACTCGCGCTGCGTCCGTGCCCGCGAGACGAGGTCCGCCTTCTTGTCGGCGAACTCCTCGTAGGCCTCGCGGGCATGGCGCTTGGCGACGGCCCGCTCCTCCAGGAAGGCGTCGTAGCCGCCGTCGTACACCGCCACTTTGTTCTGCGCGAGATCGAGCTCCACTACCTTGGTGATGCAGCGGGCCAGGAATTCGCGGTCGTGCGAGACGAGGACGACGCCGCCGCGGAGCCCCCGGACAAAGTTCTCCAGCCGTGCCAGTCCGGCAAGGTCCAGATCGTTGGTGGGCTCGTCGAGGAGTACGACGTCGAAGCGGCTTAGCAGGAGGGCGGCGAGGGCCACGCGCGCGGCCTGTCCACCGGAAAGGCCGGTCATGTGGGCGTCGGGCCCGGCTGCCAAGTCAAGCTCGGCCAGCACGGCCGGAATCCGGTCCTCAAGATCCGCTGCGCCGGAGGCCATCCAGCGGTCCAGCGCAACGGCATAGGCGTCCTGGGCCTGCTTGGTCCCGGAGCCGAGGGCCTCGGCAGCGGCTTCCATTTCAGCAGTTGCGGCTGCGGAGCCGGTGCGGCGGCCAATGTAGCCGGCGATGGTCTCGCCGGGAATGCGCTCGTGTTCCTGCGGCAGCCAGCCGATAAACGCGTCCGAGGGAGCGGCGCTGACCGTGCCGGCCATCGGTGCGTCCACCCCTGCCAGAAGGCGCAGCAGCGTCGATTTCCCTGCCCCGTTGGCACCAACGACGCCGACAACGTCTCCCGGGGCGACGGTCAGGTTCAGATTGGCAAACAGGGTGCGGTGGCCGTGGCCGCCGGAAAGGTCTTTCGCCACGAGAGTTGCAGTCATTAGTCCATCTTAGAGACGGAACTGCCGACCTACGCCCCGTCCCGCCCGGAGCAAAAGGCGGCAGGCCATGTGGGTGACCTGCCGCCGTCGTTCTTCCTGCCGTGCTACTTCAGTACCGTGGTGCTTTCCAGATTCGCTTCGAGCTGCTGCGGGTACAGGTTCTCGCTCTTGCATTCGAAATCCGCATACATCTGCAGCTGGTCCGCATAGTGCTCGGACTTGGTGCCGTCGGGAGCGATGAAGCCGCTCTGCCCCGGCGGCGCGACCGTGCACATGCTGGCGTCCGAACCAAAGAGCGAGACGATGTCGTTCTGCGTGCCGCGGTTCATGTACGCGGGACCGGTCAGGTTTTCTTCCGCGGTCGCCTGCGGGACCCCAATGAAGTTCTTGTAGGAGAACTCATGCTGGGGTGCCGGCACGCTCCATGCGGAGCGGTCCGCGCCCTGCTCGGCGGCCAGCTGGGCGAGCGCTTGGCGGTAGGTGTCCAGCAGCACCTGCTGCTTGTCGGCGCCGTTGAAGAAGTCAACGCTCTGCTCGACGCCGGCGTCCTCGCCCAGTAGGGCGTTGTAGACGAGTTTGCTGCCGTTGGCGGGCCGCGCCAAGCCGGTGCCCTGAGCGTAGTTCTCGAACACCGACGCCGGAAGGTCGTCCTCGAGCACGGTTTCGAACAGGATGGGCAGCCAGGTATTCATGATCGCTGCCTGCGGCCCATCCAGATCGCCGTCGCCGTCCCCGTCGCGCCGCTGGCCGTCCCACTCGGTGAGCAGCCGGACATCCTGCACCAGGGCATCCTTGGCCGGAAGCGTCTTCACCGCATCCTCAAGGAACGGGCGGAAGTAGCGGATATTCAGGTCAGCGAAGGATGTTTCTTCGTTGATGTCCCAGATCTCGTCGGTGGTGAACTTCTGCTTTTCCTCCAGCCGCTCGATGATCTCGTTCACCCGGTCCACGGGGGACCAGTTGCCGGAGCCCGCGTTGAACCCGGCGGCCGACTGGTTGTTCCAGTTGACGATGTAGCCCTGTTTGGGGTTGTAGACCTTGGGGTTCTCGGAGAAGGGGCGGATGCCCTCCCACTCCATGGAGCCATCGCCGACGGCGGGCAGCCGGGGATCGTGGCCTTGGGCGCGGACCGGCAGCTTTCCGGGGGAGACGTAGCCGATGTTGCCTTCCTTGTCGGCGTAGTACCAGTTGATGGTGATGCCGACCTTCTCGGCCTGCTCCAGGTACTCCTCCCAGTTCTGCGCCTTCATGATCTTGATCCAGGCCATGAACGACTGGATTTCCGTACCCGCCCAGCTGCGTTTCTTCGAGTAGGCGGTGTTGTTCGCTGCGTCGAAGCTGGTTACGTAGCCGTGCACGGTGGAGTAGACCTGATGCTCGACAGGTTCCTGCCCGGCGACCTCGATCTTTTCGGTGCGCACGTCCATGGGACGCCACTCGCCGTCGTACCGGTACCGGTGCGGGTTCTCCGGGTCCAGATGTTCCTGGTAGACGTCATTGACATCAAGCGGCCCGGCGGTTGAACCCCAGCTGATGTCCTTGTTGGTGCCGAACAGGATGGTGGGGTGTGCAAACGGGGTGTTGCCGGTGACGTCGAACCCGGCTCCATGCAGGCCGATGCCGTAGACATACGAGGGGTTGAACCAGGAGAACTGCGGGCCGTTCAGGAGGACGGAGCCCTTCTCCTTGGACTTCTTGTCGCCCACGATCCAGAGGTTGCTGGCTTCCGGCTTGACCGCGGGCCAGTCACCGCCGCCGAACTGCTTCATGGAAGCCAGTCCGCTATCCTCCAGATCCGGGGAGACCTTGGCAAGATCGGCCAGCTGCGAGGGGCTGTCCACGGCCAGCTTGTTCGGGTGCTTCTTGTCCTCGCGGGGAACCGTGGTTGGCGCCGTCGGATCTTCGGTCCACTGCAACTGGTCAAACAGCAGCTGGCCCTGCTCCGCACCGTACTCGGTGGTGAGCTGCTGGAGGACCTGGAGGTTGGACAACTCGCCGGCGCTGTCCGAGAAGCGGTTGGCCATGGTGCCAACCCAGATCATGGCGACGTCGTAGGCGCTCCAGGTGGTGGGCTCGAAGCCGTAGTCGGTGAACTGCTTCGGCAGCAGCTCCTCCTGGTTGGCCATGACCTCACCGACGCGCTCGTTGAAGCCGGCCGCATAGCCCTCGAGGATGTCGCGGTCTTCCTGCGGCAGGGCCTCGATCTGCGCCTTAATGGCCTCAGGATCGAAGGAAGCACGGGAACGCTTGTCAATTTCCACGTAGTCGGGGCCGAGCACCTCGGCGGAGGTTCCGAGCACGGCCCGTTTGGCCATTTCCAGCTGGAACATCCGGTCCTCGGCGACGGCGTAACCATAGCCGTAGAAAAGGTCCCGGGTGGTGTCCGCGTAAACATGGGGGACGCCGTAGCTGTCCCGTTTGATGGTTGCCTTTCCTGTTTCGGACACCTGTGCGTTGACCTGCGCTGCCGCTGGTTCCTGGGCTACGGCGCCTGGAGCGGCGACCCCGGCAACCAGGCCTGTTGAAAGGATTAAGGAAAGTGCCGCTAATGCGGACTTCTTCTTCATCGGACTCCTCATCGAATCTAATGGAGCACGCCTTAAGGCGATGCGGGAAGGGGAGGGGAGGGAAGGCGCCGGCACGGCGGGGCTTATGGCGCGCAGGGCCGGCGGAGCCGCGGCAGGGCTGGGATGGCTTCCCGCCGCGAGCGTACCTAGTGTTGCGACGAAAAGATCGGATGGCAAGCTAGCTGGTCTTAATTCCTGACCGGCCGTTCATTTGGACGGGTACCCTTGAAAAACGAAGGTCAGGTCTATTAATCTTCCCGGCCTCTGCTCTGCCCATACTTGCCGTCATCAGGGCGCTGCTGCGCATCGTCCCTCGTCCGACGGGCCGTACAAAGCCAGGTGGGATAGCCACAACAGGCTGCTTGTGATGGTTCCATGGCAACAGCTGGCAGAAAGCGCCATATCATTGGCCATTTCCCCCACTGTGAGCTGAATCATGGTTCGAGCTTCCGCTGACGCTCCGGCAGGTCCAGACTTTGAAAGAAGCTGAAAACCTTGCGTATTGGAGTAAGTAGGAATGACCGAAATATTGGAGCTGACCGCAGCCAAGCTGGTGGAGGGTATTCGCCGCCGGGACTTTTCCGCACGCGAGGCCGTTGCCGCGCATCTGGCGCGGATCGACGAAGTGAATCCGGCGATTAATGCCGTCGTCACCCTCGATCCTGAGGCTGCGTTCGCCGCTGCGGACGCGGCCGACCGGCTGACCGTCAGCGGGGTGGACCTGCCACCGCTGCACGGGCTGCCGATGACGCATAAGGACACGCACCGGACCAAGGGGATGCGGACGACGCAGGGGTCGCTGATCTTCAAGGACGACGTGCCCGACGAGGACGACCTCATCGTGGCACGGCTGCGGGCGGCCGGAGTGGTGGCTACGGGTAAGACGAACGTTCCCGAATTCGGCGCCGGTTCACACACCTTTAACGAGGTATTCGGCACCACCACCAACCCGTACGCGCCGTCCCGCAGCGCTGGGGGTTCGTCCGGCGGTGTGGCTGCCGCCATAGCCGCCGGCATCCAGCCCTTGGGTGAAGGCTCGGATATGGGCGGGTCGCTGAGGATTCCGGCCTCCTTCTGCAATGTGGCCGGATTCCGGCCCTCGTACGGCGTTATCCCGATGCCCGCGCCGAACAATGCCTGGGCATGGCTGGGCCGGACCGGTCCCATGGCCAGGGAGATTTCGGATATCGCGCTGTTTATGTCCGCAGTGGCCGGACCGTCGCGCAAACTGCCGACTCCGGCACCGCTGGACGGGAAGGCGTTCGCGGGTGTTTTCGACGGCGACCTTCGTGGCGTCCGAATCGGCTGGAGCCCGGATTTCGGCATCGGCATCCCGGTGGAACCGGCAGTACTGGAGGTGCTTCAGCGCCAGTTGCGGGTCTTCGAGGAGGCCGGGGCGATCGTGGAAGAGGCCACACCGGACTTCTCCGAAGCGGACCAGGTCTTCCAAGCCACCAGGGCGACGGACTTTGCCGCAGAGCTGGGACCGCTTGTGCGCAGCCACCGGGATTTGATCAAGCCGGAAGTGATTTGGAATGTAGAGCTTGGCTGGTCGCTCAGCGCCCAGGACCTGATCGAAGCGACTGCGGCGCGGACGCGGCTGGAAGCTTCCGTGCAGAACTTCTTCGGGCGATACGACCTGTTCCTGAGCCCGGCGGCCCAGGTGCTGCCGTTCGACGCCACGATGCGCTACCCCGGTGAGGTGGCCGGTGTGAAGTCCCGGACCTATCTGGACTGGATGCGTTCGGCATGCGTCCTGTCTGCTACCGGCCTGCCCGTGCTGGCGGTCCCTGCCGGCTTTACCGCCGAGGGTCTCCCGGTTGGCTTCCAAATTGCCGCGAACCACTATCAGGACATGGCCCTGCTGCGCCAGGCCAAAGCATTCGAGGATCGGACGCGCTGCGTGGACCGTCGGCCGGAGCCGAGCCGGCCTGCGGCTTCCCCTGCGACTTCCTGACAGTGCCGGCAGCTGTGGCCGCCGTTGCCACAGCTGCCAGGGCCTGCAGCCGGCTTGGGTAGACGTTGCCTAGTCAGGGTGCGGGCAGGAGCCGGCCGCCGCGTTTACGCGCCTGCAAAAGCATGGTCGTCTCGATTCTGTCGGCCTCGGCAGCCCACGGCGAATCGGTTGTGAAACGGTAGAGCTCTTCCTGATCGCTGACCGTCACATCCGCTACCAGTTGGCGGTCCCCGGCGACTGCGGCCGCATACCGGACCGCGGGTTCCCTGCCCAGGGCGCGGCCGATCGCATCGACTTTGCCGGGCGCAGCCTTTATCCAGAGGAACGCCTCGAGGGGCAGTCCCAGCGAAGCGGGCTCAACGATGGCACGGATGCTGACTAAATTATTGCGCAGCAGCCACTCGCTTCGGCGCCTGGCTGTCGTTTCCGAAACTCCGGCGCGGCGTGCCAAGGCTTCCAAGCTGGAACGGCCGTCTTCGACCAACGCGTCCAGCAGACGCAGGTCCTGGCCCGACAGCGGGGAGGGCACCGCCGACTGCAGCGGACGCAGGGCATGGTTCGCGGTGAAGTCGACGGTGAGGTCGGACCGTAGGGCCATGCTTTCGGCGTCGGTCAGCACACCGGAGTTCCATCCTCGGATGGATCGGAAATAGCGCAACACGGGGTAGCTGGCGGCCCGCAGCAATCCCACGGTGGACGGTACCTCAGTGGCCAAGATGTTACTGACCTCCTGCGGATCCATCAACAGTTCGGCCACGCAGTCCGCCCCGCCCGTCATGAGGTAGCTGAAAGTGGAATCACGGCGCTGCGCGAGAGCCTCGGCCGCAGCCCGGCTCGTGCCAGGCATGCACTCAAGGCGCAGCAGGGCCGACGATTGCCGGGTCCGCAGCCCAACGACGGCGACCTCGCCGGCCGCCAGCAGGTCAGAGCCGCGGCGGGCGACCGTGCGTTCCGGCTCGCCTAGCACGGCGGCAATTTTTCGCCAGGGCGCCCGGCCGTCCACCATCAGGGCCGCGGCTATGCGCTGCTCGAGTTCGTCCAGAATGCGCGGCATCGACTGGATTCTCCTTGCTGTTATCGGATGCTGCCCCGATCCTATGCCGGAGTAACCTGGAAGCCGTCGATCCGCGCCTGACTCAGCACCCAAGCTGCCGGAATTTCTCCCAGCGTCGCTCCACGCGTTCGGCCATGGGGATGCTGGCGGCGGCGCACAGTTCATATTCGATAGCACGCGCCATCCGACGGCAGAAGTCCTTCGGTTCGACCGCGGCATCGGGGCGTTCGTCCACGATATGGTCCACCAAGCCATTGCCGTACAAGGAAGTAACGTTGACTCCTTGCTGAACCGAGATTGACGGCGCGTATTCGGTGGTGCGGTGCAGGATGGCGCTGGCGCCTTCGGGCGGCAGCGGCGACAGCCAGGCATGGTGGGCGGCGATGACCCGGTCCGCTGGCAACAAGGCGAGGGCGCCGCCGCCGGCACCCTGGCCGAGCAGTACCGATACGCTGGGGGATTGCAGTCCGACCAGATCCTGCAGCGATCGGGCGATTTCTCCAGCCAGTCCGCCTTCCTCTGCTTCTTTGGACAGGGCGGCGCCTGCGGTATCGATGACCGTCAGCAGGGGCAGGCCGAGCTCTTCGGCCAGCTTCATGCCTCGGCGGGCCTCGCGCAGCGATCCCGGTCCCATGGCGGGAGCGCTCGGATCCCGCGGTCGTTCGTGGCCGAGCACCACGCACGACTGTCCGCCAAAGCGGGCCAGCGCGAGCAACAGTCCGGGGTCGTTCTCGCCCTGTCCCGTCCCATTCAGCGGTAATGCATCATCAGCGCCTGCAGCCAGCAACCAGCGCAGGTCCGGCCGGCGGGAGTTCCGGGAGATTTGGATCGATGTCCAGGCGTCTGCGCCGGCGGGCCGCGTTTCAAGGGTTTCCGGCTCCGGAACAGGATCGACCGATCCCGGCAGCAGGATGTTCAACGCCCGGTCCAGGATTTCCGCTAGTTCCTGCGGCGGAGCGACCGCGTCGATCAGCCCCTTGTGGAAGAGGTTTTCGGAAACCTGCACGCCTGCCGGGAACGGTTCGCCGTTCAGCGCCTCGAATACCCGAGGACCGAGGAACCCGAGGAGCGCACCCGGCTCGGCGACTGTCACATGGCCCAGTGAGCCCCAGGACGCCATCACCCCTCCCGTGGTGGGGTGGCGTAGATAGACCAGGTAGGGCAAGCCTTCCTGCCGATGGCGGTGCACCGCCGCCGTGATCTTGACCATCGCGAGGAAAGCGAGAGTTCCTTCCTGCATGCGGGTGCCTCCGGAGGCAGGGCCGGCGAGCAGCGGAAGACGTTCAGCCGTGGCCCGTTCCATCGCGGCGGTGATTCGCTCCGCGGCGGCTTGCCCGATCGAGCCGGCCAGGAAGGTGAACTCCGAGACGATCACGGCCACCCGCCGGCCACGGATCAGCCCCTCCCCGGTCAGGATGGACTCGTCCGTTCCGCTCTTCCGGGCGGCGGCATCCAGTTCCTGTCGGTATTTCCCGTCCGCCGCAGGTTGCGCCGGCGGTGTATCCCAGGATCTGAAGGAGCCCGGATCCAAAACGGTGTCAAGAAGTTCGACGGCGTTCAGGTGGCGTGCCTGTTGCAACGTCTGCATCTCAATTCGCCTCTTCTTCGCCGGCGAGCCAGGCCCGGATAGTTTTACCGTCTGCATCCAGCATCGGTGGGGCCTGATGGGTCCTGCGGGTGGTTTCCTCGGCGCTGGCCGGGTTGAAGAACCGCAGCGGCGGTCCCGGAAGAGTCACCTTGCCCAGGACCTGATGCTCGACGTCGACGAGCAGGCCTTGGGACTTGACCTGGTCCCAGGCGTAGACCTCGTCCAGGCTGCGCACCTTGCCCGCAGGGATCCCGGCGTCGTCCAGTTTCTTCAGCAACGTTGCCGCGTCATAGGTGGCGAAAGCGCCTTCCACCTCCTGGATGAGGAGGGACCTGTTGTTGACCCGGTCCGCGTTGGTGGCGAATTCCGGGCGCGAGCCGTCGACATCGAAGGCTTTGCTGAAAGCGGCCCACAGTTTTTCGCTGCCCACACTGATCTGGACCTTGCCGCCACGGCAACTGAACAATCCGTAGGGTGCGATGGAGGGGTGGTGGTTGCCTTGCGCCTGGGGCACTTCTCCGGCCACCGTGGCCCGGGTGCCTTGGAAAGCATGGACTCCCACCATCGCCGCGAGCAAGGACGTGCGGACCACCTGTCCGCGTCCGGTACGTTCGCGTTCCATCAGAGCGGCCAGCGCGCCGTAGGCACCGTACATACCGGAGAGCAGATCCGCGATCGGTACGCCCACGCGCTGCGGGTCATCTGGTCCGGAGCCGGTCAGGGACATCAGGCCGGCTTCGCCCTGCAGGATCTGGTCGTAGCCACTGCGGTGCGACTCAGGGCCGTCGTGCCCGAACCCGGTAATCGAGAGGATCACCAGTCCGGGGTTGCGTTCGTGCAGCCGGGCGGCGTCGAAGCCCAGCCGGTCGAGTACGCCTGGGCGGAAGTTTTCGATCAGCACGTCCGCACGCCGGATGAGTTCGGTGAGGACTTCTTTGCCGTCGTCGCTCTTCAGGTCCAGTGCAATGGATTCCTTGTTCCGATTACAGGACAGAAAGTACGTGGCCTGTGCGTTATCCTCCGGTCCGACGAAGGGCGGGCCCCAGCCGCGGGTGTCATCCCCGTGGCCCGGGTTCTCCACTTTGATGACGCGGGCGCCCAGATCGGCCATCATCATGCCGGCATGCGGGCCCGCCAGTGCACGGCTGAGGTCAACTACGGTAAATCCAGTCAGTGGCCCCGCCGTTTCGGTTGCGTCCAGGGATGTCCCGGTGCGATGGTCGGTTGCAATGCTCATATCGATTCCTTTGGTGTGGATCTGCAGTTGGAGGGTCGGCGGGTCACAGCCAGCCGGGCAGTACCAAGGTCAACCAGGCCAGGACGGGCCCGGCCACCACGACGATGCCGCCGTAGCCCAGGATCTGCTTGTAGAAACGGTCTTTGTCGGTGCCTTCCGGTGCGTTGGCCAGCACCAGGGCTCCGTTGGTTGAGAACGGCGAGACGTCGACAATCGTGGAGGCGACTGCCAGGGCGCAGACCACGCCGACGGCGCTGATCTCGCCGGAGTCGAGGAACGGGATGGCCAGCGGGATCAGTGCGGCCAGGATGGCCGTGGAGGAGGCAAAGGCGGAGACGACGGCACCGATGTAGCAGATCAGCAACGCAGCCAGCAGCGGAACACCCAGGTTGGCGACGCCGTCCGAAACGTAGTCGATTGTGCCGGCTTCTTGCAGCACGCCGACGAAGGTCAGCATGCCGCAGATCAGCAGTACGGTTGACCAGCTGATCTTGTTGACAGCGCCTTTCTGGGCCTTCGGTGACACGAGCGCGAGGACCACGGCGATGGTGATGGAGACGAATCCGACGTCGACTTTGAAGCCCAGGGCCACGACGGCGAGTACGATCAGGCCTGCAATGGTCAGCAGCTGCGGCAGGCGCTCGCCGGACGGCTTGGAGGAGCCGTCGCCTGCAGGATCCCGTGGCCCATAGGTGCCGCTGCCGGCTCCCTTGAATGTGACGTCGCTGGCCCTGTTGCCGACGCTCACAGACATCCGTGCCTCAGCTACCTGCTCGACGAACTGTCCCACCCTTGTCATGGACAGGCTGCGGCCACCGAGCACGAGGAAGAGCACCAAAGCAATCACCAGGTTGAAAGCGAAGCTCGTCAGGAACAGGGCTGTGGGGCTGAAGGCAAAGCCGGCGTCCGTAATGAGCCCGTTGACGATAACCCCGTAGACGGCAATGGGGGAGAAGCCTCCGGCCTGCGCGCCATGGACTACCAGCATGCCCATCATGAGCGGGTTGATCTTGTATTTGGCAGCGAAGCCGAGAGCGATCGGGGCCATAATGGCCACCGCAGCAGGGCCCAGCGCGCCGACCGCTGTGATCGCGGCCGTGATGATGAACATGACCCACGGGATGAGGGCAATTCTGTTGTCGACGAGCTTCACTGCCCGACTGATCAACAAATCGATGGTGCCGTTGTTCTGCGCAATAGCGAACAGGTAGGTGACGCCTACCAGCGTCAGGAAAAGGCCGCCGGGGAAGTTGGCCAAAATGGTGTCGGTGTCCATCCCCAGGAAGACGGCTCCGAGCAGAAAGGCGCCGACGAAGGCGAGTGCGCCCATGTTGATGGGCAGGACCGTGGCGATCAGGAACATCGCCGCCAGAACGATGATTGATAAGACGGGAGCGGACATCGGCGTTCCTCCAGAAGATTTAATAGTGAAGTGGGTCACTGGCTCACTGGCCTAGCCTCCTAGACACTGAGTCTCTTGTCAATAGGTGTACTGTGGAGGCAATTCCGATGAGGGGAGGAACGGTATGGCTGGAAAGCCTGCTTCACTCTTGGGCCGCGTGGCTCGGCCAAGGCTCTATGAGCAGTTGATGAAGCAAATCCTGAGTTACGTTGAGTCCGAGCAGTTGGGGCCGGGTGATCACCTTCCGGCTGAGCGTGACTTGGCTGAACAGCTCGGAGTCTCGCGAGCCACCCTGGCGCAGGCGCTCGTGGCTCTGGAGGTACTCGGCGTGATCAGCGTCCAGCACGGCACGGGCGCGGTGCTGGTCTACCGGCCCAGCATTGCCACCGTGCTCCGGGACTTACGTGAGCATCAGAACCGCCTGCCGGAAATCGTTGAAGCGCGCAGCACCCTGGAGGTGAAGCTTGCCGCCTTAGCAGCAACGAGACGGACGGACGAAGATCTGGCCGGCATTGAGAAAGCCCTGAGCGTCATGGAAGACGAAGTCGGCAAGGGCGACCGGGGCGCCCACGGAGATGAGCTTTTCCACCAGGCAGTCACGGAGGCCGCGCACTCGCCGGTGCTTGCGCAGCTGATGACCTTCATCGCCGAAATGGTCCTCGAAACCCGCCTTGAATCATTGGGGCAGCCTGGCCGCCCTGAGCAGTCGTTGGCATCCCACCGCAAGATCGCCGATGCCATCCGGGCCCAGGACCCGGATCTGGCCGCTGCAGCGATGTTGTCCCATATCGAACTGGTCTCGGATGTAGCCCTGCTCAAGTAAGAAAGCTGGAGGCCTGACCGAGATTAGGATCTGTCCGCGCCAGCCGTCGTCGTGGTTGGATTGGGGATTTTTCAGTGCAGGTCGAACGCAGGCGGTTCGAAGATCCACGGCTCGGTAGGCAGCTGACCGGGCGAGAACGCCTTGAGTGCCTGCTCCAGCGGCCCGGCCGGGAGGCCGACCGAACTCAGGACCATGTCCCGCACACTGTCCGGACCAATCCCGGCCAGGGCGAGAGTGCGCAGGGAAATGGCGCCGTCGCGCTTGGCGATCCGGCGGTGATGGGTATTCAACACCAGCGGCACATGGGCATATTGGACTGGCGTCAGACCAAGCAGGGACGCCAGGTAGGCCTGCCGGGGCGTGGAACTGAGCAGGTCATCGCCGCGGACCACCTGGTCGATGCCCTGCTCCGAGTCGTCGACGACGACGGCGAGGTTGTAGGCCGGCACGCCATCGTTGCGCAGCAGCACCAGGTCGTCGACGACGCCGGTGTACTCGCCGTGCAACCGGTCCGTCACGGTGTATTCGGTGACTCCGGCCCGCAGCCGGAGGGCAGCGGGCCGTTCCTGCCGCCGTCGTTCGCGTTCTGAATCACTGAGGTTCCGGCAGGTTCCGGGGTAGGCGCCGGACGGGGCGTGCGGAGCGCTGGGGGCTTCGGCGATCTCCCGGCGGGTGCAGAAGCATTCGTAGACCAGGCCTGCGTCGGCCAGGGCGGTGATGGACGCGCGGTAGAGGGGGAAGCGGTCCGTCTGGCTGAGCACGTTGCCGTCCCACGTAAGCCCGATGGCGGCCAGATCCTCCAGCACTTTGTCTTCCGCCCCGGCGCGGGCGCGGTCCAGATCCTCGATCCGCAACAGAAAATCGCGGCCGGTGCTGCGGGCGAAAAGCCAGGCGAGGATGGCGGTGCGCAGGTTTCCCACATGCAGTTCGCCCGAGGGGCTGGGGGCGAAGCGGCCGGCTCCGGCATCGATAGGAGGCACGGGTCCAGTCTATAAAGCGGAGCCGGCGGTTTCTGCCCTTCCTCTAGCCGCGGCAGCCGGACGGTCCAGTCCCAGATGCTCGCGCAGCGTGCTGCCGGTGTAGGAGGTGCGGAACAGCCCCCTGCGCTGCAGCACCGGAACGACGCGGTCCACGAACTCGTCCAGGGAGTCCGGCAGCAGCGGCGGCATCAGGTTGAATCCGTCCGCGCCGCCGGAGGTGAACCACAGCTCGATCTGGTCCGCCACCTGTTCGGGCGTGCCGGCCATGGTGCAGTGTCCGCCGCCGGCCGCGAGCCTGCCGAGCAGTTGGCGCACGGTCGGCTTTTCGGCGTCGATAATCCGCAGGATGGTGGTGTAGCGGCCCTGCGGGCCGGTGAATTCCGACGCCGGCGGCAAGCTGGGCACGGGAGCGTCCAGCTCCCAGCCGCTGCAGTCCTGCTGGATGAAGGTGCCCAGCTGGGCCAGGGAATGTTCCGTGGGCAGCAATGCATCGGTTTCCGCCTGCTTGGCCTTGGCTTCCGCCGTTGTTGTCCCGAGGTAGGTCACCAGGCCGGGCATGACGGCGACCTTGTCCGGGTTCCGTCCGGCGGCGGCGATCCGGCGCTTCACATCCGCGTAGTAGGCCTGCGCGTTGGCCAGATCGTAGGCGACGGCATAGATGCCTTCGGCATAACGGGCGGCGAGGTTGCGTCCCTGCTCCGAGGCGCCGGCCTGGAATAGCACGGGCCTGCCCTGCGGGGAGCGCGGAACGGTGAGCGGGCCGTCCACCAGAAAGTGCCGTCCCTCATGGTGGAGCGGGAGGACTTCGGCCGGATCCGCATAGTAGCCCTGCCGGTCGAGGACGAGCGCGTTGTCGGTCCAGGAATCCCACAGCCGCAGGGCGACGTCGATGAATTCGGCGGCGCGTTCGTAGCGTTCCTGATGCCCGGGCATGGCCGCCATGCCGTGGTTGCGTGCCTCGGCGTCGAACATCGACGTGACGACGTTCCAGCCGACGCGCCCGGCGCTGATGTGGTCCAGCGAGGCCAGCATGCGGGCGGCATGGAACGGCGTGTAGAAAGTAGCCGAAACCGTGCTGACCAGGCCGATCCTGCTGGTGGCCCGGGCCATGGCTGACAGGGCGGTGAGGGGTTCCATGTGCCAGAGTGGACCCGCGCCCAGATTGCCGGTGGAGTGCCCGTCGGCGAAGAAAACGGCGTCGAACAGGCCTTGCTCCGCGGTTTGGGCCAACCGCTCGTAGAAGGCGATGTCGCCGAGCTGCTTGATGGGTGACTGCGGCCGGCGCCAGGCTGCGCTGTGGTGGCCGCAGCCGAACAGGAACGCGTTGAAATGCAGTTGCCGCGCCGCCACTAGTTCATCACCAGTCCGCCGTCGACCATCAGGTTCTGTCCGGTCACCGAGCGGGCCCAGGGCGACGCGAAGAACAATACCGCGTCGGCGAGTTCTTCCGGAGTCGTTACTCTGCGCAGCGGAGTGGAGGCGGCGATCAGGTCGAAGACCTCATCCGGGGTGGCCGCGCTGGCATCGGTGGTGCGGAGCAATCCGCCGGAGACCATGTTGACGGTGACGTTGTGCTGGCCCAGGTCCGCCGCCAGCGTCCGGGTCAGCGAGAGCAGGGCCGCCTTGGCCGCGGTGTAGTCGTGGTAGGGAACTACCGGATTCTGGAAGAGGTTGGTGCCGATGTTAATGATCCGGCCAAACCGGCGGCCGCGCATTCCGGGAAGTGCCTGCTGAGCGGTGTTCAGCGCGCCGCGCACGCTGCCGGAAAACTGGGTTTCGAACTCGGACCAGGAAATATCGGCGGCGCTGGAGCGGGCATCCCCGTTGAAGGAGAAATCCGCCAGCGCGTTGTTGACCACCGTAGTCACTGCGCCACCAAAATGGGCTTCGGCACGGCTGAACAGCTCCGCCACCTGCCCGGCATCGGTGACGTCCGCCTGCATAGCCACGGCCTGTTCCGGCCCGAACTTGGCGGCCAGCTCCTCCGCGGCGGAGCCGCTGTTGCGGTAATTGATGATTACCCGGGCGCCGGCTTCCGCGAAGGCTGCGACGATCCGGGCGCCGAGGCCACGGCCGCCGCCGGTTACCAGTACGGTTTGTTCTGCGAGCTGCATTGAGGTTCTCCACCTTGATTAAGGCGAAAAGATGGGTGCAGCGCACCGCACGGCAGCCGCTGCATGACATCCCTTCGCTAGTACGAACTAGATCAGGTTCAACGGGTTTGCTCTCAGCCCCTCAAGGGGCACCCCGTGTCACTGCCTGCGAGTCTACCTGCGCGAGCCGGCTACTGCAGCAACGCCACCTCCAGACGGTCAATGAAGCTCCGGATCGTTACGCCCGGTAGTCGAACACCACCTCAGAAGGCGGTCCCTGAGCCAGCATCTCCTTGGTGACCCCATGGAGCTCCAGAATCCTGTCCTTGAACCAGACGTCGAAAGGCTCCTCGGACGCAGCCAGCTTGCTGAACCCCGCGGAGACACTGTCGCCCTCGTGGAACAAAGCGGCGAAGTCGCCTTCGGGACTCTGCACCAGGCCGATCACTTCACGGCTGGCTCCCAGGCGCTGCCTGGACTGGGCGAAATCGTCCTTCCGCGGGCCTTTGATCTCCTCCACGAAAGCCCTCCACTCCTCGAGCTTCCCGGGCAGGATGGGCACAAACCAGGTAATACATTCCATGACAGATCCTTCTTTTGCTGCTGCAGGGAACTCATGGTGCGAGCCGGTGTAGGGCTCATCGTAGGCTCGACCTTGGAACGCCAACACCCTCAATCTGAGGGATGCGGCGGAGGTAGGAGCGTCCATCCCGGGTAGCCGTCGGCAGTCCGTCCTGGGACCAGGCGCCGAAGCTGGGCCCGGAGGAAGATTCCTTCCGGGAGCGCAGGCAAGGCTGATTGGCCATCTCTCCCGGCTGGTCGGCGTTGCTGACGCCCCGGGGTGGCTCAATCCTCCAGGTAAGCGGGGGTGAAGAGCAGGTTCAGTCCTTCGGCAATGGTCGGATGGGTGATGACGGCGTCCCGGACCGCGGTGAAGTCCAGCCCCGCCAGCATGGCCATCTGGACCACGGCGGTGGCTTCGCTGGCCTCGGTGCCCAGCAGAGCCACGCCCAGGATCCTGCCGGTCTTCCGGTCCAGCACTGCCTTCCACACGCCCTCGGTCTGGCCCAACGTGCGGGCGCGCGGAATGGCGGCAACCGGCATCTTGGCGATGCGCACGTCGTGGCCGGCGTCGCGGGCCTGCAGCTCAGTCAGGCCGACCCGGCCCAGCTCCGGCGAGATGAAGACCGTATAGGGAATGAGCCGTCCCTCGGTGGTGCGTGCCCCGCCGTCGCCATGCCGGGCCGCCAAGTTCGTTTTGAGGATGCGGTAGTCGTCGTAGGAAGCGTGCGTGAACTGCGGGGTCCCGGCAGCGTCGCCGGCGGCCCACACGCCGTCGGCCGCCCGCAACTGCTGGTCGACCTCGATGAAGCCGCGGTCGTCCAGGACCACACCGGCGGCTTCCAGATTGGCGCCGTCGGTCATGGGTTTCCTGCCGAGCGCCACCAGGACGTCCTCGGCACCGAGCGTTTCGCCGTCGTCGATCGTGATGGTCACTGTGCCGTCCCCTGCTCGCTGGATTTTCTCGGCCGCGGCGCCGAGACGGACGGTGATGCCGGCGTCGATAAAGGCCTTCTTGACCGCGGCCGAGATGTCTGCATCCTCGCGGCCCAGCAGCTGGTTCCCGCGCTGGACGATCGTGACATCGACGCCGATGGTGTTGAGCAGGTCCGCGAATTCACAGCCGATGTAGCCGCCGCCGAGGATGACAATGCTCTCCGGCAAGGACTCAAGCTCGAGCAGTGTATTGCTCGTTTGTACCCGGGCCTCCGCCAGCCCCGCGATCGGAGGCAGGGCCGGCTCGGTGCCGAGATTGATCACCACGTCGGTGCCGCGCAAAACGCGGGTGCCGCCGTCGTTAAGGTCCACATGCACGGTCCTGGGCCCGGTAAATTTCGCTGCGCCCAGAATGAAGTCCATCCCGGAATCGGTGAAGCTGCTGAGCTGTCCCTTGACCATGGTGCCGACGACGTCATCCTTGCGGTGCCGCAGCAGTGCCAGATCCATCCGCGGATCTTCGACGCCGGAAATACCGAATTCTTCCGCACGCCGGACGGTCTCCAGCACCCGGCCACTGTGGATCAGGGTTTTCGTGGGAATGCAGGCCACATTAATGCAGGTGCCGCCGATCATGCCACGTTCAACCATGGCAACTTTTTGCCCGGCTTTGGCCCGGTCCATCGCCAGGGATTTGCCCGCCTTGCCGCCGCCAATGACCAGCAGGTCTACTTCTTCAATGTCCATGATGGTCCTCCTGAAGTGTGCCGCCGGGCAAAGCCACCCTCGGGTCGATCCTACGCGGGAGCCCTTCCAGAAGGGGTATGGACAGGTTGCTTAGCACCTACCTACGCTGGGAATCCGCCGTCCGGCAACCGCCGGACACTGCGCGTAACGGCAGGAGCAGTCGAGATGACCAGCGAAGCGAACGAAAACAGCGATCAGCCCGAGGAATCGGCATTGCATCCGCACGAACCCCAGCCTGCCGCGGAATCCGGTAGCAGCAAGGAGGAGCCGCTGGCCGAGGCAGCCGGACCGGATTCGGAAAATGTTGACGGTTCAGCCGAGGCCGACAACGCAAAGGAAGGCGGTTACGGCTACTGACCTCTGCCGCGCAGACAAGCGTGCGCCTTCTTGGCCGAGTTCCGGCCTGTCGGGAAAATGTGATTCAAGATACACTAATTGATCCATGAGCCAGGACCACTCTGATGTCGTAGGGCGCGCCGCTGCAGGGCATGTTCCTGCCCCGGGGCAGGAACAAACCGCAGTTCCGCCCCCGGGGTTTGCCGGCCACAAGCCTGCCAAGCTCCTGAAGTTCAGCACCGACGGCATCCCCACGACCAATCGGGTCCAGCTCTGGGAGCACCATAACTCCAAGGCGCTGATTCCGCTGGACATCCGCACCATGGACGAAGCTCCGCTGCAGGCCAGCGAGGTGAACCTGCATTTCCCCTCGCTGAAGTTTGCCCAGGTCAAGGGCAGTGCGCAGGTGGTGGAACGAAACGAACGGTTCATCCGGCAGAACCCCATGGACGCCATTGCCGTCTTCTTCGCATTGGAAGGCGAAGCGTTTTTTTACTACGGCGACGGACAGGAATCGCTTAAACCCGGCCAAGCGGTCATCTACGACGCCGACCGGCCGTTTCTGCGAGGCTTTTGCAAGGGTCTGCGTGAACTGGTGCTCACCATCCCGCGCGATGACTATCTGGAACTGTCCGGCGGGAAACCCCTATTAAAGCCCCGGGTCTTCAACTTCAATCAAGGCGAGGCAGCGAACCGGCACATGCTCGCCTTGGCCAAGTTGGTCAGCGGTACGATCGCAGGGCAGGCCCAGCCCAGCCAGCCCGCAAATCTGGAGCATGCGGAGGCCTCGGCCCTGGAACTGCTCAGCCTCATGATCAGAGGGGAGCGCAGCGGCAACGGTTCGGGCTACCTTGCCACCGCGCGAAGTTACATCGAGGACCGGCTGGGCGATCCGCAGCTCAGCGCCGCCGAAGTCGCGGCGGCGGTCGGCATCAGCGAGCGCCATCTGACGCGGATCTTTGCCGAGGCCGGCGAACCGCCCAGCCTTTATATCCTGGGCCTGCGGCTGGAGCTGGCTCGGATCATCCTCTCCGATCCAACCCAAAGAACGACGCCGGTGGGCCGGATCTCCGCGAAGGCCGGCTTCGCGTCGCAAAGCTATTTCACCCGCGCCTTCAAGGCCCGTTTCGGGCTCACTCCGCTCCAGCTGCGCAAAGACGCTCTCCTCGGCGTCGCGCCTTAGGTTCCGTCCCGCCGTTGTAGTCATCCGCGGCCGAAGACAGAGGGGTGCCGTGCCGGATTTAGCACCCACCGGACCTGTTTTGTCACTGTTCGGCCGGATCCTCATCAGCAGTCCCCGCTGCCCAGGGTGATCCAGAACACTCTTGTCTAACGGCGATATCGCCGAAAGACCACAGGAGGGACAGTCATGACTACGGAAACACAGGCAACGGCGGCTGCTTCCGGCGCCAATGCGACGGACCGCTTCCGGGAGAACAAGAAGTTCGCGGCCGGTACCAGCCAGGAGCGGGTGGACCGGCTGGCCTCGCGGGTCATCGGAGCCATCAACCAGACGATCCTGGAAGAAAAGGTCACTTACGACGAGTACAACGCGTTGAAGGCGTGGCTGATCCAGGTCGGCGAGGATGGGGAGTGGCCGTTGTTCCTGGACGTATGGGTGGAGCACTCGGTGGAGCAGGTGGCCAACGAGAACCGTGAGGGCACAAAGGGCTCCATCGAGGGACCGTACTACATTCCGGACGCCCCAAAGCTGGAGTCCCCGGCAACCCTGCCGATGCGCGACGACGAGCAGGGCACGCCGCTGCTGTTCCAGGGCCGAATCACCAATCTGGCCGGCGAAGGACTGCCCGGGGCCACAGTGGAGATCTGGCACGCGGATGACCAGGGCTTCTACTCCCAGTTCGCCCCGGGCCTGCCGGAATGGAACCTGCGCGCCACGGTTGTTGCGGACCAGAACGGCTACTACCGGATCAACACCATGCAGCCGGCCCCGTACCAGATCCCGACGGACGGTTCCTGCGGAAAGCTGATCGCCGCGGCCGGCTGGCACGCGTGGCGTCCTGCCCACCTGCACCTGAAGATCTCCGCTCCAGGGCACCAGATGATCACCTCGCAGCTCTACTTCAAGGGGGATGAGCATGTGGGCGACGACATCGCCTCGGCAGTGAAACCCGAACTGATCCTCGATCCCACGCCCAAGGGCGGATGGGAACGGCCGCGAAGTCACCTACAACTTCGTACTGGACGCGGCGTAACCGCAAGCTGTGCGGCCGGCGGGCGACCCCACCCCGCCGGCCGTGCCCCAACAGCAGGAGGACATGATGTCTGAAACAACCCCCGTTGCCGCCGCCGCAACGAACATCGATCCGCGCGAGCTGCGGAACACATTCGGCCAGTTCGCGACCGGCGTGACCGTGGTGACCTGCCGCTCCGCGGACGGCACCCCGCATGGTGCGACCGTGAACGCATTTACCGCGGTGTCGCTGGATCCGCCACTGGCCCAGGTCACGCTGACCCGCAGCTCCAAGGCGGCCCAGTACCTGGAGGGCGCGCCGTTCGCAATCAACATCCTCTCCCAGGACCAGTTGGACGTCGCATGGCATTTCGCCGGTAAGCCGCTACCGGAAGAACCCGCCTGGACCGTGGACGGAGACGTCCCGGTCCTGCTGGAGAACAAGGCGACCCTGGAATGCCGGCCCTGGCAGGTGTACGACGGCGGCGACCACGTGATCGTGATCGGGGAAGTCCACAAACTCGAGACCACCGGCCGGGAGCCATTGCTCTTCTTTGGCGGGAAGTTCCATGAGATCGGCCCCTTGTCCGGCTCCGGCCATTGGCACCACTGCGGAGACTCGCTGGAGGCCGGCTGGTTCTCCGGCGCCGAATCCTTCAAACCCCTCATCCAGGCCTGACGGCCACTGAATTGATAAGGACAAGACGATGACTGAAACTATCGATACCACGACCACGACAGGCGCCAACGCTCTCGACATGAGCGCGCGGACCACGCAGGCGGACCAGCTCAAACCCCAGACCGGCGATGAATACATCGAGTCGCTCCGGGACGACCGCGAGGTCTGGATCTACGGCGAACGAGTCAAGGACGTCACCACGCACCCGGCGTTCCGCAACTCCGTGCGCATGGCTGCCCGCCTCTATGACGGCTTCCACAAACCGGAAACAGCGGATAAGCTCCTGGTCCCCACCGACACGGGATCCGGCGGCTTGACACACCCCTTCTTCAAGGCCGCGCGTTCCATTGACGACCTGAAGGCGTCGCGCACCGCGATCGAAACCTGGGCGCGGATGTCGTACGGCTGGATGGGCCGGTCCCCGGATTACAAGGGCGCTTTCCTGGGCACCCTTGGCGGGATGCCGGACTTCTACGAGCCGTTCCAAGACAACGCGAAGCGCTGGTATGCCGAGTCCCAGGAGAAGGTCCTGTATTGGAACCACGCCATCATCAACCCGCCGGTGGATCGGCACCTGCCGCCGGACCAAGTCGGCGACGTGTTCATGAAAGTCGAAAAGGAGACCGACGCCGGGCTCGTTGTTTCCGGGGCGAAGGTCGTTGCCACGGGCTCCGCCATCACCCAGTACAACTTCATCGCGCACTACGGGCTGCCGATCAAGAAGAAGGAATTCGCGCTGATCTGCACCGTTCCCATGGACGCACCCGGGGTAAAGCTGATCTCCCGTGCCTCCTACTCGCACCAGGCGGCCGTGATGGGCACCCCGTTCGATTACCCGCTCTCCTCCCGACTGGATGAGAACGACTCGGTGTTCGTCTTCGACAAGGTCCTCATCCCGTGGGAGAACGTGTTCGCGTACGGGGACATTGAGAAGATCAACAACTTCTTCCCGCAGACCGGGTTCCTGAACCGGTTCACGTTCCAAGGCGTAATCCGCCTGGCCGTGAAACTGGATTTCATCGCCGGCCTGCTGCTCAAGGCGCTGGAAATCGCCGGCACCAAGGACTTCCGCGGCGTCCAAGCCCGCGCCGGCGAGGTCATCGGCTGGCGCAACATGTTCTACGCCCTCGCAGACGCGATGGCGCTGAACCCGGATGCCGGACCCGACGGCACCGTGCTGCCCAAGCTCGACTACGGACTGGCGTACCGGATGTTCATGTCCACCGGCTACCCGCGGATCAAGGAAATCATCGAACAGGACGTGGCTTCCGGGCTGATCTACCTCAACTCATCCGCGCTGGACTTCAAGACCCCGGAGATCCGCCCATACTTGGACAAGTACGTCCGTGGCTCGGACGGCATCCAGGCCGTGGACCGCGTGAAGCTGATGAAGCTGCTCTGGGACGCGATCGGTACCGAGTTCGGCGGCCGGCACGAACTCTACGAGCGCAACTACTCCGGCAACCACGAAAATGTGAAAGCCGAGATCCTCTTCGCCGCCCAAGCACAGGGCCACACCGACATGATGACCGGCTTCGCCGACCAATGCATGAGCGAGTACGACCTGGACGGCTGGACCGTGCCCGATCTGATTAACAACGACGACGTCAGCATCTTCCTCAAGCGGAACTAGCTGCAGCGCCGCACCACCCCTGCGGCGCGAACGACGACGGCGGCCGGTCACCATCCGTGACCGGCCGCCGTCGGGCTGGGTTGCCTGCGCTAAAGCCGCCACTCGTCGCGGTAGGCGGGGTGCCCAGCATAAGGCACAGCCATAATCAGTAGCATCGGGCGGCGGTGGCCAGTGTCGAGGCGCTGCAGCTGATCGATCATCCGGCGCTTCGCCTGGCACTCGGCCAAGGCCCGGTCCAGCACCGGGACGGATGCGGTGTTCCACCAGGAGTGCAGATTGGACTCGTCCTCGGCAATCCTCGCCAGCAGGAATTCGACGATGTCCTCCATATACACACCGTACGCCGCCGTCAGCCGCGGGGGATGTTGCGCAGGTTGCTCCGTGCCATGCTGACCGCTTCGCCGGCTCCTTTGTTCAGCACGATCTTGGACATCGCGGTGGCGAAGCCGAAGACCTGGGTTCCGGTGATCTTCGGCGGCAGGGACAGCGCCTTCGGATCGGTAATGAGTTCCACCAGCGACGGGCCGGGGTGGGCGAAGGAGTCGCGGTAGGCCTGCTCGATGCCGGCCGGATCGGCAACGCGGACCGCGTGAAAGCCCATGGCCTGGGCGATGGCCGCGTAATTGGTGTCCGGAACGTCGACGCCGAAGTCCGGGAGCCCGTCCACCAGCATCTCCAGCTTCACCATGCCGAGGGTGGAATTGTTGAAGACGACGACGTTCAGCGGCAGCCGGTAAGCCGCAGCGGTGACCAATTCGCCCAGCAGCATGGAGAGGCCGCCGTCGCCGGACACGGAGATGACCTGACGTTCGGGGAAGGCCAGCTGCGCGCCGATGGCGTGGGGGAGGGCGTTGGCCATGGACCCGTGCAGGTAAGAGCCGATCAGCCGCCGGGTGCCGCGCGGGGTGATGTAGCGGGCGGTCCAGACATTGCACATGCCTGTGTCAGCGGTGAAGATCGCGTCCTCGGCGGCGACCTGGTCCAGCAGCGAGGCAGCATATTCGGGGTGGATGGGTTTGATCTTGTCGGCGCGGCGGGTGTAGGCGCCGACGGCCTTGTTCATCAGCTTGTCATGCTTCTTGAGCATCTGGTCCAGGAAGCGGCGGCTCTTCTTGCGTTTGAGCAGCGGCATCAGGGCCGCGAGCGTGGGCAGCACGTCGCCGTGAACCGCGATGTCCACATCCGTCCTCCGGCCCAGATGCTCCGGCGCCCGGTCCACCTGGGCGGTACGGGTGTCCGGCAGGAACTGGTCGTACGGGAAGTCGGTGCCCAGCAGGATCAGCAGGTCCGCATCCTCGATGCCTTCCGCCACGGCGCCATAGCCCAGCAGGCCGGTCATCCCGATATCGTACGGATTGTCGTACTGGATGAAGTCCTTCCCGCGCAGCGAATGCCCGATCGGCGCGCCGATCAGCTCGGCCAGGGCAACCACCTCATCGTGCGCGCCCTCCACGCCGGCGCCGGCGAAAATGGCGACCTTGCCGACGTCGTTAATCGCGTCCGCGAGCTGTTTGACGCTTTCGGCGGCCGGCACCACGGTGGCGGGCAGGAACGGTGTGCACAGCGGCGTCGGGGCCACCGCCTCCAGGCTGGCGATGTCACCGGGCAGAGTTACGACGGCGACGCCACGCTTGCCGATGGCGTGCCGGATGGCGCTCTGCGTGACGCGCGGGGCCTGCTCGGCGGTGCTGACCATTTCCGAGTAGACGGAGCATTCGTTGAAGAGCCGGTCCGGATGGGTTTCCTGGAAGTAGCCGGTGCCGATCTGCTTGCTGGGAATGTGCGAGGCGATCGCCAGCACCGGGGCGCCGGAGCGGTTGGCGTCGTAGAGCCCGTTAATGAGGTGGAGGTTGCCCGGTCCGCAGGAGCCGGCACAGACCGCCAGCTGCCCGGTCAGCTGGGCTTCGGCCGCAGCCGCGAAGGCTGCGGCTTCCTCATGGCGGACATGGATCCAGTCGATGCCGCCCTTGGTCGCCCCGCCGGTCTGCCGGACCGCGTCCACAACCGGGTTGAGGCTGTCTCCCACAATCCCGTAGATCCGTCGGACCCCCGCGGCGCGGAGCTGGTCGATGAGCTGGGCTGCGACTTCCTGGGCCATGGCGGAACGCTCCTGAACGTTGGAGGGTGTTACCTGTTCCGGCCAATATAGCCGAGTTGCCGCTGCCGGGGGCGCCGGGTTGGAACTGCGTTGGCCTGCCGGACTCCACGCGTTCACCGTTGTGTAAACGGGTGCGTGTTTGATCGTGGTTGCTGGAATTTTCCGTGACTGGCGGAACGAATGGATTCAAACGAGGCAGACCGGGGGAGTGCGTGGAACAACCCGCTTGGCGCGAGCTGCCGCCCGCGCAAAGCAGCTTCACCCTGGTGCAGTTGACGGACACCCACCTGCGGCCGGATCCGGAGCTGCTGTTCGGGCGGATCGACACCTGGACCCTGACTCTGGCAGCGCTCAAGGAGGCCCATCGGTTCCGGCCGGACGCCGTCGTCGTGACCGGTGACCTTGCGGATTGCTGCAGCGATATTTACGACGACGCCGCGCGCCTGCTGGAGCACGCCGCGGCGAAACTGGGCTGCCCCGTGATCACGCTGCCGGGCAACCATGACGTGCCGGTGCGCCAGGCCGGGCTGTTCAACCGCGGCCGGGCTGCCAACGGACCGGGACCAGCCGAAACGGTGCATTTCCTGGGCGGGCTGCGGATCATCACACTGGATTCGGACGATCCGGGCCGTCCCGCCGGCCTTCTCTCAGCGGAGCAGTTGGACTGGCTGCGGGACGAACTTGCCACGCCGGCAACACAGGGAACCGTGCTGGCGCTGCACCACCCGCCGGTCGAATCGACACAGCCGCTGCTGGCCGGCCGCGGGCTCGCGTCGCCTGCGCTGCTGCGCTCGGTGATCGCCGGTACCGATGTCCGCGGGATCCTCTGCGGCCACTACCACCACGCCCAATCCGGCCTGCTCGGTTCGGTTCCGGTGTGGGTCGGGCCTGCCGTGTCGTACAACCCGCCGCCGCCCGGATCCGCGGATGCCGGTGATTCGAGCTGGATCTCGGTGATCCGGCTGGGCCCCGATTCTTTCAGCGCTGCCCCCGTGTTGGTGGCCGCTGGAATGCCGGGCGGAATGGCCGGCAACCCGTCAGCGCAGGCGTTCGGCCTGCCGCCCGTTCAAGGAGAACCCATTGCGTCACCGTTCTAAGTACCTCGCCCTGGCCCTGGCGCCGCTGGCCCTGCTTACCGCGTGCGGCGGCTCCGCCGAAGGCCAGACCGGCCAAAGCGGCGGCGCCACGGCGGACGGGCCGTCCGGCACGCTGACCGTCTACACCTCGGAGCCGCAGGCCAAGATCGACGAGGTCATTGCCGCCTACAACGAGGTGAACCCTAACGTTGAGGTAGAGGTTTTCCGTGCCGGCACCGGCGAGCTGAAGACCCGCATCGCCACCGAGAAGCAGACCGGCGATATCCAGGCCGACGTCATCCTGGCCGCGGACGTGCCGACGTTTGAGGGCTACGTGGCCGAAGGCGATCTGCAGGAACTGGACCTCGAGAATGCCGGGGAGCTGAACCAGGACGTGGTCGACGCCGAGGGCTTCTACGTGGGCACGCGCATCATTCCCACGGTCATCGCCTACAACACCGGACTCCTCGATGCCGCGCCGGAAAGCTGGGCGGAGCTGGCCGATCCGGCGTTCAAGGGCAAGCTCGCCATGCCCAACCCGGACGTCTCCGGAGCCGCGGCCTTCAACACTGCGGTCTGGCTCGAAGAAGAGGCCCTGGGCGGGAAGTGGCTGACCCAGCTGATGGCCAACGAGCCGACCGTGCTCGAATCCAACGGCCCGGTCGGCCAAGCGGTGGCCGGCGGAACGGTATCTATCGGCGTCGTCGTTGATTATGTGGCGCGCGAACTGGCCGAGAGGGGTTCGCCCGTCGCACTGAACTATCCCACCGACGGCGTTCCCTATGTCTCCCAGCCTGCCGGTATTTTCACCGACGCCGGAAATCCCGCGGCTGCCAATGACTTCATCGACTTCCTGATCTCGCAGGAAGGGCAAAAGCTGGCCGTCGAGCAGTCCTACGTCCCGGTGCGCGGGGATGTCGGCGTGCCCGAGGGCGCGCCGGAACTGTCCGAGCTGAAGCTGATCAACCCGGACCTGGAAAAGATCGCCGGCGGTCAGGACGCCGCGGTGGAAAAGTTCAACTCATTGCTGGACTGAACTAGTGCTGGGGGCCGTGATGCACGTGCCCCCGGAACCAGTCCGTGCCGGAGACCAGCAGCCCGCCCGCGAACGCGATGACGCCCACCATCGCCAGCAGCAAGGAGTTGCCGGCGATACCGGCGAGCAGCAGCAGCGCCCCGGCCAGTGCCATCAACGCCCCGGTGCCGACTCGGTGCCCGAAGACGAGGACCCCCTTGCCGGAGAGGGATTTAGCCAGGCGTGGATCATCTTCTTCCAGCTCGTGTCCAAGCTTGTCCAGCCGTTGTCGTTCCTCATCGGATAATGACATTTCGCGCCTCCTCGAGACCGTGCCGACGTACTACAAATTTACCGCTGTTGGCTGGAAAGAGGCAGGATCTGTGCCTCGAGGATCCGGATCGCACTCAATCGTTATCCGGTCGGATCCGGGCCAGGATAACGACGGCGGGACGTTGCCGAACCGTGACAGGTAAGTCCGCTTCACAACCTGTGCGACGAACGATGCTTGCACCGAATTGGCTCGGCGGCTGGCCGCCGTTCACTTTCCCGACAACTGGCCCGGCTTAGATCGATAGCCAGTGATCCGGCAGCAGCGGGATCGGGAAGGTCCGCACCGTCTTTGAGCAACCATCTGTCCGAACGAACCCGCCAGGCTCCGGCCGAGTCCGCGGCCGCGCCCGTTCCACATCCCACGCACGACGGCGGCACCCAGCCTGCGCCGTCGGCTCATCCGGCTGCACTCCCGACCTCTCCGGCTGTACCGATGTCCCGTCCGGCGGCCGGCCAACGGCAACGTTGTGCCGGCGCCGGCCGGCGGGGACCGAAGAGGCCGGACGGTCTGGGCGCGCTCCGGCTCATGGTGTGGAGCGTGCTGACCCTTCTGGTGCTGCTGCCACTGGGCGCCGTGGCCGTGATGGGGCTGCGTGCAGAGAACCTGGCCGTCCTGGGCGGCCCGGATGTCCTTGAGGCGGCGGTGAATTCGGTGGCCTCCGCAGCCGGATCCGCGGCGCTGGCCACGGGATTCGGCGCCCTGCTGGCCATTGTGCTGGAACGCAGCAATGTCCCGGGTCGGACCGCGCTGCGCTGGGTGTTCCTGCTGCCGTTCCTGATTCCGCCGTTCATCGGTGCGATGGCGTGGATGGCGCTGCTGGCTCCCGGCGGCCCGGTCAACCTGTTCCTCCAGGGCGCTACGGGCAGCAGCGGGCCGGTGGTCAGCGTTTTCGGTGGCTGGGGTGTGGTGTTCCTGCTGGCCGTCCATTCCTATCCGATGGCCTACCTGGTCATCGCCGCGGCGCTCAAGAGGGTGCCCGGCAGCCTGGAGGAAGCCGCGCGGATCGGCGGGGCCTGCCAAACCAGGTCGCTGCTGCACGTGACGCTGCCGCTGCTGCGCCCGGGCCTGCTGGCCGCCTTCGTGCTGACCTTCGTGGCCAACCTGTCCGACTTCGGCATCCCCGCGCTGATCGGCCTGCCCGAGCGCTACACCACCTTAACCACGCTGATCTACCGCTACCTGGCTTCCGGCACCATCGGCAACCCACTGCCCGCGGTCGCGGCGATCGGCGTCGTGCTGTTGCTGCTGGCACTGGTGACGGTGCTGCTCCAGCGCCGGCTGCCCTCCGGTTCGGAACTCGAAACCGGCTCGCCGGCTACACTGCCGCTGGAGCTCGGCCGGTTCCGCAGCGCGGCCGCCGCCGGGTTGTGGCTCGCGGCGCTGGCCATCTGCGTGCTGCCGCTGCTCGCACTGGCGTCCCAGGCGCTGCTGCCAGCTCCGGGCGTTCCGCTGACTTGGGAGAACATCACGCTGGCAAACGTCGCCAACGCGGTCACCTCGCGCGGTGCCGCCGCCGGGATCGCCAACTCGGTGCTGCTGGCTGGAGGCGCCGCACTGATCTGCGGCGTACTCGGCCTGGCCGTCGGCGCGCTGCTGGTGCGGACCAGGCACCGAAGCAACACGGCGCTGGATGTGACCGCCATGCTGCCGCAGGCGCTGCCCGGGTTGGTCATCGCCGTGGCCTGGCTGCTCATCGCCCCGGCGCTGGGCATCTTCAATACGCCGTGGGTCATTCTCGGCGCCTACGTGATGGCGTTCCTGGCCATCGTGGTCCAGTCCGTGCGCGCGCCGCTGCAGTCCGTGCCCGCCGCACTGGAAGAGGCAGCGCGCATCTCGGGCGCCTCACCGGTGCGGGCGCTGGCCGATGTTGCCGGGAGGCTCGCCGCCCCCGCGGCGCTGACCGGCGTCGTCGTCGTTCTCCTGACCGCCGTGCGCGAGCTGACCATCTCGATCCTGCTGGTGGCCCCGGGCACGCAGACGCTGGGCGTGGTGATCTTCAACCTGCAGCAGGCCGGCGACTACAACTCGGCGTCCGCACTGGCGCTGCTCGTGACCCTGGTCGGCGTGGCCGGCCTGTCCCTGGCCGCCGGCCTCACCGGCGCGCGCCGGCTGCCCAACACAACCGCAACGAGTAAGAGGACCTAAATGCCAGCGATCGAGATTTCCGGCTTGCGCCACGTCTACGCCAACGGCCACGTGGCCTTGGCCGACATCGACCTCCAGGCGAACGACGGCGAGTTCCTGGCTCTGCTGGGTCCGTCCGGTTCCGGGAAAACCACCCTGCTGCGCAGCATCGCCGGCTTCCTGCGGCCCGAGGCAGGATCGCTGCGGATCGGCGGGGAGACCGTGGCGGGCGATGGCGCGTGGCTGCCGCCGGAGCGGCGGAAGCTGGGCATGGTGTTCCAGAACCATGCCATCTGGCCGCACTGGTCCGTGGCCCGCAACGTGGGGTATCCGCTGAAGCTGGCCGGGGTCCCGCGGGCCGAGACCGCCCAGCGGGTGCAGGCCGTGCTGGACCAGGTGGGGCTGGGGGAGCTGGGCGCGCGCAATCCCGTCGCCCTCTCCGGCGGGCAGCGCCAACGGGTGGCCCTGGCCCGCGCCATCGTTGCGGCCCCGCGGGCGCTGCTGCTGGACGAGGCACTGTCCTCGCTCGATGAGCCGCTGCGCGCCCGGCTCCGGCTGGAGCTAAAGTCGCTGGTCCGGGAGCAGTCCCTGACCGCCATCCACGTCACGCATGACCGGGCCGAGGCGCTGGCGCTCGCGGACAAGGTGGCGGTGCTCAACGCCGGCCGGATCGAGCAGGTGGACACGCCGGCCCAGCTGCTGCGGCGGCCCAGCACGGCGTTCGTCGCCTCCTTTGTCTCCGACGCCACCGTGTTCGAGGCGACCCTGGGCAGCAGTTTCCTGGTGTTGCAGGCAGTGGGTGCGGCGATCCCGGCGGACAGGCTCCGGCTGGTCGGATTCTCTGCGGCCCACGCGCTGTCCGCGGTGAACCGGCGGGCCGAAGCGGCAGTCTGTCCCTCCGACGTGCGGCTGGAGAAGCTGTCCTCATCAACTAACGACGGCGCCGTGATCACCTCCGCGCTGTACGGGGCGCACGGCTTCGACGTGCTCGCGGATTGGAACGGCGTTCCCCTGCGCGCCCATGTATCCGACTGGGTGCCGCGCGCCGGGGACGTGGTCAAGCCCGTGATCAAGCGCGTGCACGTCTATCCGCCGGCGGAATCGGGCACGGCCGTCAGGACAACCGGTGTCCCCCGGCAGCGTGCAGCCGCCTAAGAACAACCGGCCGCGTGGCATCACATCCAGCCAGCGGGCCTTCGAGCTAGCCCGGTTTAGGGTCCGCGCGGCGGGATGACCGGTCCGGGTTCCGGAATCGGCAGCGGGCCGGGGCCCGGCGGCGGCGGTTCCGGCGGGTTGTCCGGCTCGGGGCCGGGCAATGGGTTCGGGAACGGATCCGGCGTCATCGGATCCGGCTCACCCGGCTCATTCGGCTTGCCGGGCTCTGACGGGTGCGGCGAGGTGGGATCCGGATCCGGTTCCGGCGGCGGCTGTGGAATAGTCATGACGATGCCCCTTCTGCGCGGCGTGCTGCCAGCGTACAACCGCGATCCGAAGGCCACAATGGGACCGTTAGATCGTGGCGAGGAGCTCACGCTCTTCCAGGACGGTCAGTCCGGCCTTGCGCGGACGGTCCGGGCCGGCTGCCTGCTCCCAGGCCAGCACATCCGCCAGCGTTTCCGACAGCGGACGTAGTTCCAGCCCTGCTGCCACTGCGGCGCGGTTGTCCCGGGACGCGAAGCCGGCGTACTCGGGCAGCGGCAGCCACAGCGGCAGGGAGTGCTCGCCGGACCAGTAGTTGACGCCCGCATCGGCCAGCCATTGCGGCGCGACGGGAACCACCGGGCCCGTGTGGCCTGCGGCCTCGCGGGCAAGCTCCAGATGCGCCGGCAGCATTATCGACTCCCCGGCGGCATTGAACTTGCCGCTGACCTTGCGCTCTGCCGCCCGGACGAGCCAGGCTGCGAGGTCGCGGACATCGATTACTTGCGTAGCCAGCTCCGGCGCATCGGGCACCAGCACACTGCCGTCACCGGCTGCCGGTCGGGCGAAGCGCAGCGGCCAGTAGCCGGTGCGGTCGGAGACATCACCGGGGCCGCCGATCAGGCCGGACCGCGCGATGAGCTCCCTGCCGTGGCCAAAGGCGTCCAGCACGTGCTGCTCGCAGGCGGCCTTGGCTTCTCCATAAGTCTCCATCGACTCCATGACGTCCGCTTCCAGCGCCGGAAGCAGCGGGGCAGATTCATCGGCGCCGGGGACATGATGATCCGCATAGACGCTGCAGGAGGAGACGAAGATGTACCGGTCCGCACACCCGGAAAGGGCAGTCACCGCCCGCCGCACGTGGCCGGGCTGGCGCGACACATCGACGACGGCGTCCCAAGACTGTCGCGCGACGGCATCGTAGGCGCCCGGCGAGTCCCTGTCGGCGCGGAGGAAGGCAGCTCCGTCCGGCACCGTCCCCGACTCGCCCCGCGCCAAGGCGGTGACATCGTGACCGCGCCGCAGCGCCGCCGTCGTTATTTCTCCGCCGAGCCATGCCGTACCGCCGAGCACCAGGAACTTCATGGCTCCCATCGAACACCCGCAAGCCGCGTGGCAGCGGGGGATTCGCTGATGGTGAACCGGTACAGGCGGTGCACGATTTGATCGGTGACAGGCGGACATCACCGCTGCGCAGGCGCCAAAGGAGGCTCGGTCCTTAAGCCCGTCCGGCGCTTCCGAGACGAAGCTGAACCGGCGCGCCGTGTTCCGAATCCCGGCAGGACACAGGTAACATCATTGCGGATTGGGGAGAGCGGTGTCACAAACCGTTAAGTCATGAGGAATTAACCTTTAACTTATCCTTTCGGCATCACCGTCATGCCAAACTGCAAGTAAGCGATCGACGATGGGGAAAACCATAATGAGCACAAATCCTGCCGACCGTACTAACCTGCGGCTGAAAATTGTCCTGGACACACTGGCCGAGGCGGCTGCCTCCGGCGAGGCTGCCATGGGCGGCAGTGCAGTCCTGGCGCAGGCCATTACGCAGTTGCCCTTGAACGATGCCGAAAGCGAGCTGCTCGCCGGGGGAGTCCCGCGCGGGCACAAGTCCCTGACCACTGCCACCAGCAAGCTGGTCAAGGCCGGCTGGTTGGTCAAGAAGCGCGGCGGCTGGGTGCTGACGGACGAGGGGCTGCGCGCCGCGGCCGCTTTCCCGGATGCCGAATCCCTGACCGAGGCGCTGCAAAACGGCTCGCCGGTTCCGGCTGTCGCAGCGGCGGCCGCCAATACCTCCGGACCGAAGTCCGCGGTGGCGCAGGTTGAGGAATCCAAGCAGGCGGGGAGCCGCAAGCCTCGCGCGAAGAAGGCTGTTGCCGCAGCGGCTGTTCCTGCAGGGCCGGCCGCAACCGAGCCCGCAGTTTCCACCGAGCCCGCAGCGCCCGCCGCCGTGGACACCGCTGGGCAGCCCGCAGCCGTGGCCATCGCCGGTGACTTCAGCACCAAGCTCGGTGCACCGGAGAACTGGCAGCCGCACTTTGACGAGGTCCAGATGGAACTGGATCAGACGGATTCGCTCTGGAAGCTAACCGCGGAACTGCCCGCGGGCTTCTACACCTACAAGGTCGCGCTGGACCGGTCCTGGGAAGAGAACTACGGCGCGTTCGGCGTCCGTGACGGGGCCAACCACGAGTTCCACCACGACGGCGGCGCCCTGACCTTCCACTACGACCACAAGACCCGGGACGTCAGCCGCGTCTAGCGGTATCAGGTCCGGCGGGTCCAACTCCGTTGCCATCCGCTGGGACTGCGGTGCGCTTTCAGTTCCTGAAACGCACCGCAGTCTCACGCAGGTACTGGTCCTCCCGGACGTAGGCATAATGCGTGAGTGCCTGCCACAGCTTGGCGGCGAGCCGCGGGTCCTCCGCCTCCAGGTTGCGCAGTCCCGGCCGCTTCATCCACCCGGCGGACGTCCAGATAGCGGTTCAGTTCCGCCGGATCCAGTCCGTGGCCATCCGGAACATCCCCGCAAGCAGGGTGACCAGGCCAATGACGGACAGCACCGAGATGTTCGTCGAAATGCTGAACAGCAGGAGAACGGCGCCGACCAGCATGAGCTTGGCGCCGAAGCTCAGTTTCCAACCGGATCCTGGCTGCCGGCCCTTGCCCGACAGCGAGGCGGCGAGCCTGGGGTCTTCCGACTCCAGCTGCTGTTCCAGTTCGGCCAGCCGCCTTCTCTCCTCCTCGGACAGGGGCATGGACGGCTCCTCAAACTGGATGATGTCAGCGGGACGGTTTCCGCTCTTCGGCGGCGGACCATCAGTATACGTACCGGTTGCCGTTTCGGGGCAGGTACAGCCGGTTTTACCGCCGAGCAGCGGCATGTTCGCCCTGCCACCACCGCACCGTCTCGTCCGCTGCCGCCGCGAGCGGCGTAGGAGCCAGCCCCAGCAGCGCCTGTGTGGAGGACGAGTCCATGACGAACGGCTGTTCGAACTTTCTCGCCGATGATGTGGCCCGGATCCGTGCTGAGCTGGATCTATCTGCCCCTGAGCCGGTGGTCATCCGCGGCGTCATGGTCTGGTCCGCGCTTTTCGGTGCCGTCAGCTTCGAGGTTTTCGGGCAGTACGGGGAAAACACTTTCTCTGACCCGGCCGGACTGTTCGAGCAGCATGTGGACGCGCACATAAGGTTGCTGGGACTCGAGTAGCCGGGCGCCGCCGTCGTTGTTTTACCGGTTTTGGTCTGGTTTTACCGGTTGGCCTGCATCCGCAGCACGCGCGGCCAGCTGTCCCAGGGCGCTCGCTTCGAAGCCCGCGAGCAAGGCGGCCGGATCTTCATGGATTTCGATGGCGCCTGCGTCCCGCAGTTCGGCCTCGCCGGTGCCGCCGCAAGTCAGGCCGATGGTGGGGATGCCCAGTTCGCTGGCGGCCATTACATCCCACACGGCGTCGCCGACGAAGAGCGCATCCGCCGCCTGCAGTCCGCCCGTATCGAGGGCCGCGGCCAGGATATCCGGCGCCGGCTTGCTCTCCTGGGCATCCGAGGAGCTGGTTGTCCCCGCGACCGCCTCGTTGGTTCCGATAGCCGCGGTGAGGACGTCCAGTTCCCGCCGTTTGGACGAGGATGCCAGCACCACGGTGAGGCCCGTTCCGGAGCAGCGCTCCAGCAGGTCCTTGGCACCGTCGAACGCCCGCAGCGCCGGCCAGTAGGTGGAGAAAACGGCGCCGTGGGCATCTTCGGCCTGGCTGTCCTGGTCCTTGTCCCGGTCCTCGCCCAGCAGGTGCGCGATCAGCTTATCCGCGCCCATGCCCACCGCGCGGTGGATGGCGGCCATGGGAACATTCCGGCCCAGCTGGCGGAAAGCGTGCCACCACGAGATGGTGTGCAGGTAGTTCGAATCAACCAGGGTGCCGTCCACATCGAACAGGACGCCGAACCTGCGGTCGGTCTGCGGCATGGTCTCCTCCTGGCTGTCGGTGCGTGATGTGACCGAGTCTAGCGGCAAGTCTGCCATGCCACGGCGGGTAATAGTGGTAGAGGGTTTGATCGATCAACCTTCAACCACCCAGTTTCGGAGAGTATCCTTGGTAGTCCATCGATAGCAGTAGGGGCCAGCCGGTCGGCGCAGCACCCCCAGGACCTGCCCCCAATACTTACCGGATCGAGGTACGGCTGTGTACCAGCTCAAGGACGGATCGCCGCGTTACGGCATCCGCACCGACCATCATGACCAGGCACTGCAGCAAGACGCGCTCCCGAGGGGCGGGAGCCCGGAAACGATTGCCCGGGAGGCGTCGCAACTGGGACTGCACCATCTGGCTGCGGGTGCGGAGCACCGGCTGAACCAGTCCTGGGCAGACGAGGATGATGCGCTGCTGGTGTCGCTTCGGAACGAGAATCCGCTGGAACTTGCCGTGGCCGAGAAGATCGTCAACGAGAAGCTGGGCAGCACGAAGCAGTGGCTGCACAAGGCCCGCACCATCTATAGCCGGCGCCTCGCCCCGGTGGCCGCCCGCAGACAGACCGCGGGCATGCTGGCCAAAGCTATGTTCCTTCGGCTGTTCCTGATCGTGCTGCTGATCGGCCCGGCCGTGCTTGCGGTCAGCTTCAACGTTCCGCTGCTGGTCCTGGTGCTCATCGGCGTGGCCTCGATCCTGACGGCAATGTACCTCGGCGGCGTGGTGACGGAGTGGCTGCGGCTGCCGGTGCATCCTCCCGTCCGAGCAGGCTGGGTCAAGGAATTGCGGCAGGACGTGGTCGATGCCACCCTGCTGGCCGTGCTGCAGAACAAGCGGGCTGCTGTGGACCGCCAGACCGCTGCTGCCGCCGGGCGCGGTTGGAAACACCTGAGCTTCGTCGCGGGCCAACTCGACCGGATGGACCAGGGTCCTACGCTCTGAGTAGCCCACCGCCAAGGGGAGATTTGTGACGGAGCCGGTCTCCCGCCGTCGTACTTTGGAATAACATCGGAAGTATGCCCAGCGCTTTGGAGTCCATCGGTCTGATCACTGAGATTTTGACCTGGGTAGGGCTGGTACCGGGACTGTTGCTCCTGCTGGCTGGCTGGATTGTCCGGCATTCGGGCGTGAAGTGGCGCAGCGCGGACGGCGTGGTTTTCATGGATGGCGAGGGGACCGGATTCCGCTGGTTCGACAAGCACCACGGCTTTCTGCAGGCCAGGTTACCCGTCGAACAGGAGCGCAGCGTGGTGCCCGGATCCGACGTGCTGATCTATTACGACGCCCACCGGCCGATGACTTACCGGACCACGCCGCCGCCGGAGCGCGGCACGGTACTGCTGCTGTTGGGCAAGATCCTCACCGCCGTCGGCGTCGCGGCTTTCGTGGCGGGGCTCATCGTCATGCTGATGCTCTGACTGGTCCCGACGAAGCGGCATAAGCGGAAGTGCGCTGCCGAGCGGCGGCTCGTGTTCCCGCGCTCGGCAGCGCTGACGGCAGATGCTAGATGGCCGCGAGAAGGTTGTTCATCTTCTCAATTTCCGCTTTCTGATCCGCCACAATAGTTTCCGCAAGGGCGACGGCGTCCGGGTCTTGCCCGTTGGCGGCTTCCTCTTCGGCCATGGCGATGGCGCCCTCGTGGTGCTCGATCATCTGGGTCAGGAACAGCCGGGACGCCTCAGCGCCTAGGGATGCCTCCAGCTCCGCCAGGTCATCGGAACTCAGCATGCCTTCCATGACGTGGTCGCCGGACATCTCCATCTGTTCGTCCCAGGTTTGTAGCCAGCCGGTCATTTTCTCGATTTCCGGGGCTTGTGCGGCCTTGATGTTTTCGGCCAGTCGGGTGATCTGCGGGTCGAGATCGTCCTTGGCGAGCATGATGTCGCTCATCTGCGCGGCCTGCTCGTGGTGGGGGATCATCATCTGCGCGAACATCGCGTCGGCGCTGTTGTGGGTGCCGCCAGCGTCAGACGCGGCAGGGGCGGGGGAGTGGGACATGATGCTGTGGTCCATACCCGTTGATTCTTCGGTGGTATTCGAGCCGGTGTCCGAGCCGCAGCCGGCCAGGAAGAGGGCAGCGGCGACAGCGGTTGCCGAAATGGCGGTAAAGCGTTTCATGATGGGGTTCCTTCGAAAGTAATCTCAAACTGCTTGACTTTCATTCGCGCCGGCAGAAGTTGCGGGGGAGTGCGGCGCTGCCTTCCGCTTATGCGGGAAGGCGCAGGGGTTTTAGGTGCGGCTGATCGAGAGCTGAACGAGTGAAGGAGGACGAAGAGCAGGACGAATCCGGCAACGAGCGTCATCAGCACGCAGATTGCAGCCATCAGATACTGGTCTCCGGCACAAGGGCCGCCGGCGCACCCATCGGCGGGAAGTATGCCAGCCGCCGTGTCTGCCGAGGGGATGGCCTTGTCCGTGGCCGGCGCATGATGCATGGCATGGGCACTAGCGGCCGGAGCCGACGTGAAGTGACCGGACGTGGCCGGTACGGAAGCATGGTGCGAGACATTCAGGATGTGCATCCCGATGATGCCGAAGATGATCGCGGCCAGTCCCAGAAACAATGCCGGGGTGGGGCGTAGATGCAGACCGAGACGGGGTGCCGCGCCGTAGCTCATCGTTCCCGGCCTTTCCCTCGGGCTGCATCTGCGGGCCGCCGTCAACGATATCGAAGGGTGCGGGCCCGGGCGAAACCGCCGAGACCCGCACCCGCCGGCCGACCGGTCATTGAACCGCGGCCGGGTCCAGTTTGATACGGCGCAGCAACTGGGCGTTCAGAGCCACGACGATGGTGGACACCGACATCAGTACCGCTGCTACGGCCGGGGAGATTGCGACGCCGGCAAAGGCCAGCACACCCGCGGCCAGGGGAACGGCGATGACGTTGTAGCCGGTGGCCCAGATGAGGTTCTGGATCATCTTGCGGTAGCTGGCCCGGGACAGATCTACCATGGACAGTACTGCCCGCGGATCGTTGCCGGCCAGGACGACGCCGGCCGATTCCATCGCCACGTCGGTTCCCGCTCCAATGGCGATGCCGACCTCGGCCCTGGCAAGGGCGGGGGAGTCGTTCACACCATCGCCGACCATGGCCACCTTCAGACCACGGGACTGCAGTTCGCCGACCTTCTTGTCCTTGTCCTGTGGCAGGACCTGGGCAAAGACTTCATCGATGTTCAGCTCAGCTGCCACCGCGTCGGCGACCTGCTGCGCGTCCCCAGTGATCATGGCGACCCTGACGCCGCGCCTCTGCAGGGCGGCGATCGCCTGGCGGGATTCCTCGCGGACCTCGTCCTCCAGGCTGACGGCCCCGACAACCTGTCCGTCGCGGATCACGTGAAGCACGGAAGCGCCGCGTCCAACCCAGGGACGGGTCTGTTCCTGCAATTCCGGTGGAACCTGCAGGCCTTCGGCCGCGATCAGATTCGGTCCGCCGACCATGACGGCGGAGGCACCGACGTCTGCCTTGACGCCGCGGCCGGTCAGCGAGGCAAACGCGCTGGCGGCCGGTACGCGGAGACCGCGATTCCGGGCTGCGGTGACGATTGCCCGGGCGGAGGGATGTTCGCTGTCAGATTCCACTGCCGCGGCCAGCGCCAGAACGTCGTCGTCGTTCATTCCCTCTATTGCTGCAATGCCGGTCAGGCCAGGCTGTCCTTTCGTCAGCGTTCCCGTCTTGTCGAAGAGTACGACGTCGATAGTGCGCATCCGCTCCAGCGCCATGCGGTTCTTGATCAGGACACCGGCGCGGGCGGCCTGCTCCGTGGAGATCGCGATGACCAGCGGGATCGCCAGGCCCAGGGCGTGCGGGCAGGCGATGACGAGGACGGTAACCGTACGGATCACGGCCTCGTCGGGGCTGCCCAGGAGTACCCAAGCGATGAAGGTGATGATGCCGGCGCCGAGGGCGAAGTAGAACAGGAACGCCGCAGCCTTATCCGCCAGAGCCTGCGCTTTGGAGGAGGACGCCTGTGCTTCGGCGACCAGCCGTTGGATGCCTGCCAGCGCCGTGTCGGTGCCGACCGCGCCAACTCTGATGCGCA
Organism: Arthrobacter crystallopoietes; assembly: GCF_017603825.1. Lineage (NCBI taxonomy): Bacteria > Bacillati > Actinomycetota > Actinomycetes > Micrococcales > Micrococcaceae > Crystallibacter > Crystallibacter crystallopoietes. The sequence goes on from NZ_CP072014.1 coordinate 2,070,149, forward strand.
CTGCACTGTCAGTTGCCACCGTTCCGGCCACTACGGTATCGCCGGGGCCACGCGGTACTGTCTTGGACTCACCCGTGATCATTGATTCGTCGAGCTCGGCCCGGCCTTCGATAATTTCACCGTCGGCGGGCAGGCGCGCACCGGAGCGGACCAGGACGACGTCGTTAACGGAGAGCTCGCTGATGCTTACCGTTTCCGTGCCGTGTTCAGTGATGCGTTCGGCTTCATCGGGCAGCAACTCGGCGAGGGCATCCAGAGCGCCGCGTGCCGAACCGAGGGCACGCATTTCGATCCAGTGACCCAGCAGCATGATGACTATGAGCAGGGCCAGCTCCCACCAGAAGTCCAGATTAAAGTTGCCGATGCCCAGCGTGGTGATCCAGGATGCGACGAACGCAACGGTGATCGCCATCGCAATGAGCAGCATCATGCCCGGTTGCCGACTGCGCAGTTCCGTCCAGCCGCCCTTGAGGAACGGTGTACCGCCGTAGAAGAAGATCAGCGATCCCAGGACCGGCGGGATCCATGCTGAGCCCGGGAATTCCGGAATGTGGTAGCCGAGCAGGTGGGCAAACATCGGGCTGAAATAAACCACCGGAACGGACAGCAGGAGGCTGAGCCAGAACTTGTTCTTGAACATTGCCGTGCTGTGTCCGGCGTGCTGGCCGTGCTGGTGGACGGCGTGTTCCTCGTCGACGGCGGAGTGCGCATGGCCTTTAGGCATCGCCTGTCCGTGGGTGCTGTGGTCCATGTGCTCGGCTTCGGAAACTGTCGCACGAGCGGATTGGTCTCCGGATGTGTGCCGTCGGTGGTCTTCGTGGTTCATGGTCTTACTCCCCTCCAAATCCGGCCGATCAAACCGTGCCGGCGAATTCGTATCCTGCTTCAGAGACGGCAGCGCGAAGAGCGACAAGGCTGATGTTTTCGGTGCCGTAAACCGTGACGGTGGAATCGCCGTTTGAGACGAGGTCCACTGCCACATCGGCGATGCCCTCGAGCCTGCCCAGCTTCTCGGAGACACCGGCAACGCAATGTCCGCAGGTCATGCCGGCGACTTTGAACTGCGTCGACCGGTGGCGGGTGTCGGCTGCGTCTACCGCAACCGCTGGTTCTGCTGCGTTGTTTCCTCGCGGGGAACAGCAGGCGCAGCCTGCTGAAGCTTGAATAAGCGGCAGGTTATGGCTGGATGTGCCACACATAATGATCTCCTCCAAAAGGTTTCGAGATTGGCCTCTGCCAGGACCTTCCATCAGGAAGGCACGCGCTTGAGCCGTTGTGTGGACCGTTAGGGGCGTAGGGATCACGAGGATCCGACGCTGTATTCGGTAATCATCAAGATATACCCCCTGGGGGTATAAGTCAAGGGTGCTTATGATCACTTGCTGGGCAAGGGGCAGTTGTCCCATCGTCCTGAACCTCTCCTGCATGGGCGTACAGCAAGGTTTCCCCATCCGAATGGTAAGGCTACTGTGGATTTGTGAGGCAGCCGGGCTGCCGGTTCGTTCCATAGCCATTGCAGAAGGAGCAGAACAATGAGTCACATCAAGTCCATGCTTGAGACCTACCCGAAGGATTTGGGCGGAATCGACAGACAGAAGCTGACGGACTGTATCGCGGCATGTTTTGAATGTGCGCAGACCTGTACGGCCTGCGGGGATGCGTGCCTCAGCGAGGATATGGTGGCTGAGCTGACGAAGTGCATCAGAACCAATCTCGATTGTGCGGACATCTGCGTCGTGACCGGCAAGATCCTCTCCCGCCATACCGGTTATGACGCACACGTTACCCGGGCTGTGCTGGAGGCATGCCGAGTCACAAGCAAAGCCTGTGCAGACGAGTGCGAAAACCATGCGCAGATGCACGAGCATTGCCGCGTGTGTGCCGAAGCCTGCCGTCGATGCGAGCAGGCCTGTGCTGAATTGTTGGGAGCGCTCGGCTAAACAGCGGCAAAAGGTGTCTTGCCGTCCGCCCCTTCATCTGTAATGACCTATACCCCCGTGGCCTATACCCCTGGGCGCTGTTGTTTCGCGGCGAGGGCTTGGGGACGATAGGGTGGATTCTGGTGAGCCGGGAAGTCTGGTCGGCATGAGATTTCGTCGACCCTTCCCTTAGGAGCCCCGCATGGCCCAAAGTCCCCCCGACCGTCCCCGAAAGCCGCGCGTTCTCGGCAGGGGTAGTTACGCCGAAGCCCTGCGGATCGGTGAAATCCTCCGAAAGGAGACCGTCGGCGGCGCTTTGCTCGTCGCGACGGCGTTGATCGCCCTGATTTGGGCCAACTCGCCCGCGTCCGAGAGTTACTTCGCCTTGCGGGACTTCAAGATCGGCTACGAGCCATGGCATCTCGATCTGAGTCTCGGTGCTTGGGCGGCCGATGGTCTGCTCGCGGTTTTCTTTTTCCTGGTAGGCCTGGAACTTAAGCGTGAGTTTGTTGCCGGAGATCTGCGCGATGCCCGGAAGGCGGCGGTGCCGGTGGCGGCGGCCGTTGGTGGCGTCGTCGTGCCGGCAGTGATCTATGCAGCGGTGAACTGGGGCAGCACGGATACCATCCGCGGATGGGCCATTCCGACCGCCACGGACATTGCCTTCGCCGTCGCGGTTCTTGCTGTCATTGGTTCCCATCTGCCTACTGCTTTACGGATTTTCCTGCTGACTCTGGCAGTAGTCGACGATCTGATTGCGATCGCCATCATCGCGTTCTTCTACACCAGTGAGATCCACGTTGCCCCGCTGCTGCTGACGCTTGTCCCGCTTGCTGTTTATACCCTTCTGGCGCAGAAATACCGGCGGTTCTTCGGCCTCAAGCCAGCGGCCGCGTGGCTGATCCTGCTACCGATCGGCATCGTGGCTTGGGCGCTGCTCCACGCCTCCGGTATTCACGCCACAGTTGCAGGCGTCCTGCTCGGTTTTGCCATCCCTGTACTGCGCGGCAAGACCAGCGGTGGACCCACGGCGGGACCCGGCCTCTCGGAGATTTTCGAGCACCGTTTCCGTCCCGTCTCTGCCGGCTTCGCGGTTCCGGTCTTCGCGTTCTTCTCGGCAGGAGTTGAGATCGGTGGCTTCGATGGCCTGACCGCCTCGCTTACCGACACCGTGGCCATCGGCATCATCGCGGGCCTGGTCCTAGGTAAGCCGATCGGTATCGTGGCGACCACGTGGCTGATGAGTAAGTTCACTCGCGCCGAGCTTGATCCGTCGCTGAGGTGGATCGACCTGCTTGGCATCAGCCTGCTGGCAGGAATCGGGTTTACCGTCTCGCTGCTCGTTGCCGAACTTAGTTTCGGGCTCGGCTCTGCGGCGAACGACCATGCCAAGGTCGCCATCCTCGTCGCTTCGCTGCTTGCGGCGCTGTTGGCAACGGTTGTCCTGCGTGCACGCAACCGGCACTACCGCAGGATCGAAGCAGAGGAAAAAATCGACGCCGACCACGACGGCGTTCCTGATGTTTACCAGCGGGACGCTGATGCTTCGTAGGCCCGCCACTACTCCCTGAACTCCTGATGCGCGGTCGTTTCCTGTGGCGACAGAGGGGCGGAAGGTTATCCACCACGGCATTGCCCCCTGTTGTGTGCTGCGTCACGCTCCGGTAGAATCGAATGTATGTTCGAGTCAATCGTTCCAGCTGAAATGGGGCCGGTGACGCCGGTTCCCGGCGATCCGGGTGCGGTGCTGGTCCGCGGCTGGGCCGCCGGGCTCCCGGACCTGGATCAGGAGGTTTCCGAGGGGGTGCGGATTGACCGGATCACCGCGATGGAGGAACTCAAGGCCGCCCTGGCTGCCGCGCAGGCCCGGGAGACGGAAGCGTTTGTTGCCTCCCGCCGGGAGGCCCGGGCCGCGGCCGGAATCTCCGCGGAGAAACGGGGCCGGGGACTGGCGAAGGAGATCGGCCTGGCCCGGAAGGACTCCCCGAACCGGGGCGGTAAGCATCTGGGCATGGCGACCACGTTGGTCAGGGAAATGCCGTACACCTATCAGGCGCTGGCCCAGGGCCGGCTGAATGAATGGCGGGCGACCATCCTGGTCCGCGAAACCGCCTGCCTAACCGTGGAAGACCGGGCCGCGGTGGACCGGGAACTGTGTGCTGATCCGACGACGCTGCAAGGGTGCGGGGACAAACGGATCGGGGCGCTGGCCAAGCAGGCCGCGCTGCAGCTGGACCCGCACGCGGTGGTCCGCCGGGCCGCGAAAGCCGAAACCGGACGCCATGTCTCCTGCCGTCCGGCGCCGGACACCATGGCCTACGTGAGCGCCCTGCTCCCGGTGGTGCAGGGCGTGGCCGTTACCGCCGCGCTGGTCAAGGCGGCCGACCGGTTGAAGGCACAGGGCGATGAACGCGGCCGGGGCCAGCTCATGGCCGACATCCTCGTCGAACGCGTCACCGGCCAGCCCGCCCAGAACCCGGCAAAAATCGAGGTGCAACTGGTCATGACCGACCGCACCCTGTTCCAAGGCGACTCCGAGCCCGCCCACCTCACCGGGTACGGCATCGTCCCCGCCCACTGGGCCCGCGACCTCCTCCGCACCGAGAACACCGACCACGAGAACGCAAACCGCGGCGAGGAACATACCGTCGGCAGGTTGATAAATAGCGCGGCTGGGGAAGAAAAAACCGTAGCCGGCCCCGCGGATGCCGGCACCGGAGACACCGGAACTACCGGAGAGGCCGGTACGGCAACCGGGCCGCCTGGCTTCAAGCGAAGAGCCTCCGCCGATGCGCCCGAGGTGGAAGTGTGGGTCCGCCGGCTTTACACGGCGCCCGGTACCGGGCAATTGCTCGGAATGGATTCGCGGGCACGGCTGATGCCGGCCGGAATGCAGCGGATCATCCAGGCCCGGGACCAGCTCTGCCGCACCCCCTGGTGCGACGCGCCGATCCGCCACCACGACCACGTCGTGCCCTGGCGCAACGCCGGGGACACCAGCGAGGTCAACGGGCAAGGCCTATGCGAAGCATGCAACCTCGCAAAAGAAGCCGACGGCTGGCACGCCCAAACCGTCCCCGGGCCACGGCACACCGTGGAAACCACCACCCCCACCGGGCACACCTACCAATCCACCGCACCAGCACTACCCGGCACACCACCGGCAACAGCAACAGAGCAGCCGGACGAACTGCCGAAGCCGCTGTCAACCTTCGAACAGGCACTCGGCCGCATCGACTTCCTCTACCGCCCCGCCGCCTGATAGTCGTGACGTCCGCATCTACCAAGGTAAAGGTGTTGACCCAGCTGCTTGCCAGGTAAGGAACGGCATCAGTCGCCGGCGCCAGTCAACTCATTCGGAACATGCGGTAGCTCTGCGCTCTCAATCACGTCGCCGGATTCCAGGTCGACTGCGTGGATGGACGAACTGCCCGGATCCGTCACATACGCGGTATGGCCCTGGACTGCCAGAGTAGGCCGCGGCTGTTGCCATTCCACGGGCTCCTCCCATTCATCGATCACCGGGATGCTGGCAGTGACGGCTCCGCTAGCGGGATCGATAACGTGGAGTGATCCATCCGTACCCAGTACTAAAGCTTCACCGTGTAGCCCCCGGCCAAGCGATCTGAAGGAGTAGCTCGTGCCCAGTTCGACCAGGTTCACGGTGCTGTTGCTGGTGTCGATCAGGGCGATCCGCTCGGGCCTTTCCAGCTCAGCGTCCGGGTCCGTTTTGTAATCCGCAAGTACGACGGTCGACTCTTCCGAGCCCTTCTGGTTCCCCATCCGGCAGTAGGTGTCCGGACTGTCCACCTTGGTGATCTTGCCTTCCCGGTAGACCAAGGCCCCATTTTCGCACCCAACGGTGACCGCTTCTTCTGACGCCGTTGCCTCGCCGTGCACGCCGGGGCACTGCTCGTTGCGCGTAATCTCGCGGCGGAATAAGAATCATTGCATAAGCAGAATGAGGGCTCCTTTTGCCGTTGCGGATAGAAAGGGGCGCCCCGGGTCTAACGTTTAAACAGATTTGGCCCCATAATGGCGTTTGGGGGAGTGGCAGCGACGTCGTTGACCCCATTCGGAACGAATCTCGGGGGTACATCATTAAGGGTCTCAGCGTTTTCCGCTCACGTCTGGCGGGACGAGTTGCCGTAGCAACACTTGCATCTTTGGCGCTGCTGGCCTCCGGCTTGCCGGCGCACGCCGCAGACCTGCCGGAAGTGTACGGCGCGTCGGCGACGCAACGGCCGGCCGGCGACGTGAAAGCGACGGACACCGCTACGCGGTCGACGGGGTCTCCGTCGTCAGCACCGGAACCGGATGGATCCTCCTCCGGGGTGCCGTCAGACGCCTCGGCCGATCCCACGATTAAAACGTCGGACGATGCAGGGACGACGGCTGGGACTGAAGCGCCAACGCAGACGGCAACGGGCGGGGCCAAAGCGCCCGCGGGACCGACTGCGCCTGCTGAAACTCCGGCACCAGCGGCAACCAACGTCCCGGTCGAGCCGTCCACGGCAGCGGAGACTTCCGCCCCGGCTGAAATACAGGCGCCTGAAGGGCAGTTTACTCCCGATCTCGGCGAAACGGCCCAGACGGAATCTACGGAGGAAGCACCCGAAACCGAACCGACAACGGAGGAGTCAGTCGAGGCCGAAGCGACGGCGGAGGAGGCTATCTCCGCGAAGGCCGATGAGCTGAAACTCGTGCCGCACAACGATCTTAATTGCACCCTGGTCGGTGAGGGCTGCGTGCAGACCTTCACGTCCGCCGAGCGTCCCACGGAGCGCATTGCCATCTTCTGGAGCCCGCAAACAGGGGCGCACAGCGTCGATCTGCTGCACTACATTGGCAAGAAGTACCGGAGTGAAAAGTACGAAGCCGGCAAGTACGGTTACCCCACTTCGGACGCGCCAGATACGGCGGCAGCCGGAACGGTTTCCCAGACGTTCGAGCACGGGACGATCGACAATTCCTATGTCGCCAGCGGTCAGGCTGCCATCACGGCCAAGGCGACGGCGATGGGCTACACGCAGGCCACAAACGACTTTAATTGCCTGCTGACGAGCGATGGCTGCGTGCGTACGTACAAGTCGGACGCGAAACTCATCGCTATTTACTGGACCACCGCCACCGGCGCACACGCTGTGGACCTGGCCCACGCCGTCGGCAAGGCTTACCGAAACGCCGGGTGGGAAGAGGGCAAGTACGGCTATCCGACGTCGGACATGTCCGGCGTGCCGAACACGAAGGTTTCGGTGCAGTCCTTCGAGCACGGCAAGATTGTGGACACATCGGCCCACTATGCCGCTGGCAGGAAGGCTTTGGCAGACCCGGCCTCCAAACTGAAGCTCACCGCCGTCAACGGCTACACCTGCGAGTTGCGCGACTACGGCTGCGTGCGCACGTACAAACCGGCCGGCAGCAGCAAGCGGATCGCGATCTACTGGACCCAGGCCACTGGCGCGCGGACAGTGGAACTGACCCACGCCGTCGGAAAAGCGTACAAGTTGTCCGGCTACGAGAAGGGCAAGTACGGCTACCCGACCTCGGACCTGAGCGTGAATTCGAGAACCCTGGTGGCAACGCAGAGTTTCCAGGAGGGCAAGATTGTCCACACGCCGCCGCATGTGACCGCCGGCTGGAAGGCCCTGGATGCCCGGGCCAAAGAACTGAGGTACACCGCGGTCAACGACTACAACTGCCGCCTGGCCGACAACGGTTGCGTGCGCACCTACAAGCCCTCGCTCTCGAGCAAGCGGCGCATGGCCATCTACTGGACGGCCAAGACCGGTGCCCGCACCGTGGAACTGACCCACGCCGTCGGTAAGAAGTTCACGGCGGCCAGATACGAGCGCGGCGTTCTCGGTTACCCCACGGGGGACATGAAATGCGGGTTGAAATCCAAGGGCTGCGTGCAGGTGTTCCAGAAGGGGCAGATCGCCTACTCGCCGGCGACCGGCGCCCGGTCGTTGACCGCCCAGATCAACTACAGCTGGAAGGCACGCAGCAGCCAGAACGGGACGCTGGGCTACCCACTGCAGGACGCGGTGACGCGCAGCGGCAAAACCACGCAGGTCTTCCAGGGCGGCTCGCTGATCGCCGCGAATGTCGGCGCGAGCTACCTGCCAAAGAACGAGTGCTGGGCCATCGGCGCGCACAAGACCCGCTACTACCACGGCTGGGCCGACCGCGTCTCCTTCACCATCTCGGAGAAGTACGGCACGTACAAGGCCAGCTTCATCAACTGCGTGCGGATCGGTTCCGTCTACAAGCAGGAATGGAAAACCTCCAGGGCAACCGTGGGGCTCAAGGGCTTCAAGGAACCCGGCGTCGCTTCGGGCCACACGATGTACCGCTGGTCGCCGCAGGGCAGCTTCACCGTCACCGATGCCTTCGGCGAAGGCAACCCGGGCACCGGGCTCAACTACCAGAAGCTGAACCCTCGGTCGCAGTGGTCCGGCACGCCAGGCAGCGGGTACAACAAGTACTTTGAGTCGTCCTTCAACCGCTGGCCGGACGAGCAGATGTGGCAGATTATGCGCGCTCCCACCGGGGACTACCGCCAAGGTGCGGTGATCGACTACAACCGGGGCCCGGGGCAGAAGATCACGCAAGGGGCCGGCTTCGCCATCTTCCTGCACGCGAATGCGGTCCCCACTTACGGCTGCATCGCGCTGGATCTGCCCAACGTGACTCGGTATCTGAAAACGGCCGATAAGGGCGACCGGGTTGTGATGGGTGTCCGGGCCGACATCTTCAAATAGGTCCGCAGGCAGTATCCCGCCGGTTCGGCAGCTATCAGATGACGGGCGCTGGCAGCCGTCGTTGTGACCCTCCCAGATGAAAACAGGAAAAAGACAGTGTCAAAACTTAAAGCATTAATGTCCCTCGCTCTCGGCGCCTCCGTGGCGGCCGCAGCCGTTGTGGGACCCGCACCGGCCGCCCTGGCCGCTGTGCAGCCGAACCAGGGTGCCGCCGTCGTTGTTCCGCAGGCCGCGGGCGACAGGCTCAACACCGCGAATAAGCAGCAGATCATCGACGTGTTCAACGGGATCAACAAGTTCCGGGCGAGCAAGGGCCTCAATCCGGTCAAGTTCAACGCCACCGTCTCCGAGCTGTCCGAGGACTGGTCGGACAAGATGGCCAGTACTGGCGACTTCAAGCACAACCCCGGCTACACCCAAGATCCCCGCGTTGTCGACCGCTGGTCCAATGCCGGCGAAATCATCGCCTACCGGACGGATACCCGCGGACAAGGGCTGGTGGACCAGTGGATCGGCTCGCCCGGCCATAACCGGATCATGAGCGATCCGGCGTACGACACGATCGGCGTCGGCATTTCCATCAAGAAGGACGCGAACGGGCGCGTGAAGATGTACGGCACGGTGAACTTCTTCAAGTTCCGTACGCCTCCGACCGGGCAGTACAACACGGCATCGGCGTTCTTCGGCTCCACGGCTCCCTCGCCGGCGCCCGCCCCGGCTCCTGCCGTTGTTTCTGCTCCTGCGGGACCGTCCATCCAGTCCGCCGGAGACATCCTGGCAGTGGACCAGGCCGGCGCGCTGTGGAACTACGGCACCGGCAAGAGCAACGCGAATTCATCCGCATGGAAGGTCGGTTCCGGCTTCGGCAACGCGAAGGAAGTCCACGTCGCGGATTGGAACGCGGATGAGACGATGGACATCGTGGCACAGTGGGAGAGCGGCAAGCTCAGCGTCTACCCGGGCAAGCCCGGCGGCGGTTTCTCCAGCGCCATCACCATCGGCGCGAGCGGCTGGGCCGGCTACGAAGTCACGGTCGGGAAGTGGAAGAAAACGGACCGCTACCCCTCTGTGGTTGCCAAGAGCGGCTCGGGCATCTTGTACCAGTACCCGAACCTCTCCGGCGGTAAGCTCTCGGCGCGGACCCAAGTGGACACCGGCTGGAAATCCTTGACCATCAACCAGCTCGACTGGGACAAGGACGGGAACACCGACATTGTCGCCCGCACCTCGGCCGGACAGCTGAAGCTCTACCGCACCAACGGCAACGGGAAGTTTGTTTCGGAGAGCCGCAGGATCATCGGCAACAGCGGGTGGAACTCGATGAACGCTCTGACTTCGATCCGCGGCTATAGCGGGGCAGGAACCCAGGGGCTGCTGGCCCGCTCCGATGCCGGCGTCCTGTATTACTACCAGGCGAATGATTCCGGGTGGGCCGGTCGGGTCACCGTGGGGACCGGCTGGAAAGGCATGGAGATCGCCGGCCACTAAGGCTTCTCCTGCCGCCTGGTCTACTCAGCCAGCGTGAGGACGCCTAGGGTTGAGTCATGGAAGACGTTGTACTTGTGGGTTATGACGGATCGCCGGCCAGCAGCCGCGCCTTGGACTGGGCCATTGACGAGGCCCGGCTCCGCGGCTGGCCGCTGCGGCTCGTGACCGCGTTCTCGCCGGCCCAGAACATTGCCGACCCTATGGTGGAGGGCAAATACGTCGAGCTGGAGACGCGCCGGGGCGAGTCCATGCTGCAGGAAGCCCTCGAGCGTGCCAAGAACCACGGCGTGACGGTGGAGTCCCGCGTGGTGGCGGGCAATCCTGGCGGCGTGCTCGTGGACCTCTCGAAGTCGGCCGCGCTGGCCGTGGTCGGCAAGCGGGGCCGCGGCGGATTCGCCGGCCGTCTGATGGGCAGTGTCTCCGCGGGACTGGCGGCGCACTCGAAGTGCCCGACCGTGGTGATTCCCGAAGTGACCGCTCCGGGCCGGAATGCCGGCGGCACGGAAGCGGGGCGCAGCGAAGTGCCTGCCCGCAGGACGGACACAGCACCGGTTCCTTGGCTGGTTTCGGCCCCGGATGGCATGAGCGCCGAGGGCGTGCACCCCGACGACGAGAGCCAGTCCTGGAGCTATGCTGGCCAGATTGTCATGGCCATGGATGCCCTCGGATCGAAGAATCCGGCCCTCTGGGCAGCAGCGGAAGCGGCGCAGTTCCATGCCAAGGCGCTGACCCTGGTTTCCACCCGAGCTCCGTACTACCGGGACTCGGTCTGGCTGGACCATGCCGAAGGCGCCAGCCGGTTCCGGCAGGAAGTCGCCCACGACCTGGACACCATTCTGGCCGATGTCCGCTCCCGGTATCCCGAGGTCAAGGCCAGCTGGCAGTTCTACATCGCCAAGCCTGCCGAGATCCTGGTCCAAGCCACACAGACCGCGGATCTGCTGGTGCTCGGAACCCGCGGACACGGCGGCTTTCCCGGGCTTCTGCTGGGGTCCGTCAGCCAGGCCGTCCTTCAGCACGGTGCTTCGCCCATGATGGTTGTGCCCAGGTCGAGGCAGCAGTCGTAGCAGCATTAGGCGTGCCGCGGCGGCCGTAGCGTGTACGCTATACATGTGTTTGCATGAATTGCGTGGAGGGAGAGGGCGTTGGGCAATGAGTAACCTGGAGCCGCATCCGCAGGAAATGCTCTGCGGGAATGAAGCGGAAGTGGGCGTAGCCCCGTCACGGGTGGAACTGCTGGAGCCGCGCGACGTGCCGCTCGGCGGCCCGCGGGCCATGAACGTCCGGCGCACTTTGCCGCAGCGGCAACGCTCCCTGATCGGCGCCTGGTGCTTTGTGGACCACTACGGTCCGGATGAGGTGTCCGAAACCGGCGGCATGCGCGTTCCGCCGCACCCGCACACCGGCCTGCAGACGGTGAGCTGGCTGTTCACCGGCGAGATCGAACACCGCGACAGCGCAGGATTCCACGCTTTTGTCCGGCCCGGCGAGCTGAACCTGATGACGGCGGGCCGCGGCATCTGCCACTCCGAGGTTTCCACCGCCGAATCAACGGTCCTGCACGGTGCCCAGCTGTGGGTCGCGCTGCCGGATCATGCCCGTTTCAACGATCCAGGCTTCGACCACTACACGCCGGAGCCGGTTGTCACCGATGCCTACGAACTGCGCGTCTTTATGGGTTCGCTCGCTGGCAGCGTATCCCCGGTTGCGCTGCATTCGCCGCTGCTCGGAGCGGAACTTCTGCTGAAACCGGGGCAGAGCGCCGTCTTCGACGTCGAGGAATCCTTCGAATACGGCGTCCTGGTGGACAGCGGTACCGTCCGCTTCAACGGTGCCACGGCCACCGCAGACCAGCTGGCCTACCTGCCCACCGGGCACCGGGAAATCGAGCTGACCTCGGAGACGGACGAGCCCGTCCGGCTGCTGCTGATTGGCGGCGAGCCGATGGGCGAAGCGATCGTCATGTGGTGGAACTTCGTCGGACGCGACCACGACGAGGTTGTTGAATTCCGCGCCAACTGGCAGGCCGAGATCGGCGCCGAACCGCATCAGGCCGCCACCACGGCGACCAACCAGTTCGGCACCGTGGTGGGCAACACTCTGGAGCCACTGCCCGCCCCGACACTGCCCAATGCACGTATCCGCCCGCGCCGCTAGCAGCAACGCCAGCCCGCCCTCCGGGCCAGGATTGGCGTCACATCCATCGAGGAGAGGAATACCATGTCCAACGAAACTGCCGCCGAGGCCCGGGAGATCACCGTGGTCCATGCGCCGGAGCGCCACCGCTATGAACTGCGCGACGGCGGCGCCACCATCGGCTTTACCATCTACCGGCGGCTGCAGCCCGGACAGGACCAGGTGGTGTTCGTCCACACCGAAGTCGACGATGCCTATGCTGGACAGGGGCTGGCCTCGAAGCTGGCACGCTTCGCCCTCGACGATGTGAAAGCCAGCGGCCGCCGGATCCTCCCGCTCTGCCCCTACATCGCCGCGTTCGTTCGTAAGCACCATGAGTACGACGACGTCATGGACGTCCCCGCGCAGGGCGAGGCCGAGACCGAGGAGGCCCGGTGGAGCAAGTGACGCGGGAGCGGATTTTCATCGACAAGCAGCACCCGGCGGCCTATCGGGCGCTGAACGGTCTGGGGCTCAAGGCCCGCGAAGCCGCGGATGCCGCCGGGATCGACCGCATGCTCACCGAGCTGATCAACATCCGGGTGTCCCAGATTAACGGGTGTGCGTACTGTCTGAACATGCATGTCACGGATGCGTTGGCCCTTGGGGAAACAGTGCAGCGGATCGCAGTCCTGCCGGCTTGGCGGGATACCCAGCTGTTCACCGCCCAGGAACAGGGCGCCCTGGCCCTCGCCGAATCCCTGACCGAACTGCCGGACCACGAGAGGCAGGACCAGGCCTACGCCTTTGCCCGCAAATGCCTCACGGAAGACCAGCTCTCCGCCATCAGCTGGATCACGCTGACCATGAATGCCTTCAACCGGCTCTCCATCATCAGCGAGCATCCCGTCCGACCTGCCAGCTCCTGAACCGAGGGCAGTAAGGGGCGCCGCAGCAACCGGGCTTATCGCGCCATCGCGGCAGTGAACGTTGAGACGGCGCCGACCGGCAGGGATTCGGCCGCGACAAATCCGTCGGGCCGGATCAGATAGAAGTACCCCGGCTGCAGTTTCGTGTTGCCGTTCAGGGGCAGGACCTGGACGTCCAGACCCAGCGCGGAGCGGACGTGGTGGACGGCGACGTCGTCGATCCCGCCGTAGGCGTGGACCTGCCAGGTGAGCGAGCGGAGCGTCTCGAAGTTTGAACCGGTGTACGGCAGTCTGCGTCCGACCACCTTGCTGCGGCGGCCTCTGGCAGCTTGCTTTGCTTCATCACTCATCCAGTAGTGGATCCGCACCTGGGACACGTACTCGAACAGGCGCGGAGCACCCCTGAGCCGGGGCAAAATATTCGTCGCCACCGGTGCGAGCACGGGAAGAATCAGCCTCCGGAGGGTCCGGGGCACCGGACGGGCCGAGGTGATGATGCCGAACAACCGGTCCGTGGTCGAGATCAGCCGGCGTGCAACGGGACGCCGTTCGGCCTCGTAGCGGTCGAGGTAGCGTTCCGAGGCCCGGCCCTGCAATACGTCCGCGAGTTTGAAGGCAAGGTTGTGCGCATCCTGCAACCCGGTGTTCATGCCCTGGGCGCCAACGGGGGAGTGTACGTGCGCGGCATCGCCGGCCAGGAACACCGGCCCGTCGCGGAAGACCGCCGCAGTGCGGTGGTGCACCTTGTAGGTGGAATACCAGCGCGACGGCCCGTAGGAGATGGAGTAAATCCGTTGCAGGCGCCGGCGCACGGTGTCCTCGGAAAGCTCGTCACCGCCGATATCGGAGTTCCGCACCGTGCCGATCAGCCGCACGTCTGAGTCACCGCCCATCGGAAAACCGAGCAGGAAATCCTCGGTGCCAGGCCGGACGTTGACGGCGTCAAGGGCCAGCCCCCGGACCTCTGTCGCATCCGAGACGTAGAAAGTGTGTGCGTTGGTAATTCCTTCGAACGCAATGCCGCGCGCCGAACGCACCGTCGAGGAACCGCCGTCGGCACCCACGCAGTACCGTGCGCGGACCCGCACTCCGCCGTCGTCGGTCGCCAGCGTTGCCGTCACCGGCTGAGGATCGGGCAGATCCACGTCCAAGGCGGTCAGCCGGTGCTGCCAGAACACATCGGAGCCGAGTGCCTTGAGGTTGTCCACCAGGAGTTGCTCGTTCCGGCTTTGCTCCAGGAAAGTGATGCCCGGATACGGTGTCACGCCGCGGCCCAGCCGCCCGATGGGAACCCGTCCCAGCTCGCGCGCTTCGTAGCCGAAGACCAGCTTCTGCGCCACGGTGCTCTCAGCGAGAACCTTGTCGATCACGCCAAGCTGATCGTAGATCTCCATGCTTCTGGCCTGCAGGCCCAGGGCCCGGGACTCCCGCGTCGGCTCCGATTTGCCGTCGGCCACCAGCATGGGCACGCCGAGCTTGGTCAGCCAATTGGCCAGCATCAGTCCGGTCGGTCCCGCGCCGACCACCAGGACATCGGTCTGGATCTCCCGCTCCGCCATGTCAGTCCGCACCCCGTAATCTAGCGATTTTTGCCCGGTCAGCGGCGCCGCCGGGTCCTCACCTCAGCGTGCGTTACTGAGCCGGAAGCGGTCAAGGGGAGAGGCCGGTGACGTTTGCGGAACGATCGCATAACAGAGGTGTCGCAAGACGGATATAACGACGTCGGAGGGGACTATGATGCTCTCATAACTCCGAGAGGATGGTGGCGTCATGAGCGATGCGCTGGATGTAGGGTCCACGGCAGCCACGGCGGATAAAGGAATGTACCGGCAGTTGCTGGAGGAGAAGATCGCCGAGGCCCGCCTGCAGATCGAACGGCTGACGGCGGACATTCACGAGGCGACACTGGCCGCGCACGATATTCCCGCCGACGACGAGCACGACCCGGAGGGTTCCACACTCACGCTCGAACGCGCCCGCGAGGTCGCGCTGCTCGACGGCACCGAAAAGTCGCTTGCCGAACTGCTGGAAGCCGAGGACCGCCTCGAGAAGGGCACCTACGGCACATGCGAGAACTGCGGGCGCGAGATACCGCGAGAGCGGCTCGAAGTCCGGCCGGAAGCGCGGTTCTGCGTGCAATGCGCCAGCGCCCGACGGCGGTAAAGACCGCCGCCACGCTAGGGCTTATGTATACGTCAGTGCCGGGAATGTCCCTCAGGCCGCGCTGGGCGCGGTCGGCCTCGTCCACGGTTTCGGGCATTTTGCCATGGCCGGTCCGAATCGACTGGGCAGCATGTCTTCCTACGGGTCGATGATGTCGTCGAGGTTAGCGGAGTGTTCTTCGCGTGGGGTCTTTTCCACCCTATGAAGCCCTACCGGTGGCTGCAAGGGGCCTATTCAGATCCGCTGTAGTTGGCCACAACAACCCAACGGGCTGCTGTGCACTCGCCCACTGACGTTCCCCGCTCGTCCTTATAGCCTCAGGAAGGCAGCTATCCGGCATACAGCTAAATAAGGAACGAACGTCAATGACGACAACTGTTTTATCACCGCACCCCTCAGGCAAATCCGGCCAGGACCCGGCCGCCGCCGGCACCGACGCGGGCCCGTGGGAGAGTGCACAAAGCCAGCTGGCCTCGGCCGTCCGCACCCTCGGCTACAGCTCCGGGCTGCACCAGATGCTGGCCCGGCCACGCCGCGAGCTCTCCGTGAGCATTCCGCTGCGCAGGGACGATGGCACAGTGGAAATCCTCACCGGCTACCGCGTCCAGCACAACTTCTCGCGCGGGCCGGCCAAGGGCGGACTGCGCTACAGCCCGGAGGTTTCGCTCGACGAAGTGCGGGCGCTGGCGATGTGGATGACCTGGAAATGTGCCCTTCTCGATGTGCCCTACGGCGGGGCCAAGGGCGGGATCACAATCGATCCGCGCAACTACTCGCAGCAGGAACTTGAGCGCGTAACGCGCCGGTACACCAGCGAAATCCTGCCGGTGATCGGCCCCGAAAAGGACATCCCGGCTCCGGACATCGGCACCGACGAACAGACCATGGCGTGGATGATGGATACCTACTCCGTCAATGTCGGCTACACGGTGCCCGGCGTGGTGACCGGCAAGCCCGTCAGCGTGGGCGGCTCCCTCGGCCGGGCCAGCGCGACCTCCCGCGGTGTCGTCCACGTGGCCTTGGCCGCTCTCCGGCAGGCTGGCATCGCCCCGGCCGGGAGCACCGCCGCCGTGCAGGGTTTCGGCAAGGTTGGCGCCGGTGCCGCGGAATTCCTCGCCGAGGCCGGCGTCGCCGTCGTCGCTGTGGGGGACCAGTACGGCGCGATATACAACGCAGCCGGACTGGAGATCAAGGCACTGACCGAGCATGTCCGCGAAACGGGCAGCGTGGTCGGATTCAAGGGCTCCGACGCCATCGGCTCCGAGGAGCTGCTCGAACTGGAGGTCGACCTGCTGGTGCCGGCCGCCGTCGAAGGTGTCCTGCATGGCGGGAATGCCGGGCGGGTCCGGGCAAAGGTCATCGTGGAAGGCGCCAACGGACCCACCACGGCTGCCGCTGATGCTGTTTTCCGTGAGAACGGCGTGCTGGTGGTGCCCGATATCCTCGCCAACGCCGGTGGCGTGATCGTGTCCTACTTCGAGTGGGTGCAGGGCAACCAGGCCTACTGGTGGACCGCCGCCGAGGTCGAGGAGCGGCTGGAACAACGCATGCTCGCAGCGTGGGAGAACGTGCTGGCCGTTGCTGCCCGGCGTGGCCTGAGCCTGCGCGAGGCAGCAACCGTGACGGCTGTCGAGCGCGTGGCGGAAGCCCACCTCACCCGCGGCCTCTACCCCTAAGCCCGGTACGTAGGCCCTGGGCCTAGCCAGGTACAGCAAAGGGTGCTGCCGCAGATTGCGGCAGCACCCTTTTGTCGAGGTGGCTGTGCAGGGACTATTCCGGCACCACCAGAGCCGGCGAATCCTGCTCAAGCGTTTGCCCGCGGAAGAACTCCGGGTTGCGCCGGTAGAACAGCAGCATTGCCACCAGGCCCAGCGCGATGATGCCCACGCCGATGATGAACACCAGCCCGATCCCGAAGACCTCCGAGCCGCTGCCGAATGCCGGATCCCAGCTGTCTACCGCCGTCTGGAGGAAGACGACCACCAGGGCCAGACCGCCGAGCAGCGGGAACAGGAACCGGAACAGGAAGCTGCGCGCGTTCACGAACGCGGTCCGGCGGAAATACCAGACGCAGGCCAGCGCGGTCAGTCCGTAGTAGAAGCAGATCATCAGGCCCAGCGCCATGATCGTGTCGTTGAGGACGTTGTCGCTGACAAAGCGCATCAGCGTGTAGAAGCCGGCCGATACGGCACCGGCCACCACCGTGGCGTACACCGGCGACTGGAACCGCGGGTTGATCCTCGCGAAGCGCTCCGGCAGCGCCTTGTAGTAGCCCATGGCCAGCAGGCTGCGGGCAGGCGAGATCATGGTGGACTGCAGCGAGGACGCGCAGCTGGACAGCACGGCCAGCGAGAGCAGGATGGCAAAGGGGCCCATGACCGGGCCGGCGATGGCCGTGAAGACGTTCTCGGAAATGTCCGGATTATTCAGCCCCAATCCCGTGTCGCCGACGCCGGCGAACATGATGGTCGCAACGGAGCCCAGCAGGTAGATGACCAGAACAGCGACGGCGGTAACCGCGGCGGCGATGCCGGAGGTCCGCTTGCCGTTGGTGGTTTCTTCGTTCATGGTCAGGCAGACATCCCAGCCCCAGAAGGCGAAGATGGATAGCGACAAACCGGCGGCGAAGGCGGAGAAGCTCTCGATGCCGAAGGGGTTGAACCACTCCCAGTCGAACGCCAGCGGCTGCGCGTCCGGCACGGTACCGATCTTGGCCAGCGCGCCGAGCACAAACCAGGCCAGCACGCCCAGCTGGAAGATCACCAGCACGTACTGCACGGTCTTGGTGGTCTTCACGCCGCGGCAGGAAACCCAGACCGCCAGCGCCACAAACACCAGGCAGGTCAGCACGTTGACTACCTTGTTCGCGGCCAGGTCGGCAATGGCCTGCGAGCCGGTGAGCTGGGAGAGGAAGAGGTAGAAGAAGTCCACCGCCACGCCGGCCAGGTTGGAGAGCACAATAATGTTCGCGGCGAGCAGCCCCCAACCGCCCATCCAGCCCACAAACGGCCCGAACGCCTTGGTCACCCACGTGAACGTGGTGCCGCTGTCCGGCGAGTCCGCATTCAGCTCGCGGTAACCCAGCGCCACCAGGAACATCGGCACGAAGCCAACTATGAAGATCGCCGGCAGGTAGGTGCCGATGGCCTGCACGGTGGGACCCAGCGTGGAGGTCAGCACGTAGGCCGGTGCGATGGTGGAAATACCAATAACGACGACGGCGAGCAGGCCGAGCTGTCCGCTGGCGAGCCCCTTGCCGGTCCGGGCCGCCGCCGGGGCGGTGCGTGTTGTCTGGCTCATGTCATGGCCTTTCGGGAAGTGCGGGGCTGCTGCTGCGTGATGCAGTGGATGCCGCCGCCGCGGGCAAAGAGTTCGCGGGCATCCAGGCCGGCAACGCGGCGGCCGGGATAGACGTCGGCGAGAATGGCGAGCGCCTTTTCATCCGCCGGGTCAGCGAAGGTGCAGGCGATGACGCCGCCGTTGACCACCAGATGGTTGATGTAGCTGTAGTCCACGAAGCCCTCGTCGTCCCGCAGCGTTTCCGGCGCCGGTACCTCAACGATGTTCCAGCTCCGGCCGGCGGCATCGGTAGTGCCGTGGAGGAACGCAATGAGCTCGCGGCTGACCTCGTAGTCCGGATGCTCCGGGTTGTTCTGCGCGTGCACCAGCAGGGTCCCCGGGGAAGGGATTGCAGCCACAATGTCCACATGCCCCCGCGTGCCGTAGCGCTGGGAGTCGCGGGTCAACCCGCGCGGCAGCCAGATGATCTTGGTGGCGCCGATGGTACGGGCCAGCTCGGCCTCGATCTGCGCCTTGGTGGCCCCGGGATTCCGGCCCGGGTCCAGCTGAACGGTCTCGGTGACCAGGACAGTACCCTCGCCGTCCACCTGGATCCCGCCGCCCTCGTTGACCAGCGCGGAGGCAATGCGTTCGACGCCGGCCAGCTCGGCCACGCGGGTGGCGATCTTTTCGTCCTTGTCCCAGCTCGCCCAGTCCTGCTGGCCCCAGCCATTGAACACCCAGTCGACCGCAGCCAGCCCGCCGTCGTCGTTCGTGACGAAGGTGGGGCCGATGTCGCGCATCCATGCATCGTTCAGCGGTGCGGTGACCGTTTCGACGGCGGGGGAGAGGTAGTCGCGCGCGGTGGCGGTGTCGGCCGGATCCACCACCATGGTGACGGGTTCGAATTCGGCGACGGCGTTGGCAACGGACGCCCAGGTGGAGCGGGCGGCATGGGCCTGCTCCTCGGTGTCGCCGAGCGTGTAGCCGCCGGGCGGGAAAGCCATCCAGATACGGGACTGTTCGGCCGTTTCGGCGGGCATCTTCCACGCCATGGTCAGGCCACCGTTCCTGCGGCGGCTGTTACCACCTTCGCTGCCGAGGCAACTGTGCCCGAGACTGCCGGCTGCACCGATCCAGTCGAGCCGAAGGGCTGGTCCGCACGGACCGGTTCGGTCAGCCGGGCGTAGGTGTCCGGGCGGCGGGTGGTCAGGAAGGGGAAGAGCGTCAGCCAGTCCTTGCGCTGGTCCAGGTCGAGGTCCGCAACCAGTACCGCCGACTCGTCCCGCGGAGCCTGCACCAGGATGCGGCCGTACGGATCGGAGATGAAGGAGGAGCCGTAGAAGGTGTTGGTGCCCTCGTTGCCCCAGCGGTTCGGGGCCACCATGAACAGGCCGTTGGCGATGCCGTTG
Organism: Arthrobacter crystallopoietes; assembly: GCF_017603825.1. Classification (NCBI taxonomy): domain Bacteria; kingdom Bacillati; phylum Actinomycetota; class Actinomycetes; order Micrococcales; family Micrococcaceae; genus Crystallibacter; species Crystallibacter crystallopoietes. The sequence continues at coordinate 2,090,218 of NZ_CP072014.1, forward strand.
CCCACGATGACTTGCTGCCAGAGGGGCTGCGTGTCGAAGTCCGGGTGGTCCGGCTCGGAGCCAATGGCCGTGGGGTAGACCAAGAGTTCCGCACCGCCGAGGGAATACATCCGCGCGAGTTCGGGGAACCACTCGTCCCAGCAGGTCGGCATACCCAGCCGGAGACCGCCCAGTTCTGCCGGCGCGTGCACCTGGTAGGCGTCCTCGCCGGCGGGGCCCTGGCGGAAGTACTTGTCTTCGTAGTAGCCGGCGGTGACCGGAATGTGGAGTTTGTGGGTGGTGGCCAGCAGGTCGCCCTGCGGCGACACCAGAATGGCGGTGTTCAGGCCGAGTTCGTCGGCCGGGTCATCAGTGCGCTGGTACAGCGAGGCGTGCACGCACACATTGTTGGCGCGCGCGGCCTCGGCGGCGAAGGTGAAGGTGGGGCCGGTCAGGAGGTCTTCGGCCAGTTCCTCGGCACGGCCTTCGGGCAGCTTGTCCGCAGGGTACTTGGACAGCGTGAGTTCCGGCAGGAAGACGACGGCGGCGCCGAGGGCTGCCGCACGTGCGATCCCTTCGGCGAGTTCGGCTTTGGTTTCCGCTGCATCGGCGTACCAGCGGTGCTGGACCAAGCCGACGCGCAGCGGTGCGCGGTCGCTGCGCTCGGTACGGGCAAACGACACAGGCGGATCCAGTTGAGTCAGTTCAATCATTGGGAGAAAACACTTCCGTGGGATGCGGGTCACATCAAATGAATTTGATTCATTTATTATGCAGGTGTGAGCCGCCCAACACAAGAGCAAAATGAATCCCGTTCTTTATTCGCTTGGTCCGGACAAACAGCGCAGCTCAGCCCCTGGCACGGAAGATGGTGTTTTGCCAGTCCTTGTGAGGTGTTTTGTCGCGGCTGAGCATGACGTGTTTGGTGTTGGTGTAGTCCTCGAGCGAGTAGGCGGACATGTCTTTGCCGAAGCCGGAGGCTTTGTAGCCGCCGTGGGGCATTTCGGAGACGATCGGGATGTGGTCGTTGATCCAGACGCAGCCGGCCTGGATTTCGGCGCTGGCGCGCAGGGAGCGGTTGAGGTCGTTGGTCCAGGCGGAGGCGGCTAGCCCGTAGGGGGTGTCGTTGGCCAGGGTGAGGGCTTCGTCGTCGGTGTCGAAGGGCAGCGCGGTGAGTACGGGCCCGAAGACTTCCTCCTGCACGATCTCGGAGTCCTGCGCGGCGCCGGCCACGAGGGTGGGGCGGTAGTAGGCGCCGGCGGCGAGGTCGCCGCCGGGTGCGTGGCCGCCGGCGAGGATGGCGGCGCCGTTGGCACGGGCGCGGTCGACGAAACCGGCGACCTTGTCGCGGTGATTATGGCTGATCAGCGAGCCGAGGTCCGTGGCCTCCTCGGTGGGGTCGCCGACGATGACCTGGTCCATGAGTTCGGCGACGCGGGCGGTGAAGGCGTCGAAGAGCGGGCGCTGGATGTAGGCGCGGGTGGCGGCGGTGCAATCCTGGCCGGCGTTGATGATGGACCCGGCGACTGCGCCGTGGGCGGCGGCTTCGACGTCGGCGTCGTCGAAGACCACGAAGGGTGCTTTGCCGCCGAGTTCCAGATGCGCGCGTTTGGCGGTTTCGCTGGCGAGGGCCATGATTTTGCGTCCGACGGCGGTGGAGCCGGTGAAGGAGGTCATGGCCACGTCGGGGTGCCTGACGAGGTGTTCGCCGGCGACGGTGCCGGTGCCGGTGACGATGTTGATTACGCCGTCCGGGATGCCGGCGGCGGTGGCGGCTTCGGCAAAGATGAGGGAGGTGCCGGGGGTGAGTTCGGAGGGTTTGAGCACAATGGTGTTGCCGGCGGCGATGGCGGGCAGGATTTTCCAGCCGGCCATTTGGAACGGGTAGTTCCAGGGGGCGATGGAGCCGACCACGCCGATGGGTTCGCGGCGGATCATCGACGTACCGCCGGCGCCGTATTCGCCGGCGGCCAGGCCCTGCAGCTGCCGGGCGGCGCCGGCGAAGAAGGAGACGTTGTCGACGGTTCCAGGGACATCGAATTCCGTGGCCAGGCGGATGGCCTTGCCGGTCTGGGCGGTTTCGACGGCCGCTATCTCCTGCGCGCGGCGGCCCAGTTCCGCGGCGAGGGCGAGCAGGGCATCGGAGCGCTCGGCCGGGGTGTGCCGCGACCACGTGCCGAAGGCCCGCTTGGCCGCGGCGACCGCGTCGTCGACGTCGTCCGTACTGGCATAGCGGATGATCTCGGCGGGCTCGCCGGTGACGGGATTGGTCCGTTTGGCCTCGTCGCCGCGGCCTTCGCGGTACCGGCCGTCAATAAACTGGTGCAATGGTCCTCCTAGTGCGGGGAAGCTGGTGGGGTAGGGGCTAAGCGGTGGAGCGGGTGAGCGTGGGGCGTTGCGGTGGCGCCGGTCAGGAGTCGAAGCCCATTCCGATGGCATCCATTAGTTTGAGCCAGGGTCCGCGCCTGCCCTGGCGGCGGTCCGCGCGGATCATCGCGGCCGCGGTGATTTTGACGCCGAGCCAGGCCAGCGGCTCGGGCGGAAACGGGAGCGGCTTCTTCGTTACCAACTGCAGTCGGGTGCGTTCTGTCGGCGTGCCGGCGAGCAGGTCCAGCAGGACGTTGGCGCCGAAACGGGTGGCGCCCACACCCAACCCCGTGTAACCGGCGGCGTAGGCAACGCGGCCGCCGTACGCCGTCGTAAAGAAGGAGAAGAAACGGCTGCACGTGTCGATGGCGCCGCCCCACTTGTGGGTGAATTTCACCGACTCCAGCTGCGGGAACGTGGCGTAGAAGTGGGCGGCCAAGCGGGCGAAGGTCTCCTCGCGCTGGTCGTATTCGGCCTTCACCCGCCGGCCGTAGTGGTAGACCGCGTCGTAGCCGCCGAAGAGGATGCGCTGGTGCCCCTGCGGATCGGTGGCCAGCCGGTAGTAGTGGAAGCGGTTGTTCAGATCGCTCAGTCCCTGCCGGTTGTGCCAGCCGATGGCCCGCAGCTGTTCGGGCGTCAGCGGTTCGGTCATCAGGACGTAGTCGTAGACCGGCACGGTGTGCAGCCGCGTGCGCTTGAGCAGGGAGGGGAACACATTGGTGGCCAGCGCGACCTTCGCCGCGGTGACCGTGCCGCCGTCGGTAGTTATCCGGACCGGACCGCTGCCACCTTTCGTGGCTCTGATCCCGCGGACCGGCGTGTGCTCGTAAATTTCGACGCCGGAGGCCAGGCAGGCGCGCTGCAGTCCCCACGCGAGGCGGGCCGGGTGGAGCATGGCCGTGCTCTTCTTGTCCCAGAGGCCGGCCCGGTAGACCGGGGAGTTCAGCTCCTTGCGGACGGCGTCCCGGTCCAGGAACACCACGTTCGGATCCTTGCCCTCGTCCTCGCGCAGCCACTCCACCTGATGGTCCTCGGTGGCGACGCTGAGCGTGCCCGTCCATTCGAAGCCGCAGTCGATCCCGTACTTCTCCACGGTGTCAGCGATCTGCTCCAGGTTCTCATGGCCCAGCTCCTGCAGGCGCGCGGCTTCCTGTGGCAGGTGCTTCTTGCCGTTGGCCTCGCCGTGGGTCAGGCTGGCCTCGCAGAAACCGCCGTTGCGCCCGGAGGCCGCCCAGCCGATCCGTTTGCCTTCCAGCAGCACCACGCGCCGGTCCGGATCGCGTTCCTTGGCCATCAGTGCCGTCCACAACCCCGTGTATCCGCCGCCGACCACGGCCAGATCCGTAGTGGTATCCCAGTCCAGCGGCGCGAGCGAGTCCGGCCGGGCCGGATCGTCGAGCCAGTACGGCGTGGTGGACGCATCGGCCAGCGCAGCGTGGACTCGGGACTGCGGGATGCGGCGGTCGGCGTCGTCGTACGTAGTGGTCCGGCTCACGCCTTCGCCTCCTGCGGCTGTCCGGTATAGACCGGGACGCCCGCGACCATGGTGAAGTCCGTGCCGACGGTGTGCAGTTCACCCGGGTCCAGCCGGAAGGGATCGGCATTCAGCACCACGAGATCGGCGGCTTTGCCCACCGAGACGGCACCGCCGTCGTCGTTGCGGTTCAGCCACGCCGAGCCGGCTGTGTAGGACGAGAGGGCGGTTTGCAGTGAAATGGCCTGTTCCGGCAGCAGGGGCGGAGCCTCCGGGTAGGCGGGGTAGGTGCGGTTGACTGCCACGTGGGTGGCCTGCCAGGGATCGGGCGTGGACACCGGCCAGTCCGAGCCCATGGCCATGGTGGCCCCGGCAGCCAGCAGGGAGCCGAAGGGATACTGCCAGGCCGCGCGTTCCTGACCGATGAGCGGCACGGTCAGCTGCAGCATCTGGTCGTCGTTGCAGGCCCAGAGCGCCTGTGCGTTTACCGTCACGTCGAGGGCCGCGAAGCGGGCGATGTCCTGCGGGTGGATGATCTGCAGGTGCGCCATGTGATGGCGTCCGCGGGTGCGGGGGTTGCTGCGGCGTGCGTGCTCGACGGCGTCCAGTCCGTCCCGGACGGCGCGGTCGCCGATCACGTGCAGGTGCAGGTCGAATCCGGCAGCATCCAGGGCAACCGCTGTCTGGGTCAGCACCTCCTTGGGCAGGTACAGCAGCCCCCGGTCGTTCCCGTCCGCGTCCTGGTCCGCGACGGCGTGTCCGGCGCTGTCGGCTCTGCCGTCCCTGCCGTCCGGGTTTCCGCAGCGGCAGGGGCGCAGGTAGGGATCCAGCATCGCCGCGGTACGGTTCTCGGGCACGCCGTCCACCATAATCTTGGCACTCGTGGTGACGAATCCACCGGCGCTGTTGGCCCGTCGTCGTTCTTCGAAATCGGTGACCAGTTCGGCGATGTTGTCCGAGGTGGTGCTGCGCGGCACCCAGAGCGCGCCGGTGGCCCTGCCGGTAAGCAGGCCGCGACCGGCCAAAGTGCGGTAGGCGCCGCTGGCGTCCGGATAGCCCGCGTAGCTGCCGAGGATCGCTTCCTGCCAGCCGGTCACGCCCACCGAATGCAGGTAGCGCTGGGCCTCGAGCAGTCCGCCGCAGAGATCCTCGTCCGTCAGCGGCGGCAGGAACTTGTTGACCAGGTCCATCGCGCCCTCGTGCAGCGTGCCGGTGGGGAAGCCGTCCGTGCCGCGTTCAATCCACCCGTCCGCTGGGTCCGGCGTTGCCGCATCCACCCCGGCGAGTTCCAGCGCGCGGGTATTGACCCAGGCACTGTGATGGTCCGCGTTGATGAGGTACACCGGACGGTCCGGCACAATTTTGTCGAGCAGCTCGCGCGTGGGGTAGCCGCCGGGGAAGTCCGCCTTGTGCCAGCCGCCGCCGGTGATCCAGGACTCTGGCTTCAATGCCGCATAGGCGTCGATGCACGTCAAAACGGCGTCCAGCCCGGAGCTGTCGGAGAGGTCGCAGCCGCGCCGCTCGACGCCGCCATAGACGGCGTGGACATGGGCGTCCGTGAAGCCGGGCGTGAGGAGCCGGCCGGCCAGGTTCACCGTTTCCGCTGAGGTTCCTGCAGCTTCACGCACCTGGGCGTCGGTGCCGACGGCGGTGATCCGGCCATCGGTGACAGCTACTGCCGTCGCCGTCGGGTGGACCTGCTGCCCGTCAAAGATCCGACCGGAATGGAAGATCCAGTCTGCACTCACAATGCCTGCTTTCCTGTTGCTGCTGTTGAGGGGTGTCTCTTATCGAACTGAATGCGGGCCGAATTGTCAACGGTGTTGACTTCACAATTAGAGTGGAGTCAAAACCGGCCGGCGAAAGGTGAAGGGATGGCACCGGCAGAAATCGGGATCCAGCGGGAGCGTGCCAAGGGGCTCTCGCGCGAGGTCATCGTCGACGCCTGCCTCCGGCTGGCCGACGAGCATGGCAGCTCGGCATTGACCTTCCGCCGCATCGGGCGGCTGCTCGGCGCGGATCCGACGGCGCTTTACCGGCATTTCAAGGACAAGGACGAGCTGCTGCTGGCCCTCGCGGACCGGCTGATCGGCGAGGCGCTGAAGGACTTCGAACCGGAGCCGTCCTGGCGGGCCACCATCAAGGAGCTCGTGGTGCGCGGGCGGCGGGCGTACCTGGCCCACCCGCAGGTGGCGGCGCTCGCGGCCGTACGTGTGACCCGGCAGGAGTCCGAGATGCAGTTCGTCGAGACCATGCTCGCCACATTCCGGCGGGCCGGCTTCGGCGCGGTGGATGCCGTGCGGACCTACCGGGCGTGCGCCGACTTCATGCTCGCCTGGACCGGATTCGACGCCGCACTGAGGTCTCTCGGCGAGAAGTCCGAGGCGGACAACCGGGCTTGGGCAGAAGCCTATGCGCAGGCTTCGCCGGAGCGCTTTCCGAACGCAACGGCATCGGCGGCGGCGATGGCCGGCATCAGCGACGAGGACAACTTCGACTTCGCGCTCGAACTGCTGCTCGACGGCATCGAGGCCCGGCTCCACGCTTGCGCCGCTGCCCGGCCGGTTGCTCCGCCTGCTCATCGAAAGGAACCGCAACCATGACCGTCAACGGGAGCATCTCGTTCTGGTACGCCGCGGACGGCATTCCCTCGCCGCGCCCCGCCTTGGCTCAAAGCACGACGGCGGACGTCGCCATCGTGGGTGCCGGCTACACCGGGTTATGGACCGCCTACTATCTGAAGCAAGCGCGCCCGGAGCTGGACGTGGTGGTACTGGAGAGCCGCTTCGCCGGCTTCGGCGCGTCCGGACGGAACGGCGGCTGGCTGACCAACAGCATCACCGGCGGCCGGGACCAGTACGTCAAGACCCATGGCCGCGCCGTCGTCGGGCGCTTCCAGCAACTGCTCAACGAGACCGTGGAAGAGGTCATAGCCGTGGCCGGAGCCGAGGGGATTGATGCGGACTTCCACAAGGGCGGCGAACTCACCGTGGCTCGCAACCACGCCCAGCTTGAACGCCTGCGGGCCTGGGCCAAGGAGGAAGCGCTCTGGCCGGAGGCCGGGACGCAGCTGCTCTCTGCCGGCGGGACCGCGGAGCGGGTGCACATTACCGGTGCCCTCGGCGGGCTGTGGCAGCCGCACTGCGCCCGGATCCACCCGGCGAAGCTCGTGCGCGGACTGGCGGCCGCCGTCGAGCGTTTGGGCGTCAGGCTCTACGAAGGCACCACCGTGACGGAAATAGCGCCGGGTCTGGCCCGGAGCATGCACGGCGACGTCACGGCCAGATACGTGCTTCGCGCTACCGAAGGCTTCACCGCAAACCTGAAGGGCTCGCACCGGGACTGGCTGCCGATGAACTCATCCATGATCGCCTCCGAGCCCCTGCCCGCGGCGGTCTGGGCAGAAATCGGCTGGGAGCACCGGGACACCGTGGGCGACATGGCCCACGCCTACATGTATGCCCAGCGCACTGCGGACGGCCGGATCGCGCTCGGCGGCAGGGGAGTGCCGTACCGCTTCGGTTCCCGGACGGACACCGACGGCGCCACCCAGCAACGGACCACCGAACTGCTGACCGCGATCCTGCATGATATGTTTCCGGCCGCCCGCGATGCCGCCGTCGACCATGCCTGGGCCGGTGTGCTGGGCGTGCCGCGGGACTGGAAAGCCACCGTGGGACTGGACCCGGCGACCGGACTCGGGTGGGCCGGCGGCTACGTGGGCACCGGCGTCGCGGCCACCAACCTCGCCGCCCGCACCCTGCGCGACCTGATCCTGGAACCGGGAAGCGAGCTGACCACCATGCCCTGGGTCAACCGCAAGGTCCGGCGCTGGGAAATCGAACCGTTGCGCTGGATCGCCGTCCAAGCCATGTACAAGGCGTACCACGCCGCCGACAAGGCGGAGAACCGCAGGCAAGGGCCGACGTCGTTAATCGCCAAGACGGCAGATAAAGTGACCGGGCGTTAGGCCAGTCCGGCCACGGCTACGATGGCCGCATGGGTAGGAGATGAAGGGCAGCATCGAGTATGGCTGGAATCCGCGTTCCATCACCATTCCCTACGGCGCTACCACCGTCCGGAAGACAGACCGGGAGCAGTTCCTGGCGGCGCTTTCACCGTTCGAGGGCCTGGACCGTCCGGAGGCGACCACCTCCGACTGACCTAGCACCTCCGATTGACCTGGCCAACGACGCCGGCGGGCGGCAAAGGTTGCCGCGCGCCGCCGTCGATGTTCGGGTCCTTGGGCTAGAGGTGGTTCAGCCCTTCGACCAGGACGGAGCGCAGGATCTGCTCGATCTGGTCGAACTCGGCCTGCCCGATGGTCAGCGGCGGGGCGAGCTGGACCACGGGGTCGCCGCGGTCATCGGCGCGGCAGTAGAGGCCGGCATCGAGCAGCGCATTGGACAGGAAGCCGCGCAGCAGATGTTCGGATTCCTCGGCGTTGAACGTCTCCTTGGTGGCCTTGTCCTTGACCAGCTCGATGCCGTAGAAGTAGCCCTCGCCGCGGACGTCGCCGACAATCGGCAGGTCCAGCAGCTTCTCAAGCGTGGCGCGGAAGGCCCGTGCGTTCTGCTTCACATGTGCGTTGAGTCCCTCGCGTTCGAAGATGTCCAGGTTGGCTATGGCCACGGCGGCGGAGACCGGGTGCCCGCCGAAGGTGTAGCCGTGGTAGAACGTGGTGTCGCCGTGCTTGAACGGTTCGAACAGCTTGTCCGAGGCGATCATCGCGCCGATGGGGGAGTACCCGCTGGTTAGGCCCTTGGCGCAGGTGATCATGTCCGGAACGTAGCCGAAGTCATCGCAGGCGAACATCGAACCGATCCGGCCGAACGCGCAGATGACCTCGTCCGAGACCAGCAGGACATCGTACTCGTCGCAGATTTCGCGCACCCGCTGGAAGTAGCCCGGCGGGGGCGGGAAGCAACCGCCGGAATTCTGCACCGGCTCCAGGAAGACCGCGGCCACTGTGTCCGGGCCTTCGAATTCGATGGCCTCGCCGATCCGGTCCGCGGCCCAGCGGCCGAAGGCCTCCGGATCTTCCAAGCCCGACGGCGCGCGGTACTGATTGGTGTTCGGCACCCGGAAGGCGCCGGGCACCAATGGTTCGAAGGGGGCCTTCATATCGGGGATGCCGGTGATGGACAGCGCGCCCTGCGGGGTGCCGTGGTAGGCGACGGCGCGGGAGATGACCTTGGTTTTGTTCGGCTTGCCCTTGAGTTTGAAGTACTGCTTGGCCAGCTTCCACGCCGTTTCAACAGCCTCGCCGCCGCCGGTGGTGAAGAAGACCCGGTTCAGGTCGCCCGGAGCGTAGTGCGCCAGGCGTTCCGAGAGATCGATGGCCGCCGGGTGGGCGTAGGACCACAGCGGCATGAAGGCCAGTTCCTTCGCTTGCCGGGCCGCGGCCTGCGCCAGTTCTTCACGGCCGTGGCCGACCTGGACCACGAAGAGGCCGGACAAGCCGTCGATGTATTCGTTGCCCTGGTCGTCGAAAATCAGGTGCCCCTCGCCCCGGCTGATCACCGGGACCGAGCCGCCGCCGGCCAGGTTGGAGTGGCGGGCCATGTGCATCCAGAGGTGGTCGCGCGCGGCTTGCTGGCGGTCGGTGCCGCGGGGCGTTGTATAGGAGCGGGTGGTGGATGTTTGAGTCATCGTGTTCCCCAGTTGTAGGCCTGCTTCCGCAGGGACAGATACATCAGTGTTTCGGTGCTCAGGACACCGGGAATGCTGCGGATCTGGTTGACCAGCAGCAGCAGATCGTTGTCGTTTTCGCAGATGATTTCGGCGAGGATGTCGAAGGTGCCGGCGGTAGCCACGCAATAGTCCACTTTGTCCAGGGCGGCCACCTGGTCGGACACCTTCAGCACGTCATTATTGGCCTTGATGCCCAGCATGGCTTGGCGGGAAAACCCCATCTGCATGGGGTCCGTGACAGCGACAATCTGGACGATGCCGCTGTCCATCAGTTTTTGTACCCGCTGGCGGACCGCAGCTTCCGAGAGTCCAACAGCTTTGCCGATGGCAGCGTAGGAGCGTCGGCCGTCTTCCTGCAGTTGTTCGATGATGGCCTTGGACACCGTGTCCACCGGGCCGTGGGCGTGCCCGCTGCCCGTGTGGGTCAATCCGTTGTTGTTCGCAGTGCTCTCGGGCTGGGCCGTCAAAATATCACCACCTCCAGGCGGGGGGATGCGCCGGGTGGGGACCGGCCGCGTGAATGTTTATGCCATTGAAGCCGCTGGTCTGTCGGCGCGCAAGCCCCTTCGCTACGAAATAAGTTGTGAAACTCGGATTTGAGGCAGGGATCCGTCGGGTAACGAAAAATTTACAACTGAATCCCTTGTCGAGCGGCGCGCGGTCTGGCATGATCTTCGTCACAGTGTCTATCGCCTCAGGGAGCCTCACATGCCAAATCGCCTGCCCGACGATCCCCGACTCCGCCGCTTGATAGGGGCACAGCTGTCCCGCCGGAACATCCTAATGGGCGCGGGTGGTTTAAGCCTCGCCGGACTGCTGGCCGCGTGCGGCACCGGGGGTACCGGTACAACGTCGAATGGCCAAGCCGGAGAAGCGGCGGCGGCGGAAGATCTCTCGGCGTCGGAAAAGGAGGTCAATTGGGCCAACTGGACCCTCTACCTCGACTACGACGACAAGTCCCAGAGCTATCCGTCGCTGGAAGCCTTTACCGCCGCGACGGGCATCGCGGCGAACTACTCCGAAGACATTGACGGAAATGACACTTACTTCGGGAAGGTCCAGGCGCAGTTGGCAGCCGGCCAGGATATCGGGCAGGACATCATTACGCTGACGGACTGGATGGCGGCGCGGTTGATCCGCCTCGGCTACACGCAGGAACTGGATCACGCCAAAATTCCGAACGCTGCTAACTTGCTCCAGACCTTGAAGAACGTCGACTTCGACCCCGGCCGGAAGAACTCGCTGACCTGGCAGTCCGGATTCGCTGGCATCGCCTGGAACAAGGAAGCCGTACCCGGTGGCCTCAAGACTGTCTCCGACCTGTGGAAGCCGGAGCTCAAAGGCCGCGTGGAGGTGCTGGATGAGATGCGCGACACGATGGGCCTGATGATGCTGGAAAACGGCACCGACATTTCAGGTGATTGGAGTGCGGATGAATTCTCGAACGCGCTGGATGACCTGACGAAGCAGATCTCGGACGGCCAGATCCGCCAGGTGAAGGGCAACTCCTACAAGGAGGATCTGATCTCCGGCGACGCCCTTGCCGTGATCTGCTGGTCCGGCGACATCACACAGCTGAATTTTGAGAACGGCGACAAGTGGGAGTTCGCCCTCCCCGATGCTGGCGGGACGCTGTGGTCGGACAACCTGATGGTACCTATCGGGGCGCCGCACAAAGCGAATGCGGAAGCCCTGATGGACTTCTATTACGATCCGAAGAACGCGGCGACGGTGGCAGCCTACGTGAACTACATCTGCCCGGTCCAAGGCGCCAGGGAAGCGATGGAGAAGATCGATCCGGAACTGGTGGAGAATCCCCTGATCTTCCCTAGCGAGGACTATCTGGCGAAGGCCCATGTCTTCCGCTCGCTCAGCGCAGACGAGGAAACCGACTTCACCAACCGGTTCCAGAAAGCGATCGGCAACTAATGACGATGGTTCAGACCAATCCGCAAAAGCACGACGCCGGCGCCGAGAACCGGGGCGCCGACCTGCGGCTCGCTGCCATCACCAAGCGGTTCGGCGGCTTCCTGGCCGTCGACAACCTGGATCTGAAAATCCCGGCCGGATCGTTCTTCGCGCTGCTGGGTCCCTCCGGCTGCGGAAAGACCACCACTCTGCGGATGATCGCGGGCCTGGAGCAGCCGACGTCGGGAAGCCTCAGCATCGGCGGCAAAGACATCACCGGAACCAGTGCCCACGAGCGGCCGGTCAACACCGTGTTCCAGAATTATGCGCTCTTTCCGCACATGAGTGTGCTGGACAACGTGGCCTTCGGGCTCAAGCGGCGGAAAATCAGGGATCACCAGGCCAGGGCCAAGCAGGCATTGGAACTGGTCGAACTGGCCCATCTTTCGGCGCGGCGGCCTGCGCAGCTGTCGGGCGGGCAGCAGCAACGGGTGGCTCTGGCCCGAGCGATCGTGAACGAGCCCGCGCTGCTCCTGCTGGATGAACCGCTGGGGGCGCTGGACATGAAACTGCGCCGGCAGATGCAGGTGGAGCTGAAGCGGATCCAGACCGATGTCGGCCTGACCTTTGTGCATGTCACCCATGACCAGGAAGAGGCCATGACCATGGCGGACACCGTGGCCGTCATGAACCAGGGCCAGGTAGAGCAGCTGGGCGCGCCGCGCGAGCTGTACGAACTGCCGCGGACCGCTTTTGTCGCCAACTTCCTCGGCAAGTCCAACCTGGTAGCGGGTGAAATTGTCGAGGACCGCGGCGACGCCGTCGTTATTAATGCGGGCGGAAACCGGTTGGCTGTGCGCAAGGACCGCTCTACCACGCACCACGGCAAGGCGCTGATCGGGATCCGGCCGGAGAAGCTGCGGATGATGTGGCCCGCCGATGCTCCCGACGATGGGTCGAACATCCTGTGGGGCCGCGTGCTCGACTCTTCCTTCACCGGGGTCAGCACCGAGTACCTGGTGGAGGTGGCCGGGATCGGGGCGGTAGGAGTGTTCAGCCAGAATCACGGCCAGCAATTGGCGGCTCCCGGCGATGAGGTTGTGCTGACTTGGGATACGGCGCATGCCTTCGGCCTGGACGGCGATGAAGACACGCAGGCCGGGGCCAGGGAAACGGAAGCGGCGGCGACATGAGCCTGCTGACGGCCCCGCGCAGCAGCAAGGTGAAGCCGGAGGAGACGCGCAGTTCATCGGAGATCCGCGCGGACAAACGCCGCGGACGAGTGGGCTATCTGCTGATCCTGCCCGGCTTCGTCTTCATGCTGCTCTTCTTTGTGCTGCCGGTTTTCTCCCTGCTGGCCACCTCGCTCTACACCAAGCCGCCCGGCGCGGATATCGGGCAGTTTATGCCGGCGCTGCAGTTCAGCAACTACACCACAGTGCTAAGCAGCTACTGGCCCGAACTGGTCCGGTCCTTCGCGTTTGCGCTGATCGCCACGGTGGCAGCGCTGGCGATCGGGTACCCTATGGCGTACCTGGTGGCAGTGCGGCTCCGCGGCAGGAAACTGCTCCAAGGCATCCTGCTCGTTCTCATAATCGCGCCGTTCTTTACCAGCTTCATCCTGCGAACGCAGGCGTGGAAGCAGATCCTGGCCGACGAAGGTCCAGTGGTCGGGGTGCTGCGGGCAGTGGCCCTGCTGCCCGAGGACGGGCGGCTGACCGCCACGGCCTTCGCCGTCGTCTGCGGCCTGACCTACAACTTCCTGCCGTTCATGACGCTGCCGATCTACGCCAACCTGGAGCGGCTGGATACCCGGTTGATCGAAGCGGGCGGTGATCTGTATGCCAACTCCTTCACCACGTTCCGCACGGTCACGCTTCCGCTGTCCATGCCGGGTGTCATCGCCGGCACGCTGCTGACCTTCATCCCGGCCTCGGGCGACTACATCAACGCGGCGCTGCTGGGCAATAACCAGAACACCACCATGATTGGGCAGGTCATCGATTCGAGGTTCTTCCGCGTGGTGGACTACCCGGGCGCCTCGGCCCTGTCCTTCGTGCTGATGCTGGCCATCCTGTTCCTGGTGATCCTGTACGTCCGCCGTTTCGGTACCAAAGAGCTGCTCTAAGGAGGCCTCATGAGAAGAAGAATCGGCCCATGGCTGGTACCGGTTTTCGGCGGATTGGCCTTCCTGTTCCTGCTGGTCCCCATTGCCTACGTGTTCGCCTTTTCGTTCAATGACGCCGGCCGGACCAATCTCACCTGGCGCGGCTTCACGCTGGATAACTGGCGCAACCCCTGCGGCGCACCGGCGGTGTGCGAGGCGCTGGCCAACAGCCTGCAGATCAGCTCGATCGTCACCGTCATTGCGACCATCCTGGGCACGGCCATCGCCATTGGCCTGGTGCGTTACCGGTTCAGGTTCAACGCCACGGCCAATATGCTGATCTTCCTGCCGCTGGCGACGCCGGAGGTGGTGCTCGGCGCGTCACTGCTGGCCCAGTTCCTGAACGTCGGTGTGGACCTGGGGGTGGGGACGATCATCATCGCCCACAGCATGTTCTGTATTTCCTTTGTGGTGGTTGCAGTGAAAGCCCGCGTGGCCAGTCTTGACCCCAAGCTGGAAGAGGCCGCAGCGGACCTGTACGCATCGCCGATCCAAGCCTTCTGGCGGGTCACCTTCCCGCTGCTGCTGCCTGGCATCGTGGCGGCCGCGCTGCTGGCTTTCGCCATGAGTTTCGACGACTTCATCATTACCAACTTCAACTCAGGCAACGTGGACACGTTCCCGAAGTTCATCTACGTCGCCGCAACCCGTGGCATTCCGGCGCAGGCCAATGTGATCGGTTCGGCCATGTTCATCATCGCGCTGCTGATTGTGATCGGCGGGCAGATCCTGTCCAACCGAAGGGCGAAGATGCTGGCCGCGCGCTGAGTTACCCGGCAGTGCTGGCGGCGTCAGCCCATTCCCGCCGCTGGGCGTCCAGCCCGGAGATGAGCCCGTCGAGCCCCAGCCGGAAGGCCGCGTCGGCGGGGGCCCCGTCCGCCGGCAGTTGGCGCGCCCGCACAGCCGAGGTGAAGTGCGGGCTGGAATCGGCCAGTTCTCCGGTTTCGAAAATGTCCTCCGGGGCGGCCACGTCAAAGGCGGAGCCGAAGATGAAGGACTCCAGTGCAACGATTGCAGGGACCACCAATGGCTCGGGCCAGCCGGCGTCGAGAAAACCGCGGGTGAGTTCCTCGTACATCTGCAGGGTGCGAGGCGCGCCGGTCACGGGCAGCACGGCGATGACTGGAATCAGCGGGGAGTGCTGGGTGAACACGTCGCGGTAGGACCAGGCCCAATTCCGCACTGCCTCGGGCCAGGGGAGTGTGCCGAAACCGCTGACGTCCACCCGGTTCATCAGATGGTCCTGCAAGAGCAGGAGGACATCGTGCTTGGACTTCACATGGTTGTACAGCGCGGACGGCGCAACGCCCAGGCGCCTGGCCAGGGCTGACATGGTCAGTGCGTCATAGCCGCTGGCCTCGATCAGCTTCAGGGCCGCCGACGTGATGAGCTCCTTGGACAGGACCTTCTGTGCCGGGCGTCCGGCAGAGCGGTGCGTCCCCGATGCTGAAACCGCGATGGCGGGCCTCCTTGTGGCTCGTTTCCTCAGCGGCCCCGTGGCGGGCCGCTAAAAATATCCTACGTTCCGCTTCCCATTCGTCCGGCCAACGGCTACAGTTTGAGTAAATGAACGTTATTCATTTACGTCGAACACATACGGGAGTGAAAGAGTGAATACCATGGAACGCGACGTCGTCATTATCGGCGCAGGACCCTCCGGGCTGACGGCTGCCTGGGAGCTGGAGAAGGCCGGCCTGAGCGTTGCCGTGCTGGAAGCCCGCGACCGCGTCGGTGGCCGCACCTGGACGGACACCGTCGACGGCGCCATGTTGGAAATCGGCGGCCAGTGGGTCTCGCCGGACCAGACTGCGCTGCTGGGGCTGCTGGACGAACTCGGCTTGGACACGTTCCCGCGCTACCGCCACGGTGAATCCATCTACATCGGTCCGGACGCTAAGCGGAAGCGCTACACCGGCGAGCTGTTCCCCGTCACCGAGCGGACGCAGGACGAGATGAACCGCCTGATCGGCATCCTGGACGCGCTGGCCGCGGAGGCCGGTCCCGAGGCACCGTGGACCCATCCGATGGCGCGTGAACTGGACACCATTTCCTTCCACCACTGGCTCCGCAAGCAGTCCAGCGACGAGGACGCCTGCAACAACATCGGCCTCTTCATTGCCGGCGGCATGCTGACCAAGCCCGCGCACTCCTTCTCCGCGCTGCAGGCCGTGCTGATGGCCGCCTCCGCCGGATCCTTCAGCAACCTGGTCGATGACAACTTCATCCTGGACAAGCGCGTCATCGGCGGAATGCAGCAGGTGTCTGAACGCCTCGCCGCAAAGCTGGGGGACGACGTCGTACTCAACAGCCCGGTGCGCACGCTGCGGTGGGTGGGTCAGGCACCGGATGCCGCTACCGCTGCCGCGGGTTCAACGCACGACGGCGTGACCGCCATTTCGGATTCCGTCACCGTGCGTGCCCGCTTCGCAATTATGGCCGTGCCGCCGAACCTGTATTCGCGGGTCTCCTTTGAGCCGCCGCTGCCGCGCCGCCAGCACCAGATGCACCAGCACCAGTCGCTGGGCCTGGTGATCAAGGTCCACGCCGTCTACGAGACTCCATTCTGGCGTGAAGACGGCCTTTCCGGCACCTGTTTCAGCCCGACCTCCGTGGTGCAGGAGGTTTACGACAACACGAACTACCAGGATCCGCGCGGTACGTTGGTCGGCTTCATCTCCGATGAAAAGGCCGATGCCATGTTCGAGCTCAGCGCGGAGGACCGCAAGGCCGCTGTCCTGGAGGCAGTGGCGGAGTACCTTGGTCCGAAGGCGCTGGAGCCCGTGGTCTACTACGAATCCGACTGGGGTTCGGAGGAATGGACCCGCGGCGCCTATGCGGCCAGCTACGACTTGGGCGGGCTGCACCGCTACGGCAAGGACCAGCTCACGCCGGTCGGTCCGATCTACTGGTCCTGCTCGGATTTGGCGGCCGAGGGCTACCAGCATGTGGACGGGGCCGTCCGGATGGGACAGCAAACCGCCGCCCGGATTCTCGGTGCTGCTGAAACCGCAGGCACTGTCACGGCCTCGGCATCTGCCAGCACCGGTGCCGGGGAGCCTGCCGGGACCGCGCGCCACGGGGCGTGAGCAGCATGCGCAGGTACGTCGTCGGGTACACGGCCACCGAGAACGGCCGGGGCGCGGTCAATCTGGCCGTGGCCCTGGCCCGGAGCCAGCAGGCCTCGCTGGACCTGGTCGTGGTCCATTCGCCGGACTCGCCCTATGCCGGAACCTACCCTCCCTCGGACCGGGGCTACGAACGGATACTTGCGGAGCAGCTCGATCAGTGGCTGGCCGAGGGCCTGGCGCTGGTGCCCCATGACGTGACAGCGAAGGCCCATATACTTCAGGCGGAGTCAACCGCCGAGGGCCTGATCGAAGCCGCGCGCGAGTTCTCCGCCGCGGTGATCGTGGTGGGCGCTGCACGCCGCCGACGTGCCCGTGGCGTTGGCGCCCAAGGGTTACCAGCGGCAGCGGCAGGAGTCCATCACGCGCCTGACCTGCGGGATCGGCACCAGGCCCGGCGCCGACGACGTTCTGCAGGCAGCGTTAGGGGCGGCGTCCTGGCGGTCCCTGCCGTTGCGGCTGGTGTCCCTGGTGGCCTTGGACCCGGATAACCCGGAAGCCGTCCGGGCAGCGGAAGCGAACATGGCCGAGCGCTTTGCCGCGGCTGCAGCACAGCTCCCGGGCAAGGTAACCCGGACCGTTGCCCCCGGCAAGACGATCGAGGATGCCATCGAAGGACTGGACTGGGACGAGGGCGAGCTGATGATGATCGGCTCCAGCCGGCTGGCCCGGAACAACCGCCTTTTCCTGGGGGCAACGGCCAACAGGGTGCTCCGGGCACTCCCGGTGCCGATGGTCGTGGTGCCGCGCAACTACATACGCCGCGGAACCGCTGCCGACGATGTGGGTCAGCGGGTCTGATCCCGCTTCCGCTTCCGGTCCTTGTGCGCAAAGGCCCGAAGCTGGATGATCCGGGCGGCACCGGCCATGGCAGTCAGCAGTCCGCCGCCGACGGCCGCAATGAACAGGGCCAGGCCCAGGTTGACGGCGCCTTCGAAACCGAAGTAGCGCAACGTGACCTGGTCCTGGTTCTGGGCGATGAAGATAATCAGCAGCACCAGCAGAATCAGGCCCGCCACCGTGGCCGTCCAGATCATGCCGGCCCGGGTTATCCGCGGCTTGTCCTCAATTTCCCTGTCCGCCGGCGCGGGCCGCCTGGGTTCTTCCGTTTCGGCCTGGCCCTTCTCCTCCCCGGTTTTACCCGTCGGCACCACTGCACCGCCGGAAGCGCTGGAAGCGCCGGGCAGCCCGGGCTCCTCGTGCCCGGGCTCGTCGCGGGCGGGAACGTTATCGGGCGTGCGCGGATCGGAGGCCATGGTTTCTCTCTTCTCTTGGCAGCAGTCTCGTGACAAAGGGCGCTTGTCCTTCAGCATAGGCCCGCCTGCACTCCGTAGTCAGGAGCGGCAGGCAGATCGGCTGCGGATAATCGGGAAGGGGCGGCACTGGCAACACGCAGATGGGCGAGGTGCGCCAGTGCGTCGTGGCCCGCAGCCCGAAGATATTAGGCTAATGCCATGCCCTCGCCCGAGACCTCCACTGGTAACAGAATGCTTGAGCGGATTGCCGCGATCCTGGATGCTGTGGAGGGCACCTCAGCTTCGGCCAGCGAACTTGCCCGCAGAACCGGACTTTCGGTGTCAACTTCCACCGGTTGGCGCTATCGATGGTGGAGTACGGCTTCCTGCGCCGTAACGAAAGCGGCGGCTTCCAGTTAGGCCATCGATTTGTCCGTACCGCGCTGGAGAACGCGGCGCTGCCGGTTTTGACCGAATTGCGTGATACCACGGGGGAGACCGCCCAGCTGTGGATCCGCCGCGGTGATGAACGTATCTGCCAGCTCAGCGTAGACAGCCAGCATGAGCTGAAGGCCACTCTGCCGGCAGGCGCTCGGCTGGCGTTACCGGCAGGATCGAGCGGACGTCTCCTGGCAAGAGAGGCCGAGGCCATGGAGGAACTGGCGGCTAAGGGCTGGGTCGAGTCCGCCGGGAGGAGGACGCCCGGTCTGGGCTCCGTGAGTGCCCCGGTGCTGTCACGGAGCCAGGTAATTGCCACGATCTGTCTCGCCATGCCGCTCAGCCGGGTCAGGGAATCGCCCGGCTCGGACTTCGGCGACGCCGTTAGGCAGGCTGCGCACCGGATAGAGGCCGATCTCGAACAAACCCAGGAACGGTAACCCGCGTCTGGGCGCTACGGCGCTCCTCACCGCCGGGCCCGCGGTGCAAGTTCGGTACAGTGACACCAACGCTAGGAGGACCGCCATGTCAGACGAACCGGAATTCACTGCCGCCTCGGTCGCGGAGCTGGCCCAGGAACACGGACTGGATATCCAATCCACCAACGTCACGTTCAACGAGGCCGGCCTGGATTACCTGGTGGCGTTCGCCGTCGCCCGGGACAACAAGCACTGGGTCCTGCGGATTCCGCGCCGGCCGGACGTCTCCGCCAAAATTGCCGACGAAGCGAAAATCCTCAAGCTGGTCAAAGGCAGGCTCTCCGCGGCGGTGCCGGAGTGGCGGATCCGGAGCCGCTCGTTGATTGCATATCCGGCGCTGCCGGGGGAGCCCGGCCTGACGGTGGAGGACGGCCAGCCGGTCTGGCACTTCGACCGCGAATCCCCAACCTACTGCGCGTCGCTGGGCCGGATCATCGCCCAGCTGCACCGCATTGACGCCGAGCAGGCCCACGCCGCGGGCATTCCCACGCTGACCCCGGAGGAGGTACGCGAGGAATGGCGCACCAACCTGGCCAAGGTGGAGGCCGAATTCCAGATCGCCGATGCCCTGCTGGAACGCTGGAACGTCTGGCTGGCCGAGGACAGCTACTGGCCGGACTTCACAGTCTTCACCCACGGGGAGCTCTACCCGGCACACTTGCTGCTGGACGAAAACGCCGAAATCCGTTCCGTCCTCGACTGGACCACGGCCAAGGTAGCGGATCCGGCGCTGGACTTCATGTTCCACTACATGGTTTCCACCCCGGAGGCCTTCGACCTCACCGTGCGCAGCTATCTTGACGACGGCGGACGCGTACCACCGCGGCTGGCCGACCAATGTGCGGAGCTGATGGCGGCCGCACCGATCAGCTATGGCGTGTATGCAATGACAACAGGGAATCCGGACCATCAGGCGGCGGCTGCCGCGCAGCTGAACCCGGCGGATTAACGGTGTATTGAGCGTGCCCCTGGACTGCCGCGGAGAACTGCCGGCAGCGGGACGGCGAAGAACAGCCGCGGGTCCTGCAGCAAGGCGGGACAGTCAAAGTCCGACCGGCGGATCTCGCCGCTGAGCACCAACGTCCGCGCGAGCGTGTCCGCCGCCCCGGTGATTGGACCGAGCGTACCGGTAGCAAAGCGCAGGCCGCCGTCGAGCGGTAGGGCGACCGGGTCGCCGTCGTTCGCTTCATTCAGCATGGCATCCACCTGCCGGGCCTTCTTCCCCCGCACCGGCACTCCGGCGGGCGTCAAGGCAGGAAGACTAACGACGGCGGTGCCCGGCTTTTCGCCTTGCCCGCCTTGGGCCCGGGCTATCCACAAGCGCGGACCGGTGACTTCAGCGGGGACTAGTTCGGTGGCCGGCTCGGGCCAGATATAGGGGAGCGCATTCGACGTGCCGGGGAAGCGGGGGCCGTAGAACGCAGGATCCTTTTGGATCAGGTTGGAACGATGGGACCGGTGAAAGTCCTCGTCGCCGAGCCAAGGTGGAAGCGCCGGCGCCGCTCGTTCTGCTTCGGGCGCGAATTCGAGGATGGACCCGCGGGTGCTGTCCGCATGACCGCGGGCCAGCCATTCGTCCGTCATCGCCAATCCATAACAGACCAAAGCCGGCACGTGTCCCATCCACATCCGTACCGCAGGGTGCCGCTGCCACCCGTAATCCGGAAAAACCAAGGCGCGCAGGACCTGTAACGTCTCCACCCGCTGCTTGCCCAGGCGTGGCCCGTCGAGGACCGCCGCGCTGGCAGCAAAGTCAGGAAACGGCAGGAAAGTCTGCATGATCAGATCGTAACGTTCGAGTCCGGATCCGATCACGCTCCGGTATTACTTTCGGCCTTTACGTTTCAGCAGCGGCTTTGAGGCACAGGACTTCGCTTGGGCCTTTTTGCCCGGGGCATTCTTGCTGGGATCACTTTTTCCGGGGGCACTCTTGCCCTTGGCGCTCTTGCCTGCCGGGGACGTGCCAGCTGGTCGAGCCGAGGGCTGGGTCGCGGACTTGGCCGCAGCAGGGGCATCGGCTGCCGGGGAAGCCTCAGGCTTCGTGGGCCCTGGCTCGGACGCAACCTTGTGCCCGTTTTCTCCATCGGCCACAGGTACAGCCTGGTCTGTGGAAAGCGTGCCCTCATCGGCTGGGCTGCCGTTCCGCTGCGGGTTGCCAGCGGCCGGAGCCATGGGAGGCCGCGGCGAGGCGGGAGCGTCCATGGATGAAACCAGTTTGGTGATCTGACCGGTGAAGTCCGGGATGGAGGAATCCCATTTCGGGGCCGGTGACTGATCTTCTGTACTGCCGCCTTGCCCGTCGAAGAATACGTCACGGTAACCCAACCGCTGAACGAGCATCCAGACCGCGATCGCGACCATGAGCAGCGTCAACAGGACGACGGCGCCCGTTCCGTAGATCCGGGTCAGCGCGCCCACGGGGGAGATCGACCCTTGCAGCGCATGGTCTGCCAGCCAGACCACAAGCCAAAAGGTCGCAGTGACGGCCAGGATTCCCAGCGGCAGGCCAAGGCCGGCATCAGAGGCACGGCGTCGCCAGTTATCCAGGGCAAGGAGCAATCGAGTCATAGGGCTGGTCTTGAACTCCTGTATGTTCCTGGTGGGGGCGGGGACGCTCACTCGGTGTTTCCTTCGGCGACTGATTCGAAAGCGGATTCTTGGTGGTCAGCGAGTTCCTGGACGAAGCGGTCCAGCATACGCGCAAGTGTTTCGCGGTCCTTCGCGGACCAGGTGGACAGGACTTCGTCAAAGAGACCGGCTCCCGCCGCACCGATCTGGCGCTGCATCTCACGGCCTTCTTCGCTGGTGCTGACCAGCGTTGCCCGGGCATCGCCTGGATCTGACTGGCGGTCTACCAGCCCCTTGTCGTCGAGCCGCCGGACCTGCGGGGTCATGGTGGATTTGTCGACGCCGTGCTGGACGGCAAGTTCGGAGACGCGCACGGGACCGTTTTTGCTGATGTAGTCCAGCAGCGCCACATCGTTGGGAGACATGTCCGAAGCGGCGGGCCCAAATAGTTCTTTGCGGACCTGCGAACGCGCGGCCCAGCGGATCAATTGGGTGACGCTGGACCTCACTTGGTCACCCGCGGTTGGGCCGGTGTCGTCCTGACTTCCGGCCCCTTGAATCTTTTGCACATGATGAGGATACGTCCTAAAGTTTGATTGTGCCAATCAAACTAAATTGGGAGGAAGGGTTGGCGTGTACGTACTTGCGGAAGCGGGGTGCAGTGCAGGAATTTACAGTGTAAACTCGTTTGGTAAGTATACTTAGTTTAGCTAGACTAGATTTAGTTGGGGTTGGCTAGCAAAGTCCAGATTGATCTTCTGCGAGGGAGTGAGAGTGGTAATGCCCAATCACAAACAGCGCTATCGGCCCACCGGCAGGGATGACGACGTCTCTGATCCTTGGTGTTCCGTCTGTGCCACGGACGACTATTTGATTATTGAAGAGGTCGAGCCCGCCGAAGAGCAGAACCTCAGCGGGCATCCGTTGTGGAACATCAGCTACTCGTGCGCCGAGTGTGAGAGCTTCTATGGGCATCAGACCCGGAAGCCATGGCTGGGCGAGCCTGATGAGGCAGACTGGCTGGTGGCGGTCGAATCCGCCTACATCCATTGCGGCGAGCCGATGCGACCGTTCGATTCCGCTCAACGGCCTATCTATGATCCGGTGCTCAACCATGATCCGGAGGACGCATTGCCGCATGTCGAAGTAGACACGCTGGTGCTGCGCTGTGCCTGCGGATTCCAGATTGCAGTGCCGGCGGAGAGCTATTCGGAAGGCAATTGAGCCGGCAGGAATGGTAGGAGCCGCACCGGCATTCGGCGCGGCTCTTGGCATCAGGCGATTGTGACACGCTCCACGGCCAACTGGGCGGTGGCTGCGGGGTCAGCGGCGGGTGCGGCCATGGGGGACCAGGAGAGCGTGATCTGGATGCCATCAGCCAGTTCACTGATCCTCAAGCGCAGATCCTCGTCGTAGAGGTTCCTGCGCTGGGTGACAAGGCCGTCATCCTCTGCCTGGTGCAATAGCTTGGAGACGGCCAGGGCCATGGCGCGGCCCCAGTCGTAGGGATGCTTGCTGTTGGCTTTGGCTGTGGCCGTGTACCTTTTCTCACGCATGGCAGATGTCCTAACGGTCCTGGGGATGGGCGTATTGGAAAGCCTGATGATTCGTCCGCCCGACGCAGCGTCTGAGGGGACATGCGTTATTCAGTTGCTAAGGGTGCTGATTTGGTCATTCAGTGTAACGCCGAAGGAAAGCATTCGTCCATCATGCGAACAGGCGCCAGCGAAACCGGCTTTGTAACGTCCTGACACGTGCTCCCAACGGCCGGGGGAGAGGGGTAGCGTCCCTGTATGACCGTTACCGTAGTTGCAGGAAACCCGAAGCCGGACTCCCGAACCCTTGCCGCGGCCCGGCTCCTGGCCGAGCAGATCACCGGAGCGCCGGTGGACAATGCAGTCGACGTCATCACTTTGGGCCCTGGCCTGCTGGGGTGGGGCGACGACGCCGTCGCGGCGGCCGTGAAGACAGTCCAGTCCAGCGATCTGGTGATCTTCGCATCGCCGACCTTCAAGGCCACATACACCGGAGTGCTCAAGCTGTTCCTTGATCAGTTCGCCACCGGCGACGGGCTCAAAGGCGTTGTCGCAGTACCGTTGATGCTCGGTGCGGGCCCGGCCCACGCGCTGGCCCCGGAGCTGCTGCTCAAGCCGGTACTTGTTGAGCTCGGTGCCACGGTTCCTGTGCAGGGTTTGTACCTCGACGAGAAGTCCTGGGACGACCCGGAAAGCACGCGCGAATGGCTGGACCGGTGGACGCTGGTGATCCAGTCGCTGCTCTAGGCTAGCCGGCGACTTGCTCCGCCTCGAAGCCCAGCAGCAAGTCCGGATCCAGCTCGATGGCTTCGCCGTTGATGACATGGGCATGGGCTTCGCCCCGCAGGAGTCCCATAGTCACCCTGATGAGCGTGCCGTGCGCGACGACGATGATGCGCTGATCCGGGTTCGCATGGACCAGTTCCTGCAGCGTGGCAATGCTGCGTGCCGCTACTTCGGCTTCCGGCTCGGAGGCGAGGAGCACTTTGTCGATCTCGGGCCGGTCCATGCCCAGCAGGACGGTCCCTTCGGCGTCGCGGAAGTCCCGTTCGATCAGGCCCGGCAGAGTGCCGGAAATAGACAGCCCGACGTGCTTGCCGATGATCTCAGCGGTTTCGCGGGCGCGGCGCAAAGGGGATGAAACCAGAAGGTTCCATTCCTCCGTTGCCAGCTTAGCGCCGGCGTCGTTAGCCTGCCTGCGGCCCAACTCATTCAGCGGGATGTCCGTATGCCCCTGCAGCCGTCCGGCCGAATTCCAGTCGGTCTCACCGTGTCGCACCAGTGCCAGCACTTAGGCCTCCTCATGTCCAGTTGTCTGCATCAATCCTGCCCCAATGCGGTGCCAATAGGAAACGACGACGGCGCCTGGCGCGCGAGCGACGGGCAGCGGTCCGGGGCTTCCGGCCCGGCAGCAGAACCAGTTGAAATGCCGGGGCACGTGACATGACGGCAGGGTAAACGGTTCATGAGAGCACTCTCATCGGTACATCATGTCCCTTTCATATGGGTCGCGTTTAGTCGTAACTGGCAGCAAAACCCGACTCAGGAGAAGACCATGACACTCGTCGCCCACCCCAGCGAAGCACTTTCCCTCACCACCAGTACGGCGGTAGCCGCGGATCCCCTGCGGCTGCAGCGGGCCAAGAAGGCCTACACCACCCGTTTCCTCGCGGATCGGCTGGCACTCGATCCGTCAGGGTACGAACTGCTGGACATTGCCCCGGCCGCCGGCGATGTGGTGCTGGCCAAAGTGGTGGAAATCGGGAGTCACACGAAGCTGGAAAGCCCGGCCTCGCGCCGCCAGGCCATGTTCCCCGGCGACGAAATCCTGGTCTCCTTCGGGAACCGCTACGCGCCGGACCAGTTCCTCGCCGTGGTGCCGGATGACCTGAGCGAATGCAGCCTGGTGGCTGGCGGCGGACTGGCCGCCCGGGTCCTTGAACAGCACGCGGACATCGACAAGGCCACTACCATCCAGCCGATCGGCTTGCTCGCCAAGGACGGCGTGGTGGTCAACCTGCAGGACCTGGCGCCGCACGCCGTCAATCACGCTACGGAACTGCCCGGCCGGCCGCCGGTGATTGCGGTGCTGGGTACCTCCATGAATTCGGGCAAGTCGACCACGCTGGGCTGTCTGGTAAACGGGCTGGACGCAGCGGGCCTGCGGGTTTCCGCCGGCAAGGCGACCGGGACCGGCTCCGGCAACGATCCGCGCCTCTTCACGGACGCCGGTGCCCGCCTGGTGCTCGACTTTACCGACTTCGGTTTCCCCACCACTTACCTGCTGGACTACGAAACCGTGCGCGGCCTGCTGACCAGCCTCATCGACACCCTGACCACGGCCGAGTCCGATGTGATCGTGGTGGAGATTGCCGACGGCGTCTACCAGGGCGAAACGAGCAGACTGCTCCATGACCCGGTTTTCCACGCCGCCGTCGACCATGTAGTGTTCGCCGCCGCGGATGCGCTGGGCGCCACGGCGGGCATCGGAGTCCTGCAGGATGCCGGCGTTTCCGTGCCGGCGGTTTCGGGCCTGCTCACAGCCTCGCCGCTTGCCGCCCGGGAAGCCGCCGGCGTCATCACTACCCGCGTGATCAACACCTATGATCTGTGCAACCCGGCAACCGCCCTGGAACTGTTGCCTGCACGCAAGTAAGGGCAGGTGTGAAACATGCCTAGCAAGAAACTTCCGCCAGGCCTGCCCAGGCTGCTCAGTGGCCGCCGGCGTGGTTTGATGGCGATGCTGGTCGGTACCGGCCTGGCCATGGCGGCGGTGACCGGTGCCAGCGCGCTGCTGATGATGTGGTTGCTCGACGACGCCCCAGCAGGTGCCGGGAATATCGTCCCCCTCGTCGCCGGGCTGGCCGCGGCCGCGCTGGCCATCGGCGGCCTGCGGGCTCTCGAGCGTGTGCTGGGCGAGATGCTCGGCCAGGACTACATCCATCAGATCCGCAAGGGCCTGGTGAAATCCGCGCTCGCCACCGACCGGGGACCGTCGCCGGGC
Organism: Arthrobacter crystallopoietes; assembly: GCF_017603825.1. Taxonomy (NCBI): domain Bacteria; kingdom Bacillati; phylum Actinomycetota; class Actinomycetes; order Micrococcales; family Micrococcaceae; genus Crystallibacter; species Crystallibacter crystallopoietes. The sequence continues at coordinate 2,116,191 of NZ_CP072014.1, forward strand.
GTGACCATCGCGCGTAGCACCAACGACCTCTCCAGCGTGCGCAACTGGATTGCGATGGGAATCGCGCCGCTGGCCGTAGGCATCCCGCTCATCCTCGGTACTGCAGTGGCACTATGGCTGCTCGCACCGGGACTTGCCCTCGCCGTCGTCGTTCCCCTGGCCGTTCTGGCTGCAGGCTTGGCGATGCTGGCCAGACCGGCCTTTGAACGGGCGCGTGCCCTGCGGCGGCAACGCGGGCGGCTCGCGGCACGGCTCGCCGATACGGTCATGGCAGCCGGCACGATCCGCGCCGCAGGTGGCGAGGCGCGCGAGGTCAAGCAGGTGGACAAGGCCGGCCGCAGTGTGGTCGACGCGGCAGTGCATCGCGCCGCCGCTTCCGGTTCCATCCGTGGTGCCGCCGCAGCCGCCGCCTCGCTGGGCACCGCTGCCGTCGCCGCCGTAGGCAGCTGGCAAGCCATTCCGACGGCGACTGTGGCCGCCGCGCTGACCATCGTGGGCATCATCGCGGCCCCCATTGCTGACATGGGCCGCGCCGTCGAATACCGGCAGAACTTCAAGGCCGCACGCCGGATCCTTGGTCCCGCCCTCGCCGTCTCGGCAACGCAAGGAAATGAACGACGACGGCGGGTGGCCGCCTCCGCTGGCCACGCCACTGCGGTGGGTGCGACTGCGGTGGGTGTGAATGAAGTGGCTTCAAACGGGGAGGTGGTGAACGGAGAGCCGCTGAACGCTGAGGATGCGGGCACGCTCCTGGTAGCGGGCATGTCCGAGTGCCGGAACTGCCCCGTCCCGGAGCTTCGGGCCGGGCCGGGCCAACGGGTGCGCATTCGCTCCGCGGATCCGGCAGTGGAGACCAGGCTGCTGGAAACGCTGATCGGTGTGCGCAGTGATCCCGATGCGTTTACTCAGGTCGATGGCATATCGCTGCTGGACAGCGGCGGACGGGACCGGCGGCGGCTGGTCGGCTACGCCGCTGCCGGAGCCTATCTGGAGCGGGGATCGATCGCCCGCAGCGTGCGCTACCGCAGGCCTGATCTGGACGTGGCGGAAGGAACGGCCGCCCTGGAACAGGTGGGACTGGCCGGCCCTATTGCCCGGCTGGAGCGGGGCGAGCAGACCCTGCTCAAGCGCGGCGGCGAGCCCTTGTCCACCTCGGAACGGGCACGGCTGGTGCTGGCCCGGGCAATGCTGGGGGAGCCGCCGGTGCTTGTGATCAACCGGCTGGACGCGGATCTGGACCGGGACGGCAGAAAGATGCTGGCATCGGTTGTACGCGACTATCCCGGAGTGGTGCTGTTCGCCTCGGACGATCCGGACGCGCTCGCCGCCGGTTTCACCGAATGGTCCGTTGACTGTCCCCATGCCGGATTGGACCTGACCTGGGTAGCCGCGCGTCCCGCCGTCGTTCATGATGCGTACTGACTTCGATGATCGATGGCCTGTCCCAGGCGCACGGAGGCCGCGGTGCCGCGAATGAAGAACCTCGGCAAGAACGGCCCGCGGAACGTCGGAGGGCTCCCCATGAAGTACTGCGTGCCGAACGAGCACGTGGTCGTCGCTCCCTGACAACGAGCATGTCGTCGTCGCTCCCTGTCTTGGAACCTTGACTAACGACGGCGGCGTCTGACCTCTGGGGTGCGGTGCCGCCGCTAGGTGGAGGGTGTTAGAAGGGTGGTGGGGTGTAGAGGTCAGGTGGTGGTGGTTCGGTTGGTGGGCGGATGGACCAGCTGTTTTCGGGGGTGCTGGTCCATTCGTGGCCGGTCCGCGATTTCCAGGTGGTGCTGCCGTCGGGATACTGGGTGACTGTCCAGCCGCCGGCGTGCTTGGACATGTGCTCGGGTTTGCAGAGCGCTTTGAGATTTCCGAGCACGGTTTTACCGCCGTCTTCCCAGGCGACGGTGTGGTCGACCTCGCAGAACCGGGCTTCCACGCGGCAGCCGGGGCCGCTGCAGTGCCCGTCACGTAACCGGACGAGGCGTTTGAGCCATTCGGGCGGGTGCCGCAGGTCTTTCGCGGCCGCGACCGCGTTGCGGTACTCATCGGTCAGGACCAGCAACCAGGATTTCGCGAGGCCGGCAAGGTTGCGGGCCATGTCCGGCGGGATCGGCCCGTACCCGGCGAGTTCGCCGGGCTCCTCGCTCAACCCCGCCGCGGTCTCCAACGACAACGTGACCGCGACACTGGCCGTGATCCCCGCCCCAGCACCCGTCCCCGTCCCGGCACAGGTGCCCGTGCCGCTCCCGGTACCCTTGCAGGTTCCGTTCCCGGTGACTGTGCTGCCGTTGCAGGTGCAGCCGCCGGTGCGGGTGCCGGGGTTGAGGAGCAGGTCGGTGATGACGTCGGCGCGCAGCTGGGGCAGGGTCCGGGCTTCTTCGGGGCCCTGCAGCTTCTTCGCGAGGGCCTGGACGAGGTTGAACACCATGACTGCCTTGTCCGCGGCGCAGCGGAACCAGACTTCGGCCATCCCGTCATCCTGCGGCACGAGACCGGCATTGCGGGACCGGTCCGCGCGTTCGTGGCGCACGGTGAGGGTTTCCGGGTGCAGCCGTTCACGGGCCTTGCGGGCACGGGCCTGCACACTCTCCACCGTGATCTTGCCGGCCTGGGGCAGGACGGCGGCCTCGAACGCCGGCAGCAGGTCCTCGGGCAGGTCCTGGGAACCGCGGGCGATCGCGGTGGCCCGCGGCAGGTCCAGGTTCCCGGCGGCCATCGCCTCCACCGTGGCCGGCAGATGCCCGGACAGCTGCGCGGCCTCGGCCATGTCCTTCAGCGCGCTGCCGCGGGGCTGGGCCAGGGCCGCGGCGATCTCCGTCGCCGCGCAGGAGGAAAACCCGTGCGCGTTGCCGGTCTCGGCGCCCTCGGCCGGACGCAGCTCGGTGAACCGGTTCAACGCCTTCACCCGGCCCGACTGCAGCCACGCCACGGCCTTCGCCGACGCCTGCAGGTAATCAATGGTCCCGACATCATCGAGGCCTTCCGGATCAATCCGCTCCAGCACCGCGGCCAGCGCCGCCGGCGCCAGGGTCTCCCAGCCCTCCGGCAGACCCGGCACCTCCGGCAGGACCGCGGCCGCCGCCAGCACCGCGGCGGCTTCCTCGGCCGCTTCGTCGAACGGCCCGGTAAGACGGCCGCCGAAGGCCAGGTTCTCCCCGGCCCAGGCATCGAGCAGGAGTTTATGCAGCATGATTTCCAACAGCGAACTCCCCGCCAAACCGAGCGCCCGCAAACCACGGTCCCGGTCCGGCTCCGGCGCCGGTATGAAATCAAACTGGAAGCCATCCATACACCCACCCTACGAACCGCCTATGACAGTTTGTGAGCGCGCACACACCAAGACGTGAGGGAAACAGCGGAAAACGTTCCCACAGCTGAGCCTGCAAGGGCGGTCAAGGCGGCGTGATGCCCTAGGCATCCGAAGCTCGTGAAGCGGTGGGCGGCAGCGGCGAGAGACAGGCTGGCAGGGGCGTGGGACGCAGGGGCAGCGGCGCTTGCTGACGGAAGTTAAAGAGTTGGCGCCGGCTGGTTGGAGGTTGGGGGAAAACTCCGACCGGCCGGCGCCGCATCACTCGCACCTTTATGAGGTAACTTCACAGTAGGGCTTGTACTTGATTGTTAGCCGGGAGCAACCTGTGAATTGCCTGAGTATGGGATTTTAGATAGCTCGTTCGAGCACGTAGTCACGCAAAACCAAGCGGCCGGTGGGAAAGTTCATGCCGCCAACGATCCGGAAGCCGTTCCTGGCGTAGAACTTCTGGGCACGCACGTTTTCCTCGCTGACGGAGAGCCACACTGCGCGCGAACCGTTTTCCGCGGCGGCGGACAGGGTGGCGTTCATGAGCTGATGGGACAGGCCGCTGCCGTGGGCGTTGGCCCGCATATAGAACTTGCTCAGCATAGAGGTGGGCCGCAACGTCAGAGCCGCCTGGACTTCGACATCCAACGGAGGGGTGTGGATGAGCATGCTGTAGCCCAGCAACCTCTGGTCCGTGCGAGGACTGGATGCGTCGCCTGCGTCAGCATTCGGCTCTTCGAGCACCATTACCGTTCGTTCCGCATTAGCAATATAGCTGCTGAATCGGGCCTCGGTAAGATGCTCTGCGATGTAGCCGTTGATGTCGTCCTCGGTCATGATCGGAGGGCACGCCAGCGGGATAGTTACCGCGGCCAGTTCAGCGAGGACGGTGACGTCCTCAGCTGTGGCTTGGCGGATCGAAGCGTCGGCTGGCGGTGCGGGATTGCCGGTCGCAGATCCGGGCATGGTTGCAGATTCCACTGACAATAATCCCGCGTCTGGATGGATCGAATGGTTCACGGAACAATCCTAAGCGGGCGTCAACGCTCCGTTGTGATCACGCGCTGTACACAGCCTTCACCGCGAGCACAGGGGCGTTGGCCTGCAGCAGGATCTGCTGGGCGCTGCTGCCGAGCAGGAACTTGCCCACGGAGCTGCGGTGCCGGATCCCAATGATGATCAGCGACGGATCCAGTGCCTCCGCCATGTCCAGAAGATCACCCACGGCATCGCGGCTGCGCTCGTTAGGCAGCCGATAGCTGACGGCCACACCCTCAACCTCGGCAGGGAAGTCTGGCTGGCTGCCGCTGACAACTTCTTCATCATGAACGGTCCGGTCCAGATCAAAAACCACCAGGTCCTGACCGCGGAGCCTGGCTTCCGCGACGGCAGTGGTAAAGGCTGCGGTTCCTTCCCGGGAGCGGGATCGACCAACGAGAATAGTCATAAGTGTTACCTTTCGCCATTCGCCAGTTGCGACGGGTTTAGGTCACTCTGGCCGCGTGAAATAGCCTAAATTGGATCGGTTCTTCCAACGCACCTACGTTCGCAAGGTGAATGCGCCGCAAACAGCAATTCTAAGGAAGGTCGGGAATCATGGCATCCCCGAAGCCCCAACCCGGCGACTCCATGGCCGCGAGTGGCCGTTCCAGGAAACGGACCGTCGGTCTGACTGTCTACGGGGTACTCGCCGCCCTTGTCATCGCGGGAGCAGTCTTCACCTCCTCCCGCAGTGCAGCCGATGCAGAACTCCGCAGCAAGCTGACCCTTATTGCCCCTGCTGGTGCCGGAGGCGGGTGGGACACTTTCGCCCGTGAGCAGCAGCAGGCCCTGCGCTCCAACGGCATTGTGAACAGCGTTCAGGTTGTCAACGTTCCCGGCGCCGCGGGCACCATAGGCCTGGGACAGTTTTCCACCATGCACGGACAGTCCTCGACCCTGATGGCTACGGGCACCGTGATGCTGGGTGGCATCCAGCTCAACGACTCCCCGGTGGGAATGGACGACGTGCGCCCCCTGGCCCGGCTGGCCGATGATTACGACGCGATCGTGGTGCCTGCCGATTCGCCATTCAACTCCATCGATGACCTGATCGCCGAGTGGAAGAAGAATCCACGGGGATTCCCGTTCACCGGCGGTTCCATCGGCTCCATTGACCATCTGGTCATGGCGCAACTGGCCATGGAAGCCGGGATTGATGCCTCGCAGACCACATACATCCCCAACACCAGTGGCGGCGAAGCCCTGCAGACAGTCTTTTCCGATACTGCCAAGGCAGCCATCAGCGGCTACAACGAGTTTGCGGACCAGATCGAGGCGGGAAGAGTGAAGGTTCTGGCCATCTCGGCACCGCAACGGCTGGAAGGCATCGACGTTCCCACCTTGCTGGAGGAAGGCTACGACGTGCAGATGAGCAACTGGCGCGGGATGGTCGCAGCACCGGGGACCAGCGACGAGGACTTCGAGGAACTGCTGAGTATCATCACGGAGATGTCGCAGACGGAGGAGTGGGAAGACGCTCTGGCCCGCAACCAATGGGATAACACCTTTATGGTCGGCGAAGAATTCGAGGAGTTCATCGCCGTGGAGGAAAAGGAAGTCGCCGAGATCCTGGAAGGGCTGGACCTGTGACACATCCGGACAATCATACGCACACGGGTACAGCGCCCCCGGCCGGGGATGCTGTGCCTGCTGCCCGGGGCTTCTGGCACGGACGCAGCGGAATCGTCATTGCCGTCATACTGGCGGCGTTCAGCACCTATTTGCTGGTCGGCATATTCGACATGGACGTACCTTCGGGGGCGGCCTTCCCCGGACCGACGTTCTTCCCCGTACTGATCGTGGCGGCCGGCTACCTTCTTTCAGTGCTCCTGGCCGTCTTCACGATCAAGAATCCGGATCCACCCAAGCCGCCGCACTACGAATTCGAAGAGGATCTCGATCCGGACGTACGGGCCACGGCCGAAAAGGCAGCGGCCAGGAAGTACGCAACGTATTCCGACTGGTCCTCGGTTGCGGTGGCTATCGGCAGCTTCCTGCTTTTCGCTTTGCTGATGGAACCGCTCGGTTGGATCATCGCCGCCGCTGTTCTGTTCTGGGGAATGGCCCGCGCCATGGGGAGCCAGCGGCCGTTGTTCGATATCAGCCTGGCGCTGGTAGTCGCCTCGCTTGTCCAGCTTGCCTTCGGTGCCGCGCTGGGCCTCAATCTGCCCGCCGGGATCCTGGGAGGTGTGTTCTGAATGGATGCTCTGGCCAATCTGATGGAAGGCTTCAGCCTGGCGCTGACGCCGATGAATCTGCTCTGGGTAGTCGTGGGCGCGTTCCTCGGCACCGCAGTCGGGGTGCTGCCGGGACTCGGGTCCTCCATGGCAGTGGCGCTGCTGCTGCCGATGACCTTCGCGCTGGATCCGATCGGGGCGTTCATCATGTTCGCCGGGGTGTACTTCGGTGGGCTCTTCGGCGATTCCACCATGGCCATCCTGATGAACACACCCGGACAAGCCTCCTCGATCGCCAGTACGTTCGAAGGCCACAAGATGGCCAAGGCCGGCAGGGCACCGCAAGCGCTGGCAACCGCTGCCATCGGCGCCTTCATCGGCGGTATCATTGCCAGCCTGCTGGTGGTGTTCTTCGCCCCCGTCCTGGCCGATCTGTCCGCCAACTTCGGCCCGCAGGAATTCTTCGCGCTGGCTGTCTTCGCGTTCCTGGCCACCTCCTCGGTCGTCTCGGACTCGGTGATCAAGGGACTGGTTTCCCTGGTCTTCGGCCTGGGCATTGCCGTGCTCGGCATCGACAGCATCTCCGGTGCCGAGCGCTTCAGTTTCGGCGTGCCGGAACTTTTCGACGGCGTCAACATCATCACCGTCACCGTGGGCATCCTGGCCCTCGGCGAGGTGTTCCACGTGGCCTCGCGCATCCGGCGCGATCCGGCCGCCGTGGCCACGCCGTCCTCGGGCCGGCCGTACCTCTCCAAAGCCGAATTCCGTGAGGCGCTGCCGGCCTGGCTGCGCGGCACGGCGATCGGTGTACCTTTCGGGGTCATTCCCGTGGGTGGCGCGGAAGTGCCCACGTTTCTGGCTTACGGGGCCGAACGTTCGCTGGACCGCCGCCGCCGGAAGCCGATGTTCGGCAAGGGTGCCATCCGCGGGCTGGCCGCCCCGGAAGCGGCCGGCAACGCGACCACGGGTACCGCGATGGGAGCGCTGCTGGCGCTGGGCCTGCCGGTCTCGGCCACCGCGGCCATCATGCTGGCCGCGTTCCAGCAGTACGGGCTGCAGCCGGGCCCGCTGCTCTTTGACCGGGCCCCGGATCTGGTCTGGGCGCTGCTGGCCAGCTTCTTCCTCGGCCTGATCGTGCTGCTGATCCTGAACCTGCCCTTCGCGCGCTTCTGGGCCAAGCTGCTGCTGATCCCCAAGCAGTACCTGTACGCGGGAATCTCGGTCTTCTGCGGACTGGGCGTCTATGCGACGTCGGCGTCGGTGTTCGACCTGCTGATGGTGCTCGGCATCGGGGTGCTGGGCTTCCTGATGCGCCGCTACGGCGTCCCGCTGGCGCCGATCATGATCGGCATAGTGCTGGGTCCGCTGGCCGAAACCTCTATGCGCTCGGCGCTATTGTCCTCGAACGGGGACTACTCCGTTTTCGTGGACAGCCCGATCACCGTCACGCTGTACATCCTGCTGGCCGTCGCGCTGAGTATCACGGCGTTCAGCCGGATCCGTGCGCGTGCCAAGGCCGATGTTTAGCAAGATACTTACCCAGCGGACGACGGCGGCGCCCCACCTTTTGAAGGTGGGGCGCCGCCGTCGATCCCGGCTGTAAAGACGGTGGCCGGCTAGACCTTCAGCGACTTCTGCTTGCCCTTGGAGTCCAGGATCAGGGCCAGGGCGATGCCGAACATCCAGATGTCCTTGGCCAGGCCCGTTCCCTCGGCCGTGGGGCGGATGTTGTCATCCTGCGTCATGCCCGGGGTCTTGAGGTACATGCCGATCAGCGTGCCGGAGAACGCGGCGAGGCCCAGGCCCACCAGCCGGCTGGGGATGAACGGAGCCAGCAACGCGCTGCCGAGGGCGAGCTCGCCATAGCTGACATACTTGCCGAACTGCTCGGGCTCCATGTCCTTCACCTGGGGCAGAAGGTTGCCGGCCATGCCCTGCAGGCCCGCGGCGCTTTCCTTGTCCAGGTTCATTTTGCCTATGCCGGAATTGAGGATAAATCCGCCGGTGGTCAGGCGCAGGGGAATGTGGCTGAGCTTCATGTCAGGTCCTTCCGGTAGTCAGGCTCGGTCTCTTCGAGCGTACTTCCGGGGGCCCGCTCCTGCCAGTGTTCGGCGGGGCGGCTTCTGCCGCACAAGGGACGACCGCGCTGGGCAGCGGCGCAGGTTAGAGTTTGTTTCCGGCACACTTCGCACTGTTTTCCGTTGCTAATGCATAGGCCGCTGAGACTCAGTTAAGCGAAACAAACTGAAATGCCGCCGTGCGTTAACTTGCGGTTTGAGTCTCGTCTGCTTGGATGGAATGTAATAGGAAACGGGTATCCCGGTTCCGAAACAGCAGAAGGTTAGTGATGGATTACATCCACGCCGAGCATCCACGGCCTCACCATTTCATACTGCACATGAGCGACACCCATCTGGTGGGCGGTCCAAATCCCCTGTACGGACAGGTGGACAGCGAGGCCCGGCTCCAGCAGATCTTCACCGAACTCGAGGCCTCCGGCGCGCGTCCGCAGGCCATTGTGTTCACCGGAGATCTGGCGGACAAGGGCGAGCCGGAGGCCTACACCAAGCTCCGCGGCATCGTCGAGCCCGCCGCGGAACGGTTGGACGCGCAGGTCATCTGGGCCATGGGGAACCATGACGACCGCGCCAATCTGCGCACCGGATTGCTGGATCAACCGGCGGACATGTCGCCGCTGGACAAGGCGTACGACGTCGATGGCCTGCGAGTGATCACCCTGGATTCCACCGTGCCCGGGTTCCACCACGGCGAGCTCAGCGACAGCCAGCTGGACTGGCTAAAGGGGGAGCTGGCCGTGTCCGCGCCGCACGGCACCATTCTGGCTCTGCACCATCCTCCGGTGCCTTCCGTGCAGGACCTGTCCGTGCTGGTGGAACTGCGGGACCAGAGCCGGCTGGCCGCGGCGCTCGAGGATACGGATGTGCGGACCATTCTGGCCGGACACCTGCACTATTCCACCACCGCCATGTTCGCGGGCATCCCGGTGTCGGTAGCCTCGGCGACCTGCTACACCCAGGACCTGAATGTTCCCGTGGGCGGCACCCGCGGCCGCGATGGCGCCCAGGCCTACAACCTAGTCCACGTGTACGACGAGACGATCGTCCACTCGGTCGTGCCGATGGGTGACTACGCCACCGTGGGCGAGTACGTGTCCCCGGAAGAAACCCAGCGCCGGCTGGACGCGGCCGGCATCCGGATCCCGGAAAGCCGCCGCCTGCTCGCCCGAGTCTGACAACGACGGCGGCACTCACCTTGGCGGCTATGGCTTTTGCAGGTTGTGGCGATCGCCGACAAGTGGTCAGCCGGCTACTCGGTGGCGCGGGTAGTCAAGGCCTGCCGCAGGTAACCATACAACGAACCTAACGACGGCGGGCGCCCGCCCGCCGTCGTTAGGTTCCCGTGGCTTTTTAGCCACTTGGTTCCCAGGAGCCGCTATTTTTCCCAGGGCGCGGGGATCGGGAAGTACTTCTCGAGGAAGTCCGTGACGACTTCCTGCCGCTCCAGGGCCGGAACTTCCGGGAAGCTGCCGTCATTGAGGCAGAAGAAGTCATGGTTGCGCTTTTTGAGCAGCTTCGCCAGCGACTTCAGCCCCGAGTACATAGTGGTGTCGATGTACTTCACCTTGGCTTCGGTCTGCGTGACGGCGCGTCCGGTCAGCAGAGCGTAGTAGTGGTAGAGCGAGTTGGTGACCGAGATGTTGTCCTTGGCCCGGAAGCGGCTCGCCGCGGTGGCCTCGAACTCCGCCGCGAACTCCTTCTCCATTTCCAGCAGCACGCTCTTGCGCAGCGGCGCGGCGCAGTGTTCCAGATGCCGGGTAGTGATGCGGCCAAAGCGATCGTAGAGCAGCTTCCGGTTCACACGGGCGGCGTTCTCGAAGCCTGAGCGGTCCAAGTGGTTATCGCCCAACCCGATCCGGGTGGAGGCCTCAATGAACTTTGTGATGCCACCGGGGGAGAAGAACACGTGCGGACCCACCGCGCGGCCGAAGAACATGTCGTCGTTGGAGTAGAGGAAGTGCTCGCTCAGGCCCTCGATGTGCTGCAGTTGCGCCTCGACCGCCTGCGAGTTGTGCGTGGGCAGGACCGAGGGGTCCTTGAAATGCTCTTCGCTGCGCACAATGTTGATGGCCGGATGCTCGGCGTTCAGCCACTCCGGCACGGGGGAGTCGGTGGCGATGTAAATTTTGCGGATCCACGGGGCGAACATGTACACCGAGCGCAGGGCGTACTTGAGTTCGTTGATCTGGCGGAAACGGGCATCGGCGTCGTCGCCCTCGCCGAGGATGACCCCTTCCATCCGCTTGCGGCGGGCGGCCTGGTAGGCCGGATCGTTCCCGTCCACCCAGGAGAAGACGATGTCGATCTCGAAGTCGATGTCCGTGGCGTGGTCGGCGAACATGTTCTCGATGGTCGGCCAGTCCAGTCCGTACCTGCGCACGGTCCCGCGGACGGCTTCGGCGGCAGGGAGCGAGCGCCGGGTCAGCGAGTTTTCGATGGGCAGGATCAGCTTCTCGTCCTGCCACATCCACAGTTCCAGCTGGACGCCGGCCGACTGCCCGTAGACCAGTCCGCCGTTAGGTTCGATGCGGGGACGGTAGAGCCGGAAGATGCGGGCCTGGTTGCCCTCGGCGAGCCGGCCGTCGCCGACCAGCAGCGCGCGCTTTTTCTTGGCGTCCACCGTCATGGAGTAGAACGGTTCGTCCCGGCAGGCCTCGGCCAGCGCGTCCTGAAGATCCCGGCGGTCATCCCAGTTGATGGCGATGACCGGCCGGGCGTCATTGCCCCGGACCAGCAGGTAGCCGAGGCCTGCATCATCGAGTACGCCGCGGATGAACAGCAGGTCCTCCACCATCGCCTCATGCTGGGTGCGGTCCTGGTTGATGAGGGCATACCGGCGCTTGACCTTGACGACATCCTCGCGGTCACTCAAGCGTGCGACGGCGGCAGGAGAGGTTACCTCAACGACGTCGCGCTGGCTTTCCTCCGGTTCGGGGGCACCAAAGTAGGCATCCGAAATGTCACTGGGGGCAAGCGATTCGGTAATGGAAGTCTCCTTCTAGTTTGAGGGCAGGGCGTACCTACTCCATAGTAAGCCTGCTCATGCAACGGGCTCGATAGCCTGTCGCTGCGGGAGGACAAGAGCGCCGCCCCCGTGAATCTCGCTTCTGTTGATTTTAGGCCTATTGACGCTGCTACTATGGGCCCCCCAAAGCAAAGGAGCGCCCCGTGGGCAAGGTGGTCATGTACGGCTCGGTATCGGTGGACGGTTTCATCGCGGACGAGAACGACCAGCCCGGCCCGCTGTTCGACTGGTTGTCCAGCGGTGACGTGCCGTTGGACGAGAGCGGCGAGTTGAAGGTGTCGCAGGCGTCCTACGACTACACCCGGCCGTACTGGGACCAGATCGGGGTGACAATCGCCGGCCGCCACGTCTTCGACATGACGGACGGCTGGGACGGGAAGCCTCCGAGCGGGGTCGACCACGTGGTCGTCGTGACGCACCGGCCGAAGCCTGAGGGCTGGGACGCCGAGGCGCCGTTTCATTTCGTCCACGGCGTCGAGGCAGCCGTGGCCAAGGCACAGGAACTCGCGGGTGAGCGCATCGTTGAGGTCGCCGCTGGCGACGTCGGTGGCCAAGTGCTTGCCGCGGGCCTGGTCGACGAGGTGCGGATGGACGTTGTACCCGTCGTGTTCGGGTCCGGCAAGCGCTACTTCGGGTCGGTCCACGCGCAGCACCTGTTGGAGGATCCCGACGTGGTGATTCAGGGCAGCCGGGTGCTTCACCTGCGCTATCAGTTGCGCCGTTGACCGACCTGAGCGGGTACGGGAGACTCCCCGCCGACTTGCATCAAACCAACTCTCAGCTGTACCGCGGCCTTAGCACGGCGGCGGGCTTAGCGCGCCTCGAGGGCCGGGGAGGATGCGAGGAGCTGTTGTGTGTAGGGATGCTGGGGCGCGGCGAAGAGCTGCTCGGCCGGGCCTTGTTCGACGATCCGGCCGCGCCGAAGGACGGCAACCCGGTCGCTCATGTGCCGCACCACCCCCAGATCGTGCGAGATGAACAGGTAGCTCAGCCCTAGTTCCCGCTGCAGGTCATCAAGCAGGTCCAGGATCTGGGCCTGGATGGAGACGTCCAGCGCCGAGGCCGGTTCATCGCAGATCAGGATCCGGGGCCGCCGCGCCAGGGCCCGGGCAATGGCGACGCGCTGCCGCTGTCCGCCCGAAAGCGTGCGCGGGCCGCGGCGGGCAAAATCCGCGTGCAGCCCGACCATCTCCAGCAGCTCGTCGACCTGCGATCCGGAACCCCGGGGATTCAGCGTCCGGCCTCTGGTGGCCGCATCCGCGAGAGTCTGGCCGACGGTCAGCCGCGGGTCGAACGAGCTGAGCGGATCCTGGTATACGGTGCCGATCAACGGCCGCCGGCCGCGCCGCTCCTTCTCGGTAAGCAAGCTCCAAGGCTCACCGAACAGGCGGAGCTCGCCGGCATCCGGTGCGGTGAGCCCGAGCGCGATGCGGGCGATAGTGGTTTTTCCGGAACCGGACTCGCCCACCAGCCCCAGCGTCTCCCCGGCGGCCAGTTCGAAGGACACATTGTCGACGGCGGTAAAGCTGGTCTTGTCCGGGTTGCGGAACCGTTTGGCCAGATCGGTGGCCTGCAGGACGGGTGTGTAGGACTGGGGGGAACGTCGGTCCGCAGCTTTTGGCTTCGCGGCCGCTGGTCCGGACAAGCGCGCGCCGCGGGGATGGGCGGAGGGCACGGCGCGCAGCAGCTTCTTCGTGTAGTCGTGCTGAGGGGAGCCAAGGACCTGAGCCACCGGGCCCTGCTCCACAATCCTGCCCCCGGTCATCACCGCCACCTGGTCCGCCACCGAACCGACCACGGCCAGATCGTGGCTGATCAGCAGCATCGCCGTTCCCCGCTCCCGCAGCGAGGCCAGCAGGTCCAGGATCTGCGCCTGCACCGTGGCATCGAGCGCGGTGGTGGGCTCGTCGGCGATGAGCAGCGTCGGATCCAGTGCGATGGCGGAGGCGATCAGGGCACGCTGGCGAAGGCCGCCGGAGAGTTCGCCGGAGCGTTGGCCCGCCCGCAGCTGCGGATCGTCCATGCCCACATCGGCCAGCAGCGACAACACCCGCCGGCTGCGTTCGGCACGGCTCAGCCGGGTGCGCAGCCGGAGCGAATCCTCGATCTCACGCCCGATGGTCCGCAGCGGATCCAGTGAGACCAGCGCATCCTGCAGCACAAAGCCGACCTTGCTCCCGCGCAGCTGCCGCCAGCCGCGCCGGCCCAGCCCGGTCAAGGATTCACCGCCCAGTTCCATCCGCTCCGCCGAAACGTCCGCAGTGTCCCCGGCGAGGCCGATCAGGGACCGCGCGGTCACGGACTTGCCGGAACCGGATTCGCCCACCAGCGCCAGGCACTGCCCGCGGCCGATGGACAAAGACACCCCGCGCACCGCCGGGACGGCACCAAAGCCGACGTTCAGGTTCTCCACCCGCAGCACGACGTCGTTCTTCGCATTCACCGTCCGGCCACCCTTCGCTGCAGGGCCCGCCCGAGCACGGTCGAGGACGCCGCCGTCAGGACAATCGCGACGCCGGGGAAGAACGTCATCCACCACGCCGGGCCCAGGTACGTCCGTCCGGCCGCCAGCATCGCGCCCCACTCGGCGGCCGGCGGCGGTGCCCCGAGGCCGAGGAAGCTGAGCGAGGACGCCCACACCACGGCCTGTCCCAGTCCGAGGGTGCCGAGCACAAAGACGGGGGAGAGGGCGTTGGGCAGGATGTGGCGGAAGAGCACCTGCGCGGGCCGGCGGCCCAGTACGACGGCGGCCTCCACCATCGCGGACGACCGCACCTGGCTGATTTGGCCGCGGATGATGCGCGCATAGCCCGGTGCCGTGGAGAGCCCGACGGCGATGACCGAGGTGGTGATGCCCGGACCGGCCAGCGCGATGAACACGAGCGCCAGCAGCAGGCCCGGCAGCGCGAACAGGACTTCGAGGATCCGGCCCACGCCGAAGTCGAGCCAGCGGCCGCCGAGTCCGGCCAGGGTACCGAGCACCAGCGCCAGTCCTACGCCGATGGCGGTGGCCGCGGCGCCGATCAGCAGCGAGGGGCGGGCACCGTGGATCACCCGCGAGTAGATGTCCCGGCCGGACTCGTCCGTGCCGAACCAGTGCTTCGGGGACGGGCCCTGGAACGAATCGGCCGGGTTGATGGCCAGCGGGTCGAACGGCGCCAGCAGCGTAGGGAAGCAGGCGGCCAGGACCAGGAACAGAGCGACGGCGGCGGCGCCGAGTTCGACGGCGCGCAGGCCGGACACCCGGCGCAGGCTGCGGCCGCTGAGGATTCCCGGGGCGCCCGGGGCGCCCGGCGTGCCCGGGGTGCCGGCGAGGACCGGGTCCTGGTGATTGCGCTTGCTGGAAAAGATGCTCATGCGGCCCGCAACCGTGGATCGGCGGCGCGCTCGGCCACGTCGCTGGCGGCCATGACCAACACATATGCCAGTGCCGAGACCAGGGCGACACCGGTGACCAGAGGAATGTCGCGGAGCGTGACGGCATTGAGCAGCGTCCGGCCGAGGCCCGGCCTGGCAAAGATGGACTCCACGACGACGGCGCCGCTGAGCAGGCTGCCGAAAGCCCAGCCCGAAAGCGCGATGCCGGGCAGCGCGGCATGGCGCAGGGCATGGCGGAACAGCACACCGGTCTCGCCTTCCCCGCGCGCCCGGGCGGAAAGGGCGAAGGGCGACGTCATGGCGTTGAGCATCGATTCGCGCATCACCTGGCCCAGGAACCCGGCCAGCGGCAGCGCCAGCGCGAGCACCGGCAGCACCAGCCCGTCGGCGGAGTTTGTGCTGACCGGCGGCAGCCAGCCGAGCGTGTTGCTGAACAGCAGGATCAGGATGCTGGCCAGCCAGAAGTGCGGCACCGCGGCTGCCGCGATCTCCAGCCCCGAAGCAACGACGGCGGCCGCCTTGCCGTTCAGCGTGGACCAGCAGGCCAGCCCGAGCGCCAGCAGCCAGGCAACCAGCAGAGCCAGAGCGGACAGCAGGAGGGTGCCGGGCAGTTGGTTGCCGAGCAGTTCGGCTACCGGCATCCGCAGCGAATAGGACTCGCCCAGATCGCCCTGCAGCAGGCGGCCCAACTGGGTAAAGTACTGGGCCAGCAGCGGCTGGTCCAGCCCGTAGTCCCGGCGGACCTGCTCCAGCGCCTCGGGCGACGCCTGCGATCCCGGCCCGCCAAGGATGGCCTCGGCCGGGTCGCCGGGGATCAGCCGGATCCCGAAGAAGATCAACGTGGCCACGGCCCAGAGCACGAAGACCGCGCCCAGTACCTTGGCGAGCAGCCAGCGGACGGTTGTGGGGAGGCGGACACTGTCACCCAGTATCCGCGCTGGCCCCCGGTCGCCGTCGGTTACCGTAGGCCGGCCGGGAACCGGTTGCTCAGGAGTTGAGCCAGGCATCGTAGAACGTCGGCGTGGACACGGTGGGCAGCGCCCGCAGCCCGGAGACTTCCGAGCGGTACAGGAAGTGGTTCTGCTGGTCGTACAGCGGCAGGATGTAGTATCCCTCCAGCACGATCTGCTGCGCCTTTTCGTACAGCGCCGCGCGCTCGGCCGGGTCGGAGGTTTCGCTGCCCTTGGTCAGGATCTCATCGAGTTCGTCCAGCTTCACCTGGGACAGGTTGGCGAAGTAGCCGCTGGGTGCCGGGACGGTGCTGTCCGAGTGGAACAGGATCCGCAGCACGTCCGGGCCCACTTTGGTGTACGGGGCGCTGACCAGGTTGTAGTCGTTCTCGGCCAGGGCACCGTACCAGCTGGACAGGTCCAGCAAGTTCAGTTTGATCTCGAAGCCGGCTTCCTTGGCCGTGGCCTGCAGCTGCTCGAACAGGGACTGCTCGGCCGGGATGGACTGGTTGGTGCTCACGGGGAATTCCAGGCTCAGCCGCTCGCCGTCCTTCACCCGGTAGCCTTCGGCATCCCGCTCGGTCCAGCCGGCTTCGTCCAGCAGCCGGTTGGCCTCGGCCGGGTCGTGGCCGAACAGGGACTCGTCCGAGTAGCCCAGCGGCTCGACGCTGGACAGCGGCGAGTATGACCGTTCGGCAGTACCGAAGAACAAGGAGGATACGCCGTCGTTTACGTTCACCGCCCGGACAAACGCCTCGCGCACCAGCGGGTCATTGAAGGGCGCCTTGCTGGTGTTCAGCTCGAGCCGGTTGGAGGCGCCGGGCCGGGGCGCGTCCAGGTGTTTGATGACGTCGTTGTTCTCGGCCGCGGCGATGGTGTCCGGCTGCGCGTTGTCGATCACGTGCACCTCGCCGGCCTGCAGTGCGGCATACCGGGTGGCGGATTCCGGAATGAACTTCCAGGTGATGGACTCCAGGTAAGCCGGGCCCCCATGGGCCGCGTCGGCCGGCGGGGAGTTGTAGTTCTCGTTGCGGACCATGGTGATCGAGTCCTGCTTGACCCAGTCCTCCACCATGAACGGACCGGTGCCGACCGGCGCCGCACAGTTCTCTTCCTGACTGCGCTCCAGTGCCTTGGGCGACTGGAGGGCGACCCACGGCATGCTGAAGGATTCCAGCAGCGCGCTGTCCGGAGCCTTGAGGTTCAGCTTGAGCGTGAGGTCATCGACCACCTCGGCGCTCTCAATCTTCTGCAGCGCCAGATAGCCGGTGGAGGACGCGGTTTCGGGATCCTGGACGTGCTCGATGTTGGCCTTCACGGCCTCGGCGTTGAGCGGGGTGCCGTCGGTGAACTGCACGCCCTCGCGCAGCGTGAAGGTCCAGCTGAGGCCGTCTTCGCTCTCCTGCCATTCGCTGGCCAACCACGGGATGAACTCGCCGTCGACGTTCTTGGAAACCAGCGGTTCCAGGTACTGACTCGCCGCCAGGGCCTGCGGGTAGTTGCCGCCGACGTGCGGATCCAAGCAGGTCGGTTCGGCGTCGCCCGTGGCGTAAACCAGGTTTCCGCCGCTGACCGGCTCGCCCGCGTTCTCTTCGGAACCGGTGCCGCCGGCGCTGCAACCGGCCAGAAGTACGACGGCGGCCGCGGCGCCTGCCGCTGTCATGACGGCACGGCGCGGGGTACGGAAGGCAAACGACATAGGATACTTCCTCAACTGGATCCGCCCGGCGGTAGCCTGCGGCGGTGTTGCGCGGCCGGACGGGCGCCGGCGCAGGTTTGTACCCATTAAGGGTAGGTCAGCAGCGCAAACCGGAGCATGACGCGCCGCACAATGTGAGCAAGCTCTCCGGCGGGCCGACCGGCGGACAGGCTGTAATGGAAGTCTCGTCACTGAGCGGGGAAACGTACTATGGTGCTGTGGCCGCCCGGCACCGCCGCCGTAGGGAGGGCCACCAGACCGGACGGGGGTTCCGTCCGGCTGCCCGCAGCTGATGACTTTTGGACTGGAGCCTGTCGCGTGCTTGATCAGACGACCATTGAGAAGATTGCCGATGAGCTGGTGGAGGCCGGGCGCACCCGTACGCCGGTGCCTCGGCTGACGGCCCGGTACCCGGAGATGACGGTGGAGGACTCCTACGCCGTGCAGAACCTCTGGCGGGAGCGCAGCGAAGCCAATGGCCGCAAGCTCGCCGGGCGCAAGATCGGTCTGACTTCCAAGGCGATGCAGGCCGCCACCGGCATTACCGAACCGGACTACGGGATCATCTTCGACGACATGATCCTCGAAAACGGCTGCACCGTGAAGTGGGACCAGTACACGCACCCGCGCGTCGAGGTGGAGCTGGCCTTCGTGCTGAACCGTGACGTGAAGGGCCCCAACGCCTCCATCTTCGACGTCCTGAATGCCACCGAATACGTGGTCCCCGCCCTGGAGATCCTGGACTCGCGGATCGAGATGGAAGGCCGCACCATCGTGGACACCATCTCCGACAACGCCGCCATGGGTGCGATGGTGATCGGCGGCAACCCGGTCCGCCCGCAGGACGTCGACCTGCGCTGGATCGCCGCGATCCTGTACAAGAACCAGACCGTGGAGGAGACCGGCGTCGCCGCAGGCGTCCTGAACCACCCGGCCGCCGGCGTGTACTGGCTGGCCAACAAGATCGCCCCCCACGGCGACCACCTCAAGGCCGGCGAAACCATCCTCGCCGGCTCCTTCACCCGCCCGATGTGGGTCTATGAAGGCGACACCGTGCACGCCGACTACGGACAGCTGGGATCCATCACATGCCGATTCGAGTAGAAGCAGCGCCGTCCTTCAAGGACCTCGTCAACAACGCCGACCGCACCATCGCGGGCATGTTCGTGTGCTCCGGCGACGCCGGCATCGCCGAGATCTGTGCCGGCTCCGGCATTGATTACCTTCTGATCGACGCCGAACACGGGCCCAACGGGCTGGAGACGGTCCTGGCCCAGCTGCGCGCCATCGCCGGCTACCCGGCCATCCCCGTGGTCCGCGTCCCCTTCAACGATCCGGTGCTGATCAAGCAGTTCCTGGACATCGGTGCGCAGTCGCTGATCGTGCCCATGGTCAACAACGCGGAGCAGGCACGGGCCGCCGTGGCGGCCATGCACTACCCGCCGCGCGGCATCCGTGGAGTGGGTTCGGCGCTGGCCCGTTCGGCACGCTGGAACCGCATCCCCGACTACCTCAACCGTGCCGAGGACCTGGTTACCCTCGTGGTGCAGGTCGAAGCGGCCGAGGCAGTCCAGAACGCAGCGGAAATCGCCGCGGTGGACGGGATCGACGGAATCTTCATTGGCCCGTCTGATCTGGCCGCCTCGATGGGCGTGCTCGGCCAGCAGGAGCATCCGGACGTGGTGGCCTCCGTGGTCAAGACGATCGAGGACGTGAAGGCCGCCGGCAAGTTCGTCGGGGTCAACGCCTTCGTCGAAGCCTCAGCCCGCCGCTACATCGACGCCGGGGCGGACTTCGTCAATGTCGGCGCCGACGTGGCCCTGCTGGCCCGCGGGACCGAGGCGCTCGCCGCCAAGTACATTCCCGAAGAGGCAGGAGTCGGAGCAGAGGCACAGGCGCCCCGCGCCAGCTACTGATCTCCGCTGTTGTGCAGCTGATGCCCTTTTGAACGTCCTGGAAAGGGCGCCAGCTGCACAATGGATACGCCTTGCCCCTTGCCGGTCTGGTCCGGCAGGCTTGCTCAGCGCAGGTACTCGCGGGCCTGGACGTTCAGCGCCCGACGCTTCACCGAGATCGCCTTGGCGTAATAGCCCACGAGCTGCTCGCACAGCACCGGCCAGGTCCTGCCCTGGACGGACTCGAACGCCGCCTGGCCGAAGGCCCGGCGCTTGATGTCGTCGCCGATCAAGTCCTGCACGCGGGCCCGCAGTTCATCCAGCTGGCCGGGCGTGTAGATCCAGCCGGTCCGCGACTGGTCCACCAGATCCAGCGGACCGCCCCGTCCCACCGCCACCACCGGCACTCCGGAGGCCTGCGCTTCCTGGATGGTCTGGCAGAACGTCTCGGACTCGCCCGGATGGACAAACAGGTCGAAACTGGCCACCATCCGCGCCAGGTCCTCGCCGCCCTGGAAGCCGGCGAAATGCGCGCCGGGCAGCTTGGCCCGCAGCGAGCCCTTCAGCGGCCCTGACCCCACGATGACCAGCCGTGTGCCGGGCAGGTCGGCGAGCACGGCTAGATCCTCCACCTGCTTCTCCGCGGCCAGCCGGCCCACAAAGCCGATAATCCGCTCGCCGTTGGGCGCCACGGAACCCCGCCACCCGGCGTCGTACTTTTGCGGGTTGAAACGTGAGGTGTCCACGCCCCGCCGCCACAAATGCACCCGGCGCACGCCGTGGTTGTGCAACTGGTTCACGGCGAAACTGGACGGCGCCAGAGTGAGGGTCGAGAGCTCATGGATGTTCTCCACGTGCTGCCACAAAATCTGCTCCAGCCACGGGGCGCCGTACCGTGCGGCGTAAGCGGGAACCTCGGTCTGGTAGATGGACACTGCGGGGATGCCCAGCTGTTGCGCAGCCTGCACGGCCCGCCAACCGAGGACGAACGGCGAGGCCACGTGCACTACCTCGGGCATGAAATCCGCGAAGATCCGCCGCAGCCGCGCCGGCGTCCCGGCGGCGACCCGCACATTGGCGTAGCCGCGCAGCGCGACGGATGGCAGCCGGTGCACCGGATAACCCTCCACCTCGGCCGGCGCCTCATCATCGAGCCACGACGAGGTCGGCGCGACGACCAGCACGTCGTCGCCCCGCCGGCGCAGATGCGCAATGACCTGCAGCAGCGAGTGGGTGACGCCGTTCATATGCGGCAGGAACGATTCAGCAACAATGGCGATCCTCACGCTTCTACCGTGGCGGCCGGGCGCAGACTCCCGGCGAGGACAGGGTTTCGCCCCGATGAACAGTTGCAGAAGACTCACGACGGCGCGGTCCGGGCCGATGGCGGGAGAAGCGGTCCGGGCAGGCGGCGGGAGGCGGCTAGGGTAGTCGGGTGACTCTTGGACTTCTGAGCGTGATTCTGGTGGCGATTTTCCTCGGCTCGGTAGCCCAGCGGATTGCCGGGGTGGGCTTCGCGTTGCTGCTCTCGCCCATCCTGGTGATGCTGCTCGGCGCGCACACGGGGATCATGATGATCAATATCTGTTCGGTGGTCTCGTGCGGCCTGATCGTGCCGCGGGTCTGGGCGGACATCAACTGGAACATGTTCTGGTGGCTTACCATCCCGGCCACACTTGGGACCATCGGCGGCTCCTTCATTGCGGTCAACGTCCCGTCCGCGCCGCTTGTCGTGACAGTCGGCGCCGTCGTCATCTTCGCCCTCGGCCTGTCCGTGATGCTCCACCGCGCTTCCGTGACGGTGAGCGGCAACCCGCCGAAGGCGCTGGCGGGGCTGGGGTCAGGACTAACCAACTCGCTGGCCGGGGTGGGCGGCCCCACCGTCAGCGCCTACGCGGTGCTGGCCCGCTGGCCGCAGCGGGAGTTCGCCGGCACGCTGCAGCCCTACTTCCTGGTCATCTGCTTGATCACCGTTGGCGTCAGGACCTGGCTCAATCCCTCCCACCTGCCGCAACTGGACTGGTGGATGTGGGCAGCGCTGGCGGTCATGATCGTCGTCGGGATCTTCACGGGGGAGAAGCTGCTGAGGCACATCAAGGACGACCACGCGCGGGTGGCCGTCATCATCATGGCGTTCGTGGGCGCGCTCGCTGCGCTGATCAAGGGACTGCTGGACCTTAACGGCTAAAGCTGGACTTCAACGGTTAAAACGGTGCCGTTGTTCCCGTCGCGCCCCTTTTCCGGCTGTTTCGTGCCCGTACTGGCTTTTTATTTTAAAGCAGGTATGGTCTCTCATACCGTTGTATTTCGCCTTGAAAAAGGAGCTGGAATGGCAGGAAAGTCCCCGCAGGGGTCTAACACCAAGAAACAGGGTAAATCTATCAAGGAAAAGCGCGCCGAGAAGCGTTCGAAGTCCGCGGCTGAGGAGGAGCTCATTCCCAAGCGCCGCAAGGGCGCCTAAGGTAGGGCTGGATAAAGAAACCTAGGCTGGCGGAAATCCGGAGGCAGTCCGCGGCATTCTTGCCGTGTTGATTTCCCGGAATATTCCGCCTTTCCGGGCGGCTGGTTCTTTTTGAACCAGCCGCCCGCTTCCATTTAACGGCCGCATTCCGGAAATTCCATCAAGATTGATTGCCGGAAACAGCCTTTCCCGAAGAGCGGATTTACCTTTTCCGGCGAGGAAAGTGCCGGATTGTCCCGTGCCCCCGCTCAATTTTGGTGCTGGTTGCCCGTCGCTGCCCGGCGTAACATCTGTCTCGGGTGGCCCATGGTGCGAAGGAGCAGACCATGGAATGGATCCGGCCGGAAGACGCCGGCTACGACGAAGCGCGCACACTTTTCAACGCGATGATCGACCGGCGGCCAGCCGTGATCGCCCTATGTTCGAGCGCGGCCGACATCCGCGAAGCGCTGTTATACGGGCGGCAGCACGGCCTCGAGGTCGCCGTTAGATCCGGCGGCCACTCCGTTGCCGGCATGTCCATGAACGACGGCGGACTGGTCATCGACGTGCGCGGGCTGAAGGACATCACCGTGGACCCTCAGGCCCGCACCGCAACCGTTGCCGGCGGCGCGACCTGGGGAGAATTCGACCGCGCCGGGCAGCCCTATGGCCTCGCGGTCACCGGCGGCAGGGTCTCGACGACCGGCGTTTCCGGTTTCACCCTCGGCGGCGGATCCGGCTGGATGGACCGTGGCTGGGGGTTGGCCTGCGACAACCTGATCTCCGTGGATCTGGTGACTGCGGCAGGCGAGGAAGTGACGGCCAGCGCCGATGAGAACCCGGAGCTGTTCTGGGCGCTGCACGGCGGCGGCGGGAATTTCGGCGTAGCCACCTCCTTTACTTTCAAAATGTACGACGTCGGCGAGCAGGTTCTGTGCGGCCTGCTGCTGTGGCCGGCCGGACAGGCCCGGGACGTGGCGTGCGCCTACCGGGACTTCGCGCCTGGCTCGCCAGAGGCCCTGGGCTCTTGCCTGCTGTCGGTGATCGCTCCGCCGGAGGAGTTCGTACCGGCCGAACTGCAGGGCCACCCGGCCCTGGGCCTCGTGGTGGTCTATGCGGGCGACCCGGACGAGGGCAGGGAAGCGGTCCGGCCGCTCATGTCGCTGCAGCCCGCGGCCGATATTGTCGAGCCCCGCCCGTACGCGGATTTCCAGTGCATGCTCGATGACGCTCCGGGGCAGTTGAACTACTGGACGGCGGACTACCATGACGAGTTTCCGGACGCAGCACTGGATGTCTTC
This sequence comes from Arthrobacter crystallopoietes, assembly GCF_017603825.1. NCBI lineage: Bacteria > Bacillati > Actinomycetota > Actinomycetes > Micrococcales > Micrococcaceae > Crystallibacter > Crystallibacter crystallopoietes. The sequence continues at coordinate 2,139,470 of NZ_CP072014.1, forward strand.
CTCCGGTTCGGGGAAGCGCTGCCGCATGAATCCTCACAGATGCTGCTGGCACCATGGGGCGGCCGGGCCGGCAGGGTTGACCCGGACTCCACACCGATGGCCCGGCGCACTGCCCAGTGGATCACCCACCCCTTCGCCGTGTGGCAGGACCCGGCGCAGACCGCTGACGCGATCGGCTGGGCCAAGGGCTTCCGTCGCGACATTGCTCCCTATGCCAGCGGCGGCGTGTATCTGAACTTCATCGGCCACGAGGGGCAGGAACGGATCATGGCGGCCTTCGGGCCTGAGAACTACGCCAGGCTCGCCCGGATCAAACGGGACTTCGATCCGGACAACGTCTTCCGCGGGAACCAGAACATCCTGCCCGCCGCCGGAGAGCCGGCCGAAAGGGAAGGTGCCGTTGCCCCCTGAGGTACGTGCCGCCGTCGTACGTTGACGCGTTATGCCGCCGCGGGCCTGTCAACCTCTGGCCCGAACCAGAACCGGCGCGTAGCGTTGAAAAGGTTCCCGCCGTCGAGAAATCACGCGGCCCGGCACGCGAATCATTGACAGGAGTTCCAGACATGAAAGCTCTGACCTGGCAAGGCAAACGTCAAGTGTCCGTCGAGGAGGTCCCGGATCCGGCCATCCAGGACCCCACGGATGCCATCATCCGCATCACCTCCACCGCCATCTGCGGCTCGGACCTGCACCTGTACGAGGTGCTGGGCCCGTTCATGAACAAGGGCGACATCCTCGGCCACGAGCCCATGGGCATTGTGGAGGAAGTCGGCAGCGCCGTCACCAACATCAAGCCCGGCGACAAGGTGGTCATTCCGTTCAACATCGCCTGCGGGAACTGCTTCATGTGCGGCCTCGGCCTGCAGTCGCAGTGCGAGACCACCCAGGTCAGGGAGAAAGGGTCCGGCGCGGCGATGTTCGGCTACACCGAACTCTACGGCTCCGTGCCGGGCGGCCAGGCCGAGTACCTGCGGGTGCCGCACGCGGACTACGGTCCCATCAAGGTGGCTAACACCAGCATTCCGGACGAGCGCTACCTGTTCCTTTCCGACATCCTGCCCACCGCCTGGCAGGCCGTGGATTATGCCAATGTCCCCGGCGGCGGCACGCTGGCCGTCTTTGGGCTTGGCCCCATTGGGCAGCTGGCCAGCCGGATCGGCAAACACCTGGGCTACCGCGTCATCGCCGTCGAACGCATTCCCGAGCGCCGCCAGATGGCCGAGCGGCACGGCATCGCCACGCTGGACTGGACCCGGACCTGTCCCGATGACCTGCGCGACATGACCGGCGGACGCGGGCCGGATTCGGTGGTCGACGCGGTCGGGATGGAATCGCACGGTTCGCCGGTGGCAGCCGCCGCTCAGGCCGCCGTCGGGGTCCTGCCGCACCCCGTGGCCAAGCTGGCCATGACGACGGCGGGGGTGGACCGGCTTGCCGCCCTGCACGCGGCGATTGATTCGGTTCGGCGCGGCGGTACCGTCTCGCTCTCCGGAGTCTATGGCGGAGAAGCGGATCCGATGCCGATGCTGAAGATGTTCGACAAGCAGCTCCAGTTGCGGATGGGCCAGTGCAACGTCAAGCATTGGATCACCGACCTGCTGCCCTTGGTGGACGACGACACCGACCCGCTGGCTTTGTCCGATCTGGTTACCCACCGCGTCTCCCTGGACGAGGCGCCGGCCATGTACGAGATGTTCCAAAAGAAGGAGGACGGCTGCATTAAGGTTGTGCTTCAGCCTTAGTGTTGCGCTGGCTGCGGGCGGCGGAACTGTTAGGGCCGCCGCTTTTGGCTGCTCCGCCGCGTCGCTGTCCGGACGGTGGCCTGTCAACTGGCACCATGGAGACAATGAAACTCAAATGGCGCCCGGGCGGGCAAAGCGGACTGCCCATGCCTCTCTGGCTGCAAGGTGGTTTCGAACTTTTCCAGAGCGCGCTGCTCTCGGCGATCGTCGTGTTGCTGCCGCTCGTTGGAGTGTGGTTCGCGGACGGGTTTGAAGACCGCAGCTTCGATTCGCTGGCCAGGCTTGGCGGACAGGCCTGGCTGCTGATCCATGGCGTGCCGCTGCAACTGGAAATCCTAATGGGTACCACGTCCGCGGACATGGAACGGGGGACGCTGTCCCTTGTTCCGCTGGGGCTGACGCTGCTGCCCTTTTTCCTGTCCTGGCGGGCGGGACGACGTCTGGCGCGCGCCGCATATACCGACCAGCTCTGGCAGGCCCTGCTCGGCGCACTCGGCGTGTATGCCTTTGTCGGCGGTGCCACCGCTTATCTGGTGCAGACCGAGGAAGTGGAAATTTCCATGGTGGCCGGCGCCCTGATACCGCTGATCCCGGCCGGGGCCGGCCTGATCATCGGAGCGTACCGCGCGGCCGGATCATGGGGCCGGCTGATCGGCGTCGACGCGGCGGCCTGGGTGGCGAAGACCAGCCAACACTCTCGCTGGGCCGGCTCCTACGTCTGGTCCGTCATCCGGGCGGGCCTGCTGGCCGTCACCGCCGCGGTCTGCCTGGCGGCCCTGCTGCTGGCCGTGGACATTGCCCTGCACTGGGCGGACATCATCGAGATCTACCAGGAGCTGAACACCGGCGTGGTCGGTGGCATCGTGCTCACTGTCGCGCAGCTGGGTCTGCTGCCGAACTTCGTTGGCTGGACACTGGCATGGTCATCCGGTGCCGGGTTCGCCGTCGGCACCGGCAGCTCAATCAGCCCGCTCGCCACCACGGTGGGCCCGCTGCCAGCGTTCCCGCTGCTCGGCGCCCTGCCGACCGGTGAACTGACTTACGGCATGGCCGCCCTGCTGCTGCCTGTGGTTGCCGGTGTGCTGGCCGGCTGGTGGTTCCTGCGCGAGGGTGAAAACCACTTTGACGAATGGCTGTCCATCAAGGTCCAGACCCGCTGGTTTACGGCCGCTGCCTCCACCGTGGTGCTTGGCCTGCTGATAGGCGCCGCCGCCGGGGCCGGCACTGCCGGCCTGGCCTGGCTGTCCCGCGGTTCGCTGGGCATCGGCCGCTTTGTTGAGCTGGGACCGGACCCGCTGTGGACGGCACTCTGGATCGCGCTGGAAGTCGCTGCCGGCGTCGTTATTGGTTACGCCGTAGGCCCCTGGCTGGAGCGCGAACCGCGCCGCGCTGCAACAACGACGGCGGGGAGCCGCGGCAAGAAAGACTAGTTGACGCAGCGACGGCGACGCATGGCTGCCGTCATAACGACGGCGGATCCGTCAGCTCTGCGGGTTGAACAGGTTGTTGTAGTCGAGCAGCTTTTCCGAGTACTCGTTGGTGCACTGCTCCTGGGCGCTCTGCGTGACAGCCAGGCGCGTGCACTCCTCGTACTGGGCCGTGAGCGGCCAGAAGACCATTTGGGCCAGGGCGGTCAGCGCGAAAAAACCACCGACGATGATGCCGAAAATAAACGTGATCCGCAGCGTCCCCGGCAGGCCGTGCCGGACTGACTTCACCAGGCCAACGATCGAAACCACCACGGTAGCGACGGCCAGGACGAGCGCGGCAATCTTCCAGGGCAGCGGCAGAGCCGCCGCCAGGAACGTGGCCAGCACCAGCAACAGCAGAACCCGCAGATAGAGACTGGCGTTTTTTGTTTGTTCCTCGCTGGGCCGCGGCCGTGTGTCATGTTCCATGGGTTTAAGCCTAGGCGAGCCGGGAGCATAAAGTTGACGCATGCGCATCGTGGTACTCGTCTCCGGCTCCGGCACCAACCTTCAGGCAGTCATCGAAGCGGTGAAAACAGGGGAGCTTGACGCCGATATCGTCGCCGTGGGTTCCGATGTTCCTGGCTGCCTGGGGCTCGAGCGGGCGGAGGGCGCCGGTATCGAGACGTTCGTGGTGGCGCCGGCTGACTTCGGCAGCCGGCCGGAATGGAACCGCGCGCTGCAGGCCGCCGTCGCATCCTATGCCCCGGATGTTGTGCTGCTCGCCGGTTTCATGCGCATCCTGGACGCTGAATTCGTCGAGGCCTTCGAGGGTCGCATGGTCAATACCCATCCCGCGCTGCTGCCTTCGTTCCCAGGTGCCCACGGGGTGCGGGACGCACTGGCTCACGGCGTGAAGATCACCGGCGTCACCGTGCACATTGTCGATTCCGGCGTGGATACGGGGCCGATTCTCGCGCAGGCGGCAGTGCCCGTTCGTGAGGAAGACACCGAGGAAGTTTTGCACGAGCGCATCAAGGTGGAGGAGCGCAAGCTCCTGGTGCAGACGCTGGCGGACCTCAGCACACGCACCGGCTAGCTTTTCTGGTGGCGATGATGCGGCTGCGTTTGCGCTGCTGTCTCCACGACTTATTGCGCTCCCCGCGCCCGGTTTCCTGTGGATAACCTTCCTGCCCAGTTAAACGTGTGATTACACTGGCTCGAACGCATCCGTTAGAAACCCGACCAGTGCATAGGGGTCTCGGTGAACCGCAGGACCAAATTCGCTACTTCCACGCGTGCCCGATCCTCGGTGTTTGCCCTGCTGACTGTGGCCGCTCTCGGCCTCACGGCCTGCGGCGGCGACGCCGAGGGCGAGCCCGGCAGTTCTGCCTCGCCCGCAACTTCGGCTGTTGCTTCTGAAGCTGCAACGCCGACGCCTACCCCGAGTGCCACTCCCGAATACAAGCCAGCTTCGGCTGACGGTCCTGCAGAGAATGTTCCACTCCCGGATATGCCCAGCGAAGCGAAATTAAAATCACAGCAGGGTCTTGAAGCTTTCATTCCTTATTGGTTCGAGACGTTGTCATATGCATACGAAACAGGAGATCTGGCTCCACTGCAGAAAAGCACCGGCCCCGATTGTCTGATCTGCGGCGAGTTTACCAAATCCGTAGTTGAGGGAAACGCAAACAATAGATGGATTGTAGGTGGCCGACTCGACGTCGTTGAGATTGAAGATCGATTCATTGAGACAATTGATGGTGACTACGCGCCAATAGTTTTCCTGACACAGCAACCCCTCGACTACTACGAAAGCGGTGAGTTGCTGGGAACTGCAAAAGGATTTTCTGAACCACTTCTTTGGGTAGCGACTATTGAGTACGCGGATGGCCAATGGAAGATGCTGGATTTTGAGCGCCCCAAGGACGCGTCGTAGTGCTAGGAATCCCAGGGCGAGTTTTAGCGCTAGCGATCGTCGGATTGCTGGGGTTCGGGCCTACCCTGCCGATAGATTCGCAGCAGTCCCGGAAGAATGAGATGCCGGATTTCATCACGGACGTCACCGACAACGATTTTGTGATCAGCGGGGAGCGAGAAACGAGCAGTGAATCTCAGCAGAAGCCGGCTGGCTCCGGCAGAAAGCCCTCCAGGCTTATGGGCGGTTATGAGCCAAAGCCGCAGAGAAAGTACGAGCCCGTGTGCATTGCAGACTTCAACAACATTTCCATTACTTGTGTGACTATCAATGACCAATGCTCGGTCGGCGTAAACGGCACACTTATGAGAATCCTTCAAGCCCCAGCAGGCCAAGATCCCCCTCAATGGAGGGATACGAACGAGACCATTTGTCAGTATCCAGATCGGCCGATCGACACCGCGGAAGAAGCGGATGAAGATCCCTTGCCCACGATTACTGTCGAGTTCTTTCGTCGTCTACCTATCGCACCGTCTCATTTAGGAGTCGAACCTGTACCACACACGCTGATCGGTGCCGAAACGAACGTCTTTGCGGATCCCAATCCCCAACGTTTCGATGAGGTAGTTGACGGGCATGATGTCGCTGTTCGAGCCATCCCGACATCGTATACATGGGATTATGGAGATGGAACCATTCTGGGCCCGACAGACGATCCGGGAGGTCCGCTTGCAACTGACCGGATTGGGGAGGCAACTGCGACAAGCCATAGATTCGTCAGGACAGGGGACGTTCAAATCTCACTGACGACGACGTACCGGGGTGAGTACTCTTTTAACGGCACAGACTGGATTGGCATCGCCGGCGAAGCCAATGTTATGAGTCCGTCCGTCAGTGTCAGTGTATGGCGCTCAGTTGTGAACAACTTTGCGGATAATTGTCTCGAGAATCCAAACGGGGCTGGCTGTTGATCGTTGGACCAGAATAGGACGTCCGCCCTGACAGAGGCAGGCCGCGGCCGGCCGTGAGAGCTTAATGCAGCTCTGCGCCTTTGGTCTCGGGGGAGAACCGGGCCATCCAGAGCACGGCGATCAGCACTAGGCCGCCGGCGATGGCGAAGGACCAGGCGAGGCCGAGGTAAGGCCACATGATCGAGACGAAGATCAGCGGTCCGAAGCCGGCGCCGATGCGGGAGAACGTTGAGGCCCAGCCGAAACCGGAGCCCCGCAGTTCCGTCGGATAGAGCTCGGAGACGTACGCGTAGAGCACCGGGATGGCGATCTGGACGACGAAGCCGTAGACCAGCAGCCAGGTGATCACTGCCGCGGGCACCTCAATCACCAGCGCCACAGTCACCAGGATCAGAGCAGACAGCGGTCCGGTAACCGCGAGGATCCACTTCCGGCCCGTCTTTTCCACGAAAAACGCGGCGACGATGACGCCCAGCAGACCAACGCCTGCCATGCCGGCGGTGGTGATGAAGGCGCGGATTTCAGCGAAGCCGGACTCGATCAGGATGCGTGGCATCCAGGTCAGGGCCAAGTAGTAGACCAACAGGATGCTGAAGAATAAGGCCCACGCCGCCGTCGTTATTTTCCAGTTGTGTTTCCAGATGGCCGGGAACTGTTCAAAGATGTTGCCGACGGTAAGCTTCGGAACGGCTTCGGGCTCGGGCAGCCGCCATTCGGTGGGTGTGCCGCCGGTGCGTCTGACCAGATCGTTGATGACGTGGGCTGCTTCTTCGCCGCGGCCCTTGCTGATCAGGAACAGGGGAGATTCCGGGACGGATCGGCGGATCCAGAAGACCAGAAGCGCCGGGAGCACCATGATCAGCATGGTGTAGCGCCAGTCCGCGAAGGTGGCCATGATGCCGGCGGAGACGAAACCGCACAGGGCTGCGCCGAGGGGCCACCAGCCGTCCATCGCGGTGAGGACGCGCCCTCGTAGTTTCCGCGGCGTGAACTCCCCGACAAGGGCGTAGTCCACGGGCACGCAGCCACCGAGGCCGAAGCCTGCGATGAAGCGGAAGATGCAGAACCAGACGATGTCTGGGGCGAAGGCGCCAAAGACCGTGAAGATGGAAAAGACCAGCAGCGTCGCTGTGAAGGCCTTCTTCCGTCCGATGATGTCCGCGATGGTGCCCCAGACGAACGCTCCGACTGCCATGCCGATGAGGTTGGCGGTTCCGATCCATGCTGCCTGTGACGGTTCGAGGCTCCAATGGTCGGACAGCAGGGGGATCAGCACGCCGTTGAGGGTGACGTCCCACGCGTCGAACATGAACCCTAGGCCGCCGATGATGAAGATCTTCCCCTGCACCCGCCAGCGCCAGGGGAGTTCCTGCACGATGTGGTCGCCCGTGGGAATCCTCTGGGTTTCGGTCATGACGCCTTCCCTTGATACACCTATAAAAACTCTACTGCGCCCGGTCTCGAGGTGCGCCGCGTGAGCCGAACCATCAAAATGAGAACTCTCTCATCGGGTTCTCCTGTTTTTCTCACGTTCCAGGCGCAATGTTGCTACCAGCAAACACCGGGCTCGCATCGAAAGGCCACATCGTGAACAAGCGGAACATCTGGATTGCAACAGGCTCACTCGGAGTGATGGCACTCGGCATGGGGGCAGCAGTTGCCGATAGCGTGCCCAGTCTAATGGACCTCGGCAGCAGCATCACCGCACAGGCCCAAGCTTCGGCAACCGCGCCTGTCGTGGAGCGGGCAGTTTCGCCCGCGGAGGCGGCGCAGTCTCCGGCTACTCCAGCGTCGGCGCCAAGCCCGGTCTCTTCAGTAAGCCCGGCCTCGGCTCAGAGCGCAGCTAGCGCCGGCTGAGCCAGCCGGAAGTCGGTTCAACGAACTCGCCGAGCCCCGGATGTTCTCCATCCGCCAGGGCTCGGCGCATTTAATTTCCATGTCCGGAATGATGGCCGCGGGGGAGTGGCCTGCCCGCGCCACTTCATAGTCTCCGCGCAAGGCAGCCGTGAACTAAACTGATGCCATCCCCCATACTTTGCATCCTTGGAGATTTGCGTGAGCTTAAAGCAGCTTGACCGTGTTCCCATCCGCCGGGCCTTGATCTCGGTGTACGACAAGACCGGACTGGAGGAGCTGGCGCAGGGACTCCACCAGGCAGGCGTACGCATTGTCTCCACCGGATCCACGGCCAAGAAGATCTCCGCGGCGGGCATCCCCGTAACAGAGGTGTCCGAGGTCACCGGCTTCCAGGAGTGCCTGGACGGCCGGGTCAAGACCCTGCATCCGCTGGTCCACGCCGGCATTCTGGCCGACCGCCGCCGCGAGGACCACATCCAGCAGCTCAAGGAGCTCGGGGTGGAGGCGTTCGACCTCGTCGTCGTCAATCTTTACCCGTTTGTCGACACGGTGAAGTCCGGCGCCGGCCAGGACGAGGTAGTCGAGCAGATCGACATCGGCGGACCGTCCATGGTGCGCGCGGCCGCGAAGAACCACCCCAGCGTCGCCGTCGTTGTCGACCCCACCAAGTACGCCGACGTGGTGGCTGCCGCAGCCGAAGGCGGCTTTGATCTGACCGCACGACGCCGGCTGGCGGCTGCTGCTTTTGCCCACACCGCTGCGTACGACAACGCCGTGGCGTCCTGGACCGCCGCACAGTTCGGCGACGATACGGATGAGTCCAACCAGTGGCCGCCGTACGCCGGCCTGGCCCTCGAGCGCTCGGAAGTACTGCGCTACGGCGAGAATCCGCACCAGGGCGCTGCCCTCTACGTCGAGAAGGGTGCGACGCCGGGCATTGCCCAGGCCGACCAGCTGCACGGCAAGCCCATGAGCTACAACAACTATGTCGACGCCGACGCTGCCCTGCGTGCCGCGTTCGATCATGCGGAACCCGCCGTGGCAATCATCAAGCATGCCAACCCGTGCGGTGTGGCCGTGGCCACGGCCGGCGCCGCCGATCCTATTGCGGACGCCCACGCCAAGGCCCATGCCTGCGATCCCGTTTCCGCCTTCGGCGGCGTAATTGCTGCCAACCGCGCCGTGACCGCGGGCATGGCCAACACAGTCAAGGACATCTTCACCGAGGTGGTCATCGCACCGGACTTCGAGCCGGAGGCCGTGGAAATCCTCTCGCGCAAGAAGAACATCCGCCTGCTGACCCTGCCGGACGGCTACCGCCGCGACCCGGCCGAAATCCGCCAGGTATCTGGCGGCGTGCTGGTCCAGGTGTCCGATACTTTGGAGGCCGACGGCGACAGCCCCGCCAACTGGAGGCTTGCCGCCGGCGAGGTTGCCGATGAGAAGACGCTGGCCGATCTGGCCTTCGCCTGGAAGTCGATCCGCGCCGCCAAGTCCAACGCGATCCTGCTGGCCAACGACGGCGCGGCGGTGGGTATCGGGATGGGCCAGGTTAACCGGCTGGATTCCTGCAAGCTCGCCGTGGAGCGCGCCAACACTTTGGGCGTGGCCGTCGACGGCGGTGCTGACGCCGCCGGGGGAGCCGCCAACGTGGAAAGCGCCGGTGCGCCGGAGCGTGCCCGCGGTGCAGTGGCTGCCTCGGATGCGTTCTTCCCGTTTGCGGACGGACTGCAGATCCTGATCGATGCCGGCGTCCGCGCCGTCGTCCAGCCTGGTGGTTCGGTGCGTGACGAGGAAGTTGTTGCCGCAGCCAACGCCGCGGGCATCACCATGTACTTCACCGGAGCGCGCCACTTCTTCCACTAAAGGTTCCGCCGCTGGCAACCTCAGCCGGATACCCCCTTGCCAGCGCTGTGCCGGGCACCTAGGTTCAAAGCAACCGTTGTGCCCGGCAACGGCGTTTAAGGGGGTTGCCGTGCTTCCGCTGCAGGCCGTTGAGTCCGCCGACTCGTCCAACGTGTGGATTGGTTTCGCCGTCGTAATCATTGTCGTGGCGGCCGCGCTGGCCTTCTGGCTGGTGCCGCGGTTCAGCAAGCCACGTTCCCGCTCCGCGCAGGAGCAGGCCATGGTCCGCGAGGCCGAAGCACCCGGCGGCGCCATGCGGGAAACGCACCTGGAGCACGGCGATGCGGCGCACCGGGGCCAGAGATCCGGACCGGGTAGCGGGTTCTGACACGGGAGGAACGCGGGTGACGCCCTTGCCGGGCGTGGCAGGAGCACGGTCATGAAAAGGCGTATATCGGGCTGCGATAGGGATCGAACCGGCCTCCTCGGGTAAGTTAGAGGGTGAATTCAACAGGATTTACAGAGTTCCGTATACCTTAGGGAGACGCCTCACCAATGGCCAAGATTATCTATACCCACACCGACGAAGCGCCGATGCTGGCCACGTATTCGTTCTTGCCGATTGTCGAGGCCTTCGCTTCGACAGCTGGTGTGGAGGTGGAGACCCGCGATATCTCGCTGGCTGGCCGCATCATCGCCGTCTTCGGTGACTACCTCACGGAAGACCAGCGGACCGGCAACGCGCTGGCCGAGCTCGGAGAGCTGGCGAAGACGCCCGAAGCCAACATCATCAAGCTGCCGAACATCAGCGCGTCCATTCCGCAGCTGAAGGCCGCCATCGCCGAGCTCCAGGGCAAGGGCTATGCCCTGCCGGACTACCCGGACAACCCCTCCTCGGACGAGGAGACGGACATCCGCTCCCGCTACGACAAGATCAAGGGTTCAGCCGTGAACCCGGTCCTGCGTGAAGGCAACTCGGACCGCCGCGCACCGCTCTCGGTGAAGAACTACGCCCGGCAGAACCCGCACTCCATGGGTGCCTGGTCGGCGGATTCGAAGACCAACGTAGCCACCATGGACGCCGATGACTTCCGCTCTAACGAGAAGTCCGTGGTCATCCCGGCCGACGACACGATCAAGATCCAGCTTGTGGCCGCAGACGGCACCGTCACCGTCCTGAAGAAGGACTTCCCGGTTCTGGCCGGCGAGGTCATCGACGGCACCGTGATGCGCGCCGCCGCACTCGACGAGTTCCTCGCCGCACAGGTTGCCCGCGCCAAGGAAGAGGGCGTGCTCCTCTCCGCTCACCTGAAGGCCACCATGATGAAGGTCTCGGACCCCATCATCTTCGGCCATGTGGTCAAGGCGTACTTCCCCGAACTGTTCGATACCTACGGCGAGCAGCTCGCTGCCGCGGGCCTGAGCCCCAACAACGGCCTGGCCTCCATCCTCAACGGTCTTGAAGAACTGCCGGCCGACGTCCGCGAAGGCGTCCAGGCTGCCATCAAGAAGGGTCTGGAAGAGGGCCCGGCTTTGGCCATGGTGGACTCCGATAAGGGCATCACCAACCTGCATGTTCCCAGCGACGTGATTGTGGACGCTTCCATGCCGGCCATGATCCGCACCTCCGGCCACATGTGGGGTCCGGACGGCCAGGAAGCGGACACGCTCGCCGTGCTCCCGGACAGCTCCTATGCCGGCATCTACCAGGTTGTCATCGACGACTGCCGTGCCAACGGCGCGTACGATCCGACCACCATGGGCACCGTCCCGAACGTCGGCCTGATGGCCCAGGCCGCCGAGGAATACGGCAGCCACGACAAGACATTCGAGATCCAGACCGCCGGCACCGTCCAGCTTGTGGACGGCTCCGGCACCGTGCTGATCGAGCACCAGGTTGCCCCGGGCGACATTTGGCGTGCCTGCCAGACCAAGGACGTGCCGGTCCGCGACTGGGTCAAGCTGGCCGTCAACCGTGCCCGCGCCTCCAACACGCCGGCCGTGTTCTGGCTGGATGAAACCCGCGCCCACGACGCCAACCTGATCGCCAAGGTCAAGGAATACCTGCAGGACCATGACACCGAGGGCCTGCAGATCGAGATCATGTCCCCGGTAGAGGCCACCGCCTTCACCCTGGAGCGCATCCGCAAGGGCGAGGACACCATCTCCGTCTCCGGCAACGTGCTCCGCGACTACCTGACGGACCTGTTCCCGATCCTCGAACTCGGCACCAGCGCGAAGATGCTCTCCATCGTTCCGCTGATCAATGGCGGCGGCCTGTTCGAAACCGGCGCCGGCGGATCTGCTCCGAAGCACGTGCAGCAGTTGCTGAAGGAAAACCACCTGCGCTGGGACAGCCTCGGCGAGTTCCTGGCTCTGGCCGTCAGCTTCGAGCACCTGGCCAACTCCACCGGCAACAAGCGTGCCCAGGTCCTGGCCGACACGCTGGACCGTGCCACCGGCACGTTCCTGCTGGAGGACAAGTCGCCCAAGCGCAAGGTCGGCGAACTCGACAACCGCGGCAGCCACTACTTCCTCGCCCGCTACTGGGCCGAGGAACTGGCCAAGCAGACCGAGGATGCTGAGCTGGCGGAGTCCTTCGCAGCCGTTGCCGAGGCCCTGACCTCCAACGAGGAAGCCATCGTCGGCGAGCTGAACGGTGTGCAGGGCTCGCCGGTTGACATCGGCGGCTACTACGAGCCGGACGACGCCAAGGCCGCCCAGATCATGCGCCCCTCGGCTAAGTTCAACGAGGTTCTGGCCACGCTGAGCTAGGCACCGAGCAGGGACAGCCAAAAGCCTGAAGCGTACGACGCCGGCCCGCACCTTTTCGTTCGAAAGGTGCGGGCCGTCGTCGTACTTAAGGTCCCCAGGGATTAAGGCCCAACTGCCGGAACCTTCTCAGCGAGTCTTCCAGTCCCCAAGCCCGCACAATCAGGCGGTCTTCGAAGGTGAAGAAATACACTTCATCAACATTGTTGAAGCGACGTCCGGTGGGAGCGTGGCCCCGCCATGTCCCGAGGTGGGTGCCTGAGCAGCGGAACCGGGCGGCCACCGAGGAGCCGTCCGAGATCAGCTGCACTACAGACATCCGGACGTCCGGAAACGAAACCCGGAACGGTTCGATCCAGCGGCGCGCGACCGGCACCATCCGGGGGACGTAGAACCGTTCCAGGGCGTCCAGATCCCCGCCCACCAGCACTTCGTCGACCAGTTGAATGATGACTTCTTCGTGGGAAGTGTTCATGGCCTACACGATAAGCCTGGAGGGCGCAACCACGTCCAGGTCTTCGTTGGGGTCTCGGTCGGATCCGTTGCCCAAGTGGGGCAGGATAGGAAGCATGCGATTTATTCCGAAGCGCCAGACATCAACCGCCCGGTGGGTGTCGAGCACTCTCAAAGCCGACCCGGACGCTGTGGAGTCCGCCACCGGATCCGGGGTGAATCCGCAGGAACCACGGGGGATTTTTACCGCCGGCGTTGATCGCACGGCTCTATGGACTGGCCGGGCCGTTGTCATCGCAATCGGCCTGGTACTGGCCTGGTGGCTGGTGCGTTCGCTGTGGTCGGTGGTTTTCCCGACGATCCTGGCCTTGCTGCTGGCCAGCATCTTGTGGCCGGTGAACCGCTTGGCCCGCCGCGTCATGCCCAAGGCTCTTGCGGCGTTTGTCACAGTGCTCGCAGCGCTGGCGGCCATCGCCGGGGTCCTCATGCTGGTGATTCCGTCGCTGGCTTCGGGAACCGCGGGGCTGGCCGGAAAGGCACGCGAGAACCTCGGGCAGATCACCCAATTCCTGGCCGGGCCGCCGTTCAACCTTGAAAACGCGGACCTGAACTCCCTGGTCGATAGTGCAATAAACCAGATCCGTGAGCATGCCGGCGATATCGCCTCGGGAATCACCACCGGACTGGGGGCCATCACTTCGGGCACCGTCATCTTTGTGCTGGTCCTGGTGTTCACGTTCTTCTGCCTCAAAGACGGTGACCGTTTCCTCGCCTGGACCAGTCGGTGGACGGATGCCAAGGTCTACGTCCACGCCGCTGCCGTGACCTCACGGGCCTGGCAAACCCTGTCCGGCTACATTGCGGCGCAGGCCGCGGTCGCTTTGGTCGACGCGGTCTTCATCGGCGCCGCCTTGTTCATCCTGGGCATTCCGCTCGCCTTGCCGCTGACCGTCCTGATCTTCATTGCGGCCTTCATCCCGGTGGTCGGAGCGGTGGCAACAGGTTTGCTGGCCGCCCTGATCGCCCTGATCTCCCACGGCTGGGTCACGGCCCTGATCGTGCTCGGCGTGGTGATTGTGGTTCAGCAACTGGAGAGCAACCTGCTGCAGCCGTTCCTGGTGGGAACCAAGCTGAAGATCCACCCGGCCGTGGTGCTGGCCTCGGTAACGGTCGGCGGCACCCTGTTCGGCATCGTCGGAGCTTTCCTATCGGTACCAACAACAGCGGTGGGAATTGTGGTGCTGCGTTATCTGCGGGATGTGGTCTTCCCCGTCCAGTCGGAAGGGGACGCAGAGGTAGACGTTTCCGACGGCAGCGTGCCGGAAGCCGAGGCATCGGTGGCGGGCGTCCAGACCGAGCAGGGCTAAGTCCAGATCTAACCCGCCGCACCCTCCAGCGGCCAAGTGTGTACCGGCTGGTTGGTGTGCATGTTGTGCGAATACTGCCGTGTCATCTCGGCCAGCGCTGCGGGACGGTCCAGCCCTCCTGCTTCGAGCAGCCGCAGGGTCTTGATCTGCCAGTTGGCACCGTTCTGTTCCGTCTGGGCGCGGGCGCGCAGGATCTCCACGTACCGGTCGATCAGATCCGGGGCCACACGAAGATCGGCCAGGCCCTCGGCGGCCAGCGGCAGCAGATGGCGGATAATCAGCTCTACCACCGGGATATCTCCGATGCCCGGCCAATAGACCGTCGCTTCCAGCCCCTGCTTGGCGCAGTTGATGAAGTTATCGGCCGCGCTCTTGAACGCGAGCCGGGACCACAGCGGTCGGTCAGCCGTCCTGATCATCCGGACCAACCCGAAGAAGAAGGCAGCGTTGGCAACGGTATCCAACACCGTAGGTCCGGCAGGAAGCAGCCGGTTTTCGAGCCGCAGGTTCGGCAGGTCTTCACCGGGGTCGTAGATGGGGCGGTTCCAGCGGTAGACGGTGCCGTTGTGCAGGCGAAGTTCCGGCAGCAGCGGCGCGCCGGCCTTGGTCTGCTTGCCGCTGGTGCGCGAGAGTTCCGGCAGTAGGGCCGGGAAGTAGCGCACGTTCTCTTCGAACAGGTCGAAGATCGAGGTGATCCACCGTTCCCCGAACCACACGCGGGGCCGGACACCCTGGTTGCGCATTTCCGGTGGCCTCGTATCGATCGACTGCTTGAACACTTCGATCCGCGTCTCATGCCAGAGCAGCTTCTCCATGAACACCGGCGAATTCGCCGCCAGCGCCACCTGCGGCCCGGCAACGATCTGGGCCGCGTTCCATACCGGTGCGAATTCGGATGGCTGGACCTGCAAGTGCAACTGCACGCTGGTGCAGGCGGCTTCCGGCGCAATGTTCTTGGCATAGAAGGACAGCGATTCGATTCCACGCACGTCCATCAGCACATCTTCGCCGCGGGCCTGCAGTACCGAGGTGTTCAGGGCGGCATAACGCTTACCGGCACTGAGCCAGGACATGTCTTCCACCAGGGCGCGTTTGAGCGTGGGCAGGATGCCGATCATGAGGATGCGGGCCTTCGCCGATGCGGCGCGTTCGTCCGCATGGTTCAACTGGTCGCGCAGGCCGTTCTCGAGCTCCTCAAGCCCGCGGCCGGCCACGGCCAGGGCCGGATGGTTGAGCTCAATGTTGAAGGCCCCGATCTCGGTCTGAAAAGCCGGATCGGCGATGGCTTCGAGCACGGCGGAGTTGCGCAACGCGGGGGAGCAGTCCGCGTTGGTCAGGTTCAGCTCCATCTCCATTCCAATGGAGCCAGTGCCGGCGAAGTCGGCCGTGGCCAGGTATTGCCCGAAGCTTTCCAGATTTTCCAGCAGACGTTCACGGTAACGGGTGCGCTGCTCACGGCTGAACGTCTTGGTTTTGACTTCTGCGCCCATGTTTGAAGGTAACCATCACTAGGGCACCT
Source organism: Arthrobacter crystallopoietes (assembly GCF_017603825.1). Taxonomy (NCBI): domain Bacteria; kingdom Bacillati; phylum Actinomycetota; class Actinomycetes; order Micrococcales; family Micrococcaceae; genus Crystallibacter; species Crystallibacter crystallopoietes. The sequence goes on from NZ_CP072014.1 coordinate 2,155,323, forward strand.
TGTATAGAGCGGCGTGCCATCAGCCGACGGCCGCCGGACAAGAGACGGCCCCTCACCCGGAAGAAGGGCAAGGGGCCGCACGTCACGCCAATCGGGGATTACGCCTCGACCGACTTCTGGTCATCGGTAGCTTCGGCGCTATCGACCGCCACCGTTTCAGCTGCTCCGGTGACAACCTCGATCTTGCGCGGCTTGGCCTTCTCGCTGACGGGGATGGACACCGAGAGCACGCCATTCTCGTATCGGGCGGAGATGGCATCGATGTCGATACCCTGTCCCAGGTTGAGCTGGCGCAGGAACGAGCCGCCTTCGCGCTCGCGGGTGAGCCACTTGACGCCTTCCGCACCGCGGACCGTGCGCTCGGCCCGGATGGTCAGCAGCTGCCCGTCGACGTCGATGTCGACGGATCCAGGATCAATCCCAGGCAGGTCAGCGTTCAGAATGTAGTGGTCCCCGTCGCGGTACAGATCCATCGGCATCAGGCGCAGGCCCGGGCGGTTTTCCAGCAGGGCTCCGGCGACGCGGTCCAGTTCACGGAATGGGTCGAACTTCATGGCCATTGTCATCAACTCCTTCGCATCAACGCCCCGTACGGAGCGGTTGTCCTGGCTTCCATAGTTGAGTCACCCTCGCTCAACTACTTTCATAGATTAGCAGTCAGGTGGGAAGAGTGCTAACACTTTTTGCATGCTGTCAGCGAACAGATGACTAACCGATTCACCCAATTCTCTGGACGGGTGCTCCCAACAGACGTAGCCTGAAATTCGGAAGCAAAACTGGTTGTCACGGGGGTGGTCGCAGTGCGCGTTGAGCGACTGTCCCGTGTGCCCGTCGTGGTGCGCAAGCTCGTGCTCACAGCTGCTGCCACCGCCGGATTCGCCCTTTTCGGGATCGCTGGCGCGAGTGCCGCGGATGCTGATGACGGCCTTCTGCCCGAAATGCTCAGTTCAGAAGCTCAAAGCACGACGGCGGCGCTCACCGGGGAGCTCATACCCATTACCGACAACGTGGGTGCATTGACAGGGAAGCCGGCGCCCGTTGCCGGCGAACTTGCGGCCACGGAGGATGGCGCCCCGGTTGTCGAAGAGGCCGCCGCCCCTGTCAGCGCTGTTTCGGAGACAGTTGTCCAGGCCGCGCAGCCGGTTACGGCGGCAGCGCACGAGGTGGCCGGCGCTGTGGCCTCCGTGTCCGATCCTGTCCTTGAATCAGTCGCGCCCCTAGCCGAACCGGTGCTCGAAGCCGCGGCACCTGTCGTCGAAGCGGCAGCTAAACCTATCGTTGACGCAGCGGAAGCCGGTGGGTTGGTCGGCGAAACTACTGGCTCGAACGAAACGATTACGGTGGACGAGGACGGCCCTACCGCGGATGCATCATCTGTCTCCGTTGCGGTAGCTGAGGTTCCCAGCATCCAGCTGGCGGATAGCACTGCCGAGGTCGTTCCCGCTGATACCGCCGCTGGGACATCGGACAGCCGCCAGGAAGAGCGCGAAGCAGCGCCCGCTCCGACGGAGCTCCCACCACCTCCGGCGCAGTTCTTGGCCCAAATTGCCCACGCTCCTTCGGCGGTCACGGATCAGCATGCCCATAGTGCCGCCAGGGATTCGTATCCAGGCCAGCCCGTCGCGGCTACTCCGACCGCCGTCCCAGCAGGTGTTGGCGGAAGCGGCACTGCTACCGCTGGCGGAAGTGCCTCCGCCGGCCAGGGTGCCGCTGACGTGCCTTTTTCTCATCTGCTCCCGCCGTTAGCAAATTCGGGGACTGCCGATGGCTCGGCTTGGAGTTTGCCCGCTTCACGTTCTTCGGATCCCGGCTCCTCTCCTGATTGATCTGGTCCACGCTGCCCTTTTACCGGCAGCACAAAGACCACTGCCACCCGCAACAGGGCGGCTACAGATTCAATCAGGAGAACAATCATGCGTAGAACAATGCGGACGGCGCTATGCAGCGTCGTTTTTAGCGGAGGACTTCTCGTCCTCGGTACCGCGGCTGCTTCAGCCGCGGAACCTGAAACACCGGAGTCTGCGGTTGCTCCGGACAGCACAGTGTCAGTTGCAGCGGATCTGGATGTAATCACCGACGACGTCGAGCTCGATGCCGTAGCGGCTGTGGACGCACAGGTCCTCGGTCTTGAGGCAGACGCGGATCTCGACGCCGAACTGCTTAAAGCGGAGGCGGAGGCCGATGTTGTGGCCGATGTGGAACTCGGAGCCGACGCGGTTGGCTATGCCGCTCCTGTGGAAGCAGAGCCCGTGGCGGAAGCTGTCGAAGCTGAGGCGACTGTGGTTGCGGACGCTGACGTTGCCGTCGGGACAGCAGAACAAGATGATGCGATTGCCGAGGAGCCCCAGGCGACGGAAGCGGACGTGGATGCCGTTGCGGATGTAGAAGCCGAAGCCGATGTTGTACTCGCCGATGCTGACGCGGTGGCTGATGACAATACCGTCGAGACTAATGCGGACGTGATGGCAGAAGCCACGGTAGTTACCGAGGAAGGCGCCCTAACCGATGCGACCGATGATGCCGAAACCCCAGCAGCACAGGCCGATGCGGCCCCCGCTGCCGATGTGGTGGTCGAGGATGTTGCGGCTGCAGACGTTGAGGCCGCCACGGATGTGAATGTGGCGCTTGACGAAGACAACCTGGTCGACGTTTCCGCTGACATTTGCCTTGATGCTGATGTTGCTCTGTTGGGTGATGGGCTGTCGGCAAACGGATTTCCGTGCCGCACAACGGACACCAGCAGCGGTACCGACGGCGGCGTTATTGTCGCCGATGCAGACCTGCTTGCGGATGCAACGGTCATGATCGGCGAAGTGCTCGGTACCGATAATTTTGGCAACGCCATCGACGCTGATGTTGCCGGAGCTGTCCTTGCCGAGGCGGATCCGGTGGCAACTGCTGGCTCCGGCGACCGACTTGGTGTGGTGGCCGACATTTGCCTGGATGCCGCGCTGGCCCTCGGCGGTTCGGCGGCTGATCCCAATGGCTGCCTGGCCGCGACGGCGAGCAATGGCACCGGTGATGCCGAGGACACCGATGGAGCCGCCGGATCGGATTCTGGTGCAACAGATTCGGGTACACGCGGTGACGGTGCCGCGGGAGCAGCCGGCGGTGGTGGTGTCGCAATCGGTGACGACGCAACCGGAACTGAGAATAACGACGGCGATGCCGTAGCTGGAGTTCAGGGGCCGGGGAATGTCGGCATTCCTGGAGACGAGTCCGCTACCGGGAATGATGCCGGAACGGATGCAGCAGAATCGCAAACGGATACGCCTGCAGGGATCGCCGGAGACCGAGGGGTCCTCGCCGGCGGTGAAGGAACTCCCGGAACGGAAGGAACCCTGGATTCTGCCTTCGTTGCTGGTGCTAACGGCGGCGGGGCAACCATAGGGACGCAGGGCGAGCCGGCGGCCAACGGCGTGGAAGTGTCGGCCGCCGCTAACCGCATCGCAGGTAGCGACGCGACCGGAACCAACAGCGGAACGCTGGCGGCCGGCGTCGTTGTTGGTAGTTCAGAAGCCGGCACGCCAGGTGCCGTCGGAAGAGAAACCCTCGCCCAGACAGGAGCCAATACGGCACACCTGCTGTTCGGCGGGATGGCGATGATTCTGCTCGGTGGCCTGCTGGTCATGAGGCGGAAGGAAGTTGCTCCCATGAGGAGCTAGCGGAAGGACAGGCAAGGGGTGCGGCCTCTTCACTGGGAACTTGGCGGGAGCCAGACGCCGGAAGAGGCTGCATCCACCCTTGTCCGTATATTGATATAACACTCCACATAGTGGACGCTCGGTGCGGGGCATTTATAGGCTTGCGCAATGACCTCGCCAGTTGAGCCACCGCGGACAGCAAACGCCAGCATCGATACCACTAGGGAGGACCGGGCCGCGACAATCGCGGTCACGCTGTTCCCCATCCTGATTCTGGCGGGCGGTGTCGTAGCTTTCCTGTTCCCCTCGGCCTTTACCGGCTGGGGAGCACTGGTGACACCGGCGCTGGGCATCATTATGTTCGGAATGGGGCTAACCTTGACGCCGCCGGACTTCGCGCTGATCGCCAAGCGGCCTATTCCCGTGGTGCTCGGGGTCATCGCGCAGTTTGTCATCATGCCGCTGCTGGGCCTGCTGATCAGCATGGCGCTTGGCCTGCCGCCGGCGCTGGCGGCGGGCGTGATCCTGGTGGGCTGCTGCCCCGGCGGGACCGCCTCCAACGTGGTGTCCTATCTGGCCAAGGGCGATGTCGCCTTGTCGGTGGCGATGACTTCGGTGTCGACGTTGCTGGCCCCGCTGCTCACACCGGTCCTGACCTTGTGGCTGGCCAACCAGTACATGCCCGTTGACGCCGCCTCCATGGCCGGATCGATCGTGCAGATTGTGCTCATCCCCGTGGTGCTGGGCCTGGTGGCACGCTTCTTCCTGCCCGGGATCGTGGCCAAGGCGCTGCCACTGCTGCCCTGGGTCTCGGTCCTGGCTATTACCTATGTGGTAATCGCCGTCGTCTCCGGCAGCGCGGCGGCCATCGCGGCAGCAGGGCTGCTGGTGTTTGTCGCGGTGGTGCTGCACAACGGCCTCGGCTACGCGCTCGGTTACGGTGCCGCACGCCTGTTCAAGCTACCGGTCTCCTCGCGCCGCACCACGGCCATCGAGGTCGGCATGCAGAACTCGGGCCTCGCTGCGGGACTGGCCGCCCAACACCTGACGGCCGAATCCGCGCTGCCTGCCGCCATCTTCTCGGTATGGCACAACGTCTCCGGCGCTCTCATTGCAGCGTTCTGGCGCCGGCGGGATGCCGCCAAGTCCTAACGGTGGAAGCAGCGGGCGGTCAGGTCAATCCGCTACCGGCACGGCCCGATCGTTGACATAGCTGACCCCGAGTTGGGCGCGCACGCCGTCGAACAGGCGCATGGTGTTCAACGTGTCGTCCAGCGGCATGGTGGGACTTTCCAGCAGGCCCTGCTGGATGCAGCGGGTGACATCGCGCAGCTCGTACACATAGTTCTGGCCTACGGGCTCAAAGGTCTCGATCCGCGGCAATCCGTTGTGCTCCCGGATGATCAGTTCGGTTGGGTTATGCAGCGGGCTGTTGGTGCGCAGCCAGCCATTGCTGCCGCAGACGGTGACGGTGCGCGGCGAGGACGCGAGTAGCGAGGAAGTCAGTTGCGCCTGGGCTCCCGAGCTATAGGTAAGGGTCAGCGCGTTCTGGGTGTCCACGCCGTCGTCGTTAATATGGCCGACGGCGGAAATGGTCTGCGGGAATCCCATCGTGCCGAGGGCCCAGGTGAGCGGATAGACGGTTAGATCCAGCAAGGCACCTCCGCCGGCATGGGGATTCCAAAGCCGGGTAGCCGGATCATACGGGGCGGGAAAGCCTATGTCGGCCTGCAGCCACGCGATCTCGCCGAGTTCCCCGGAGTGGAGGATCTCCCAAGCGCGGTGGACGATCGGCAGGAACCGTGTCCACACTGCCTCCATCAAAAACAATGAGTTGCTGCGGGCCAGTTCGGCCAATTCAAGGGCCTCACGCGCATTAATGGTCAGGGATTTCTCGCACAGCACGTTCTTGCCGGCTTCCAGCGCGCTTCGGACGATTTCATAATGCTGGCCGTGCGGGGTGGCCACGTACACGATATCCACGTCCGGGTCCGCGAAGAGCTGCTCATAGCCTTTGCCGCCATCGTTATCAAAATAGGCCGCGGAAAAGCCGAACTGGTCCCGGAAGGCGAGGGCATTTTCCTCCACCCGCGAGCTCACCGCTTGCAGCACGGAATCCTCGAGCAGCGCGATGTCACCGCTGACCTTGGCAGCGACTTTGCCCGTGGAAACCACGCCCCAGCGCAACGGCCGGCCGGTCGCGGCTAGCGGGGAGGGTGCCCCGGGGGCGGCGCAGGGAGGCGTGATAATTCGCGGGGGCGTTGTCATGAATCCATCATTGCCGCTGCAAATGCGAACGTCCATCAAGCCAGGCAAGTTCCAACGTTTTTCACCTCACGGTGGTCCCGTGCTGTTGGTGCTCGAATCCATGTGGCCGTCATCATGAGCTCAGCGGGTGCAGGACGTGATTGCCGCTGGCGCAAAACGGGTCCTGGCCCGGCTCTCGGCGCCCGCGGCAGTAGTGCACCTTGCCGCTGACCTGCGGTTCCCGTGTTGCGCCCCTGTTACTGCTACTCCATGAGTGATACAAAGTAAGTAGGCTGATATTCCCGTTCAGCAGGAAAGAGGCGCTATACCCATGGAAACATCCCAGATTGTATGGATCATTGTTGCAGTTGTAGTTCTTCTGATCATCATCGGTTTGATTGCCTTCTTCGCGAAGAAGCGCAACAAGGCCAAGTTGCATGAACGGCAGGAAGCGGACCGGGCGAAAGCCGCCGAAGTCCGTCAATCGGCCCAGGCTACTGCACTGGGCGCCCGTGAACGCGAAGCGGAGGCACACCGCGTCCAGGTTGAAGCGGAGCAAGCGGACATCGAGGCCGAGCGCGCGCGGATGGAAGCGGACCGGATGCGGCAGCAGGCCGATGAACGCAAGGCTGACGCCCAGGGCATCCGCGATGAATCGCAGGAACAGCTGCGCAAGGCAGACGAACTGGACCCGGATGTCAATACCGACGACAAGCGCAAGGGCGGGCGCGGAAATGACCGGCGTGCCGGTGACCGCGACGAAAACCGCGGCCCTGACCTGAACCGCGACGACGAGGGCCGCCACGTTGCCCGCGACGCGGACGGAGACCAGCGCCGCCCGTGACAGCCGCGGCACCTTCCTGAAGGTACTTCGTCAGGAACTGCTCAGCGGCCGGCATCTTGAGGGAAGATCATTCCACCAAGATGCCGGCCGCTGCTTTGTGTCCCGTTGAGGATGCCCTGCTACCCCTTGACGGATCCGCTCATCAGGCCGCCCACAAAGTATTTGCCGAGGATGATGTAGACGATCAGGGTGGGCAACGATGCGATGAGCGCACCGGCCATGGACGCGGCATAATCCGTCAGCTGGCCGCCGGCGAGGAAGCTCAGGGCAATGGTGACCGGTCCGTTGCTGCCTGAGGAGAAGAAGGCGGCGAACAGATAGTCGTTCCAGGCAGAGGTGAACTGCCAGATCAAGACAACGACGAAGCCCGGCGCGGAGACCGGCAGGATGACCGAGGCGTAGGTCCGCAGCAGGCCGGCTCCGTCCATTCTGGCTGCTTCGATCAATTCGCTGGGAACCGACTCGTAGTAGTTGCGGAAGATCAGTGTGCAGATGGGCAGGCCATAAACGATGTGCAGGACCAGCAGGGAGGGGATCCCATTGGGGATGTTGAGCCCCTGCATCAGCTGGGTCAGCGGGATCATGACCGCCTGGTACGGGATGAACATGCCGAACAGGATGAGCGTGAAGACCACGTTCGCATAGGGGAACCGCCAGCGCGAGAGGACAAAGCCGTTCATCGAGCCCAGCATGGCAGAAATGATGGACGCCGGAATGACCAAGGCAAAGGTGCGGCCAAGCGCAGGCGCCAGCGTCTCCCAGGCCTTGGCCCAGCCGGCGGTTTCCCACGTCGTCGGCAGCAGCCAGGCCGTTGAGGGATCCGCGTCGGCGGGTCCTTTGAAACTGGTAATGACCAGCACGTAGGCCGGAATCAGGACGACGACGACGAACACCAGCAGCAACGCGTACTTGAGCGTGCGGTTGATTTTCTGCCGGCCGCCGCCGCGGGCGGGCGCGCGGGGGGTCGAGACTTTGACCGGGGGCGGTACGGTGGCGGTCGCCATCAGCGCTTCTCCTGCCGGGAGGTGTAGACGAGGTAGGGGACAACCACCAGGGCCACCAGGATCAGCATGATGGTGCCGATGGCGGCGGAATCGGCGTAGTCGCTGCCGATGTACTTAACCCACATCATGGTGGCGGGCACCTGGATGTCGTAGGTGTTGGCATCGGGAACGATGGCGCGGATCAAGTCGAAGAGCTTCAGCGACATGTGGCCGATGATGATGACGGCGGAAAGCATGACCGGGCTCAGCTGCGGGAAAATGACATGTCGGTACAGCTTCCATTCGCTGCAGCCGTCGATCCGGGCGGCCTCGCGCAGCTCGTCCGGAATGCCGCGGAAACCGGCCAGGAACAGCGCCATGACGTAGCCCGAGAGCTGCCAGATCGCGGGGACGGCGATGGCCGCCACACCCCAGTTGGGGTCCGACCACCAGCTGTTCTGCAGGAAACCCAGCCCAACGCTCTCCAGCAGGCGGTTCAGGCCGGTGGCGCGCTCGCCGCCGGGCTGGTCGGTCTGCAGGCTGGAGAGCAGCCAGCGCCAGACCACGCCGGAGGCGATGAAGGATACGGCCATTGGAAAGAGGTAGACGGAGCGGAAGAAGCCTTCGCCGAAGCCGGGGCGCTCGAGAATCCAGGCCCAGAGAAAACCGAAGATCAGTGTGCCGGCCAGGAAGACAACCGTCAGCAGCAGCAGGTTGCGCAGTGAGTGCTGGAAGTCGGCGTCTCCGAACAGGCGGAAGTAATTGTCCAGACCGACGAAGTCCGCGCGCGGCAGGGACGTGTGCTGGTTGGTCATGGAGATTTGGACGTTCTGGGCGATCAGTCCGTAGACAAAGATGCCCAGCAGGATGATGGTGGGGGATATCAAGGCCAGCGCCGGGCCCCAGGTCCTGATTTTCGCGAACACGAACCCTAACTCTCCTCAGGCAGCAGTGGAACGAACGCGGTGGGCGGGTGCATCAGGCCTGAGCCGCACCCGCCCATCGGTTTGTCCGGAACTACTGCGCGAACTTTTCCGCTATCGAAGCGGCAGATTCCTGCAGGGCGGCAACGTCCTGCGGTCCGCCGAACTTGCTCACGGCGGTGCTCAGTTCGTTCAGCCATGCCACCGGCACCGCAGCGCCGTGGGCGAGCGAGGAGACGATGGTGTCCGAGGAGAAGTCCTCGATGGCGCTCTGCTGGTACTCGCCGAATTCATCGCTTGGCACGTCGGTGCGGGCGGGGATGGATCCCTTTGCCGCGTTGAACGCCTGCTGGCCTTCGACACTTGAAATGGTGGTCAGCCATGCCTTGGAGCCGGCCGGATTCGGGGCGCCCTTCGGCAGGGTGAAGGAATCGGCGAGGAAGTCGAAGACGCCGTCCGTTCCGGGTGTCGGGAAGTAGACGTAGTCCGTGCCCGGCTTTAGCCCGTCCTGCGCGAACTTGGCTTCGGCCCAGTCGCCCATCACGTTGTAGGCGGCGGCTCCGTCTTCGACCAGCTGCGTGGCAGGGCCCCAGTCGCTGAGGGTGTCGCGGTCCGAGTTGGTGTAGCTGAGCGCCTTCTTGTAGTTCTCGATCGCCTCGGTCACCTCTGGGCTCTTCCAGTCCGTGGTGCCGTCCCAGAGGCCGCTGTAGGCTTCGGGGCCGAGGGTTGCCAGCAGGATGTTCTCGAACAGCTGCACCTGCGTCCAGGTGCCGGCGACAGCCAGCGGGGTGGTGCCGCTTTCCTTGATCTTGTCCATGTCCGCGAACCAGGCGTCGAGATCGGCGGGCGGACTGTTCGGATCCAGGCCTGCTTCCTTGAGGACTTCCACATTAGCCCACACCACGTTGGCGCGGTGGATGTTGGAGGGCACCGAGTAGATCTTGCCGTCCACGGTCAGGCGGTCCAGCAGGTCCTGCGGGAAAGCCTCATTGAGCTGGGCTTCCTCGTAGAAGGAGCTCAGATCCTCCAGCTGGTCCGCGTTGATGTAGTCCTGCAGTTCGGCTCCGGCGTGGGCCTGGAAGGAATCCGGCGGATTGCCGGACTTGAGGTTGGCCGCCAGGACGCTCTTGGCCTGGCTGCCCGCTCCTCCGGCTACGGCCAGGTTGTCGAAGGTCAGATCCGGGTATTGCTCGTTGAAGATGTCCACGAGCGCATCCAGGCCTACTTTCTCCGAGCCGTCGGCCCACCAGGTAAAGACCCCGACCGAGCCGGTAGCCTCCGTCGGGTTCGCTTCTTCGACCGAGCTTCCTCCGCCGCATGCGGACAGGAGCAAGCCTGCTGCCGCAACGCTGGCGAGCAAAGATACGCGTCGCATAACGCCTCCATTACTGAGCAGTCATTGACTACTTTGTCGTCTGCCTGAAGTGGGCGCACGGGTTCGTGGCTTGCCTTGCAGTTAACTCCGTCACACACGTTGCCGTCAAGAGTTGAACGCAAAACTTCTGTCCGGCGTAGTTTGGATGTTCTTACAACGAGGGCAGTTCCGCCTGCTGCAGGACCAGCGTCGCAGCGCCGAGGGCTTCTGCCCGGTTGCCCAGACCGGACATGGCCAGCTCGGTTGATTCGCCCACGGCGGGCACCGCGTGGCGCAGCAGACCCCGGCGGACGGGGTCGAGCAGGATGGCGTCCAACCCGGTGAGGGAGCCGCCGAGGACAATGACTTCCGGGTTAACCAGATTGCACACGTTCGCCAGCGCCCGGCCGACGGCCAGCCCTGCGTCGTCGATAACGCGCAGTGCCGCCGGGTCGCCGTCGAGGGCGATCCGGACAATGTCTTCGGTGCTGACCGGTTCGGACCTGCCGCGGCTCAGCAGATCGATCATGGTGGAGGTCGAGGCCACCGTTTCAAGGCAGCCGCGGTTTCCGCAGCGGCAGATGAGGCCGTGGTCGGCGACGGTGGCGTGGCCGATTTCGCCCGTCACTCCGATGTTGCCGTAGAACGGCGCGCCGTTGAGGATCAGACCGGCACCGATGCCGGATCCCAGTTTCAGGAAAACGAGGTTCTGCACGTTCTGGTAGGGACCCCAGCTGATCTGTGCCAACGCACCCAGATTGGCGTCGTTGTCGATGAAGACCGGAATGCCGAACGCCTGGCGGAGCCGGCCCAGCAGGTCGATGCCCACCCATTCGGGCAGGATCGCTCCGTGGATGACTCTGCCGGTGCGGTGGTCGATCGGGCCCGGGATGCCGGCGCCCAGGCCGAGGAGCGAACCGGCGTCCACGGCGGTGTCCGCCAGCAGTCGCCGGACCAGCTTTGCGGCGGCCTCGATGCCTTCCTCCGCCTGATGGCCGAGGGGCAGTTCGACGCCGTCTTCGGCCAGAACCCGGTGGTCGAGGCTGACCAGCACCACATTGACATGGCGCCGGCCGAAGTCCACGCCCACCGCAACCGCACCACGGCCGTTCAGCGTGACGGAGAGCGCCCGGCGGCCGGAGCTGGTGGTCGGTGAGGTCAGGATCAGGCCGTCCTCGACCATGGCCTTGACGATGTTGGACACGGTGGCCGTGGAAAGACCGGTCTGCCGGGCCAGCTCGGCCTGGGTCAGCCGGCCGCTGGTCATAAGCGCCCGGATGATCCGCTGGCTGTTGCGCCTGCGCAGTGCACTCTGGGAGCCGGGCCGCTGGTCGGTTCCCGTCACTGTGGCTGGTTCGGCTGGCATACCTTACAGGGTGCGCCCGCCACCCTTTGTAGTCAAGAAGTTAACGCAAGACGGCTTCGTGGAGCTTACGCGTTGGCGTCCCGGTGCAGCTTGGCGAGCTCGACGTAGTGTGATGCGTTGTCGAGGACGGACTGGTATTCCTCGTCGCTGAGTTCGCGGCGGACCTTTGCGGGTACTCCGGCCACCAAAGACCGGGGCGGGATCTGCGTGCCCTCCAGTACCAGCGCCCCAGCGGCAACCAGGGAGCCTTCACCGACCACAGCACCGTTCATGATGGTTGCGCTCATACCGATCAGGCAGTTGTCCTCCACCGTGCAGCCGTGGACTACGGCGGTGTGTCCGATGCTGACGCCGGCGCCCACAGTGCACGGGAAGCCCTCGTCCGCGTGAAGCACCACGTTGTCTTGCAGGTTGCTGCCTGCTCCCACCCGGATCGGGGCACTATCGCCGCGGACCGAGACGCCGTAAAAGGCGCTGGAATCGGCGGCCAGCTCCACATCGCCGCTCAAGGTGGCCGTGGGAGCAATAAAGGCGGACGGGTCGGTGGCCGGGGTTTTGCCGGCGAGTGTGATGATGTGGGCCATGGCACCAGCCTACCCAAGCCGAGGTGGCAGCGCGGGGTGCGCACCGCCGTCGTAAATCAGGGTTTATAGATCAGGAAGTACTGGTAATGCCCGGGATCCTGACCGTGTTCCCAGGTGGTGAAGTCGCGGATGGTGCCGTGCGGTTCGAACAGGCTCAAGAGGGTCTCGTCGGAGCGGCGGCTGAAGAAGCGCTGCGGTTCCTGATCGTCGGCGGCGTTGATGCCCTCGCTGTCGGAGCCGGACCAGAGGCCCACGGCCAGTGGGGAGCCGGGTTTGAGTACGCGCATGATTTCGGTCAGGACCCCGTAGAGGTCGGCGTTGGCCACATGCAGCAGCATGCTCATGGTCCAGGCGGCGTCGAAGGTTTCGTCGGCGAACGGCAGCTCGCGGGCAGAGGCGACCGAGGCTTCGAGCTGTTTGTGCCGGGCGATCCGCACGCTCGCTTCGGACAGGTCCACCCCGGTGTAACGGATTCCGGCGGCCTTGAATGCCAGACCGTCCACGCCGGTGCCGCAGCCGATTTCCAGCAGGTCATGCCGGCGGGTCGCCTTGAGGTGCTCGATGAACTCGCTGCGCTTGGCCACCCGCTGCGGATCCGGCGTCCGGGCATCGCGGATTTCGGCCTGCCGGTCGTAGTACGTTGTCAGATCCCTTTCATAGTTGCCCATGCTCCGACCCTACGTGGGGACGGCGGCGAGGAGAAGGGTGCACGAAGGGGGCGGCAGGCAAGGGCGGCCGTTCTGGAACCCGGTCAGTTGAAGACGACGGTCCGCTGCCCGTCCAGCAGGACACGGTGCTCGGCATGCCACTGGACGGCCGTGGCCAGCGTGCGGGCCTCCACGTCGCGGCCCATGGCCACGAACTGCTCGGCGGACTTCGCATGGTCCACGCGGATGACTTCCTGCTCGATGATTGGTCCCTCGTCCAGGTCCGGCGTGACGTAATGCGCCGTGGCGCCGATCAGTTTGACGCCGCGGTCATGTGCCTGGTGGTACGGTCTGGCACCTTTGAAGGACGGCAGGAAGGAGTGGTGGATATTGATCGCCTTGCCCTGCAGGTCCGTGCAGAGTTCATTGCTCAGGATCTGCATGTAGCGGGCGAGCACCACGAGCTCGATGTCGTACTCGGCCACCAGGTCGCGCAGCGCTTGTTCGGCTTCGCCCTTGGTGTCCGGCGTGACCGGAATATGGCGGAATTCGATGCCGTAGAACGCCGCCATGTCTGCCAGGTCCGTGTGGTTGGAGACGATGATCGGGACGTCGATGGGCAGCGTGCCCGAGCGCTGCTGGAACAGCAGCGAGTTGAGGCAGTGCGCGGATTTAGAGGCCATCAGCAGCGTGCGCATCTTGGCGCCTTGTGGGTTCAGGCTCCACTGCATGCTGAAGGTTTCGGCCACGGGCCGCAGCGCCCGTTGCAAGTCTGCGTGGGACGTGCCGGTGGTGACGGCAACGCGCATGAAGAACCGGCCGGAATTCGGGTTCCCGTACTGCTGCGAATCGACGATATTGCAGCCGGCTTCCACCAGCGCTCCGGTCACGGCGTACACGATGCCGGGACGGTCCTGGCAGGAGAGCGTCAGGTTGTAGATGGAATCGGTGCTGGGCAGGGAAGCTTCACTCACAGCTCCAAGGTTACCTGTGCAACGAGTTCTTCCGAGGACGCGGTCAAATGGCGCGAAACCGTTGAGGCCCATGCAGCTGCAGACCTGCCGGCCCGACCGGAGCCGGGCCGGCAGGTCGCGGAAACTCTGGCCAGGACCGGTCAGCTTGCAGGCGGACTGAATGTCGCGCCGCCGTCTATCGAATGCTCGACGCCCGCGGTCGTAGCGATCCAGATCTGTGGCTTCCCATCGTCGCCGGGTGCCGCAGCGATGGCTGCCGGCTGGCCGGAAACTGTCCCGCCGGATACCTGCCACGTCTTGCCTGCATCGCGGCTGACCTGTACCGAGCCGTCCGGTGCCACGCCGACCGCGGTGGCCTCGTCAGCGAACGTGGTCAGGAGCAGTACTGGTGCATCGGCTGGTGTATCCCAGGTTTTCCCGCCGTCATCCGAGCGCTGGACGCCCTGTTCGGTCGTCGCCAGGACCACCGGGCTCAGGGACGTGCCGGCCAGATTGTGCGGCTGGAGGTCGGTATCGGCAGTGGTCCAGCTCTCCAGGTCCCCGGTGATCCGGAGCTCGCCGTCGTAACCGATGATTCCGTCGCGTGTCATGGTCAGGGCATGGAAATCGGATTCGCCTTGCCGGGAGAGCGGTTCCCAGGTTTTCCCGCCGTCGGTTGAGTGGATCAGGCCCGCGGGGTTGGGCAGGTCCGAACCGGGGCCGGGGTGGCCGGAGGCGTAGAAATGATCGTTACCGGCGGGAGAGAAGCCCATCAGGTCGATGGTCGGCCCGATTTTTTCAGGGTTCTCCGTCGTGACGTCGAAGAGTCCGTCGTGGGTGGCCAGCAGAACCTGGCCTGACTGCGGATCGACGCTCATGCCGTGGACGTGCCCGTAGGGGGCGGCGCCGGTATCGGCGGCAGAGCCGGAGGTTTCGGCGGCCGGCTGGGCGCAGCCGGCGGCGAGCAGCGCCACGAATACGGCAGCAGCGGTGCGGGCTGCGCGTTTCCGGGTGCGCAAACGGGAGGGTGTGGGAGTCAAGAGTCCGGGCTTCATCAGGGAAAAGGTCTCCAGTAAGGGAAGGCATGCCCGCGCGTACGCGGGAGGTCTGGGAAAGGAACAGCACGCTGCCGGGGCACAGGATCAAACCGGGTGCCCCGGCAACGTGGAGAGGAAGAATCAGAGGTTGGCGAGAAGATCCTTCATCTTCTCGATCTCTGCACTTTGGTCAGCTATGACCGTCTCGGCGAGAGCGACGGTGTCAGCGTTCTGGCCATTGGCGGATTCCTCTTCAGCCATCGCGACGGCACCTTCGTGGTGGGCGATCATCTGGGTCAGGAACATCCGGGCGGCATCATCACCCTGGGCCGACTCAAGTGCTTCGAGGTCGTCTGGGCTCATCATGCCTTCCATGGCGTGATCGCCGGACATTTCCATCGGCTCGCCCCAAGCCTGCAGCCAGCCGGTCATTTTCTCGATTTCCGGTCCTTGGGCGGCCTTGATGTCCTCTGCCAGCTGGATGATCTGTGGATCCAGCCCGTCCTTGGCGAGCATGATGTCGCTCATTTCCACGGCCTGCTCGTGGTGCGGGATCATCATCTGCGCGAACATGGCGTCTGCGCTGTTATGGTCGGCGGCGTCGGAAGCGGCGGCCGAGGGGGACGCGGACATACTGCCGTGGTCCATGCCGGGCATGGTCCCTTCGGTGGTCTCCGATCCTGTGTCTGAGCCGCAGCCAGCCAGGAAAAGGGTGGCGGCGACTGCGGTTGCCGAAATGGCGGTAAAGCGCTTCATGGCGGGTTCCTTCGTGTGCTCAAAAATTTGCGTGGCTATCAGAGGCGCAGTGCCCTGCTCATGCTGCAGGTCACGCGAAACATGCCTTCCCCGTATGGGAGAGGGCAGCGGGATTCTAGGTGCGGCTGATAGAGAGCTGAACGAGTGAAGGAGGCCGAAGTGCCGGTAAAGCGAGGCTGAGCCCACGGGGCGGCGCACGCAGCCCGTCCCGGCCGCGGATCCGGAGCTGCCTGGGGACGAAGAGCAGGGCGAAGCCGCCCACAACGATCATCAGCATGCACACGGCAGTCATGGTGTCGTGGTCCCCGCCGCACGGCCCGGCACAGGCAGCCGCATGCAGCGACTCCGCAGCCGGGGACGACGAGGCTGCGGCGGAGTCCACTCCCGGGCCATGGTCAGTTGAATGGGCCGGGGCCGCGGCGACGGCGTGATCGGCGGTGCCGGTACCGGGGTTGTGGTGGGAAACGTTCAGGATGTGCATCCCGATAATGCCGATGATGACCGCAACCAAACCCAGAAACAGTGTCAAAGAGCGGCGGAGGGGCAGGAAGGAACCAGGCTTGGTGCCCTTGTTCATCGTTGCCTGCCTCCCGCCGGATGAGGTTGTCCCCGTCTTCAAGGGTATCGAAAGGGTGTATGCTGCGCCGAATCTGCCCAATGCGGCGCAGCTGCCTCCGGCCGACCGGTCATTGAACCGGGCCGGACAGCGTACTGTCTGCACGCGCTCACCGCGGCGGCCACTCTGTCCTCCGCAGAAGCTGTCCGGCGGCTCGTCGCCGTCACGCTCTCGGGCCTGATGCCCTCCGCGGACTCACTGTAGAACCGGACGGCGCTCGCGAAGCCCGGCAGGGCCGGCAAGTGATCGGCGCGTTTCATCGCGGCGCTTCATGAACCTGCTGCTTCGCAAGCCCGAACCGGGCCGCGACCGGCAACAATTACTTCGTCCGGCAAACGTCCTGGGTAGATCATCGTCGGCAACGGCAGACGGGGGAAGGAAGCGGTCCGGACGACGACGAAGGGGAGGCGTCAGCCGACCACCGTTGCCAGCGAGCGCGGTCCCCGGTCCGGCACCGTGGCAGCCTTCAGCTGCCGCAGTGCTGCCATCGCCGCCGCCCGGCCGGCCCGGGTGGCGCCGACTGTCGAGGCGGTGGAGCCGTACCCCACGAGGAACAGCCGCGGTTCCTTGACTACGGAGACGGCGTCCGTACCCATGCGGATGCCGCCGCCTGGCTCACGCAGCTGCAGCGGGGTCAGATGGTCCAGCGAGGGACGGAAGCCCGTTGCCCACAGGATGACATCCACCTGCTCGGCCGACCCGTCCGCAAACACCACGCCGTCCTTGGTGATCCGGGCAAGCCGCCCGTGGGAGACCAGGACGCCGGAGTCGATACCTGCTTTATAGGTCTCGTTCAGCGGCAGGCCCGTCACGCCGACCACGCTCACCGGCGGCAGCCCGGCGCGGGTGCGTTCGTTGACTTTGCGCTCCACCTCAATGCCCCAGCTGGCGTCGAAGGGTTCGGTAATGAAGTCCGGCTCCCGCCGAGTGGACCAGACGGTCTGCGCGCCGGCAGCATCCAGCTGGAGCAGGAACTGCAGGGCCGATGTCCCGCCGCCGACCACCAGTACGCGCTTGCCGCGGAACTCGTCGGCCGACCAAAAATCATGGGTATGCAGCTGCCGGCCGCGGAACGTCTCGCGCCCGGGGTAGTAGGGCCAGTACGGCCGGTCCCACGTGCCCGTACTGCTGATGACCGTGCGCGCCAGCCATTCGCGGCCCGAGGTGCTGATGACCCGCAGCAGCTGCCCGGCGGCGCCGTCGTCGTTGGTAATGGACTCGACGCGTTGGGGACGGTGGACGGGAAGGTTAAACTTCTGCTCGTAGGCACCGTAGTAACGGCTAACGACGGCGGACGCCGGCTCCGCTGGGTCCGGAACCCCGAGCGGGAGGCCAGGGAGATCGTGCAGCCCGTGTGCGGCGTCGAAAGTCAAGGAGGGCCAGCGGTGCCGCCACGCTCCGCCTGGGCCTTCGTTCGCATCCAGGACAATGTAGTCCTGTTCCGGAACCAGGCCGCGCCGCTGCAGGTGGTAGGCGGCGCTGAGGCCGGCCTGGCCAGCGCCGATAATCACTGCGTCCAGTACCTTGTCCATGCTGCTCCCGCCCGAATTGGTTGATATGTCAACTTCTTTAGGGTCCAACGGTCCGGGGGGCCTTTGTATTCCAAGCCTGCCTGGATGGGGTCCGGCGGCCGTACTGGAGTCGGGGTGGTGCCGAGAATGTGTCGAGAACGTGTCGAAACATGTCGAAAAAAGTCGTGACGCCCGCAGCGAAGGAGGGCACCGTTGTCGTACTTTTCAGTGTCTGCCGAAGGGGCCGTAGAATTCCTATCGTCGCGACTGGCGTCAGGTGGACCACCATCAGGAAGCGGCGGCAGGGCCAACCGACCCGTGGGTTGATTGGCACTGCACAGTGCAGACCACGGATCGCACGCCTGGGCCGAGGGTCAAGTTTCAACCGGATGCGCCTTGCGGTGCAATTTTGCAGACCGGACACACAATGCGTGAGTCTGCCCGCAACCGGTAGCCTGACCTGTAGCAAATCCCTTATCTCCAGGAGAACCCCCGTGACGTCTTCCACCCCGTCAGTCACCGACCAGCCTCTGGCCGAAGTCGATCCCGAAATCGCCGCCGTTCTCGATGCCGAGCTCGGGCGCCAGCGTGACACGCTGGAAATGATTGCCTCCGAAAACTTCGCCCCGCGCTCCGTGCTGGAGGTCCAGGGATCCGTCCTGACCAATAAGTACGCCGAGGGCTACCCTGGCCGCCGGTACTACGGCGGCTGCGAGCACGTGGACGTGGCCGAGAACCTGGCCATCGAACGGGTCAAGAACCTGTTCGGCGCAGAGTTCGCCAACGTCCAGCCGCACGCCGGAGCGCAGGCCAACGCCGCCGCGCTCGCCGCCCTGATCAATCCGGGCGACAAGATCATGGGTCTGTCCCTGGCCCACGGCGGTCACCTCACCCACGGCATGAAGCTGAACTTCTCCGGCAAGCTCTACAAGGTCGCCGCGTACGAGGTGGACCCGCAGACCTTCCGCGTGGACATGGACAAGGTCCGCGAGCAGGCCCTGGCCGAGCGCCCGAACGTCATTATCGCCGGCTGGTCCGCCTACCCGCGGCAGCTGGACTTCGAGGCGTTCCGCTCCATCGCGGACGAGGTCGGCGCCTACTTCTGGACCGACATGGCGCACTTCGCCGGCCTGGTGGCCGCCGGGCTGCACCCGAACCCGGTGCCGCATTCCGACGTCGTGACCTCCACCGTGCACAAGACGCTGGCCGGACCGCGCTCGGGCGTCATCCTGGGCAAGCAGGACTTCGCCAAGAAGATCAACTCCAATGTCTTCCCCGGCCAGCAGGGCGGGCCGCTGATGCACGTCATCGCTGCCAAGGCAGTGGCCTTCAAGATCGCCGGCAGCCAGGAGTTCAAGGACCGGCAGGCGCGCGTGCTCGAGGGCGCCCGCATTCTGGCCGAACGGCTGACCGCCGCCGACGTCACCGAGGCCGGCGTCTCGGTGCTGACCGGGGGCACGGACGTGCACCTGGTCCTGGTGGACCTGCGCAACTCCGAACTGGACGGCCAGCAGGCCGAAGACCTGCTGCACTCGGTGGGCATCACCGTGAACCGCAACGCAGTGCCGTTCGACCCGCGCCCGCCGATGGTTACCTCCGGCCTGCGGATCGGCACGCCGGCACTGGCTACCCGCGGCTTCGGCTCTACCGAATTCACCGAGGTTGCGGATATCATCGCCACAGCGTTGAAGGGCGGGGCCGACGTCGAGGCGCTGCGCACGCGCGTGACGAAGCTGGCCCAGCAGTTCCCGCTGTACCCCGGCCACGAGCAGTGGTAACGCCGGCTCCGGCCGGTTCCCGCAGTCCACACGTATTCCGAACAGGAGCCCGATGAATTCTGAAGCCACCCAGACCGCGCAGAAGCTGGACGGAACGGCCACGGCCAAACGCATTAAGGAAGAGCTCACCGAGCGGGTAGCCGCGCTGAAGACCCGTGGGATCGTGCCCGGGCTCGGCACGGTGCTGGTGGGGGAGGACCCAGGCAGCAAGTGGTACGTCGGTGGCAAGCACAAGGACTGTGCCGAGGTGGGCATCGAATCCATCCGCCGCGACCTGCCGGACACCATCTCGCAGGAGGAACTGGAAACGGTCCTCGATGAGCTGAACAACGATCCGGCCTGCACCGGCTACATCGTCCAGCTGCCGCTGCCCAAGCACATCGACACCAACGCCATCCTGGAGAAGATTGATCCGGCCAAGGATGCGGACGGCCTGCACCCGATGAACCTGGGCCGGCTGGTGCTCAACGTCAACGCGCCGCTGGATTCGCCGCTGCCGTGCACCCCGCACGGCTGCGTGGAACTGCTGCTGCGCCACGACATTGAGCTGGCCGGCAAGCGCGTGCTGGTGGTGGGCCGCGGTGTGACCGTGGGCCGCCCGCTGGGGCTGCTGCTGACGCGCAAGTCCATCAATGCCACCGTGGTGCTGGCCCATACCGGCACCGTGGACCTGGCCGATGAGCTGCGCCGCGCGGATGTGGTGATTGCCGCCGCGGGCATGCCGCACATGGTCAAGGCCGAAGACCTCAAGCCCGGTGCCATTGTGCTCGACGTCGGTGTCAGCCGCGTTGAGGATGAGGACACAGGCAAGGCCAAGGTCACCGGCGACGTGGAGCCCGCGGCCAAGTCCGTGGCCAGTTGGCTCTCGCCCAATCCGGGCGGGGTAGGCCCGATGACCCGCGCCATGCTGCTGGCCAACGTGGTTGAAGCAGCCGAGCGCCAGGCGCGCTGACCGCGGTTCTGCTGCGTTTCGGGATTCTGCTCCGCTTGACGGCGGCAGCGGGGTCCCGTTTCGCGGTTAAACCCCGCTTCGAGGTGCGCGTACTCCCGGCGGAGTAGGCCCGCTACAGCCGTGGGCGGAAGCGCAGCACCCCATCGCGCGGGTACGCTCGGATCATGAACCCGGGCTTCCGCGGGCCGCCCCCTGCCGTCCTGATTGCGGTGACGGCCGTCATCCAGCTGGTGGGCACCAGCTTTGCCGCCGCCCACCAGATCTCCCAGCGTCCGCTGGACCCCCTGGCCTACATGCTGCTGCTGGCCGGTCCCGCACTGCTGTCACTGCGCCGCAAGGCTCCCGGCCCGATGGCCGCCGGGGCAGCCCTGGCAACGGGCACCTACTTCGCGGCTGGCTATCCGGGCGGACCCATCTGGCTCTCCCTGGTGGTGGCGCTTTTCATCGCGGTGCGCTCCAGGGCACGCTGGTGGGCCTGGGGAGCCGTTGGCGGACTGGCTCTGCTGTTCCTTGTCACCGCGCTGTCCATGGGCGGGCTGGCCGATACCGCCCGTGCCGGCGCCGGCGTCGCCTGGCTGGTCATCGTTGTCATGATGGGGGAGCTGCTGGCCTCCCGTGCCGGACGACGCGCCGAACGCCGGCGCTCCGAACTCGAGGCGGAGCAGCGCCGGCGGAATGAAGAGCGGTTGGTCCTCGCCCGCGATATTCACGACGTCGTTGCGCACTCCCTCTCGATGATCAATGTGCAGGCATCGGTCGCCCTGCACTTGGCACGGAAGGATCCGGATCCGGAGCAAATGCGGCAGGCGCTGGAAGCCATCAAGTCCGGTTCCAAGGACGCCCTCGCCGAGGTGCGCGACGTCCTTGCGGTGCTGCGCCAGGACGCGCCGAGGGCTCCGGCCCAGCGGCTGGACCAGCTGCCGGAACTGCTGGCGCGCGCCGAGCAGGGCGGCCTGCGGGTCCGGCTGGATAACCGAGCCGGCCAGCTGCCCGAAAGCGCGGGCCCCGCAGAAAGCGCGGCGTACCGGGTGGTCCAGGAAGCCGTGACGAACATCGTCCGGCACGCGCACGCCAACCAGGCGTGGGTGGGCATCAGCGTCACCGCTGCCACGCTCGAAGTGACAGTGGAGGACGACGGCGTGGGGCTGGGTAATGCGCCGGAAGGCAACGGATTGCGCGGGATGAGAGAGAGGATTGATTCGCTCGACGGCGAGCTGGCAGTAGGAACCCGCGAGCCTGCCGGTACCCGCGTGCACGCCCGCATTCCATTGCCTGCGGACCGGCCCGCAACTGGCGGCGGGACCGACTCAAGCGGGGCAGAGCAATGATCAGGGTGCTGCTGGCGGATGACCAGACTCTGATCCGGGCCGGCTTCAGGGCGCTGCTCGACGCCGAAAACGATATGGAAGTCGTCGCGGAGGCCGGCACAGGTACCGAAGCGGTCCGCCTGGCCAAGGCAGCGAAGCCGGATGTGGTCCTGATGGACATCCGCATGCCCGGCGGAGATGGCATCGACGCCACCGCAACTATTCTGGCCTCCACCGAGCTCTCCGGTACGCGCGTCATCATGCTGACCACCTTCGAACTGGATGACTACATCATCGACTCCATCCGGGCGGGCGCCAGCGGCTTCCTGGTCAAGGACACCGAGCCCGAAGAGCTGATCCGCGCTGTCCGTGCAGTGGCCGACGGCGACGCCCTCCTCTCGCCGTCCGTCACCCGCCGCCTCCTGACCAAGGTGGCGGCCGAGTCCCGGCCCGCGCCGGCAGCGCCGTCGTCGTTGGAGCAGTTGACCGCGCGGGAACGGGAGGTCCTGGCTCTGGTCGGCGCCGGGCTGAACAACGCGCTGATCGCCGAGAAGCTGTACATTACGCCGCTGACAGCAAAGACCCATGTCTCGCGAATCATGACCAAGCTGATGGTCCGCGACCGCGCGCAGCTGGTGGTCCTGGCCTACGAGTCCGGGCTGGTGCGGCCGGGCTGGACTGGCGCGGCGCCGGAGCGGTAAGCAGCGAAAGTGGCCAGCCGTAGTCTTCAGCCCGCCCGGCCAGCCAAGTCACCTGGGAGTACTGCCGGGCACTCCAGCGAGAGTAGCCGGCGGTGCAGAAGTGTCTCCATCGGGGCGACGACCGGCGGCGCCGCGCTCGGAAGACTTGAACTGTGATCGACAGACGGTCACGGACGAAAGTTTGGAGCAATCATGTTGACCGCAGCAACCGGCGCCATCGCCGCCAGCAGCCTTGTCGCCCAAGGACCCTGGAACGACGGGCGCGGGCCCGGCTGGTGGATCCTGCTGGTTCCGCTCTTCTGGATCCTTGTTATCGGCTTCGCCGTCTTCCTGATCCGCCGCACCATGTGGCGCAATCGCAGGCAGGAAAGTGTTCTCGGGGCCGAAGGCGTCCTCCGCGAGCGGTATGCCCGCGGGGAGATCGATGAGACGGAGTTCCGCCAGCGGCTGGAGGTCCTTCGCGCCCAGCCGCAACGCTAGCCTAGGCCGAACCGGCCCCGGCTTCGACGCAAACGAAGAGGCCCCGGAAAAAATCCGGGGCCTCTTCGGTCGGTTCTGCAGGAGCGCTTTAGACGGTGGTCTTCACGACGTCGACGTCGTCGGTGGAGGCGCCGCGGCGCTTATCGAAGATGGTGGCTCCGACTTCCTGCTCGGCCTGGTTGTTGATGCTCAGGTCGATGCCCGGGCGGTCACGCAGGACCAGCACAGCGCCCATGGAAACCAGTGTCATGATCAGCAGGTAGACCGAGACTGCCGTAGAAGATCCGGTGGCCTGCACCAGCGCCTGGGCGATGGTCGGTGCGAAGGCGCCGCCGAGGATGGCGCCGAGTGCGTAGGAGATGGAGACGCCGGAGAAGCGCACGGAGGCCGGGAAGATTTCGCTGTACCAGGCAGCCTGCGGTCCGTAGCCCAGGCCGAGGCCCACCGAGAACAGTCCCAGCGCCAGGTAGAGACCCCAGAGTTCGCCGGTGTTGATCAGCCAGAAGAGTGGAAACACGGTGAGTACCTGGGCGCTGAAGCCAATCAGGTACGTCTTCTTGCGGCCAATCTTGTCGGCCAGGATGCCAGCCAGCAGGGTGAAGACAAACCACATCGCGGCGGCGAAGGTGATGGCTACCAGGACCGAGGTGCGGTCCAGTCCCACCGGGCCGTCAGGGTCGGTGGCGTAGCTGGGGATGAACCCACCGGTGGCCATGTAGCCCGCGGCGTTGTTGCCTGCGAAAACCAAGGCGGCAAGGATGACCAGCAGCCAGTGCTTCTTGAAAAGTTCGACGGCGGGAACCGAGCGCTGCTCTTTCTTCTCCGCGATTTCCTGGAAGACCGGGCTTTCCTCCACCGTCCGGCGGACAATGTAACCGACCACAATGAGCACGAAGCTCAGCAGGAACGGTACGCGCCAGCCCCATTCGACGAAGGCTTCGCCGGGGGAGATGACACCGGTCATCAGGGCGGTGACGCCCGATGCCAGCAGCATGCCCAGGGGAACACCCAACTGCGGGAAGGAGCCTGCACGGCCGCGGCGGTCCCGCGGAGCGTGCTCGACGGCCATCAGGACGGCTCCGCCCCATTCGCCGCCGGCGGAGATGCCCTGGACGATGCGCAGCAGGAGCAGCAGGATGGGAGCCAGCACGCCGGCGGTGGCATAGGTGGGCAGGAAGCCGATCAGCGTAGTGGACGCGCCCATCAGGATCAGCGTGAGCACCAGCATGGCGCGGCGGCCGATCTTGTCGCCGTAGTGGCCGGCCAGGAACGCACCCAGGGGCCGGAAGAGGAAGCTGATGCCCACGGAGGCGAAGGCAAGCAGCAGGCCGATCGAGTCGCCGGCCGGCTTGAAGAAGAGGTCGGCGAACACCAGACCAGCGGCCGTGGCATAGATGAAGAAGTCGTACCACTCGATGGTGGTGCCGATGATGGTGGCAAAGGCCACCCGGCGCTGGTTCGAAGCCGCGGAGCGGGGCTGCGTGTTAGTGCTCATAGTTGTTCCTTGATCGAGCGATTACTGCAAGCTGGCCGGCACGAGGCCGGTTGAATTTCTGAACGGTTGAAAAGTAGAACTAGTCCACAGTTGTTACGAGTATCACAGGAAAACTTCCTCCAGTAAACTTCAGAGAACTGCATAACTTCCTTGATTGGACTGAAGATTCGTGGCTAACTTCACACTCCGCCAGCTGGAGCTTTTTGCTGCCCTGCCGGATTTCCCGACCCTGAGTGCGGCCGCCGCCAGCCTGCGCATCTCGGAGTCAGCCCTTTCCCAAGCGATTACCGCCTTGGAGAAGGTGGCGGGGGAGCAGCTGTGCGTGCGGCGCAAGGCGCGCGGGCTCCAGTTGACTCCTGCCGGGCAGTTCTTTGCCCAGCGGGCGCGCCGGCTCATCCGCGATGCCGACGACCTGGTCAACGACCTGGCCGGAGAAACCGGCACGCTCAAGGGGCCGGTGAAGCTGGGCTGTTTCAGCAGCCTGGCCCACAACTTGCTGCCCGGCATCCTCGAAGCCCTGCCTTCCGCGCATCCTCAGCTGAACGTGGACGTCACCGTGGGCACGCACACCGAACTGCTGCCTGCCCTGGATGCCGGGTTGCTGGATATGGCCATCGTCTACGACATGCAGCTGCCCGCAGGGTACAACCAGCGGACCATCTACCGGACGGAACTCGAGGCCGTCCTGCCGCCGGACCACAAGCTGGCGGCGCAGGAGACGGTGGATCTGGCGCAGTTGGCCGAGGAGTCCCTGATCATGTACGACTCCAGCCCCAGCACTGCCAACACCCACCACGTCTTCGCCGAACGCGGCCTGCGTCCCAACGTAGTCTCCTCGATGCCCCAGATGGTCCTCGTGCAGGCGATGGTCGGCCGCGGACTTGGGTATGCCCTGCTGATGTCCAGGCCGAACTCTCCGGGACTGACCGTCGAAGGTCGTCCGGTGGCCATCCGGCCGTTGTCTCCGCCGGCCACCCGGACCACCGTCTGCGCCATCTGGCCCGAAGACATGTCGCTGAGCCCGCGGGCCGAAGCCGTGGTGGACCTGGCCGTGCGGGTTCTGGGCGGCCTGGACTGAGAACCGGTTAGACGCCTGCCGCGGCGGCCTTGGAGTAGGTCTTGAAGTCGAACTCCGGATCGGCGGCCTGTTCCGGGGTGAGGGTGCGTCCCTGGGAGAGGACCCTGCGGGCGGCCATGTGGTCGGCGGGCTGATTCACGGATTCGACTGCCACCAGCCGGCCGCTGCGGAAGCAGAAGACGGAGAACTTCCCGTCGTCCGGGTTGCCGCGCAGGACGGTTTCGTCCTCAGGGTGTGCGATGCCGGCGATCTGCAGCCGCAGGTCGCCCTGGGTGGACCAGAACCAGGGCAGCTCGGTGTAGTCGCGGCCGCCGTCGTGCGTGTCGAGGATGGACTTGGCGGTGTGCCGGGCCTGGTCGGTGGCGTTCTGCACGGATTCGAGCCTGGTGCGTGCCTCGGCGTGGTGGCTGGGGTAGTTCGCGCAGTCGCCCAGGGCGTAGATGTCCTCATCGTCGGTGCGCATGGCACTGTCCACCGTGATGCCGTTCGCGACCGCGAGGCCCGTCTGCTCGGCGAGCTCGGTGCGGGGGATGACGCCGATGCCCACCAGCACCATGTCGGCAGGGTAGGTGTCCCCGGTGGTGCTCACCGCGGCGGCCACGTGCCCGCTGTCGTCGCCGGTGAAGGAGGCGATGCCTTCGCCCAGGCGCAGGTCCACGCCCATGGCCCGGTGGGCCCGGGCGAACCAGTTACCCATTACAGGGGAGAGCGCGCGGGCCATCGGCCGGTCCGCGTATTCGAGCACCGTGACGTCCAGTCCGCGTTTGCGCGCGGCGGCGGCGAATTCGAGTCCGATGAAGCCGGCACCAATAACGACGACGGAACGCACCGTGTCCAGGCGGGCGTGGACGGCTTCGGCGTCGGCCAGGGTCCGCAGACCGTAGATCCCTTCCAGGCCGCTGCCCGGGACGTTCAGTTCACGGTTCGCGGCGCCGGTCGCCAGGACCAGCGTGGTGTAGCCGACTCTTGACCCGTCGGACAAGCTGACGGTATGTCCGGCGCGGTCAATGGCTGTGACCCGCACGCCCAGGCGGGAGTCGACGTCGTTATCGGTGAAGAACTTTTCCGCGCGCAGCGGCAGCGGTTTCGGCTCCTTGTCCGCGGCCATGAAGTCCTTGGACAGCGGCGGGCGCTGGTACGGGAAGTGCGTTTCCTCGCCGATGACGGTGATGGTTCCGGCGTAGCCTTCCTTGCGCAGCGAGTCGACCAGTTGGATGCCGGCCTGGCCGTTGCCGACAATGACAATGTTCTGCGGGTGCTGCGGGTGCTGCGGGTGCTGCGGGTGCTGCGGGTCCTGCGGGTCCTGCGGGTCCTGCGGGGTGCTGGGTGCGGCGGTCATGGTGGCCCTTCTCTACAGGTGGCGGAATTCCTAGATCTGGCTGGCTGGGACGTCGACCTCGATCTCGTCGAACCCTTCGCCCGCCTTGATCTGGCAGCCCAGCCGGCTGCGGTCCTCGTCGCGCGGGTCCGCCGTGCATTCGAGCATTTCCTCTTCGTCCTCGCTGATTTCCGGGAGCCCGTCGAGGTACTCCGGGCGGACGTAGACGTGGCAGGTGGCGCACATAGCCTGGCCGCCGCATTCGCCGACGATGCCGGCGACGCCGTTGGTCACGGCAGCGCGCATCAGCGAGGTGCCCGGGTCGACGTCGAGCACGTCTACACTGCCGTCATTGTGGTGGAAGCTGACTTTAGCCATGGGAGGTTTCCTTCGTGAAAGTGTGGTCTGGTCTGATGATATGCCGGTTACTTCGCGTCCCAGCGGACCGGCAGGGCGGTCATGCCGCGGAACACCCAACCTTCGTCGACGGCCGGCCGTTCCGGATCCAGGCGCAGCTTGGGCAGTTCGGCGAAGAGCTGCGGCAGCGCGATGCCGGACACCGAGGCCTTGGCGACCCATGCGCCGGCGCAGTAGTGGTTGCCGCCGCCGAAGGCCAGGTGGGGCTTCTTGAGGCGGTTGATGTTGAAGCTCTCCGGATCCTCGAAGGCCTTCGGGTCCCGGTTGGCAGCACCAACAACGACGCCGAGGCGGGCACCCTTGGGCAGCTGCACGCCTTCCAGGACGGTGTCGCGGGTGGTTTCGCGCGGGTACATGCCGATGGGCGCGACCCAGCGGATGGACTCCTCGAACACGGTGGGAAAGAGCGCGGGGTCTGCCAGGACCTGGGCCAGCTGGTCCGGATGGGAGAGCAGGGCCCAGACTGCCACGCCGAGCACGTCGCGCGGCTCGTTCAGGCCGCCGCCGATCGTCATCTTCATGTTGGCCCGGATGGCTTCCAGCGGGATCGGCATGCTGGTCATGCCGGAGAGCAGGCTGGAGTCCGGGTTTTTTCGCAGGTAAGGCAGGATCTCATCGATCGCGTCGTCGACCTCGTTGTAGGACTGCTCGGAGGCGGCCCAGACGTCGGGGTCATCGGCGTAGTTGCCCGTGCCGTTGATCATCGTCTGGGACCAGCGCTGCATGTCTTCCTGGGTGGCGTTGTGGAAGCCCATGATCAGGCGGAGGTTTTCCGCGGCGTACGGAGCGGCGTACTCCCAGATCAGGTCGGAGCCGGGGCCGGCGGCCTTGAGCCGGGCCAGGTATTTCTCGTGGTTGGCCTGGAAGATCGCGTTCCAGTGCTCCTTGATCGCCTTTGGCCGCAAGACCGAACCATAGGACTTGCGGTCGACGTCGTGTTCCGGGTCATCTTTACGAAGCATGGAGTGGCCCATGGCTCGCTTCATCAGCGAGTTGGTTTCGTTAGCCGAGAAGATTTCCTGGTCATTCTCGACGGTGTGGCAGGCCTCGTAGCTGGTGACCATGTAGCGGTTCACGGCGGGCACCCAGTGGACCGGCGCTTCTGCACGCATCTTCCGGTAGATCGGGAAGGGGTTGCGGTAGAGGTCCTCGATGGTCACCCAGTCCGCGGTGGGCACCGGGCGGGCTGCAATGGCTTCGGCGGTCATCGTCCACTCCTTGTTGCTGCCGGTTGGGCCGGCTAGGTAGGTCAGCTGTCTTTCGTTTGAGTGTGGCAGGAGTCATATCCCCGGGTAAAGTTCATAAATAGTTGATTTATCCGCAGAAAAGCGGGGGATAGGAGAAACGGTGGCGCGCTACACGCTGAGGCAGCTCTCCTACTTTGCCGCCGTGGCGGAAGCCGGAACCATTTCCGGAGCCGCGGCCAAACTGCATGTGTCCCAGACCGCCGTCGCTGCAGCGGTGACCGAACTGGAACGAATTTTCAGGACGCAGCTGACGGTCCGGCGCAAGGCCCACGGGGTGTCGCTGACGCCGGCCGGCACGTACCTCTACACGCAGGCCGCCGAACTCCTGCGTTCCGCCGAGGAACTGGAGCTCAACGCCAGCAGCGGTGGGCGGGAGCTGGCCGGGCCGCTGGTGATCGGCTGCTATGCCACCGTGGCGCCGACCATCCTGCCGGTGCTGATCGAGGGCTTCACTGTGAACCATCCGAAGGTGCTGCTGGACTTCGTGGAAGGGCCGCAGGATCGGATCCAGGAGCGGCTCTTCGCCGGTGAGCTGGACCTGGCCATCGTGTACGACATGGACCTGAGTCCAGAACTCGGCTCCGTCCAGCTTTATGACGTGCGGGGCTACGTGCTGTTGCCGCAGGCCCACAGACTGGCCGGCCAGCCGGAGGTTTCGCTGCAGGAACTGGCCGAGGATCCGATGATCCTGCTGGGCGCCCCGCCCAGCAGCCACCACACCATGTCGCTGTTCGAGCAAGCCGGCGTCAGCCCGGCCATCCGCTACCGCACTACGGACTTCGAGCTGACCCGTTCGCTGGTGGGGCGCGGCGTCGGCTATTCGGTACTGGTGCAGCGGCCGGCGATCGATTCGTCCTACGAGGGGCTGCCGGTGGTGCCCAAGCCGATCGCGCCGGCGGTGAAGCCCGTGGCCGTGAAGATGGTCTGGCCCGAATCGATCAGGCTGACTGACCGCGCGGAGGCCATGGTTGGCTTCGCCGCCAGCGCCGCACGGAATGCCCGCAATCCGCCGCCTGCCTCAGCTTGCAGCCGTGATTGACTTTGCTCAATCACTGAACTCGATTAAGCTTGTGACGTGCCTAACATTGCCGCGCCGAAGCAGCTGACCAAAACTGTTATTTCCGCCCGCGGGCTCACCAAGAAGTACGGGGACTTCGCTGCGGTCAACGGCATCTCCTTCGACGTGCCCGCCGGTGAATCCTTCGGGCTGCTCGGTCCCAACGGCGCCGGTAAATCGACCACCATGCGGATGATCGGCGGCGTCTCCCAGCGCACCTCCGGCGACCTTGCCATCATGGGACTGGACCCGGAGCAGCATGGCCCCGAGGTCCGCGCCCATTTGGGTGTGGTTCCGCAGCAGGACAATCTGGACGAGGACCTTCGGGTTCGGGACAACCTGATTGTCTACGGGCGCTACTTCGGCCTGCCGCACAGCTACCTGCGCCCCAAGGCGGATGAACTGCTCGAGTTTGCCCAGCTCTCGGACAAGGCCAAGGCCAAGGTGGATTCGCTCTCCGGCGGTATGAAGCGCCGGCTGACCATCGCGCGCTCGCTGATCAACGAGCCGAAGATCCTGCTGCTGGATGAACCCACTACCGGCTTGGATCCGCAGGCCCGGCACATCCTGTGGGACCGGCTGTTCCGGCTCAAGGAACAGGGCGTGACCCTGGTGCTGACCACCCACTACATGGACGAGGCCGAGCAGCTCTGCGACCGCCTCATCGTGGTGGACAAAGGCCGGATCATGGCGGAGGGATCCCCGGCCGCCTTGATCCGCGAATACTCCACGCGGGAGGTACTCGAGCTGCGCTTCGGCTCCGAGCGCAACGCCACCGTGGCCGCCCAGCTCGAAGGGATCGGCGAGCGCCTGGAAATCCTGCCGGACCGCGTGCTGATTTACACGCACGACGGCGAAACATCGCTGGAGCAGGTCAGTGGGCGCGGCCTTCACCCGGTGACCTCGCTGGTGCGCCGCTCGAGCCTGGAAGACGTGTTCCTGCGCCTGACCGGCAGGAGCCTCGTTGACTGAGGACCACCTCCAGCCCGGGCCAACCCCGTCCCCGGGATCTGCCAGTGCCCGCGAGGCAGACGCGGCCACGCCGCTGTTGTCCCTGCGTGTTCCCCTGACCCCGGAGCAGTCCGCGGCGAAGGCCCGGAAATACGGCTCCCTCTACTTCGCCGAGCACTGGATCCGGACCATGCGCGGCTATGGCTGGACGGTGGCCATGACGGCCGTGGGCACGCCGCTGGTCTACCTGTATGCCATGGGCGTCGGCCTGGCCTCGCTGGTCGATGCCAACACCAATGCAACGCTCGACGCCGGCAACGGCGCCGTGGTTTCCTACCTCACCTTTGTGGCCCCGGCCCTGCTGGCCACGGCCGGCATCATGGTGGCCAGCGAGGAGAACACGTATCCCGTAATGTCCGGCTTCAAATGGCGGCGCACGTACTACGGGCCCAACGCGTCCCCGCTGGGCAGCCATCAGCTGGTCAACGGCCACGCGCTGGGAGTTTCCTTCCGGCTGCTGCTGACTACCGGCATCTACTTCGCGTTCCTGCTCCTGTTCGAGGCAGTGCCGGGCTCCACCGGCTGGATCATGATCTTCACGGCTGCCCTGGGCGGGATGGCTTTCGGGTTGCCGCTGATGGCCTATGCCGCCAGCATCCAGGAGGACCGCGGACAGTTTGCGATGGTCCAGCGGTTCATCGTCATGCCGCTGTTCCTGTTTTCCGGCACGTTCTTTCCGCTGGCCTCCATGCCATGGGCAGTGCAGTGGATCGGCTGGGTTTCCCCGCTGTGGCATTCCGCGGAGCTGGGCCGGGTGCTCAGCTACGGATACGGGGAGCCTGTCTGGCTGACCATCACCCACGTGCTGTACCTGACGGTGCTGGCCCTCGCGGGCTGGGCCTTCGCGCAGCGGATCTATGAACGGAGGCTGGGCAAATGAGCGCGACCGCCGGCAGCGGCCAAACGTCCTCCGGAGAGCAACTCCAGCTCCTGCCGTCCGGGCGCCCCTTCGGTTCCCTGTACTCGGGGAACGTACGTGCCGTCGTTGCACGTGGTCTGAAGGCGACGTGGGGCAGCAACTGGGCCATCATGGCCAGCGGTTTTGTGGAGCCGGTGCTCTTTCTTATTGCCATGGGCATCGGGCTCGGCTCGCTGGTCGGAACCGTGGAAGGCCCGGGCGGCCAGGAGATCGGCTACATCGCCTACATCGCCCCGGCACTGCTGGCCGTGTCGGCGATGAACGGCGCGGTGTACGACTCCACCTGGAACGTGTTCTTCAAGCTGAACTTCGCCAAGCTGTACCAGGGCATGCTCTACACCTCGCTGGGCCCGCTGGATGTCGCACTCGGCGAGATCACGCTGGCGCTGCTCCGCGGCGCGCTCTACGCAACCGGCTTCACAGCCATTTTGGGGGTGATGGGGCTGATCACCACGCCCTGGGCGCTGCTGATGATTCCGGCGTCGGTGGTCATAGCTTTCGGTTTCGCGTCCTTCGGAATGGGCATCACCAGCTTCATGAAGACTTTCCAGCAGATGGACTGGATCAACTTCCTGATGCTGCCGATGTTCCTGTTCAGCGCGACGTTCTACCCGCTGTCGGTGTACCCGCAGGCCATCCAGTGGATGATCCAGGCACTGCCGCTGTGGCACGGGGTGGAGCTGCTGCGCCAGCTCAGCGTCGGCACGTTCACCGCAGCCACCGGCATCCACGTGCTCTACTACCTGGTCATGATTGTGCTCGGCCTGATCCTGACCACGGCGAGGTTGCGCAAACTGTTCCTGAAGTAAAGGTTCGCCTGTTTTCTGCAGCGGACGGCCGACAGGCCCCCTGAGGGTAGCCATCCCTTCGGGGGCGGGTGATCATGGAAAGTGCCCAATGGAACGCTTACACGAAGTTCAGGAGTTGGCGATGATAGGTACATGGCAGTCACTGGTCATTGATTGTCCGGATCCGGATTCCCTGGCCACGTTCTATGAGCAGTTGCTGGGCATGATCCGCATCCAGCATGACGAAGACGGCTGGATCAGCATTGGCGACGGGACGGGCCGCCCTGGCCTTGATTTCCAAAAGGTGGAGGATTACGTGCCGCCGCAGTGGCCCGGGAGCGAGCACCCGCAGCAGATGCACGTCGACGTGCGGGTCAAGGACCTGGACATCGCCGAAGAACTGGCCCTCAGGCTCGGTGCCACCAGCATGGAGTCAGGCACGAAAACCTTCCGGGTCTATCTTGATCCGGCGGGCCATCCCTTCTGCCTGGTGCTCTGGTGACGCTGTCTGACATGCCCCTGCAAGTTGGCCTGCTGTTGCGCTGAGGTTGGACCGGGGGGATCGCCCGCTGGCCGGTCGTTCGCCTGCGGTGGAAGCAGCCCGCGCGCAGGGTCAGGATTTGAGACAATAGCTCCATGCAATCCCTTGGGAACCCCTCAGCGAATACCTCTGCCAACCGCATCATGCCGTTCAAGGCGGGCAATCTCGGCATCGCCGTCATGGTGCTGGTTTTTCTTTTTGCGGTTGTTTTCGCCGCCAACCAGAACGATGTGATCGGCTGGATCGTGGCCATCATCGCGCTCGGCTGGCTGTTGCTGGCTGCCTTCGTGGTGTTCAGTGTCCGGGGCGCCACCAAGAAGGCCAAGGAGAAGTTCGCCACGGCCCAGGCAGATTTCGCGGCCCAGCAAATGCCGAAGGGCACCGCCGGCGGCACCGCCGTGGTGGAGGAGCAGGTGGCCAAGGCCAACGCCGTCCGGGACGAGAAGCTGGACCACAGCTTCAAGATCGTCCAGGTCCAGGCCAAGGTCGTCCGGGACTATCTGGGCAAGGACGAGGGCATGGTGGAGCGCGCGCTCGATACCATCGAGGTGACTGCCCACAACGGCCGCGGCATGATCCGCAAGAACGACGGCGAAGCTCCGGTTACGGGCACGGTTGTCAACTGAGCTGCGGGCTTGGGTAAGGTAGTCGAGTGAGTTTGGCACCCGAGGGCATCGTTCAGGAATCCGGTACTGCAGCAGGCGGAGCAGGCATCGCGGTCAGGCAAAAATTGCGGATCGCCACCGTCAATGTCAATGGCATCAGGGCCGCCTACAAGCGCGGCATGGAAGCCTGGCTGGCGGAGCGCGACGTGGACATTCTGTGCCTGCAGGAAGTCCGGGCTCCTGACGCGATTGTGCGCGAACTGCTCGGCGACGGCTGGCACATCCTGCACGCCGAAGCCGAAGCGAAGGGCCGAGCCGGTGTCGCAATTGCTTCCCGCACCGCACCGGTGGCCACCCGGGACCACATCGGCGACGACTACTTCGTCACCTCCGGCCGCTGGGTCGAAGCCGACTTCGAGATCCCGTCCGATGGCGGCACCCAGACCCTGACCGTGGTCAGTGCTTACGTCCATGCCGGCCAGGCTGATACGCCGAAGCAGGTGGACAAGTACCGCTTCCTGGACGTCATGGGCAAGCGCCTGACGGAGCTGAAGACCACCAAGGACTACGCGCTGGTGGTCGGGGACCTCAACGTCGGCCACACCACCCTGGACATCAAGAACTGGAAGGGCAACGTCAAGAAGTCCGGCTTCCTCCCGGAGGAACGGGCCTACTTCGACCGCTTCTTCGGCGACGAGGTCGGCTGGCAGGACGTCCACCGTTCCCTCGCCGGCGAAGTCCCCGGTCCGTACACCTGGTGGTCGTGGCGGGGGCAGGCTTTCGACAACGACGCCGGCTGGCGCATCGATTACCACATGGCCACCCCGGAACTCGCTGCCCTCGCGTCCGACGCCGTCGTTGACCGCGCCGAGACGTACGACGCGCGTTTCTCAGACCACGCACCCTTGGTAGTGGACTACCGCTTCTAGAAAGATCCTGCTCATATGACCAGCACAACCCAGACCACCGACGACGCCGAGACCACCAAGGCCGCCGGAAGCACTTCGCGCCGGCGGCTGCTCTCCGGCATGCAGCCCTCGGCGGATTCGCTCCACCTCGGGAACTACCTCGGCGCCCTGGTGAACTGGGTCAGCATGCAGGACGAATATGACTCCATCTTCTTCGTCCCGGACATGCACGCCATCACGGTGGACCATGACCCGGCCGAGCTCGCCACACGCACCCGGGTGACCGTCGCGCAGTACATTGCCGGCGGGATCGACATCGAGAAGTCCACCCTCTTCGTCCAGTCCCATGTGCCCGAGCACGCCGAGCTGGCCTGGGTACTGAACTGCATTACCGGCTTCGGCGAGGCCTCCCGGATGACCCAGTTCAAGGACAAGTCGCAGAAATCGGGAGCCGAGCACTCCAGCGTGGGCCTGTTCGCCTATCCGGTCCTCATGGCCGCGGACATTCTGCTCTACCGTCCGTACGGCGTGCCGGTCGGCGAAGACCAGCGCCAGCACCTGGAACTGGCCCGCAACCTGGCCCAGCGCTTCAACCACCGCTTCGGGGAGACCTTCGTGGTCCCGGAGGCGGTGATCCCGCGGGAGGGGGCGAAGATCTACGATCTGCAGCACCCGAACGCCAAGATGTCCAAGTCTGCCGATTCCCCGGCGGGCCTGATCAATATCCTGGACAATCCGAAGACGGCGGCGAAGAAGATCAAGTCCGCGGTGACCGACGACGGCACCGAGATCCGCTTCGACCGCGACACCAAGCCCGGCGTGTCCAACCTGCTGACCATTTACTCCACGCTCAGCGGCAAGAACATCGACTCGATCGTCGCGGATTACCAGGGCAAGATGTACGGCCACCTGAAGGTGGATCTGGCGGAACTCGTGGTCGAGCGGCTCGCGCCTATCCAGGCCCGTGCCCAGGAATTGCTGGACGATCCAGCTGAGCTGGACCGGCTGCTGGCCCGCGGCGCCGAAAAGGCCCGCGGAATCGCCTCGGCTACACTGGCCGATGTGTATGACAAGGTCGGTTTCCTGCCCGCAGGAGCACGGCGCTAGCAATGTGCCAGCACCGGCTGCAGGTGGACCCTGGCGTCGCTCCGGACAGCGGCGTCCGTCCGGCTGCCCTGCCCGAGGTGGGCTGTGCCGGCGTCGTAATCGGCATTCCGGAGCCGCTGGCCGGCGACCTTGAGGGCTGGCGTGCCTCCTTCGGCGATCCGATGGCCGCCGTCATCCCGCCACACGTCACGCTCGTGACGACGACGCCGGTAGCGGACTGGGCTGCGACTACCGAGCACGTCCGCCGGATTGCCCGCAACCAGCAGCCCTTCACCGTGGCCCTGCGCGGCACCGGCAGCTTCCGGCCAGTGTCGCCGGTGGTCTACCTCAACATTGCCGAGGGCTTCGACGAAATCGTTGCACTGCACCGGAAGCTGCAGACGGGACCGTTGGCCCGGGAGCTGGAATTCGACTTCCACCCGCACATCACCGTGGCCCACGATGTCAGCGACGCCGGCATGGACGCGGCGGAAAATAAGCTTGCAGACTATGACGCGTCCTTCACCGTCAGTAGCATGGGCCTGTACGAGCACGATTCGTCAGGAGTCTGGATACTGCGGGAAGAGCTGAACTTTGGGACAGAAATCGGCGCAGAGGGCAGCGCGCAAGGCGACGGGCAACAGCGGAAGTAAAACCGAAACACCGCATCCGCTCGAACGGCAGAAGCTGAAGGTCGCCGAGCTGGA
This sequence comes from Arthrobacter crystallopoietes, assembly GCF_017603825.1. Taxonomy (NCBI): domain Bacteria; kingdom Bacillati; phylum Actinomycetota; class Actinomycetes; order Micrococcales; family Micrococcaceae; genus Crystallibacter; species Crystallibacter crystallopoietes. Next base: position 2,191,183 of record NZ_CP072014.1, read on the forward strand.
AAAGCGGCGTGCCTTCGTCCGGGCCCGGCGTCAAGGCCCCACGGGCAAGACCCTGATGGCCGCCATGCAGTACCTGCTGGCGAAAGCCCACGCGCGGCGGGTCATGCGGGTCTGGATGCTCTACAGCATGCGCCATGGACCGCTCATGGCCGCAGGCAGCGCCTACAACATGTTCTTCTCCGTGGCAGCGATGCTGGTAGCGGGATTCTCCATCTTCGGCCTCATTGCCTCCGGAAACCGCGACCTGCAGCTGGCCGTGGTGGAAGTGGTCAACGATTCCACGCCCGGGCTGATCAATACCGGCGACGGCGGCCTGGCCACGCCGGAACAGCTCTTCTCCCAGAGCGGGGCGTTCGGCATCACGCTGATCATTTCCACGGCCGCCATGATCCTGACCTCCCTAGGCTGGATTGCGGGCCTGCGCGAAGGGATGCGCGGCGTCTTCGGGCTGCCGCCGCTGCAGGGGAACCCAGTCATGATCAAGCTCAAGGACGTCGGCACGCTGCTGTTGCTGGGGGTAGCGCTGATGCTGACCTCGGCCGTGGCCGGCATAGCGAACACCGCGCTGGATCTGATCATCAACCTGCTCCATTTCGACGGCGGCGCAGTGGTTCCGCTGACGAAGATCACCGCAGTGCTGGTCATGCTGCTGCTGGACATGGTGGCCGCCGTGGTGCTGTTCCGGATCGCCTCGGGTGTCCGCATGCCGCGCAGCATCATGTTCCAGGCCGCGCTGATCGCGGGGATCGGCAGTACCGTGCTGCGGTACTTTGCGTCGGATCTGCTGGGTACCGTGGGAAACAACCCGCTGCTGGCGCCGTTCGCGGTGATCCTGGGCCTGTTTGTCTGGTTCTATTTCCTCAGCCAGGTGTACCTGCTAGCGACGGCGTGGGGCGCCATCGGCAAGGCGGACCTGCACGCACGGGAACAATCCGGCGGCCGGACACGCGGCTTCCTTTCCCTGCGCCGGCGCGCCCAGCTGAAGCAGGATGGCAACCTCGAGCACGTGCTCGGCGGCGCCAGCGTTCCCTGAGCCGGTTCCGCTCCGCCGGTTCCGCCCTGGCGGTGCGCCCCGCTGGTTCCGCCCCGCTGGCTTCCCCGGGCTGGATCAGCTCAGCGGGTCTTCCGTATCCAGGTACTGGTTTGCCCAGGCGGCGATCAGGAGGCCGGCGCGGTCCGTCTGATCCCGGTCGGTGAGCATATGGTTGCTGCCTTCGAGCGAGATGAATGACTTGGGGTGCTTGGCCGCCGCGAAGATCTCGCCGGCGTTTTCCACGCCCACAGTGTTGTCGGTGGGGGAGTGCATGACCAGCAGTGGCCGGTCCAGGTTGCTGATGCAGCCGGTCAGATCGGTCCGGCGCAGATCTTCCACGAGTTGCCGGCGGATTTCGAGCCGTTTGCCGCCCAAGGTGATTTCGGCCGAGCCGGTGCGTTCGACGTCGTCAATCTCCTCGTCGAATAGGTGCGTGACATGGTCGGGCCGGAACGGGGCGGCCACGGTGGCCACGGCCTTGACCTCATCGAGGCCGCCAACGGCGCCCAGTACTGCCGCCCCGCCGAGGGAATGGCCAATCAGCAGCGAGATCCGGCGCCCGCTCTCGCGCATGAACGCCGCCGCACTGCTGATGTCCGCCATTTTCGTGGAGAATGTGGCCGCCGACCAGTCCCCGGTGGAGCCGCCCAGGCCCGCGGCATCGTAACGCAGCACACCGATACCGTGCCGGGCCAGTGCCTTGGAGATCCGGGCCGCGGCGGCGCTGTTCTTGCCCAGCGTGAAACCGTGGCAGAACAACGCCCAGGCCCGCACTTCGCCGTCGGGAATATCCAGGACCCCGGCCAGCGTGGTGCCGCCAACCCCTGGGAAGTTCACTTTCTCGAACGTGGTCATGGTGCTCCTGTCTGGCCGTAAAGCCGGAATGCGGGCGGATGGTTAAAAGCGTAAGGTGCCGATTCCTGACGAATCGGCACCTTACGTATGCTGGCAGGTCGCAAGGACCTGACGGACCCGGCAAGCCGGGACGGATCAGATCTTGCGGTTCAGCACGGCGTTCTTGACCTCGGCGATCGCCTTCGTCACCTGGATGCCACGCGGGCAGGCCTCGGTGCAGTTGAAGACGGTGCGGCAGCGCCACACGCCTTCCTTATCGTTGAGGATTTCCAGACGCATGTCGCCGGCGTCGTCGCGAGAGTCGAAGATGAAGCGGTGCGCGTTGACAATGGCTGCCGGGCCGAAGTACTGACCGTCGGTCCAGAAGACCGGGCAGGACGAGGTGCACGCAGCGCACAGGATGCACTTGGTGGTGTCGTCGAAACGCTCGCGGTCCTCGGCGGACTGCAGGCGCTCACGCGTCGGCTCGTGGCCGGAGTTGATCAGGAACGGCATGATCTCACGGTAGGACTGGAAGAACGGCTCCATGTCCACGATCAGGTCCTTCTCCACCGGCAGGCCCTTGATCGGCTCGACGAGGATCGGCTTGGAGGTGTCCAGGTCCTTCAGCAGCGTCTTGCAGGCCAGGCGGTTGCGGCCGTTGATGCGCATGGCATCGGAACCGCAAACGCCGTGGGCGCAGGAACGGCGGAAGGAAACCGAGCCGTCGTGCTCCCACTTGGCCTTGTGCAGGGCATCCAGCACACGGTCCGTACCGAACATGGTCAGCTTGAACTCATCCCAGCGGGCTTCTTCCGAAACCTCGGGATCGTACCGGCGAACCTTCAGCGTGATGTCGAAGCTCGGGACTTCCCCTCCGCCGCCGACCCCGGGGGCCAGCTCGACCTTTGATGGTCCTTCGGGAATTTCGGTCGGGGTGCTCATTAGTACTTCCTCACCATCGGTTCGTAGCGCGTGAATACAACCGGCTTCGTTTCCAGACGGATACCGGCGACGGACTCGGACGTGGCCAAGTCATCCTTGTATGCCATGGAGTGCTTCATGAACTTCTCGTCATTGCGGTCCGGGAAGTCTTCCCGGAAGTGCCCGCCGCGGGATTCCTCGCGGTGCAGGGCGGCAACGGTCATGACCTGGGCCATGTCCAGCAGGAAGCCCAGTTCCACAGCTTCGAGCAGATCCAGGTTGAAGCGGCGGCCGCGGTCCTGAATGCCGATGTTCTTGTAGCGCTCACGCAGGGACGCGATCACATTCAGTGTTTCGTTCAGGGTCTGCTCGGTGCGGAAGACCTGGACATTCGCGTCCATGGTGTCCTGCAGTTCCTTGCGCAGCTGGGCAACGCGTTCGGTGCCGTTGGCCGCGCGGACCTGCTCGATCAGATCGATTGTGAACTGGTCCGCGTTTTCCGGAACCTCCACGAACTCCGCAACCTTGGCGTACTCGGCGGCGGCGATACCGGCGCGCTTGCCGAAGACGTTGATGTCCAGCAGCGAGTTGGTGCCCAGTCGGTTGGACCCATGGACGGAGACGCAGGCTACCTCACCGGCGGCGTAGAGGCCGGGGACAACCGTGTCGTTGTCCTGCAGAACCTCGGCCTTGATGTTGGTCGGGATGCCGCCCATCGCGTAGTGCGCGGTCGGGAAAACCGGCACCGGCTCGGTGTACGGCTCCACACCCAGGTAGGTGCGTGCGAACTCGGTGATGTCCGGGAGCTTGGCATCGATGTGCGCCGGCTCCAGGTGGGTCAGGTCCAACAGGACGTAGTCCTTGTTCGGGCCGCAGCCACGGCCCTCGCGGACCTCGTTGGCCATTGAACGGGCCACGATATCGCGGGGTGCGAGGTCCTTAATCGTCGGGGCGTAGCGCTCCATGAAGCGTTCGCCGTCGGCGTTGCGCAGGATGCCGCCTTCGCCGCGCGCGGCTTCGGAGAGCAGGATTCCCAGGCCGGCCAGGCCGGTCGGGTGGAACTGGAAGAACTCCATGTCTTCCAGGGGGATGCCGCGGCGGAACGCGATGCCCATGCCGTCACCGGTCAGGGTGTGGGCGTTCGAGGTGGTCTTGAAGACCTTGCCCACGCCGCCGGAGGCGAAGACGACGGACTTGGCCTGGAAAACGTGGATCTCGCCGCTGGCGAGGTCATAGCTGACAACGCCGGCAACACGCTTCTGCATGTAGGGGGTTCCGTCTTCGCGGAGTGCTTCCTCGTCGACCAGGAGCAGATCCAGAACGTAGTACTCGTTGTAGAACTCAACGTTGTGCTTGACGCAGTTTTGGTACAGGGTCTGCAGGATCATGTGGCCGGTACGGTCAGCGGCGTAGCAGGCGCGGCGGACCGGGGACTTCCCGTGGTCGCGCGTGTGTCCGCCGAAGCGGCGCTGGTCGATCTTGCCTTCGGGCGTGCGGTTGAAGGGCAGGCCCATCTTTTCCAGGTCCAGCACGGCGTCGATGGCTTCCTTCGCCATGACTTCGGCGGCGTCCTGGTCTACCAGGTAGTCGCCGCCCTTGACCGTGTCAAAGGTGTGCCATTCCCAGTTGTCTTCTTCCACGTTCGCCAGTGCGGCACACATGCCGCCCTGGGCCGCACCGGTGTGGGAACGGGTGGGGTAAAGCTTGGTCAGTACTGCTGTTCGCGCGCGCTGGCCGGATTCAATGGCGGCGCGCATACCGGCGCCACCGGCACCGACAATAACGACGTCGTACTTATGGACCTGCATACCAGATGCTCTTTCTGTTGAAACCAAATGTTCTTCACGGGGCTGATGCTGCCTTGGGCGCTGCCTCGTCGGCAGCGCCCGCGGCGCCCTGCTGGATGTTCTGCCGGCCGCGTTTCCGAGGCGGCCGGCACCGGGCTACGGTGCGGGGCAGAAGGAAGGCAGCAGTTCAGCAGCGGCGTTCGGCGGGCACGGATCGAAGGTGAAGATCACCAGGGTGCCAAGCACAATGATGACGGCCGTGGCCGCGTAGAGAACGGACTTGAGCCAGAAGCGCGTGCCGTCCTTGTCCGCGTAGTCGTTGATGATGGTGCGGACACCGTTGGTGCCGTGCAGCATGGCCAGCCACAGCATGGCCAGGTCCCAGATCTGCCAGAACGGGTCGGCCCACTTGCCGGCCACGAAGCCGAAATCGATGGCGTGGACGCCCTCGCCGACCATGAGGTTCACAAACAGGTGGCCGAAGACCAGGACAACCAGCACGAGGCCCGAAACGCGCATGAACAGCCATGCGAGCATTTCGAAGTTGCCGCGGGAGCTGCCATGGCGGGTGTACTTCGGTGCAATGCGACCGGAGCGCGGTGCCTGGATTTCAGATGTAACTGCCATGATTAGTGACCCCCGGTGAATGCGAGCGTAAGGTGACGGATCAGGAACGGAACCATGACGAGAACCCACAGCCCGACAACGCCCCACAGCAGCTGTGCCTGGTACTTCGGGCCCTTCTTCCAGAAGTCCACGAGGATGACACGCAAACCGTTGAAGGCGTGGAAGACGATGGCTGCTACGAGCCCCGCTTCCAGAAGGGCCATGAACGGGTTCTTATACGTGGCTATAACGACGTTGTATGCCTCCGGCGATACGCGTACCAGCGCGGTGTCCAGTACGTGTACTAAGAGGAAGAAAAAAATTGCGACGCCGGTGACGCGGTGTCCTACCCATGACCACATGCCTTCTCGGCCGCGGTAGAGGGTGCCTGCTGGTGTCTTCGACACTGAATTAACCTCCCTGCATCGCAAGGGCGCTAGCGTGGTTTCCACGCAGAGTTACGCCATGCGAGAGCGCTCTTCGTTCAAGACTAATCTAGGCTTCGCTCAGGGCTTATTCAATTTGAAGACATGGACATGTGAGCTTTTTAACAGCGGGGCTGTCATGTACGCCCGATCCGCGCGAAATAGGGGCAAATTCGGGCATTTAGGCCATTAAAACGTGCCCTATTCCCGGGCTCGCAAACAGCCGGCAGCGTTCCGGCCAGGCGTTCATCCTGCGGACGGCACTTGACAGCTGCATGCGCCAGATCCCTCCACAGGATGAGTACACCCGGCGCCTGACTGGTCTACCTTTGAAGTGATGACTACTGATAAGCCGCTGGGCAATGGCCCGGCCAACGAAGACAATGTGCTGGGCCGTTTTTACGGTGTTATTCCGGCCGGCGGGGTGGGGACCCGGTTGTGGCCGCTCTCGCGGGCGGCGGCGCCGAAGTTCCTGCATGACTTGACCGGGTCCGGGTCCACGCTGATCCGGGCGACGTATTCGCGGCTGGAGCCGTTGTGCGGGGACCGGACCATGGTGGTCACCGGTACCGCGCACCGCAAGGCGGTGCTGGCGCAGCTGCCGGAGCTGACGAAGAACAACCTGGTGCTGGAGTCCGAGCCGAAGGACTCGGCGGCTGCGATCGGTTTGGCCGCGGCGATCCTGTACCACCGGGATCCGCGGATCATCATGGGTTCCTTCGCCGCGGACCAGGTGATCAACCCGGTGGAGAAGTTCCAGGACGCGGTGCGCGAGGCGATCCATACCGCGGCCGAGGGCTACATCGTCACGATCGGGATCACCCCCACCCACCCCTCGACCGGGTTCGGGTACATCCGCACCAACGGGAACCTGGGCATCGGCTCGGCGCCGAACGCGCTCGGGGTGACCGAGTTCGTGGAGAAGCCCGACGCGGACACCGCGCAGGCGTACCTGGCCGAGGGCGGGTATTCGTGGAACGCGGGCATGTTCGTGGCCCCGGTTCAGCTGCTGCTCAAGCATCTGGAGACGAACGAGCCGCTGCTCTACGCCGGGCTGATGGAGATCGGCGCGGCCTGGGATACCCCCAAGCGCCGCGACGTGGTGCGGCGGGTGTGGCCGGGGCTGCCGAAGACCGCGATCGATTACGCGGTGGCGGAGCCGGCGGCCGCGGCCGGGGACGTGGCGATGATTCCGGGCGACTTCTCCTGGGACGATGTGGGGGACTTCGCCGCGATCGGCAGGCTGAACGCCGCGTCCGAGACAAACAACCTGACCGTGCTCGGCGAGGGTGCGCGGGTGTATGCGGAGAACTCCACCGGGATGGTGGTCTCCGATACCAAGCGCGTGATCGCGCTGATCGGCATTGACGACGTCGTGGTGGTGGACACCCCGGACGCGCTGCTGATCACCACCAAGGAACACGCCCAGCAGGTCAAGAAGGCCGTCGAATCCCTCCGCGCCAGCGGCGACACCGACGTCCTTTGAGCCGGGCCGCTCGATCCGCTTAACGCGGGTACGTTGAACACGCCTCTTCCGGCGGCAACTGGGTAGAGTTTGTCTGTGCAGACTATTTCAGAGACTTCGGACAGCATTCCCCGCATAGGTGTGTGGACGGCCCCGTTCGTGGACGGGTTGCGGCAGTTCCGTCGGGATCTGCACCAGCATCCGGAGTTGTCCCACAAGGAGTTCCGCACGACGGCCAACCTCATTGCCCGGCTGCGGGAGGCAGGGCTGGAACCGGTGCCGCTCGAAGGTACCGGGCTGTACGTGGACATCGGCGAGGGGCCGCTTGCCATCGGTCTGCGTGCCGACATCGACGCGCTGCCGATCCTGGAAGAGACCGGCCTGGAATACGCCTCCGTTAATAAGGGCATCAGCCACGCGTGCGGCCATGACATCCACACCACGGTCATGCTCGGCGTGGCCCTGGTGCTGTGCAAGCTGGAAATGGAGGGCGAGCTCGGCGGCCGGGTGCGCGTCATCTTCCAGCCCGCCGAGGAGACCATGCCCGGCGGCGCCTTGGCCGTGATTGAACAGGGCGTCCTGGTGGATGTTCCCCGCATCCTCGCCCTGCACTGCGACCCCCGTGTTGATGTGGGCCAGGTGGGCACCCGGATCGGCGCGATCACGTCGGCGTCGGACACCATCCGGATCGAGCTGTCCGGACGCGGCGGCCACACCTCGCGGCCGCACCTGACCGAGGACCTGGTCTTTGCGCTGGCCGAGATTGCCGTCAACGTCCCGGCAGTGCTCAGCCGCCGGATCGACGTGCGCAGCGCGGTCTCCGTGGTCTGGGGCCAGATCCGCGCCGGCGCCGCGCCGAACGCCATTCCCGCGCACGGGTTCATGGCCGGCACCATGCGGTGTCTCGACGGCGAGGCCTGGCATGCCGCGGGGGAGTTGCTCGATGAGGTGGTCACGCAGGTGGCGGCACCGTTCGGCGTCGAAGTGAAGCTTGAACACATCCGCGGCGTGCCTCCGGTGATCAACACCGAGCGGGAAACCGGTTTGATCGAAGCCGCCGCACGGCTGGAGCTTGGGCCCGGTTCCGTCATACTCACGCCGCAATCCATGGGCGGTGAGGACTTCGCGTGGATGACGCAGGAAGTTCCCGGCGCCATGATGCGGCTGGGAACGCGGACGAAGGGCGGCGAGACGTTCGACCTGCACCGCGGCGACTACACGCCGGATGAGCACGCCATTGGCGTAGGAGTGCGCGTCATGGCCGCAGCCGCCGTCATGGCCTGCCGCGGCAAGGACCAGGGCTAGCAGCCTGACCCCGCCGTCGTCGTTGTCCTGTGGCGATACCGGTAAGTAACAAATTTTCAACAATGTTCGGCCAAGCACCGGAAATTGATACTCTGCCCTGCTCGCGGCCACTATTGTAGGCTCGTAACGCACCTGCAGGACGGGTGCGCCCGCCGCGCGGACGCCAGTGGTGACAGGACACGATCCTGATGCACTCAGTGGTCTACGGCAGTGGGGCAATCTTTCTTTTTTGGAGGAACCTTGAAGAAATCACTGCGCACCATCAAGCGCGGCACCGGCCTGTCCGCCGCCATGCTCGGCGCATCTGCCCTCGTCCTCGCCGGCTGCGGCGCGCCTCCGGCCGAAACCGAAGGCAGCCCGGGAGCGGAAGGAGCCGATTACCTCGGCTGCATCGTTTCCGACTCCGGTGGCTTCGACGACCGTTCCTTCAACCAGTCCAGTTACGAAGGCCTGAAGATGGCCGAAGAGGATCTGGGCATCAAGATCCAGCAGGCGGAGTCCCAGGCGGAAACCGACTTCGTGCCGAACGTGGACGAAATGGTGCAGTCCGGCTGCAACATGGTCCTGACCGTCGGCTTCCTGCTTGGCGATGTGACCAAGGAAGCCGCTGCTGATAACCCCGAGACCAACTTCGCGATTGTCGACTACTCGGATCCCGAGTTCACCGACAACGTCAAGCCGATTGTCTACGACACGGCCCAGGCCGCCTTCATGGCCGGCTACCTGGCCGCCGGTGTCACCGAGACCGGCAAGGTCGCCACGTACGGCGGCATCCAGATTCCCACCGTCACGATTTTCATGGACGGCTTTGCCGATGGCGTGAAGTACTACAACGAGCAGAAGGGCGAGGACGTCCAGCTGCTCGGCTGGAACAAGGAGCGGCAGAACGGTACCTTCGTCGGCAACTTCGAAGACCAGGGCAAGGGCAAGACCAATACCCAGAACTTCATCAACGAGGGCGCGGACATCATCATGCCCGTCGCCGGCCCGGTGGGCCTGGGCACTCTGGATGCCGTGATCGAAGCCAACGAAGCAGGCAAGGAAGCCAAGGTCGTCTGGGTTGACTCGGACGGCTACGAAAGCGCCGGCAAGGGCGAAGAATTCATCCTTACCTCGGTCATGAAGGGCATGGCTGCCTCCGTCGAGGACGTTCTCCGGACCGATCTCGAGGGCAACTTCGACAGCACCCCGTACGTCGGCACACTGGAAAACGAGGGTGTCTCGCTGGCGCCGTTCCACGATCAGGAAGCCAACGTTCCGGATGAGCTGAAGCAGGAGCTGGAGACCATCAAGGAATCCATCATCTCCGGCGAAATCACCGTTGAGTCCGAGGCAAGCCCCAAGTAGCAGCTGAACCGGCCGGACCGCCGCCTCCGTGCGTTCATCCGCATGGGGCGGCGGTTCGTTCTGTAATCGGTGCGAGCGGTTTAGGCTGTAGACAGTTCGCCCGTTGCACTAAAACGTTCCGCTGACACCTACAAAGAACAGGTTGGTTGGGGTTTTGAAGCTCGAGCTAAAGGGAATTACCAAGAAATTCGGTTCCTTTGTTGCCAACGACCACATTGACCTCGTGGTCGAACCGGGACAGGTACACAGCCTGCTTGGCGAGAACGGCGCAGGGAAATCCACGTTGATGAACGTCCTCTACGGTTTGTACGAACCCACCGAGGGGCAGATCCTGATCGACGGCAAACCGGTTGACTTCAACGGCCCCGGCGATGCCATGGCAGCGGGCATCGGCATGGTGCACCAGCACTTCATGCTGGTACCGGTGTTCACCGTGGCGGAGAATATCGCACTGGGCAACGAGGCGACGAAAGCGGGTGGGATCCTCAACCTGGACGAGACCCGGACCAAAATCCGGCAGATTTCGGAGCAGTACGGCTTCCAAGTCGACCCGGATGCCGTGGTGGAGGACCTGCCGGTCGGTGTCCAGCAGCGGGCCGAGATTATCAAGGCGCTGGTCCGAGACGCCGAGGTGCTGATCCTCGACGAGCCCACGGCCGTCCTGACGCCGAAGGAAACCGACGAACTGCTCGCAATCATCGCCCAGCTGAAGTCGGATGGTAAATCGATTGTCTTCATTTCCCACAAGCTCCGCGAGGTCAAAGCCGTCTCCGACCTGATCACGGTCATCCGCCGCGGCAAGGTGGTCGGAGATGCGGATCCCAACGCCTCCACCACGGACCTGGCCTCCATGATGGTGGGCCGCTCGGTGAGCCTGTCCCTTAACAAGGCACCCGCCCAGCCGGGCGAAGCAACCTTTGTCATTGACGGCCTGACCGTGACGTCGCCGACGGGCCAGCGGGTGGTGGATAACATCTCCCTGCAGATCGCCCGGGGCGAGATCCTGGCCATCGCCGGTGTCCAAGGAAACGGCCAGACCGAACTCACCGAGGCCATCCTCGGCCTGCAGGAGCACGTGTCCGGTTCCATCCAACTTGAGGGCAAGGAGCTGGTGGGGCGCGGTACCAAGGAGATCATCAACTCCGGCGTGGGCTTTGTGCCGGAGGACCGCAGCGTGGAGGGACTGGTCGGTCCCTTCTCGGTAGCCGAGAACATGATTCTGAACCGCTACGACCAAGCGCCGTTCGCCAAAGGGCTTGCCATGAAGCCGGCGCTCGTAGCGGCGAACGCTGCCGAGCGGATCGCCGAGTTCGACGTCCGCACGCAATCGGCCACTGCCGCCGCCGGCACGCTCTCCGGCGGCAACCAGCAGAAGGTCGTGATGGCCCGCGAGCTGTCCCGGCCGCTCAAACTCTTCATCGCCTCGCAGCCGACCCGCGGCGTCGACGTCGGTTCGATCGAATTCCTGCACAAGCGGATCGTCGCCGAACGCGACCAGGGCACGCCGGTGATGATCGTGTCCACGGAACTGGACGAAGTTCTGGAGTTGGCGGACCGCATTGCCGTGTTGTACCAGGGGCGGCTGATGGGGATAGTTCCCGGCAACACCTCGCGTGACACGCTCGGCCTGATGATGGCGGGGATGGGCGCGGAAGAAGCGCAAGGCACTGATCCGGCACGCACTGATCCTGAAAGCGGGGACAAATGAGCGAGGACGAGCACAAGCACGCCCGGAAGAAAACCGACGAGCACGCCTCCGAGGTACGCCTTGAAGCCATGGTCGACACAGAGGACGGCCGGATTGCTCCGCCGCCCGTACCCGCCACCGCGCAAAGCGGAGACCTCCACCCCGAAGCCAGCTCGCAGACAGTAGTCCAGCGCATCATGAGCGGCGATGCCCTGGTGGCCGTGCTCGCCGTCGTGCTTTCGCTGATTGCAGGCGGAATCCTGATCGCCCTGACGGACGAGGACGTCGCGCAGACAGCCTCCTACTTCTTCGCACGGCCGCAGGACATGCTGCTGGCGGCCTGGTCGGCCGCGTCCGAGGCCTACCTTGCGCTCTTCCAAGGGTCCGTCTTCGACTTCGAGGGCGAGACCTTCTCCCGGATGATCTCTCCGCTGATGCAGACCCTGACCGTGGCGACGCCGCTGATCTGCGCCGGCCTGGGCGTGGCGCTGGCCTTCCGTGCAGGCCTGTTCAACATCGGTGCCCAGGGCCAGATCATCATCGGTGCCACGCTCGCAGCGTGGGTCGGCTTCAGCCTGCACCTCCCGGTGGGCATCCACCTGCTGCTGGTGATCGTGGCCGGCATCATCGGCGGAGCGATCTGGGGCGGCCTGGTGGGCCTGCTCAAGGCGAAGACCGGTGCGCACGAGGTCATCCTGACCATCATGCTCAACTACGTGGCGATCTACCTGGTCACCTATCTCCTGACCACCCCCGCCTTCCAGCGGCCCGGGTCCTCCAACCCGATCAGCCCGCAGCTGGATGAAACGGCCATGTACCCGCCGCTGTTCGGCGACGCCTTCCGGCTGCACTGGGGCTTCATCGTGGCGCTGCTGGCAACGGTGTTCGTCTGGTGGCTGCTCAAGCGGTCGATCATCGGCTTCGAACTTCGCGCGGTGGGTGCGAACCCCGTGGCGGCGCGCACCGCAGGCATCAGCGTGACCAAGGGCTACGTCGTCGTCATGCTGATTGCCGGGGCGCTGGCCGGACTCGCCGGCGTGGCCCAGGTTGCCGGCACCGAAAAGGTCCTGTCCTCCGGCGTGGCAGCCAGCTTCGGCTTCGACGCCATCACCGTGGCGTTGCTGGGACGTTCGACGCCGTGGGGAACGTTCTTTGCCGGGCTGCTGTTCGGCGCGTTCCGGGCCGGCGGCGTGGACATGCAGATCAGCACCGGGACCAGCATCGACATTGTGCTGGTGGTCCAGTCCCTGATCGTGCTCTTCATCGCGGCCCCGCCGCTGGTCAGGGCGCTGTTCCACCTGCCCGAACCCGGCAAGACCAAGGGGCCCAGGAGCCCCAAGGAAACCAAATCCCGCAAGCCCGCCACGACCGGAGGTTCAGCATGAGCACGGCAGTGTCCACCGCGCCCGAGCAGAGCACCACCCGCGCCGGCGCGGTGCGGAGTTGGAAGACCCCGATCACGCTGGCGGTGCTGGCCGTCTTCGCACTGCTGGTCTTCGCCATCGGGGCGCCCGGCAACGAGGTGACCTTCCGCCTGTCCGACCCGGGGGATGCCATCGTGCTCCCGCCGATTGTCATCTTCGCCCCGGTCATGGGCTGGATCGGTGCGGTCATCATGCTGGCCGCGGCCGCCCTGGCCTTCGTGCAGGTCCGGGCCGGACGGCCGGTCCCGGGCTGGCTGATCGCCGTCTTCGCCGTCGTCTTTGTGGCGGCGTTCCTGAGCTGGATTGTCGGCAGCGCGCGCACTCCCAACGTGGCGCTCTATGGTCTGCTGGCCGGATCCGTGACGCTGGCCGTGCCGTTGATCTTCGGTTCGCTCTCGGGCGTATTGTGTGAACGCTCCGGCGTGATCAACATTGCGATTGAGGGACAGCTGCTCTTCGGCGCGTTCTCCGCGGCGGTCGCGGGATCCCTGTCCGGCAGCGCCTTTGTCGGCCTGCTCGCCGCCGCCGTCGGTGGTGTCCTGGTCTCGCTGGTGCTGGCGGTGTTCAGCATCAAGTATCTGGTCAACCAGGTCATTGTCGGCGTGGTGCTCAACGTGCTGGTGTCCGGCCTGACCGGCTTCCTGTTCTCCACAGTGCTCAGCGCCGATGCCGGAACCTGGAACTCCCCGCCGCGCCTGCCGGTCATTTCCATTCCGTTCCTCTCAGACATTCCCATCATCGGACCCATCCTGTTCGAGCAAACCATTGTGGGCTACCTGATGTACGTCGCCGTCGCGGTGATCTACGTGGGCCTGTTCCACACCAAGTGGGGCCTGCGGACGCGGGCGGTCGGCGAGCACCCTAAAGCGGCAGATACCCTGGGCGTCAAGGTCAACCGGATGCGCTTTATGAACGTGTCCCTGGCCGGTGTGGTGGCCGGACTCGGCGGCGCGTTCTTCACCTTGGTGTCCGTCTCCAGTTTCGGCCGCGACATGACCGCAGGGCAGGGCTACATTGCCCTCGCCGCGTTGATCTTCGGCCGCTGGAACCCGATCGGCGCCTTCTTCGCGGCCCTGCTGTTCGGCTTCGCCACCAACCTGCAGTACGTGCTCAGCTTCCTGGGCACCCCGGTACCCAACCAGTTCCTGGCCATGCTGCCGTACATCGTGACCATCTTTGCCGTTGCCGGCTTAGTCGGCAGGTCCCGGGCTCCGGCCGCCAACGGCGTGCCGTACATCAAGGGCTGACATGACGGAGATGCCCGCGAATACAACTAACGACGGCGGAACGTCACCAAACGATGGCGGGTCGCCTCAGGCTGACCGGGCCAAGGCAGGCCGCGCCCACGCGGACCGCGCCGAGGTGGACTGGGCGGGCCTGCAGGATGCGGCGCGCGCGGCCTCCGCGCACGCCTATGTGCCCTACTCGAAGTATCCGGTGGGAGCGGCCGCCCTGACCGAGGACGGCCGGATTGTCTCCGGGGCGAACGTGGAAAACGCCTCGTATGGACTGACGTTGTGCGCGGAATGTTCTCTGGTCAGCGCGCTGCATATGTCCGGCGGCGGGCGGCTGGTGGCGTTCAGCTGCGTTGACGGCGCCGGCAACATCCTTATGCCGTGTGGGCGCTGCCGCCAGCTGCTGCACGAATTCCGGGCGCCTGGCATGCAGCTGATGACCGTTTCCGGCATCAAGTCCATGGAAGAGGTCCTGCCGGACGCCTTCGGTCCCGAAAACCTGGGCTGAGTCCTGGCACGCTGAAAGAAGGAGAGCCACGTGAGTGAGAAGTTCGACGCCGTCGACATCATCCGGATCAAACGCGACAAGGGCACGCTGAGTCCCGAGCAGATCAGCTGGACCATCGATGCCTACACCCGCGGCGCCATTGCCGACGAGCAGATGTCCGCCTTGAACATGGCCATCCTCCTCAACGGCATGAGCCGCGAGGAAATCTCCCAATGGACGACGGCGATGATCGCCTCGGGCGAGAGGATGGACTTCTCCTCGCTCGGCAAGGCGACCAGTGACAAGCACTCCACCGGCGGCGTGGGGGACAAGATCACTTTGCCGCTGGCCCCGCTGGTCGCCGTCTTCGGCGTTGCCGTCCCGCAGCTCTCCGGCCGCGGGCTCGGCCACACGGGCGGAACCCTGGACAAGCTGGAGTCGATCCCCGGCTGGCGCGCGGACCTGTCCAACGACGAAATGATGGCCCAGTTGGCCGATGTGGGAGCGGTGATCTGCGCCGCGGGCGCCGGCCTGGCCCCGGCGGACAAGAAGCTCTACGCCCTGCGCGATGTCACCGGCACTGTCGAGGCCATCCCGCTGATCGCCTCGTCCATCATGAGTAAAAAGATCGCCGAGGGCACCGGTTCGCTGGTGCTGGACGTCAAGGTCGGCTCCGGGGCGTTCATGAAGGACGAGGACATGGCCCGCGAGCTGGCCGAAACCATGGTGGGTCTGGGCAAGGATGCGGGCGTGAACACGGTGGCCTTGCTGACCAACATGAGGACTCCGCTGGGGCTGACCGCCGGCAACGCTATCGAGGTGGCGGAGTCGGTGGAGGTGCTGGCCGGCGGCGGCCCCCAGGACGTGGTAGAACTGACAATCCGGCTGGCCGAAGAAATGTTGCAGGCTGCCGGTGTGTCGGACGCGGACCCGGCCGCCGCGCTCAAGGACGGGCGGGCGATGGACGTCTGGAACCGCATGATCGAGGCGCAGGGCGGCGATCCGAGGGCCGCGTTGCCGGTCGCTAAGGAATCCGAAGTGGTCTACGCGGCGGCGGACGGCGTTCTGCTGGAACTGGATGCCCTCGCCGTCGGCGTCGCCGCTTGGCGACTGGGCGCCGGCCGCGCCCGCAAGGAAGACCCGGTCCAGGCCGGTGCCGGAGTGCGGATGCATGCGAAACCGGGAGCGCTGGTCCGGGCGGGCGAGCCGCTCATGACCCTGCTGACGGACATCCCGGAAAAATTCGACCGGGCGAAGGAGGCGCTGGCAGACGCCGTCGTTATCGGTCCCGAAGGGGACAGGCCCGCCCAGCAACTGGTCACCGACCGCATCGCCTGAACCCGCAGGCCGGCCCTGAGCGGACGCGCTCTAGGCTGCACCTACCCCAGTGCGCGGAAACTGGGGTGAGGATAACTACATCGGATGGACAAACCTCTTCCGCAGCTGCCAAGCCGCGAGGATAATTGTTGCCATACCGGCGCCCGGGGGGAGTGGCGGAGCCGCGGCTGTCTCGACCGGGGGGTGAGGCAGCCGCGGTGATCAGCAGCGCAGAACCTGCCGTTATGGACGCGGGGATGGTGCGTGCAGGGTCGCGGGCCCGTACCGTTGTCCCAGGGGGTTGATCAGGGCAACACCCCATAGCGGCACTTATTGCAACGTGACATCGTTGGAATAACCAACCGGCGAACAGGATCTTTCACGTGCAGGCTTTTATGGACGCTCTTAACGTCTTCATCATCGATGCGGCCGCCCAATGGTGGGTGTATCCGCTGCTTTTCGCGCTCTGCCTGATTGACGGAATTTTCCCGCCGGTGCCGAGCGAATCCGTGGTGGTTGCCCTGGCCGCGCTGGCCGTTTCCGCGGGCGTGCCGAACATCTGGCTGATCATCGCCATCGCCGCCGCCGGCGCCATGGCGGGGGACAACATTGCGTATTTGATCGGCCGGCGTATCGGCTCGAACCGCTTCAAGTGGATGCAGCGGCCGCGCGTCGCATCCGCCTTCGCCTGGGCGCGGAAGGAACTCGACCGGCGCGGAGCCCTGCTGATCCTCAGCGCCCGCTACATTCCCATCGGCCGTGTCGCCGTCAACATGACCGCCGGCGCAACAGGCTTCCACCAGCGCAGGTTCGTCTTCTTCAGCATCATTGCCGGCATCTCCTGGTCGCTCTATTCCGTAGGCATCGGCGCCCTCGCCGGCCAGTGGTTCCACGACCACAGCCTGCTGGCCGCCGGCCTGGCCATCGTCATCGCCCTGGCCATGGGTCTCGTCGTGGACCATGGCCTGAAACTGCTCTACAAGCGCAAGGTGCGCAAGAGCCACGAGGCGCAGGACACCGCCTCCGCCACGGAAGATACAGCAGACGCCTCCAAGAGCGCTCACCCGCGCACCGGCACCCCGGTCTCGCACTGAACACCCCGTTTTCCACGACCTCTGCACAACGGCCGCCGAGGCGTGCATCCGTTCGGATGTCTCACGTAAGGTGGTGCCTGTGACTGAGCCTAATTACACTGCTGACCCTGCCGCCGACGTCGACATTGATATCCGCAGCCTGCCCAAGGTTTCGCTGCACGACCATCTCGACGGCGGTCTCCGCCCCGGGACAATCATCGAGCTGGCCGCCGAAATCGGCCACCAGCTGCCGTCCACCGACCCCGTCGCCCTGGGCGAATGGTTCCGGGAATCCGCGGACTCCGGCTCGCTGGTCCGCTATCTGGAAACGTTCGACCACACCGTGGCCGTGATGCAGACCAAGGAAGGCCTGCACCGGGTCGCCAAGGAGTTCGTCGAGGATCTGGCGGACGACGGCGTGGTGTACGGCGAGGTGCGCTGGGCACCGGAGCAGCACCTCACCAAGGGGCTGACCCTGGACGAGGCAGTCGAAGCCGTCCAGGCCGGGCTTGAAGCAGGCGTGGACGCGGTCGAGGCCAGCGGCCGCCCCATCCAGGTCGGTCAGCTGATTACAGCGATGCGCCACGCGGACCGCGGCCAGGAAATCGCCGAGCTCGCCATCCGGCACCGGGACAAGGGTGCCGTCGGCTTCGACATCGCCGGAGCCGAGGACGGCTTTCCCCCCTACCGGTTCAAGGATGCCTTCACCTACCTGGCCGAAAACCAGTTCCCGGTCACCATCCACGCCGGCGAGGCCGCCGGGCTGGACAGCATCATCGACGCCCTGGTCAGCGGCCGCGCCCTGCGCCTGGGCCACGGCGTGCGCATCGCTGAGGACATCCAGGTGGACTTCACGCCGAACGAAGAGAACGACGCCGACCTGGGCCTCGTCACGCTGGGCCGCGTTGCCGCCTGGGTTCGGGACCGGGGCATCGCGCTGGAATGCAGCCCGTCCTCGAACCTCCAGACCGGTGCCACCGCGCCCTTTGGCGAGGGCATCGAAAACCACCCGTTCGACCTGCTCTACCAGACCGGCTTCAAGGTCACGATCAACGCCGACAACCGTTTGATGAGCGGCGTTACGCTGACGGACGAGTACGAACTGCTGGTCGAAACCTTCGACTATGACCTCGATGACCTCCTCGAAATCACGCTCAACGCGGCGGAAGCAGCCTTCCTGCCGTTG
Organism: Arthrobacter crystallopoietes; assembly: GCF_017603825.1. Lineage (NCBI taxonomy): Bacteria > Bacillati > Actinomycetota > Actinomycetes > Micrococcales > Micrococcaceae > Crystallibacter > Crystallibacter crystallopoietes. Next base: position 2,209,318 of record NZ_CP072014.1, read on the forward strand.
GAAGAGCGTGAAGCGCTCGTCGAGTACATCGCCGAAGGATTCAGGGCCTACCAAGGCTGAACCTGCCATGGCTGAAAGCACGACGGCGGTCGGCCGGCTTGTGCAGGTGGTGGCGCAGTTGCGCGAGCATTGCTTGTGGACAGCTGCGCTCACCCACGAGTCCTTGGTTGAGTACCTGATCGAGGAGTCCCACGAGCTGGCCGAGGTCATCGAGGCCGGGCCGGGCACTGGAGCCGCCGAACTCAAAGGCGAACTGGCCGACGTCCTCTTCCAGGTGCTGCTGCATGCCCGGATCCAGGAGGAGGCCGGCAACTTCAACTTCGAGGATGTGGCCGAGTACCTGAGCGCAAAGCTGGTCCGCCGGAACCGGCATGTGTTCAAGCCCGATGGTTCGCTGCAGGAGTCGTTCCCCGGAAGCATCGAGGAGATCGTCGCCAGCTACGATGCGGTGAAGCAAGGTGAGCGCCCCGAACGGGATAGCCCGTTCGACGGCATCCCGCCGACCTTGCCCGCACTGACCCTGGCGGCGAAGTCGATCGACCGCGCCAGGCGCGCGGGCTTTCCGGTGGACCAGCAGCCGGGAAGCTTCGAGGCAGGTAGCCGGCCACCGGCGTCGGAAACCGAACTCGGAGACCTGCTGCTCGCCGTCGTCCGCCAAGCCTCGGCCGCAGGCCTGGACGCGGAGCAGGCGTTGCGGGGCGCGGTCCGCCGGTTTCAACGCAGCGTAACGGGCGCATAAGCACGCCTCGTTCTCGATTACGCTTAGACCGACAGCGCTGTCCGGCGGCCTGTTGTAAAGAGTTTCATCTTTCGTTCCAATGAACAGGAGCAATCAATGGCGCTTATTGATGCCATCCACGCGCGTGAAATCCTTGATTCCCGCGGCAATCCCACGGTTGAGGTTGAGGTCTTGCTCTCGGACGGCTCCATGGGCCGCGCTGCTGTCCCGTCCGGGGCATCCACCGGTGCGTTCGAAGCGGCCGAGCGCCGCGACGGCGAGAAGAACCGCTACTTGGGCAAGGGCGTCAGCCAGGCCGTCAACGCGGTGCTCGACACCATCCAGCCCGCCCTGGTAGGCCGCGATGCGACCGACCAGCGCCTGATCGACCAGACCATGATCGACCTGGACGGCACTTCCAACAAGTCCAACCTGGGCGCCAACGCGATCCTGGGCGTTTCGCTGGCCGTGGCCAACGCTGCCGCCGAGTCGGCCAACCTGCCGCTGTACAAGTACCTGGGCGGACCGAACGCGCACGTGCTGCCCGTTCCGCTGATGAACATCCTCAACGGCGGCTCCCACGCCGACTCCGACGTCGACATCCAGGAATTCATGGTTGTGCCCCTGGGTGCCGCCACCTTCTCCGAAGGCCTGCGCTGGGGCGTCGAGGTCTACCACAGCCTCAAGACCGTGCTGAAGGACAAGGGCCTGTCCACCGGACTGGGCGATGAGGGCGGATTCGCCCCCAATCTGCCGAGCAACCGCGCCGCGCTGGACCTGATCACCGAGGCGATCAACAAGGCCGGCTACACTCCGGGCAAGGAAATCGCACTGGCTCTGGACGTCGCCTCCTCCGAGTTCTACTCCGACGGCGCCTACCAGTTCGAGGGCAAGTCCCTGACCGCGGCCGAGATGAGCGAGTACTACAAGCAGCTCGTGGCCGACTACCCGCTGGTCTCCATCGAGGACCCGCTGGACGAGGACGACTGGGAAGGCTGGGCCACCCTCACGGCCGAAATTGGCGACAAGGTGCAGCTGGTGGGCGACGACCTCTTCGTCACCAACCCCGAGCGCCTGCAGCAGGGTATCGACGCCAACACCGCGAACTCGCTGCTGGTCAAGGTCAACCAGATCGGTTCCCTCACGGAGACCCTGGAAGCCGTCTCGCTGGCACAGCGCAATGGCTACACCACCATCACCTCGCACCGCTCCGGCGAGACCGAGGACACCTCCATTGCGGATATCGCGGTGGCCACCAACGCGGGCCAGATCAAGACCGGTGCCCCGGCCCGATCCGAGCGTGTGGCCAAGTACAACCAGCTGCTGCGCATCGAAGAAGAGCTCGACGACGCCGCGCGCTACGCAGGTGCCGGCGCTTTCCCGCGTTTCAAAGCCTGAACCTGCCCCTGAATCTGTATCGTCTTAAGCGGGGACTGATAACCTCATTTCCTCCCGACGACGAATGATTTAGGAGTTCCATGGCCACCCGACGCCCCAGAGTGCCACGTGCCGGCCGCCCGGCCAGTGGCAACGGGCCTGTGCAAACAGGTTCCGGTTCAGGGGTGCCGGGTGGTTCCATGTCCGGGAATGCAGGACGGACCAACAGCGGTGCAGCGGGGCATCAAAGCGCCCCGTCCGAAGCGAAGGTCATCCGTGCAGACTTCGGCGGCTCCGAGGCGAAGTCCCACGGAGCCAAAGCCGAAGGCCCCAAAAAGAAGCCGTCGCCGTCGGAAGCCCGTGCAGCCGAACGTCGCGAGCTGTCCGGCGCCATCCGGCAACCCATCATCAGCAGGACGACGCCGCAGGATCGGCCGGAGGACGGCGGTGACGGCACCGGAAGCACGCCGGTTCCGGCAAGGGGTTTCTCCGGACGTATGCTGGCCCTCGCCGTCGTGCTGGTGACGATCACCATTCTGCTGGCCCCGTCGGTGCGGATCTTCATCGAGCAACGCTCCGAAATCGCCGCGCTGGAACGCGAAATTGCAGCCGAGCAGAAGACCCAGAGCAAGCTGGAGCGGGAGCTGGCACGCTGGGAAGACCCTGAGTACATCAAACAACAGGCCCGCGATCGCATATTCTATGTAATGCCGGGTGAGACACGTTATCTGGTGACCGGGACCGAGGGGCTGAGCGAATCCGAGGAGCATGCGTCCGTGGCGGCGCCGTCCAACCTGCCGTGGGTGGACGCGTTGTGGGACTCGGTGAAGCGGGCAGCTACCGACGTGCCGGCGGAAGAGAACGCAGAAAAGGCCGAGGAAAAGCCGGACAAACAGGCCGGGAAACCAGCGGAATAGCCGGTCTGCCCGGCTGCAGCGGCGGCCGACGGAACCGAGGCAGCGCCGAAGCGTCGTCCGCATCGGGACAGGACATGGTCGGGAAGCCGGGGCAGCATTCAAGCCGGCCCGGTCTGTCTGCCCGCCCGCCGCACCAAACAGCCCGCACCAGCATGTCCGCACAGTCAGGAAGGACCGCGCCATGGAAGACCCGCGCACACCCACGCCCCAGGATCTGGAGACCCTCAGCCGGCAGCTCGGCCGGCCTGTGCGTGACGTGGTGGAAATAGGAGCGCGTTGTGTCTGCGGCAACCCCCTGGTGGCCACCACCGCGCCGCGGCTGGGCAACGGCATCCCGTTCCCCACGACGTTCTACCTGACCCATCCGATCATCACCTCGGCAGTGTCCCGGCTCGAGGCCGCGGGTGTCATGACCGAAATGACCGAACGGCTCGAACACGATCCGGAACTGGCTGCCGCCTACCGCGAAGCGCACGAGGACTATCTGCGCGTCCGCGATGAAATCGGCGCCCGCACAGGCGTCGGGTCTGTTCCCGAGATTGCCGGTGTCTCCGCCGGCGGCATGCCGACGCGGGTCAAGTGCTTGCACGTGCTGGTGGGCCATTCGCTGGCCGTCGGCCCGGGCGTGAACCCGCTGGGCGACGAGGCTCTGGACGGGATCGCCGAATGGTGGACCAAGGACCGTTGCTATTGCGACGGCGCTTGGGACGTCGCGGCTCCGGCCCCCTCAAGGGACCTGAGCCGCCACACCAAGACCCAGGGCCTCAGCCCGGAAGAGCTCGAGGCCAAGAAGGCCGAACGCCGTCGTGCTGCCGAAGAGGAACCGGCGGGCGAACACGGCGCGCCGGATCAGGAAGAAGGAGCCCGATGAGCCGCGTAGGTGCCATTGACTGCGGAACGAACTCCATCCGCCTGCTGATTGCCGATATCGACGACGACGGCGTGCTGACCGACGTGGTGCGCCTGATGAAGGTGGTCCGGCTTGGCCAGGGCGTCGACGCCACCGGCATGCTCGCCAAGGAAGCCCTTGCACGTACTTTCGCCGCGGCGGAGGAATATGCGGGCCTGTTGCAGGAGCACGGTGCCGAGCGCCTGCGCTTCGTAGCCACGTCCGCCACCCGTGACGCCGGCAACCGGCAGGTCTTTGTCGACGGGATCCGGGAGCGCCTCGGAGTGGAACCGGAAGTCGTCACCGGCGCCGAGGAAGCCGAATTGTCCTTCACCGGTGCGGCAAGCGTGCTGGCCACGGCACCGGGGAAGAAGGTGCTGGTGGTCGATCTGGGCGGCGGCAGCACCGAGTTCGTCCTCGGCACGTCCGAGGGAGTCCAGGCCGCTTTGAGCACGGACATGGGCTGCGTGCGCTTTACCGAACGGCACCTCCAATCGGATCCACCGACCGCCGTCGAAATCGCCGCCGCGGAAACGGACATCAACGCCTACATCGATGCTGTGCTGGCGGACGTCCCGCTCGCTGACACGGACCGGCTGGTCGGCGTGGCCGGGTCCATCACCACAGTGACGGCCCATGCCCTTGGGCTGACCGAATATCAGCCCAACACCATCCACGGTGCGGAGCTGGATACGGCCAAAACCGCCGCCGCCTGCACGTCGCTGCTGTCCATGTCGCGCGCTGAACGCGCCGCGCTGCCCTACATGCATCCGGGCCGGGTGGACGTGATTGGCGCCGGGGCACTGATCTGGCGCACCATTAACAATCGTGTCAATGAACTGACCGCCGGCAGGGTCAACGGGGCCACCGCCAGCGAGCACGATATCCTCGACGGCATCGCCATGAGCGCCGCCCGCGGGTAAGCACGAAGTAACCGACAAGGGCCGCCGGTCCGATCAACGGTAGGATAGTCCGCCATGCCCCCGTAAAGGGGACTGGCAGGACACCGGGGAACCCAGGAAAGAGGACACGCATGCACAGCAGGGCCGGAAGACCGGGCAGTCGGGCCACGGTCCGAGCCGCCGCACTCTCTGTGGTCTCCGTGCTGGCCTTGGTAGGCGGCACAGTCTTCGCCCCGGCGGCGATGGCCGATGCCACCCGGGACAAGCAGTACTGGCTGGACTCCTACGGCATCCGCGAGGCCTGGAAGACTTCGCAGGGCGAAGGCGTCAAGGTCGCCGTCATCGACAGCGGCGTGGACGCCAGCCACCCGGATCTCAAGGGCGCCGTCGTCGGCGGTACGGATGTTTCCGGCGCCGGTTCACCCAACGGGCAGCGCGGCATCGGCCAGACTACTGAACACGGCACCCTCGTTGCCACCTTGCTGGCCGGCCGCGGCCACGCATCCGAAGAGAAGGATGCGGACAAGGAAGCAGGCGACAAGGACAAAGACAAGAAGGACGACGACGAGAAGGCGCCCGAGCCCAAGGACCAGGGCATCGGCGCCGGTACCGACGGCGTTATCGGGGTGGCGCCCAAGGCCGACCTGCTGACCGTCTCCACTTGGCTCGGCTCGCCGAATCCGGCGGGTGTGAGCATTGAAGAACAGATCCCCGCTGCGGTGAAGTGGGCCGTGGACAACGGTGCCAAGGTCATCAACATGTCGCTGACAAGCTCCAGCACGTCCTGGCCGGAAAACTGGGACGAAGCGTTCCTTTATGCCGAGCAGAACGACGTCGTTATTGTGGCCGCTGCGGGCAACCGCGCCGGCGGAACAGAGCAGTCCGGCGCCCCCGCCACCATTCCCGGTGTGCTGACGGTCGCCGGGCTGAACCGCGAAGGCGAAGCGAGCGAAGGCGCCTCGGCACAGAGCATCGTGATTGGCGTGGCAGCCCCCGCCGAGGACCTGGTGGGCGGCCTGCCCGACGGCCTCTACGCTGACTGGTCCGGCACTTCCGGTGCCACCCCGCTGGTCTCTGGCGTTGCGGCGCTCATCCGTGCCGAGTACCCGGAGATGAGTGCGGCGCAGGTGGTCAACCGCATCATCTCCACGGCCAAAGACGCGGGCGTGCCGGGTCATGACCCGATCTACGGTTTCGGAATTCTCGACGCCGAAGCGGCCCTGACCGCGGACGTGGCGGTTGTCGGCGCGAATCCGGTGGGTTCGATCGCCCAGTGGATCACCGTGCACCGCAGGGGACAGGTGGCCCCACCTGAAACCAAGGCCCCCGCCAACCGGGTGGAGGAAGAACCAGCCGTGCCCGAGCCCACCACTCCGGTGGCAGAGGCGCCGCGGCTTGAAGGGGACGTGCTTCCCGCGGTGATCGTGATCGGGTTCAGCCTCGTGTTTATCCTGGTCATCGGCCTCGGCGTCCAGCAGACGCTGCGCGCCCGTCAGGTGGCAGCAGCTGAACAGGGTGGGGCCGACGACGGCGAAGACACGGGTTTCCTGCCGCCGATCCGCGAGCCGCTGCTCAAGGAATCGGGCAAGAGCGTGGGCCAGGGAACCGGCAAAGGCAGCGGTCCGCAGAACCGCTGACCAGAGGGGAGCCTGACCGCGTGCAGCGCCTGCATCACGCGGTTCCGCGCCTGCGCCGGCTACTTAGTGAAAACTTTCACAAAAGGGTTTACACTATTGCGTATGGCATACACTCCTGCTCTTTCAGACCGTCCTCGCGTCCTCGTAGTCGGCGGTGGCTACGTCGGCCTTTATGTGGCCCTTAAGCTCCAGAAGAAGGTTAAGGCCCACGGCGGCATCGTGACCCTGGTGGATCCGCTGCCCTACATGACTTACCAGCCGTTCCTGCCGGAGGTTGCTGCCGGCTCCATCGAGTCCCGCCATGCCGTGGTTTCCCACCGCATGCACCTGAAGCAGACCGAAGTCATCACCGGCCGCGTGACCTCGATCGACCATGCCAACAAGACCGCCGTGGTTGAATCCGAAGACGGCGAAGTCAGCTTCAATGTTCCCTACCGCGACGTCGTGATTGCCGCCGGTGCGGTGACCCGTACCTTCCCCATTCCGGGCCTCGCCGAAGAGGGCATCGGGCTGAAGACCATTGAAGAAGCGCTGGAATTGCGCAACACCGTCCTGGAACGGATCGAAGCCGGCTCCATCATGCCGGACGGCCCGGAGAAGAAGCGCGCGCTGACCTTCGTCTGTGTTGGCGGCGGATTCGCCGGCATCGAGGCCATGACCGAGATCGAGGACATGGCGCGCCACGCTGCGGAGCACAACCCGCGCCTGAAGCGCTCTGACCTGCGCTTTGTGCTGGTAGAAGCCATGGGCCGCATCATGCCCGAGGTTACTGAACACCAGGCCGAATGGGTCGTGGAGCACATGCGCTCCCGCGGCATCGAGGTGCTGCTGAACACTTCCCTCGCCTCCGCCGTGGACGGCAAGCTGGATCTCATCAACATGCCGGACAAGACCCCGGCGCAGTCTTTCGAAACGGACACCCTGCTGTGGACGGCCGGCGTTCAGGCGAACCCCGTCGTGCGCAACTTCGGCTTCGAGCTGGATGAGCGCGGCCGGGTAAAGGCCAATGCGGAACTGCGGATCATCGACGCGGACGGCAAGCCGGTTGAAGGCGCCTGGACTGCCGGCGACGTCGCGGCCGTGCCGGACTTGACCGGCGGCGGGGTGGGCGGCTTCTGCGTGCCGAACGCCCAGCACGCCGTGCGCCAGGCCAAGCACCTGGCCAAGAACATCTACGCCGAGCGTTGGGGCGTGGGCCAGGTCGAGGAGTACAAGCACAAGAACCTTGGTGCCGTGGCTGGCTTCGGCATCAACAAGGGTGTGGCGAAGGTCATGGGTGTCAAGCTCAAGGGCCCGCTGGCTTGGCTCGCCCACCGCGGTTACCACGGCTTCGCCATGCCGACCGTCGAGCGCAAGATCCGCGTTATCGCCGACTGGCTGCTGAACGCTGTCCTGGGCCGCGACACCACGGAGATCGCCGACTTGGAAACTCCGTACCGCGCCTTCCGTACGGCGGCAACCCCGGCGCCAAAGCCGAAGCCAGCCGAAAAGAAGGCGGAAGACAAGGCCGACGAGCAGGCGCCTGCAGATTCGCGCTAACACGCGCCCAACCTCCGCCGCTAACGATCCGGAATCCGGGTCGAACGGCGGCGGCAGCAGGACCTAACGACGGCGGGAGCCGGGGTTTCGTACGGAACCCCCGGCTCCCGCCGTCGTTAGCTTGGTTGGCTGCTTGGACGGCGATGGTTGGCTGGGGATCTAGACTGCAATGATGGAACTTCGCAGCGAACATATCAGCGACAGGCCCGCGATCCTGGAATTGACCGGCCGTGCTTTCGCCTCCGAGGAAGGGTCCAACCCGCCGGTCGAGGTTGCACTGCTGGACGAGTTGTTCGAATGCGACGGCTATCTGCCCGGGCTCTCGATCGTTGCCGTCGATGCGGGCAAGGTTGTCGGGCATTCCATCACCACGCGCGGTTTTATCGGGCATCAGCCGGCGCTCGGATTGGGCCCGATTTCTGTCCTGCCCGAACGTCAGCGGCAGGGAATCGGGGCGGCGCTACTGGAGGAAACCAGACTCCGGGCCAAGGGGATGGGGGAGTCAGTGATCGTGCTTCTTGGCCACACGTCCTACTACCCGAGATTCGGTTACCGGCCGGCCTCCGAGCTCGGGATCCAAGCGCCCGACTCGAAATGGGGAGACTATTTTATGGCGCTGCCGCTTGGTGGCAGCGAGGTTCCTGCCGGAACGTTCCGCTACGCGGAGCCGTTCGCACGGCTGTAACCCGTCGCTCCGCTGTAAGCCTTCGTACCCGTCTCGTCCTGGCGCGGGCGTATCGAGTAGGCTTAGGAGGTGCATTTTCACGGCACGCCCCCGTAGTCCAATGGCAGAGACAGTCGACTTAAAATCGATCCAGTGTGGGTTCGAGTCCCACCGGGGGTACAACTCCTCACGTTCCTCAATGGTCCCGGAAGGGTTCATTCGGGACAAAAGACCCCGACTGTGATGAGCGTTACAAGGATGTAACCGAATAGTCTTATTTTTCGGCCATTTGTGCACTAGCTTTTCTTCTAATCAGGAAACCCTGATATTCGCATCGAAGGTTCGCGGACCTTTGGATCGAGGAGAAAAAATTCATGACTGCAACACGTAACGCAGTGCTGTTTGGCGCCGGCGGTAACACCGCGCGCGCGGCCAGATTCGCGGCACTCGGTCTCGGCGTCGCACTGTTCGCGTCAGCCTGTGGGGGCGGCACTTCGACCGAAACCGAAAGAAACGGCGGCTCTGCACCCGCAGCCGCCGGGCTTGTCTGCCCCGAGGGCGGCGAAGGCGCGGGTCCGACCACCGGAACCAAGGGGGATCCGGCAGCCGTACCGGAGACAAAGGGGTCCACGGATACACCGCTGAAGATCGGCTCACTGCTGCCCACCACGGGCGCGCTGGCCTACCTTGGCCCGCCCGAAATTGCCGGCGTTGATCTGGCCATCAAGCAGATTAATGAGGCAGGCGGCGTTCTCGGTGAAGACGTCGACGTCGTGCACCGGGATTCGGGCGACACCACCACGGATATCGCCACCCAATCCGTGTCCGCACTGCTTGGCCAGGACGTCAACGCCATTGTCGGTGCAGCATCCTCTGGCGTTTCGAAGACCGTAATCAACCAGATCACCGGGGCTGGCGTCTTGCAGATCTCGCCGGCGAATACCTCGCCGGACTTCACTGACTGGGACGACAATAACCTGTACTGGCGTACAGCCCCCTCGGACGTGCTCCAGGGCCGTACTTTGGGCAGCTACATGGTCTCCTGTGGAGCTCAGACGCTGGGTATGATCGTCCTGAACGACGCCTACGGCACGGGCTTGCGGGATAACGTAAAGACCGCGTTTGAAGGCGCTGGCGGCCAGATCGTCGCTACGGAAATGTTCAACGAGGGCGATTCGCAGTTCAGCTCGCAGGTTGACGCCGTCGCAGCGGCGAACCCGGATGCCATCGCGTTGATTACGTTTGATCAGGTGAAATCCATTGCCCCGCTTCTGCTGGCCAAGGGCATCACTCCGGATCAGTTGTTCCTGGTAGACGGCAACACCGCCGACCTGAGCGAGGATCTGGACCCGGGCGCTATGGAAGGCGCACAAGGCACCATTCCCGGCACCTTTGCAAAGGACGAGTTCAAGACCTCTCTCGCGGAGATCGATGACGGACTGACTTCCTACGCCTATGCCGGTGAATCCTACGATGCCGTGAACCTCGTGGCTTTGGCCGCCGAAGCTGCTGGGAGCACCAAGGGCGAAGACATCGCCGGAGAAATGCAGTCGGTGTCCCGAGACGGCGAGAAGTGCTACGACTTCGCCGGTTGCGTGACCCTGCTCCGCGAGGGTGCCGATATCGACTACGACGGCATCTCCGGCCCGATCTCCTTCGATGAAAACGGCGATCCGACCGAAGCTTACGTCGGTATCTACGAATACGACGCTGAGAACCGGCCGCAGCCGATGCGCGAGGAGTTTGGCCAGCTATAAAATAGAACAACGTCACTCGCAGTCACTCGCACTGACGCAGGAAGCCCCCGCTCTTGGCGGGGGCTTCCTCGCGTGCGGGGCCCGGGTCCATGAGGCTAGACCTAGGGCCAAGCCGATCAAGCAAGCCCGCCCTTCGATAAGCGCTTTTTCCTTGTCCACATCCCCCGCAGCACCCTGTTGAGGTCTGCATCACGCCCCGGTAAAATCGAATGTATGTTCGAGTCAATCGTTCCAGCGGAGATGGGTCCGGTGACGCCGGTTCCCGGCGACGCGGGTGCAGTGCTGGTCCGCGGCTGGGCCGCCGGGCTTTCGGACCTGGATCAGGAGGTTTCCGAGGGGGTGCGGATTGACCGGATCACCGCGATGGAGGAACTCAAGGCCGCCCTGGCTGCCGCGCAGGCCCGGGAGACGGAAGCGTTTGTTGCCTCCCGCCGGGAGGCCCGGGCCGCGGCCGGGATCTCCGCGGAGAAACGGGGCCGGGGGCTGGCGAAGGAGGTCGGCCTGGCCCGGAAGGACTCCCCGAACCGGGGCGGTAAGCATCTGGGCCTGGCGACCACGTTGGTCAGGGAAATGCCGTACACCTATCAGGCGCTGGCCCAGGGCCGGCTGAATGAATGGCGGGCGACCATCCTGGTCCGCGAGACCGCCTGCCTGAGGGTGGAGGACCGTGCCGCGGTGGACCGGGAACTGTGTGCTGATCCGACGACGCTGCAAGGGTGCGGGGATCAACGGATCGGGGCGCTGGCGAAGCAGGCCGCGCTGCGGCTGGACCCGCACGCGGTGGTCCGCCGGGCCGCGAAAGCCGAAACCGGACGCCATGTTTCCTGCCGTCCGGCGCCGGACACCATGGCCTACGTGAGTGCCCTGCTCCCGGTGGTGCAGGGCGTGGCCGTTACCGCCGCGCTGGTCAAGGCGGCAGACCGGTTGAAGGCGCAGGGCGATGAACGCGGCCGGGGCCAGCTGATGGCCGACATCCTCGTCGAACGCGTCACCGGCCAGCCCGCCCAGAGCCCGGCGAAAATCGAGGTGCAACTGGTCATGACCGACCGCACCCTGTTCCAAGGCGACTCCGAGCCCGCCCACCTCACCGGGTACGGCATCGTCCCCGCCCACTGGGCCCGCGACCTGCTCCGCACCGAGAACACGGACCACGAGTACGCGAACGGCGGCGAGGAACATACCGTCGGCAGCCTGATCAAAGGTGCCGCAAATGGGTCTGGCGAAGCCGTTGCCGGCCCCGCGGATGCCGGCAACGGGACCGGTGTTACGGGTTCCGGTCCGCCAGGCGCAGGCGAACCGGTACCGGTCGCCGATGCTGCTGGCGCGAACGGAGACACCCGAACCGCCGGAAACACAAGGGAAGCATGGGCTGCTTAGCGAATTTCGGACAGCGGAATTAGCGGTTTCCTATGCTGCCAGGGCTGGCTGCTGGTAACTGTAGTGGACGTTGTTGGGGTACCGGTAATCGAGTGCGGAATGCCTCCTGCGGGAGTTGTAAAAGCCCTCGATATAGCGGATGACGTCCCTGCGGGCCTGAGTCTTCGTCGCGTAGACCGTGCGGTAAACACGCTCGTTTTTCAGAGCGGAAAAGAAGGATTCGGCCATCGCGTTATCCCAGCAAACCCCGGTCCGGCCCATCGAGGACCGCATGCCCAGTCCCGCGACCAGGGCCCGGAACGAGGCGGAGGTGTATTGGCTGCCGCGGTCCGAATGCCAGATCGCGCCGGGCTCGATCACGCTCGTCTCGGCGGCGTTGCGCAAGGCAGTCTCGACCAGTTCCGCACGAATGTGGTCGGCGATGGCCCAGCCCACGACTTTCTTGGAGTAGCAGTCGATGACGGTGGCCAGATAGACGAAGCCCTGCCAGGTGTGGATATAGGTGATGTCGCCGACGAACTTGGTCCCGGGCCGGTCCGCGCTGAAGTCCCGCTTCATCAGATCCGGGATCTTTGCCGCAGCGTCGGCATCGGCCTCGGTCGTGGTCCTGAACGGGCGCGGCTGGCACGGGATGAGGTTCTCATCGCGCATGATCTGGCGCACCAGCTCCGGCGAACACCCGGTGCCCTCGTCGGCCAGATCGGCGTGGATCCGCCGGTAGCCGTAGGTGCCGTCGGATCGTGTGAAGAAGTGCCGCACGCGGGCGGTGAGCGCCTGCCGGCGGGCCGCGGTGGCCGAGAGCGGGCGGGAGAGCCAGTTATAGAAACCGGACGCGGAGACGCCAAGCCACCGGCACATCTTCACCACCGGACTGGTGCCGGCAGGGTCGTTGCGCTGGGAGTCGATGAATTCATACTTCGCCACTACCGTGGCTCCCGTGCAAAGTATGCTGCGGCTTTTTTTAGGAACGCGGCCTCGGCTTTCAGCTCGCGGTTTTCGCGCTCGAGTTCCTTGAGCCTTGCTCGTTCGGAGACGCTCAGGGCCTCGTCCTCATCGGGCACGTTTCCGGCGTTACGGTATTTCTTCAGCCAGGTCCGCAGAGTCTCGGCCCCGACGCCGTTCTCCTCGGCAACGGATTTGATTGTCTTGGAGGTTGTGATGACCTCCTGGCACAGATCGTCCTTGAATTCCTGGGTGAACCGTCGTTGTGATGCAGACATTCTGCACGTTCCTCATTTCAGTAGTCCCTCTAATTTTATGAGGGTCCACTGTCCGAAATCTCTAGGCTCCCCAGCAGGTTCGGCGATCGGGCCGCCTGGTTTCAGGCGAAGAGCCTCCGCCGATGCGGAAGATGTGGAAGTGTGGGTGCGCCGGCTGTATACAGCGCCCGGTACCGGGCAGCTGCTCGGGATGGATTCGCGGGCGCGGTCGATGCCGGCCGGAATGCAGCGGGTCATCCAGGCCCGGGACCAGCTCTGCCGCACCCCCTGGTGCGACGCGCCGATCCGCCACCACGACCACGTCGTGCCCTGGCGCAACGCCGGGCAGACCAGCGAGGTCAATGGGCAAGGCCTATGCGAAGCGTGCAACCTCGCGAAGGAAGCCGACGGCTGGCACGCCCAAACCGTGCCCGGGCCACGGCACACCGTGGAAACCACCACGCCGACCGGGCACACCTACCAATCCACCGCACCAGCGCTGCCCGGCACACCACCGGCACCGGCAACAGAGCAGCCGGACGAGTTGCCGGGGCCGCTGTCAGTCTTCGAACAGGCACTCGGCCGCATCGACTTCCTCTACCGCCCCGCCGCCTGAGCTATAAGTCAGTAATTGGCGTGACAAGCGGGGTTCAGGCGTAAGTCCGAAACCCCGCTGCAACTAAGCGGTATCAGCCAAAGTCCCTAGATACAGCTGGATGACCTTGGGATCCTTCATCAATTCACGGCCGGTTCCCGTGTACGCGTCCTTACCCTGGTCGAGCACATATGCACGGTCGCAAATCTGCAGGCACCGGCGCGCATTCTGCTCGACCATGATTACGGAGACCCCGGCGCGGTTGATCTCATGTACCCGGAGGAACGTCTCGTCCTGCTTAACGGGGGAGAGGCCTGCGGAGGGCTCGTCGAGGAGCAATACGGCCGGTTCCATCATCAGGGCCCGACCCATGGCCACCATCTGCCGCTCGCCGCCCGAGAGCGAACCCGCACGCTGGGTGCGGCGCTTGCCGAGCTCAGGGAACAGACTCGTGACAAAGTCGAAGCGTTCCTTGAAATTCTTGGGCTGCTGGAACATTCCCATTTGCATGTTCTCTTCGATGGTCAAAGAAGCGAAGACGTTGTTTGTCTGGGGCACGAAGCCAACGCCCTGCGTGACAAGCTTATTCGCCTTAAGGCCCGTCAGGTCTTTGCCGCGGACGACCACGGTCCCGGAATGCACCCGTACCAAGCCGAACATGGCTTTGAGCAGCGTCGACTTGCCGGCGCCATTCGGACCGATTATGCCGATCAGTTCACCGGGTCGGGCCTCAATACTGCACCCATTGAGAATATTGACGCCGGGCAGATAACCGGCGACGAGGTCCGTGACCTTGACGACAGCTTCCTGCGACGCAGCCTCGCGGCTCTGCTCACTCATCGCTGATCCTTACTGTCTCCGGAGCCCGGCTCGCCCGGGCGTTCAGCTCCGCCGTCGAGCTCGGTGATATGGCGCCCGATCACGCCTTCGTCCTCTGTCCCAACAACCGACTCCTGATCGTGTGAAAGCTGTTCTTCCAGTGCTTCGATTCCTTCCGCATCGCCCAGGTCCACGTCGTGGTGAGCTCCAAGGTAGGCATCGATTACTGCCTGGTCCTTCATGACGTCCTGAGGTGGACCTTCAGCAACAATTTTTCCTTCCGCCATGACGACAACCCAGTCGGCAATGTGGCGAACCATCTGCATGTCGTGTTCCACGAACAGAACAGTCATGCCCTCAGCCTTCAGGTTCTTGACGTGGTCCAACAGCGACTGTGTGAGAGCCGGGTTCACGCCTGCCATCGGCTCGTCGAGCATGACCAGCTTCGGCCGCACCATCAGGGCGCGGGCCATCTCCAGGAGCTTGCGCTGTCCGCCGGAAAGGGAGGCTGCGTAGTCATCCTTCTTCGTATCCAGTTTGAACTTCTCCAGCAGGACGTCAGCCTGTCGGGTGATCTCCTTTTCCCGGCCGCTCCACATGCCTTTGAAGAGTGCCTTGCTCAGCCTCTCACCGGGCTGGCTGTCCCCGCCGAGCCGCATGTTTTCCATCACCGTGAGCTTGCCCATCACCTTGGTGAGCTGGAAGGTACGGACCATACCCATGCGGGCAACTTTGTGGGACGGGACGCCCGCCAGAGAGTGGTCGTCGAACTTCCACTCGCCGCTTTGCGGAACGTCGAATCCGGTCAAGAGGTTGAACAGGGTGGTCTTGCCGGCCCCGTTGGGGCCGATTAACGCCGTGATCTTGTGTCGCGGGACTTCCAGGTATTCGACGTCGACCGCCTTGAGTCCGCCGAAGGTCCGGGTCACGTTCTTGGCGATCAGGATCGGATCCCGCTTCTTGCAGCCCGGCGCGGTTTCGCCGGCCGCGATGGGCCTGGTGTCAGTCATGAATTCGGAGGCTGCATGCTCCGGTGCACCGCCCACGGGCGCCGGGACTGCGGTGTTGTTGTCGGTCATGCGAACGCCAGCTCCTTCTTATTGCCCATGACGCCTTGGGGCCTGAAGATCATCAACAGCATCAGCGCCACACCTACCAGAATGTAGCGAAGCTGCCCGGCTTGGGTGGCTGTGAGGAAGGTGATGTAACCGGCCCCGATTGCACCATAGAGTACGCCCTGGGTCAGTGAGAGGACCACCCAGAAAATCATGGCGCCGATGACCGGACCGAGTACCGTAGCCATGCCGCCCAGCAGCAGACAGGTCCACAGGAAGAACGTCAGTTCCGTGGCGTAGTTGGCCGGCTGCACGGCGCCGCGAGGCAGCGTGAAGATCATGCCCGCAAGCGAACCGAAGCTGCCGCCGATGATGAGGGCCTGCATCTTGTAGGAATACACGTTTTTGCCCAGGGAACGGACAGCGTTTTCGTCCTCGCGGATACCCTTGAGCACGCGTCCCCAGGGACTGCGCATCAGTAGCCAGACGATCACACAGCAGACGGCGACAACACCCCAGCCCACGATCCGGATCCACAGGTCCCGCTCATTAAAGTCCACCAAGCCGAGGTCGTACTGGCCCGGGGGGATGGGGTTCATAGCGAAGAATCCGCCTTCGAATGCGGCAAGGCCGTTGGCGGAACCAGTGATAGGGGTAAGTTGGTTGGTTGTGACGATGTAGCGCAGGATTTCCGCCGCCGCAATCGTCACGATGGCCAAGTAGTCCGCGCGCAGCCGGAGGGTGGGAATACCGAGCAGGAGTGCGAAAAGGACAGAGCCGATGAGGGCGATCAACAGGCCGACGACGAATGGCACGTCCCAAAGGATCGTAGGAATGGCGAAGCCGTAGGCGCCGACCGCCATGAAGCCGGCCTGGCCGAAGTTGAGTAGCCCGGAGTAGCCGAAGTGTACGGCGAGGCCGAGGGCCGCGAGGGCGTACGCCGCCGTCGTCGGGCTGATGATTTCGCCGAAGGCGTTCGCGAGAATATTGAGAAAGTCCATATCGAAGCTCCTATCCCACTCGCTCTTTACGGCCCAGAATGCCTTGGGGCCTAAACAGGAGTACGACGATCATGATCAAGAGGGCGCCTACGTACTTCAGGTCGGCTTCCAGCCAGAGGGTGGACAGCTCAACAAAAAGGCCCACGAGCACGGAACCCAGCAGGGCGCCGAAAATGGTCCCCAGACCACCGAGAACGACGCCGGCGAAGATCAGCAGGAGGATCTGCTGCCCCATATTGAACGTCACACCCGGGCGGTAGTAGGCCCAGAGGATGCCGCCGAGAGCAGCCAGCACGCCGCCGGCGGTCCAGACAATCCGGATGACGCGGTCCACATCGATGCCCGACGCCGCTGCGAGAGCGGGGTTGTCGGAAACGGCCCGCGTGGCCTTTCCGAGACGGGTCTTGAGCAGCAGCAGACCAATGGCGATGATGACGATGGCGCTGACCACCAGGGACGTCAGCGTGTTGCGGCTGATGGAAATGGAGCCGAATTCGAGAATGGGGCTGTTGGCACCGGGCAGCTGCTGGGTTGCACCGCCGAAGAAGAACTGGATGACGTAGCGGCTGGCGAGAGCGAGGCCGATGCTGACGATCATCATCGGGATAAGACCCGAACCACGGCGCCGCAGCGGCTTCCACAGCCACGCATCCTGCGTGTAGCCGAAGACGGCTCCGCCGACGATCGCCAGAGCTATCGCGAGCCAGACAGGCAGGCCCGCGGCGTTGAAGCCGAAAACGAGCACGGCTCCGAGGGTCACCATCTCGCCGTGGGCGAAGTTCGTCAGGCCGGTGGTGCCGAAGATCAGGTTCAGGCCAACGGCGGCGAGGGCCAGGAGGAGGCCGAAGCTCAGCCCCGCGATCAGGCGTTCCACCAGCTGTTCTCCGAAACTGGCGCCTTGGAAGACAATGCCTTCGCCGAGCGGGAAGATCGCTGCCGCGTTGGAGGTGTTGGTGAACGTTACTTCGCGCGGATTGGGCGTTCCTTCCGCAAGCTCCACGCCCTCGGGGAAGGTGGAGACATCCACTTCCACTTGATACGTGCCCCGCTCCGGAACCCCGATGGACCAGGAACCGTTCTCTCCGGTGACGGCTTCCCCCGTGAATCCTTCACCAGTGGCGGTGATTCTGACGCCAGGGACCGGGCCTTCGGCGTTGCGCAGAACACCGCTGATGGTATCCCGGAACGGTTCGGCCGGAGCACTTGTCGTTGTATCCGGCGCCGGCGCGGGCGCGGGCGCAGTAGTGGCAGCCAGCGAGGGTGAGGCGATGAACAGCATTGCCGCCGTCATGGCCAGAATTGCGAGTAACTTCCCCCAGAGCCGAGCGAGCTTCGGCATAGTTCTCAAAATACAAACCTCCACAGTGTGGGGTGGCCTGACGTTTTCGGCGGCAGGCAGCTGACGTCGTCTGTGATCTCTATCACGGACGTGTCGTTTATGTTACTCGGGGAATCCGTTCAACATGTTGCGAAATGCTTGCTTTTCATCGCAATCGGATAACACTTGTGCAGGTTTGGTGAAACGGATCTGCCTGAAGGGCGTGGAGAAGGCCGGAGAATACGAACCTCAGGTCAGAGGTACAGCCCGGTGCGCTTGTCCTGCTCTTCCGGCTCGGCCACCGCATGGATATCACGCTCGCGCAGCAGCACGTAGTCCGTGGCGTTGACTTCCACCTCGGCCCGGTCCTCCGGATCGAAAAGCACCTTGTCGCCGACGCTGACCTGGCGCACGTGGGGACCTGCGGCGACGACGGCGGCCCAGGCCAGACGCTTGCCCATGGCAGCGGTCGCCGGAATCACGATGCCGGATGAAGAACGGCGCTCGCTGCTGTCCTTGTCCAGCGCAACGAGAATGCGGTCATGGAGCATCCGCAGGGGCAGCTTGGTTGCGGCGGTGCGGCTGGAGGAGGAATCGGGGCGCGTGGTCACCCCAGTATTCTAGCCATGGTGCCAGCCTGCGCCGACCGCTGTTGCCGGGAATCACTGCAGGCCCGCGCCTACTTGGACGTCGATTCGGCACGCTGCAACGGACGATCGGGACATTATTCACCCAACGGGATAAATTTCGGACCTTCAAACGTTGTGATTGATAGGGTTTAGTCAGCTCGTACCCCCTAGATGGAGGACAACAACAATGGCCATGGGTGGAAATCCGGTCTTCAACAATCCAAATGCGTTCCGCAGCCAGCCACAGCGCTCGGCGAACGCCGGCTCGGCCATGCTCGCGGGCCAGTCGCAGATGTCCAGCCAGCAGCTCAATGATCTGTACAACCAGCCGTCGGCAGGGCCCGCACAGACCGGCCGGATGACCTACGACGACGTCATCATGAAGACCATGGCCTGCCTGGCTCTGGTCCTCGCCGGTGCAGCCGTGGGCTGGATGATTCCGGCCCTGATGATTCCGGGTATGCTCGTCGGCCTGGTGCTCGGCTTGGTCAACGCCTTCAAGAAGGAGCCGTCCAAGGCCCTGATCCTGGCGTATGCCGGAGCCGAAGGCGTGTTCGTCGGCGGCCT
Organism: Arthrobacter crystallopoietes; assembly: GCF_017603825.1. Lineage (NCBI taxonomy): Bacteria > Bacillati > Actinomycetota > Actinomycetes > Micrococcales > Micrococcaceae > Crystallibacter > Crystallibacter crystallopoietes. The sequence goes on from NZ_CP072014.1 coordinate 2,228,278, forward strand.
GTCCATGGTGCTCGACTCGATGTACCCGGGCGTCGCACCTCAGGCAGTGCTCGGCACCGTCTGCGTGTTCGCCGTGACCCTGCTCCTCTTCAAGAGCGGCAAGGTGCGCGCGACGCCGAAGGCGATGAAGTTCTTCATGATCGCCATCATCGGCTACGCGGTGTTCTCCTTGGTCAACCTGGGCCTGCAGATGTTCGGTGTAATGGACACCCCGTGGGGCGTCCGCGGCATCGAAATCAACATCATGGGCATCGGCATTCCCCTCGGCGTGATCATCGGCCTGTTCGCCATCGGCCTGGCCGCGTTCTCGCTGATCATGGACTTCACCTCCATTGAGCAGGGCGTTCGTGCCGGTGTGGACCGCAAATACTCCTGGACCGCTGCGTTCGGCCTGACCGTGACGCTGATCTGGCTGTATGTGGAGATCCTGCGCCTGCTCGCGATCCTTCGCGGCACGGAGTAGCCGCATTCCATAGTTTGAGTCCAGCGGGTCCCGGCAGCAATGCCGGGGCCTGTTGTGTTTAACGGGCGAATTGGCAGGCGGTGGTCAGGCCAACCGGCTGGCGCCGTCGGCCGGGGCAACCGGAAAGATATCGGGCTGCTTAAATCCAGCCATGCGGAAAGAACTGACGACGGCGGTGCTCACCTTTTCTGCCGCTTCTTCCGGCACCAGGGCAATGGCCGAGCCGCCGAACCCGCCTCCCGTCATCCGGGCGCCCAAGGCGCCGTGCTGGAGTGCAGTGTCGACGGCCAGATCCAGCTCGGCACAGGACACTTCGTAGTCATCGCGCAGGGAGACGTGGCTGGCTGTCAAGAGGCCACCGATTCCTGCGGGCCCGGATGTCGGGCCGGATGCATCACCCCGAGACATCAGCAGGTGGGCTGTCTGCTGCACTCGTTGGTTCTCCGTGACGACGTGCCGCACGCGGCGGAACGTTGTTTCGTCCAACCGGCCTCGTGCCTCCGAAAGCATTCCTTCCTCCACATCCCGCAGGGAGTCCACGCCCAAAGCCTCCACAGCCCGGGCACAGTCGGCGCGCCGTGCGGAATATCCGCCGCTTGAGTGCGAGTGCGAGACCTTCGTGTCGACCACCAGGAGCTGCAACCCCGCCGCGCGCAGCGGCAGGGGGACCGGCTGCGTTGCCAGGCTGCGGCAGTCAAGGAGCAGTGCATGGTCGCCGCGGCCCAAGAGGGACGCCGTCTGGTCGAGAATGCCGGTCGGTGCGCCGGCCATCTCGTTCTCGGCCTGCCGGCAGATTTGGACCAGCTCCGGCGGTTCGAAGCCGGCTCCCAACAGGTCGTTGAGGGCAACGGCCACGGAACATTCCAGCGCAGCCGAGGAAGAGAGCCCGGCCCCGATGGGAACGTCGGACTCCAGTTGCAGCTCTAGGCCGGGAATTTCCACTCCGCGTTGGGCGAACGCCCACACGACGCCGAGCGGATAGGCAGCCCAACCCGCCACGGCGCCAGGTGCGATGTCAGCGGCAGCCAACGTCACGTCGTCGTACCCGGTATTTAGGGCGGTGGCGCGGACGGTTGAATCCCTCCGCCGGGAAACCGCGGCGAGGGTGGAGCGGTCGATGGCCAGCGGAAGGGCGAAGCCAAGGTTGTAGTCGGTGTGCTCGCCGATGAGATTGACGCGGCCCGGGGCGGCCCAGATGCCGTCTGGAGCGTGGCCGAAGTGTTGGGCGAAGGCGTCGGCGGCTGCGGTTGTCCGGCCGGTCATGCCGTGTCCGCCGCCCGAAGCCGCGCGGCGGTGTCCTCGGGCGCCGTGTCATTGATGAAGGCGCCCATGGCGGCTTCCGAGCCGGCAAGGTACTTGAGCTTGTCCTCGGCTCGGCGCGGGGAGGTCAGCTGCAGGTGGAGATGGCCGGAGGGTCGGAAGTCGTGAGCGACAGGTGCCTGGTGCCATGCGGCGATATAGGGAGTGGGGGAGTTGTAGAGATTGTCCAGTCGGCGCAGCAGTTGCGGGTAAAGTTCCGCGAGTTCGTCGCGTTCCTCCCCGGTCAGGGCGGCGAGGTCGGGGACTTGGCGGTGCGGAACGAGGTGTATTTCCAGCGGCCAACGGGCGGCGAAGGGAACGTAGGCGCTGAAGTGGTTACCCTCGACGATCATGCGCTCGCCGTCGGTCCGCTCGGCCGCCAGTGCCGAACTTGTCAAGGTTTCCAGGCCGCCGGAGCGAAGGTAATGCCGCCGGGCCAGCTTCGCCATGCCGGCGCTGCGCGGCGCTATGAACGGATAGGCATAGATCTGGCCGTGTGGGTGATGCAGCGTCACGCCGATCTCGGCTCCGCGGTTTTCGAAGCAGAAAACCTGCTGCACGCCGGTCATCGCGGACAGGGCCTCGGTGCGCTGCGCCCAGGCGTCCACCACCGTGCGCACCCGCTCGAACGGGAGCGAACCGAAGGAACCGACATGGTCTTCGGTAAAAGAGATGACTTCGCAGCGTCCGTACGCCGGGGCGCTGACGGCAGGGGCATCGTCGGGGGCGGGCAGGGCGCCGAGCCGCGGACCGAAGGACGGGAAGCGGTTTTCGAAGACCGCGACCTCGTAGCCTGACGGAATCTCCGTCTGCCGTACGCCGTCGGAGGGGCACAGCGGACATTCGTCCGCCGGCGGCAGGTGGGTGCGGTTCTGCCGGTGCGCGGCCACGGCCACCCACTCGCCGGTCAGCACATCGAAGCGCGCCTCGCCGGTCCCGCCGCCGCGCGGATCCAGCTGCCGGCCGTCGCTCGGGGCGGTGTCACGGCGCCGCTTGGCTGCGTCAGGGGCGCTGTCAAAATAGATCAGTTCCCGCCCGTCCGCGAGCCGCGTGGAAGTCATGGTCGTCATGGCGGCTCCTGAGGATGCATTCTCCGGTACGTTTTAGCTATGAGCCACCCTACCTTTGCCACCGGAGAACAGTTCGAGATTGTCCGCGGAGACTCACGCGCCGTCATTACGGAACTGGCCGCTTGCCTGCGGTTGTTCGAGAAGAACTCCGTGCAACTGACCGAGACTTTCGGCGACGACCAGATTCCGCCGGGAGCCGTAGGGATCCTGCTGGCGCCGTGGCCCAATCGGGTGGACAAAGCGGTCTGGACACTCAACGGCAAGGAACAACGGCTGGACATCACGGAACTCAAGCGCGGCCATGCCACCCACGGGCTGCTGCGGAACACCGGCTACCGCAAGGTGGAACACACCGAATCCGCCGTTTCGCTGGAGGCCGGGATCTTCCCGCAGCACGGCTATCCGTTCCACCTCACCCACCGCGTCCGCTACGAGCTGGATAACGACGGCGACCTGTTGGTCACGCAGTCACTGGTCAACCATTCGGAGGAGGCCGCACCCGTGGCCCTCGGCGCGCATCCCTACCTGCGGCTTGGTCAGGAAGATACCTCGGGCCTGACGCTGACGGTCCCCGGCGAGACGTACCTGATCACGGACGAGACACTGATTCCCCGGGACAAAGCAGCCGCAGCAGAAGAGGTAGACCTGCGTGCCGGACGAGAGGTGGGTTCGCTGGACATGGACTGTGCCTACACCGATCTGGTTCCCTCTGCCAGCGGCCGGGTGGAGAGCACCTTGAGTGCCCCGGACGGCAAATCCGTGACTTTGTGGCAGGACGAAACATTCCCCTACACGCATGTGTTCGTGACAGACAAGTACCCGGGACGGGTGCAGGCGGTGGCCATTGAACCGATGACGGCGCCGGCGAATGCGCTCAACTCCGGGGATGGACTCGTCTGGCTGGAGCCCGGCGCCGAATTCGGCGGCAGCTGGGGCATCAGTGCCAAGGTCGGTTCGACGAATGTCGGGGCGTGAATATGAAACTATTGACACTATGACCCGGCCCTTCCCCGACAACCGTCCACCGGCCGCCGGTCCGCGCGCCGGAACCGGTGGTCCGCACCATGTCCGCGAGGACGTGCCGTACGCCCTGAGGATCAGTGCTGCCTGGGCCTGGCGGCTCGGATTGATCATAGTGGTGATCGGGGTGCTGATCTGGCTGCTCAGCTACATTTCGCTCATCATCATCCCGCTGATGGTCGCCGCGCTGCTGGCTGGCCTGCTCCAGCCCGTGGTCCGGTTCCTCCACAAGGCCAAGGTGCCCGGCGGCCTGGCCGTCGCCATCACGATCCTGGGCTTCCTGGGCCTGATGGGCGGGGCCTTGTCCCTGGTGGGGCGCCAACTGTTCTTCGGCTTCCGCGAACTGTGGGACCAGGCGCTTGAGGGTGTGCGTCAGATCCAGGGCTGGCTAACCGACGGTCCCTTGGCGCTGACATCGGCCCAGCTGAACGACTACATCAACGAACTGTTGGACCAACTGCAGGACAACAGCAGCGCCATCCTCTCCAGCGCCCTCTCCGTTGGCTCCACCGCCGGCCACCTTGTGACCGGTCTGCTGCTGGCAATTTTCGCGCTGATTTTCTTCCTGCTCGACGGCGAGCGGATCTGGATGTTCGTCGTCGGTCTGCTGCCCAAGCGGGCCCGCGCGGCAAGCAACGGTGCCGGCCGCAAGGGCTGGTACTCGCTGGTCCAGTACATCCGCGTCCAGGTGTTCGTGGCGTTCGTGGACGCCGTCGGCATTGGTGCCGGCGCAGCCATCATCGGCGTCCCGCTCGCGCTGCCGTTGAGCGTGCTGGTGTTCATCGGCTCCTTCATCCCGATTGTCGGTGCCCTGGTCACCGGCTTCGTGGCGGTGCTGTTGGCCCTTGTCGCCAACGGCTGGGTCAACGCGCTGATCATGCTGGCCATCGTGCTGGGCGTCCAGCAGTTGGAAAGCCACGTCCTCCAGCCACTGATCATGGGTAAAGCGGTATCCCTGCATCCGCTGGCCGTGGTGATCGCCGTTGCTGGCGGCACCATGGTGGCGGGCATTCCCGGTGCGCTGTTCGCCGTTCCGCTGCTAGCCATCGTCAACACGGTGGTGAAGTACATAGCCGGCCGGGACTGGGAACATGACATCGCAGTCGGCGGGCAGCAGCGGCGCACTGAACCGCTGGCCGAGCCACCGGGCACGAAAGGCGCACGCGGGGCCGGAGGGTCTGCGCCGGACAGCGATGACGGATCCGGGGACACCGCGAAGAACGACGCCGGGGCCACCGCAAAGCAGGGCACCGCGGTGAAACCTGATGCCAGGGACGGGGCTGCGGAGGGCGCCGTCGTCGAAAATACAAAGCCCGAAAAGACTGATATTGGGGAACCGGGCGGTAATGCCCCGGAGGATAGGAACGAACTGCGGAAATGATAGATCTCAAAGCACTTCCCGTGACCGTTGACGACATCATGGATGCCGCCGAATTGCTCGACGGCGTGATCGAGCTGACCCCGGTGGAACAGTCGCGCGCGCTGGGCCGGATGACCGGATCCGACGTCTACTTCAAGTGCGAGAATCTGCAGCGCGCGGGTTCGTTCAAGGTCCGCGGTGCGTATGTGCGCATGGCCCGCCTGAACGAAGAGGAGCGGGCGCGCGGCGTGGTTGCGGCGTCCGCGGGAAACCACGCCCAGGGCGTCGCCGTGGCTGCGGCCAGGCTTGGCATCAAGGCCCGGATTTTCATGCCCATGGGCGTCGCCCTGCCCAAGCTGGCAGCCACCCGCGGCCACGGTGCGGAAGTTGTCCTGCACGGCCACAATGTTGACGAAGCCCTGGCCGAGGCCCAGCGTTACGCTGATGAAACCGGCGCCGTCTTCGTCCACCCCTTCGACAACACTGACATCATCGCCGGGCAGGGGACCGTCGGCCTGGAAGTGCTGGAGCAGATCCCCAACGTGGACACTGTTGTCATGGGTGTCGGCGGCGGCGGGCTGCTGGCCGGCGTGGCGACGGCGATCAAGGCCCGGGCCAAGGAGCTGGGCCGCGAGATCAGGGTCATCGGCGTACAGGCGGAAAACGCCGCGGCTTACCCGCCGTCGCTGGCCGCTGACGCCCTGGTGCCGCTGCAGAAAGTATCCACCATGGCGGACGGCATTGCCGTGGGCAGGCCCGGACAGGTGCCGTTTTCCATCATCCGCGAACTGGTCGACGACGTGGTCACCGTCAGCGAGGATGCCCTCGCGAGGGCCCTGATCTTCCTGATCGAGCGGTCCAAGCTGGTGGTGGAGCCGGCCGGTGCCGTGGGCGTGGCCGCGCTGATGGAAGGGGTCATCGAGAATCCCGGTACCACGGCAGTCATTCTCTCCGGCGGCAACATCGATCCGATGCTGATGCTCAAGGTGATCCAGCGCGGCCTGTACGCCTCGGGGCGGTTCATGTCCGTGCGCATCATGCTCGACGACCGGCCTGGTTCGCTGGCCCAGATCTCGCGCATCATCGCCGAATCGGACGCGAACGTCACCCGCGTGGACCACACCCGCATCGGCGGGTCCATCAGCATGGGCGACGTGGCCATCACCATCGACATCGAAACCAAGGGCCACGAACACTGCAAGCAGGTGCTGGACAACCTGCGGGCGGAGGGCTTTCAGCCCATCGTCGTGCATTAGCCATGGCTGGCTACCGCGGGCAGGCGCCTCGGACCCAAGCGTCGCGGGCCCGGCGGGGACTGGTGGTGCTGGGTCTCCTCACCGCCGTGCTGTGGGGCATCCAAATAGTCAACGTGTCGACCGGCCTCGAGCTGAATTTCCTGCTGGGAAACATTCCACGCTCGCTCTACGGGCTGGACGGCATCATCTTTTCGCCGCTGCTGCACGCGGACTTCAGCCACCTGCTCAGCAATAATCTGCCCTTGGTGGTGCTGGGCTTCCTGGTGTTCCTGGAGGGTGTGCGCCGATTTGTCGCAGTCCTCGCCTCCAGCTGGCTGGTATCTGGCGTCGGCGTCTGGCTCACCGGCGCCGGCCTGACGGTCGGCTCGTCCGGACTGGTCTTCGGCTTCCTGACGTACCTGCTGGTGCGCGGGTTCTACAACCGCAGCTGGAAGCAGATTCTGCTGGCCGTGGTGATCTTCATGTTCTACGGCTCGGTCCTGTGGGGCGTATTGCCGACGCCGGGGTCCGGCATTTCGTGGCAGGCCCACTTTTTCGGCGCGGTTGGGGGAGTGCTGGCGGCGGTCCTGCTGCGCAAGGATTCCCGGCGTCGGAACAGCCGCGTGGGCAGCTGAGGAAAATGGCGGGCTCCCCGGAGGGGAACCCGCCATTCGAATCCGGCCTGGCCGGAAGCTGCTTTAGCCCTTGTACGGCTTGGCGGAGATGATCTCCACCGAGATTTCTTTGCCGTTCGGTGCTGTGTAGCTGGTCTTGTCGCCTGCTTTGAGACCGTGGATAGCGGCGCCAAGGGCGGACCGCTCGCTGTAGACGTCGATGTCGGCATCGCCGGCAACTTCGCGGCTGCCAAGCAGGAAGGTTTCCTTGTCGCCGGCGACGTTGGCTTCGACAACCATGCCGGGTTCGACAACGCCGTCATCGGCAGGTGCTTCCCCCACGTGCGCGTTGCGAAGCAGCTCGGTCAGCTGCCGGATGCGTGCCTCTGCTTTGCCCTGTTCCTCTTTGGCTGCATGGTAACCGCCGTTTTCCTTGAGGTCTCCCTCTGAACGGGCCTGCTCAATACGGGCAACAATCTCCGTACGGCCGGGGCCGGAGAGATGATCCAGTTCAGCCTTCAGGCGGTCGTAGGACTCCTGGGTGAGCCAGGCGACGGATGCGCTGGATGTAGACACGTACTTCTCCTTAGTTACTGCCGGTTTCAAAGCTGAGACTCCGGCACGGTTACTTATTGCAGGAAACGGCCGCCGGGTTGGCAGCCGCTTCCATGCAAAGACCCCGCCATACGGGTGACTCGTCTAGCGAATTTCCTTAGTCACCTGATGGGCGGGGCGGAATGTATTTGAACAAGTCTAGTCAATCACAGAAGCAAATCCCAATAACCGAGACCGAGCTGCAACATTCGCTTCGGACTTCGACCCCCGTTTGGGCAGGGGCATCGGAGAGCTACCGGCGCGGTCAGTCCACAATCCAGCAGCTGTTGACGCCGCCTGTTGTCGCGGGGGATTCCGTTCGCAGTTCAATGCGATGGGCCGTCGTGCGGCCGCTGGCTGCTCCCTCGTCCTCGGCGTTGGGGCCCACGGTGACTACCTTCCAGCCGACGATCGCGTAGGTTTCGCTCAAGGCTTGGACCGCGCACTCCGCCGTGGCGTCCGGATCCTTTATGACCTGGAAGTCCACCACCACTGTTCCGTCGTCGCTAAGATTGAACCCGACGTCGGTGCTAGAGACGTCGTCGGAGCCCTGGATGGAGAAGGACATCCATCCAGCGATGACGACGGCGACAGCCAGCGCGGCGACGGCCATCCACTTTTTGGCTTTCCCACTGAGCCCGCGCTTTGGGGCGCCGTAGCGATTGGCTACGCTTAACCCGGACGAGGTGTCCGTGGGAGTGGGTCCGGTGGTGCTCACACCACCACTTTATCGTGTCCCGGGGTCGCCCCGGTCCCTTCAGAATTCAGTCATAGTCCGTTCGTAGATCATCAGGAGTTTTTCGTGAGCATCCCCGCACAGCCCGGCGTGGCCCCCAAGGGAAGCAGTTCCGGGAGCCGGCTTCGCCTGCTCGCGGTCCATGCGCACCCCGACGATGAGTCGAGCAAGGGTGCGGCGACGATGGCCAGCTACGCCGCGGCCGGCGTCGATGTCATGGTCGTCACCTGCACCGGCGGTGAGCGCGGCGACATCCTGAACGCGGAGGTCGCCTCGGTCCCGCACGCCCTGCGCGATCTGCCCGGCCTGCGCCGGCTGGAAATGGCCGACGCCGCCAAGGAGCTCGGCGTCGCGCATCGCTGGCTTGGCTTCGTCGACTCGGGTCTGCCGCAGGGCGACCCGCTGCCGCCGCTGCCCTTCGGCAGCTTTGCCACGCTGCCGCTCGAGCGTGCCGCGGCGCCGTTGGTCCGCCTGGTCCGCGAGTTCCAGCCACATGTGATCATCAGCTACGACGAAAACGGCGGCTATCCGCACCCGGACCACATCATGGCGCACAAGGTAGCGGTGGAGGCCTACAACGCCGCCGGCGTCGCCGAAAGCTATCCCGAGGCCGGCGAACCCTGGACCCCGTTGAAGCTTTACTTCGACCGTGCCTTCAACCCCGAGCGGTTCCGCGCCCTGCACTTCGCCCTCGAAGAGGCTGGCCTGCAGTCGCCGTATGCCGCGCGCATTGCCGCTTGGCAGGAGGCGGATGCCGAGGGGCATCAGCCGCCTATGCCGGTTCACCGGACCACTACGCAGATCGACTGCGGGGACTTCTTCGAGCACCGCGACCGCGCCCTGCTGGCCCACCGCACGCAGATCGAGCCCAACGGTTTCTTCTTCGCGGTGTCGCCGGATATGCAGCGCAAGGTGTGGCCATGGGAGGACTACACGCTGGTTGACGCCCGGGTGGAAACCTCGGTACCTGAAACGGACTTCTTTGCTGGCATACGATAGAGACAGCGCAACCTGATTTTCCGGGCACCTTGTGCCTATTCCGGGGAACATGTCCCGGGTTCTGCCAGAAAGAGACTGACCTTTGCACCTGTTGCACGTATTTGCCGCCGCAGCCCCGAACGACGAGCCCTCGCTGCGTCCGGGCCTTGACCCCGACCAGGTCACACCCGGTGCCTGGGGCTTTTTCGCCACTTTCTTCCTGGCTGCCGCCATCATCCTGCTGATCTGGGATATGGCCCGGCGGATCCGGCGGGTGCGTTACCGCCAGCAGGTAGAGGAAGCCGCCGTGCTCGACGCAGCGGAGCGGAAGGCAGCAGACCAGAACGACGACGGCGAAGGCCGGCCGCGTGGCTCGGCTGCGGACACGGGACGCGAGTTCCGGCTGCAGGACGGGCTCGACGAAAGGATCACCGGCAGCAAGCGTCCGGATGAATCCCGCGGGGACAAGTCCGGCCCGGATCGCGTGGGGTAGCTGATCATGGCCGGCAGACTGCGCAGCGAGGCCTCGGCCTACCTGCGCCAGCATGCCGGCAACCCGGTGGACTGGTGGCCGTTCGGCGACCAGGCTTTTGAACAGGCACGTCTGCGCGACGTGCCTGTTTTCATTTCCATCGGCTACGCAGCCTGCCACTGGTGCCACGTCATGGCGCACGAATCCTTCGAGGATCAGGCCACCGCGGAGGACCTGAACGAACACTTCGTCAGCATCAAGGTGGATCGGGAAGAGCGCCCCGATGTTGACTCCGTCTACATGGCGGCGACGCAGGCGGTGACCGGCCAGGGCGGCTGGCCGATGAGCGTTTTCGCCCTGCCGGATGGCCGCGCGTTCTACGCGGGCACGTACTACCCGCCGCGGCCGGTGTCCGGCATGCCCTCCTTCAGGCAGGTCCTCGCCGCGGTCTCGGAGGCCTGGGCAGAGCGGCGCAGCGGCGTCGAGGAAAGCGCCGCGGCGCTGGCGGAGGCGCTGGAACGGGCCGAAGACGGCAACCGGCAGCTGCTGGGAGACCTGGTCCAGGTGCCCGACGGCGGATGGACCGGACAACTGCCGGCCCACCTTGAGCAGGCGGTCCGGCTGCTGGCGCAGCAGGAAGACCGGCAGTTCGGCGGCTTTGGCGATGCGCCTAAATTCCCGCCGTCGTCGGTTGTGCAGTTCCTGCTCCGGCACGCGGCCGGCGGCAGTTCCACGGCGGGATTGGCGGACGAGCTCGCTGGGCGGACGCTGGAAACCATGGCCGGCTCGGCGCTCTACGACCAGCTGGACGGCGGCTTTGCCCGCTACGCCGTGGACCGGCAGTGGTCGGTGCCGCACTTCGAGAAAATGCTGTACGACAACGTGCAGTTGCTGCGGGCCTATGCGCAGTGGGCGATGCAGTCCGGGCGGGGGCCGGACCGGGAGCTGGCCGCCGCGGTAGCGTCGCAGACGGCGGACTGGATGGTGGCGCGGCTCGGCCTGCCCGGCGGCGGGTTCGCCTCGTCGCTGGACGCGGACACGGTAGTGGACGGGGTGCACCACGAGGGCGCCACCTATCTTTGGTCGATGGCCGAGCTCGAGGACGTCCTCGGCGCGGACGGGGCCTGGGCGGCGGAAACCATGAACGTCGGCGTCCGGGGCACGGTCAGCGAAACGGGCTCGCCGCTGCATCCCGGACGCAGGCTGGACCCGGCGGAACGCAAGCGGTGGAACGCGCTCAAACCGGCGCTGCTGGAGGTGCGCAACCGCCGTCCGCAGCCGGCCCGGGACGAGAAGATCGTCGCCGGCTGGAACGGGCTGGCGATCGCAGCCCTGGCCGAAACGGCCGAACTGCTGGACCGGTCCGACCTGCTGGCTGCGGCCGAGGCCGCGGCGGACTACCTGCTCCGGGTTCACTTTGACGACGGCGGACGGCTGGCCCGGGTATCGCACGACGGCGCGGCGCAGGGCATCGAGGGGCTGCTGGAAGATTACGCGGGCTGCGCCGAAGGCTTCTTCGCGCTGTACGCGGTCACGGGAGCGGAACGCTGGTACCGGGCTGCAGAGGATTTGGTGTTGCGGACCCGCGAGCTTTTCCTGCGCGACGGCGTGCTCGGCGATTCCGCGGCCCGTCCTGCACAGCTCTCGGCGGCCGCAGGGGAGCGAGGTGCGGCGGATCCACTGGAAAGCGCCACCCCGAGCGGGGCCAATCTTTTCGCCGGAGTGCTGCTGACCTATGCCGCCTATAGCGGATCGACCGGGCACCGCAGGCTGGCGGAGAACCTGTTGCGGTACCTCGAACGAGCCGCTCCCCAAGTGCCGCGGGCGGCAGGCTGGGGCATGGCCGTGGCCCAGGCCATGCTCGCCGGACCGGTGGAACTTGCCGTCGTGGGGGAGACGGATGCGGTAGCTGAACTGGTGCGGGCCGCACGAAAGACCGGGCAGCCGGGCATGGTGGTCGCCCGGGGAAGCGGGGGAACTGGCGGGACTGGCCGGAGCGGGGGAGCCGCCGGGGCAGAAACCGTTGTGCCGCTGCTGGTGGATCGGCCGGCGCCCGCGGAGGGCGCCCTGGCTTACGTGTGCCGGGGCATGGTGTGCCGCCGGCCGGTCGGCACGGCGGAGGAGCTCGTCGCGGAACTCGCCGGCTAGGAAGCGGCGCCGTTGCCCATGACGGCCATCATGATGGCGGCGAAGTGGCAGCTGAAGCCGACCACAGTGAACGCGTGGAACAGTTCATGGAAGCCGAACCACGCGGCCGAAAGGTTCGGCTTCTTCAAACCGTAGAACACCGCGCCGGCAATATAGAAGGCACCGCCCACACAGATGAGGATGGCGGCGGTGGGGTCCGCGGCGTAGAAGTCCGGGAGATAGAAAAGCGCGGCCAGACCAAGGCCGATGTAGACCGGCACATAGAGCCAGCGGGGCGCATGTGGCCACAGCACCCGGAAGGCGACCCCGGCGAGGGCTGCGCACCAGATCAGCCACAGCAGCAGCGTGGCCTTGGGCCGTTCCAGCAATGCCCAGGCCAGCGGGGTGTAGGAGCCGGCGATGACCAGCATGATGTTGGTATGGTCCATCCGCTTGAGGATCAGCTTGGTCTTCGGCTCCCAGTTGCCCCGGTGGTAGACGGCGCTGACACCGAACAGCAGTAGGCCCGTCACAGCGTAGATGGCGGAGGTCAGCTTCCCGGCCGATGTGGGCGCCATGCTAACCAGGATGATGCCTGCGATCAACGCGAGCGGCGTGGCTCCGGCGTGCAGCCAGCCGCGAAGCTTGGGCTTGATGTTCAGCGCATCGGCGACTTCTTCGACGGCAGACTCGAGGGGTCTGTCGTTTTGTTCCGGATCCCGGTCGTAGGAGTCGGGAGGCAAGGTACCGCGAGGAGTCATATGCGCATTCTATTCCAGTGGGATGTGTCACCTCGCCGCCACGTGGAGCAGCATTGCCGCTGCATGAAAGCCCCGCCGCAGGCAACCTGGAACGTGGACCGGCAGCGGAAGCGATAGTATTTTCTCCGTTGGTTGCTGACGAGGAAAGGGCGGGTGCACAGTTGAGACTTCCGGCTGTGGTGTACCGCCTCTACGAACGCAAGCTCCAGCGAACCTTGGCACAGGAGCGGATTCCAGGCCACATCGGCGTCGTCGTGGACGGCAACCGCCGCTGGGCCAAGCTCGCCGGCACCCCCACGCGCGAAGGCCATCAGGCCGGTGCGGAGAAGATTCTCGAGTTCCTCGGCTGGTGCGATGAGCTCGGGGTCAAAGTCGTGACCCTCTACATGCTCTCCACCGACAACATGAACCGTTCCGGTGAGGAACTGGAACAGCTCATGGGGATCATCGCCAACACCCTGGACCGGCTCGGCGAGGGGAAGAACGTCCGGGTGAGCCCGGTCGGCGCGCTCGAAACGCTGCCGGAATACCTCAGCGACAAGGTCTGCCGGCTGGCGGAACAAACCAAGGACGTCGACGGCGTACACGTCAATGTTGCCATCGGCTACGGTGGCCGCCAGGAGATTGTGGACGCGGTCAAGGGCCTGCTCTACACCGCGGCCCGGGACGGCCGGGACCTGAACACCGTGGCGGACGGGCTCGATGTGGATGACATCTCCCGCTACCTCTACACGCGCGGGCTGCCGGACCCTGATCTGGTCATCCGTACCTCCGGCGAACAGCGGCTTTCGGGCTTCCTGATGTGGCAGAGCGCCTACAGCGAGTTCTACTTCTGCGAGGCACTCTGGCCCGATTTCCGGCGCCTGGATTTCCTGCGCGCACTGCGCGACTACGCGAGCCGGCAGCGCCGTTTCGGCGCATAAACAAGCCGGCCGCGCGCCGTCGTCGTTCGTTCACTTTGAGTTATCCACCAGGTTGCCCCAAGTAGTTGTGCGGTAAATAACAGGGGCGTAGTTTTGACCTATCAGTCAGCAAGACCGCAGATTGATCGGGAGGCCACCATATGCCGCTTTTCACGAAGCAGCGGGGGAGGCCGGTAACGGCCAGGTGGCCGGACCGTCTCACCCTGACCCAGATCATTCGGAGCGCCAGCGCTCCGGACGGGAGCTAAAGTGGCCACCACTGAGAACATGAGTCAAGTCGCCGAGACCGGACGCCAGGCAAACGAAACAGATGTTTCTGCTGCGGCGGACGGTCTTTCTGTTGCTGCCCGGACGGCGGCAGAACCGGCCGGCGGAACACCGGAACCTGCGCAGTCCTTTGTGCTGGACACCTCCGTTCTGCTGTCCGATCCGCGGGCGCTGATGCGCTTTGCCGAACATGAAGTCATCCTGCCGGTAGTGGTCATTACCGAGCTGGAAGGTAAGCGGCACGACCCCGAGCTGGGCTACTTCGCCCGCAAGGCGCTGCGGCTGCTGGATGATCTGCGGATTGAACACGGCGGGCTCAATACGGCGATCCCACTTGGGGAAGAGGGCGGATCGCTGCGCGTGGAGCTGAACCACATTTCCCCCGAAGTGCTGCCGGCGGGTTTCCGGGGCGGGGACAATGACAGCCGGATCCTGGCGGTGGCCAAGAACCTGGCGGACGAAGGCAAGAACGTCACTGTGGTCTCCAAGGACCTGCCGATGCGCGTCAAGGCGTCGGCCATGGGGCTGCAGGCGGACGAGTACCGCAACGAGCTGGTCAAGGACTCCGGCTGGACCGGGGTGGCCGAGCTGGACGTGCTCGAAGACGACGTCAACAACCTCTACAACCATGAACCGGTGTTCATTCCGGCGGCCGCGGAAATGCCGGCCAACACCGGCCTAGTCATGCTCTCCAACCGCGGTTCGGCGCTCGGCCGGGTGGGGGCGGACAAGCAGGTCCGGCTGGTCAAGGGGGACCGTGACGTCTTCGGGCTGCACGGCCGGTCCGCGGAGCAGCGGCTGGCGATCGACCTGCTGATGGACCCGGAGGTCGGCATTGTCTCTTTGGGCGGGCGGGCCGGAACCGGCAAGTCGGCGCTGGCGCTCTGCGCCGGGCTGGAGGCGGTGCTGGAGCGGCGCGAGCACCGCAAGGTCGTGGTGTTCCGGCCGCTGTATGCGGTGGGTGGCCAGGAACTGGGTTACCTGCCCGGTTCCGAGTCGGAAAAGATGAACCCGTGGGCGCAGGCTGTCTTCGACACGCTCGGTGCCCTGGTTTCCACCGAGGTGGTGGAGGAAGTGATGGACCGCGGCATGCTGGAGGTGCTGCCGCTGACGCACATCCGGGGACGCTCGCTGCATGACTCGTACGTGATAGTGGACGAGGCCCAGTCGCTGGAGAAGAACGTCCTGCTCACGGTGATGAGCCGGATCGGGCAAAACTCCAAGATCGTCCTCACCCACGATGTGGCCCAGCGCGACAATCTGCGGGTTGGCCGCCACGACGGCATCGCCGCTGTGGTGGAGACGCTCAAGGGCCACCCGCTCTTCGCCCACATCACGCTGACCAGGTCCGAGCGCTCGCCGATCGCGGCGCTGGTCACGGAACTGCTGGAAGGGGCGGAGATCTAGGGGAGTACCTGCGAGGCCGCCGTGTCAGGCGTCTTCGAGTCCGAGGAAGCGGGCCGCCGCGCGGTGGCCCGCTGTCTCCAGACTCCAATCCGGGCGGCGGAATAGATCCGGTGTCAGTCGCATGCGCTGCATGGTGCGCACGTGGTCCCGGCCGGAGGAATGCCGCCAGACGCCGTTGGGCTCATAACCCAGCGACCGGGAGACACCCAGGGACGCGGTGTTGAAGTCGAAGGCCTCCGACTCGGCCACCTCGGCGCCGAGGAAATCAAAGGCATAAAGAACGACGGCGCTGCGCATCTCCTTGCCGAGCCCTTGCCCTTGCGCGGACTGCTTGAGCCACGAACCCGTGCTCACGGTCCGGGTTTCGGCGAAGCTGGTGGCCAGCAGTTCCTGGCAGCCGGCAAAATCGTCCCCCTGCCAGACGCCGAACAGCAGCGACCAGCTGCCGGCCGTGGTCTTGGCCCGCTGGTGCCAGACATGCGCAGCAGTAGTGCGCGGCAGCTCCTCGCGCGGCGCATCTGTCCAGGGGAAGGAGAAGGGCGAGACATCCGGATCATGGATCCCGCTCAACACCGCGTCGACCATCGCCGGGATGTGCTCATCGGCAACCGGACGCAGCTGCAGCCGAGGCGTGGTCAGAGTCAGGCCGAGCACGGGCCAGATATCGGTCAGCTGCGTCATTGGTCTTGTCTACCACACCGGTCCTTCCGCGGCCGCCCAGTTCCGCCAGGTGTCCAGGCTGCCCATTCAGACGGGAGGCGGCCGGCTTAGACGGGCAGGCTGACCAGGACCTCGGTACCCTGCCTCGGAGCGGTGCGCAGATCCAGACGCCCACCGGCGGCCGACACGGTGTCCTGCAGGATCTGCAGTCCAAGGTGGCCTTCCGGGGCTCCGGCCGCCCGCTCGAAGCCTTCGCCGTCGTCGTACACCGCCAGCTGGAGCCGGTCACCGCTTAGGCTGAGTTCGACGCTGATCACGCTGGCACGGGCATGTTTGATGGCATTGGTGATGGCTTCGCGTGCCGCACGGTACAGCAGGGCCGCCTGCTGCGCGTCCGGTGCGGGGTCGCCGACGACCCGCAGGTGCCACTCGAGCCCGCGGGCACGGACCGGATCACCGAGGCGTTCAAGGGCGCCGGCCAGACCCAGGTCGGCAAGATCCGGCGGGTACAGCTCGGTGGTGATGCCGCGCAGAGCGCTGATGTTGTCTTGGACCAGCGCCCGGGTCCGGGCGAGGAACTCCTTGGACGGCGGCTGGTCCTGCAGTTCGAAGGACTCCAGCGCGTAGGCCACGCCGGACAGATCCTGGATGACATCATCGTGCAGGTCGCGGGCGAGCCTCTGGCGTTCAAGTTCAGAGGATTCGATGGCGCGCTGGAGCAGCTGACGTCGCGTGGCGCTGTCCCGCTGCAGGCGGCGGGCCATCCGCAGAGCCGGGACCAGCTGGACGAGCTGGAGCACTGCGAGGGCACCGAGCACCGGCGGCAGGATTCCGAGCATCATCTCCCGCTCGTCGGCGCGCACTTCGTCGGGCTGGTAGTACGTCTCGTACAGCACAGGCTCACTGCCGGCGGTCCCGGTGGCTACATAGACTTCCAGCATCTCGCCCTGACCGCTCTCGAAGGTGTTTTCAAAACCGGTCTGGGGTTCGAAGTGGGCGATGCCGGGGTGGCTACCGGCGAGAAGCTCCTGCTGCCAGGGCTGCAGATCGAACTGCTGGCCGATCAGCGAGCGTTCGTCCGAGTAGATGATGAGGCCATCGGAACTCCACACCTTGATCCGCAGTATGCGGTGGCGTTCAAACCGTGGCTGAAGCAGCCGGTCCAGCCGGTCCAGCGCACCGGGCTCGCCGGCCAGCAACCGCTCATCGATGAACGGGGCCACGGCGAAGTCAGCCGTGCTTTGGGTTCTTTCGATCGCATGGTCGATGGCTTGCTGGCGTGAGATGGCGCTGGCGCCGATGACCACGGGAACCACCACAATCAGCAGCGTCGCCAGGCTGCCGATGAGGAACTTCCAGATCGCCCGCCGCATCTCGGAGTTCTCCGGAACCAGATGGGGCGCCTCCGGGTTATTCGTGCCGGTGGCGCCCAAGGCCGCCGCCGCCAATGGCCATCGCCGTATTCTCGTCCGGCGGCCGGAAGCGGGCGCAACGGTAACGCGCTCGGGCGAAAACGGTCTTGCCGAAGCAGGGCTCACGGAAGCGGGCGCTGGTGATGGCGGCGCTGCCGAAGCGGACTTCGTCGGAGCGGACTCTGTCGGAGCGGACTCTGTCGAAGCGGACTCCGCCGAGAACGGGACTTCAGCACTGATCTCGTCCGCGGAGGCTGCGTCGCTTACCCCGCGGGCCCGGCTAGCCATCCCTGTCCGCCGTCAGGAGCCCCAGACGTCCGGCGACGGCCACGGCTTCAAGCTGCGTGTGCGCGTCCAGCTTGGCCAGGATGGATTTCACATAGCCGCGGCACGTGTTTTCCGTGATGCCCAGATGCTTCGCGTTGGCCCGCACGTCGTGGCCGGCCGCCATCAGCCCCAGTACCTGACGCTCCCGCTCGGTCAGCGACGGCGTGTCCGCGGGCTGGGAAGTGGAAGCCCTGCTGGCGATCGCCAGCAGGGACGGATGGATCACCAGGGAACCTGTGCGGGCATGCCGCAGGGTGTCCAGCAAGGTGGCCAGCGAGCCGTCCTTCGGCAGGAAGCCGCAGATTCCGGTGATGGCCGCACGTCCGAGGATTTCCGGTGACGGATCCCCTGTGAGCACGATAACGCGCGTCAAAGGATTGTGCGCCAGTATCTGCTCTGCAGCGTCCAGCCCGTTGCCATCCGGCAGGTGGTAATCCATCACCACCACGTCTGGTTCCAGCGAGCGGCACAGTTCGACGCCGTCTTTGGCGCTGCCCGCGATGCCCGCGTTCTCCAGATCTTCCTGCCGGTCCAACGCATCCGACAACAGTTCCGCAAATGTTGTGTGATCATCAACAACTACAACACGGGCTATATCCCGTGCTTTTTCTTCGGTCATAGCAGTGTCCCCAACCCAAGCCCCCCGACACGGTCATAGAGTGAGTATGCTCTATCAGCGTGCGCTTGTACATAGCTTCTTTGCGGCAGCACCGTGGTTCTGCACCGCCGCCAGGGGTCTGTTACAGACTTTGACGACGGCGCAGCCTGCCTGTTGCCGCGCTCGCACCGTCAGCGGTGCGGACCTGGTGCTCAGCTAACCGCGAGTGCTTTGTTCAGGAACGAATTGATGACCCTGCTGGCCGATTCGTGGTTGCTGCCGGTCCTGAAGCCGCGCGTCCGCGAGTTCGCCGCTGCCATCGCGCTCTCGCGCAACGACTGGGCACGCATCCGCTCGTTCAGGTACAGCAGAGCCTCCAGGACCTCGGACAGTTCGCCGTCGGTCTCTGCGGTTTTCTGCAGCAGCCGCACGTGCGCGTCCCGGAGGGCGGGGCCAGGGGCGCAGCCGAGGTCACGGTCCAGCAGCCGCCGGCACTTGTCGTAGGCTTGCAGGCCTTCGGCGTAACGGCCGGCGCTTTCCAAGCTGGTGACCAATGCGGACCAGGCCCGTTCGTTCAGCGGCTCCGATGCCACCGCGTGTTCGGACCACTGGACAGCTTCGTGTGCCTGCCCCAGGCCGGCGGCGATTTCGGCCGCCCGGATCTGGGCAGCGGTTACAGCGGCCGTGTGGTGGTCGCGTGCGTCTTCGGCCCATTCCGGGGTGAGCTCGTCGCTGAGCAACGTTCCGGAACCGGAGTTCAGCGCCTGCGTCAGCGCGGCGTAGGCCTGCTGCGGGCTGCTGTGCTCAGCGAGGTCCACCAGGTCATTGAAACGAGCCAGGTCGAGTTCCACCAGGGACGGTTCCAGCAGGTAGCCGCCGTTGGCGGTACGCAGCGGGCCGGTCTTGGCGCAGCCTGGCTGCAGATTGCGTCGCAGGACGCTGACGTAGCTTTCGAGTGTGGCCAGGGCCTCGCCCGGAGGCCGGCCGCCCCACAGCAGCTCAACGAGTCGGTCTTTGGAAACCGGAGTACCCAGTTTCAACAGCAGAATTTCGAAGATCTGCCTGGGCTTCGGACCGCCCAGCGTGGCTGCCGTCAGAACGGCGTCGCCGCGGCGGACTTGAAGATTACCGATGATCCGAACAGAAATGGGCATGCAATGCCCGGCTAACATTTGCTCCACGATGTCCCCCTCGTAGGTAGCACCCCCAACGAATGCTGGTTCCATCCTCCAGTGCGTCCCTATTCTGCAACAGCCCTGATTGGGGTTAGTCCATTACCCCAATTTTGGGGGTGGTGTACGTCACATCCCGTTTCGAGGTTTTTCCCAAGCCTGTCCAGCGAGAGTGGCTCTACACCTTGATCCTGCAAACGGCCCACGGATGGCCCGGCGCCGGCTCAGGGTGCGGCGCCTGAGAGCGCCATCCTGGTAAGACCCCGGACCCCGGTTGCCCGCCCCCAACAGCCGGGGTCCGGGCCTGCCTGTACGGCAGGCGACCCCCCAAGATCTGGCAGTGCCTGCCAGGCGTGCGGTCACGCGGTGTGCGGTTGCAGCGGCCAAGGGATGTGCTCGCGCACATCGGTCAGGTTCATGCTGACCTCAACGAAAAGGTCATCGAGCATGTATTCGTCGACGCCAAGGATGCGGAGGGTGTGGCCGCTGCCGGCATCCGGCCCATCCAGTGCCGCCGCGGAAACGCAGACACCGGTCTGCCAGTCGATCCGTACCAGCGAGCGGCCCGGCCCGATCAGCGGGTGCGCAGGGTCAAAGGGCTTGTAGGTCCGGTTCGGCGAGACGACGGCTTCGAGCGCCTTGCGGCCGTTGTAGTCCACTTCCGCAAGCGAGAGTATTTCCACGACGTTGGCGTAGGGGACTTCGAACGACACGGGTGCATTGCCTGCCAGCTCCACCGGATCCAGCATCGCGGACCAGCGC
The DNA here is from genome assembly GCF_017603825.1 of Arthrobacter crystallopoietes. Lineage (NCBI taxonomy): Bacteria > Bacillati > Actinomycetota > Actinomycetes > Micrococcales > Micrococcaceae > Crystallibacter > Crystallibacter crystallopoietes. The sequence goes on from NZ_CP072014.1 coordinate 2,248,535, forward strand.
CCGTTGCCGAACACCGGCTCACCATAAGCGGCCTCCGGTCGCCGTCGGACGAGGTTGATGTCGTTGTACACCGGTGTCACCAGATGCGGCGGCAGCAACCAGGACTTGCGGGTAGCGCTGACGTAGAAGCCGCCCTTGGAGTCGTTGATGCCCGTGGTGCTGAAGAGCAACCGGCCATCCGTCGTCTCCACCCGGAGGGCGGACGGTCGGCGGGTCCAGGCGCGGAGCCCGGAGCCGGTGCCGTCGTCGGCAGTAGTGGGACTGGTCGCGGTGCCTGTGTCGGGGGTTTCGGCGTCGTCGTTGGCGTGTACCGCGGGGTCATGCGCGAAGACTTCGAAGCGCAGCGTTTCCCATTTCCACGGCGAGGACCGGCACAGGCAGCGGAAAAGCTCCGCGCCCTCGGCAGAGACATCGTCGACACGGTTCAGAATCTCCCCGGCATCCATATCCACAGTGTAAGACTTCACACTGCACCGCGGGCCGGGCGGTGAAGTACGTTGGGAGCTATGATCCAGGAACTGGCCCGGCTGTGGAGCGTCCACCCGCTGGCTTTCGCCGCGCTGCTGGTTGCCGCGGTCTACCTGGTGGCTACCGGCGCCCTGCTGAGCTGGATCGATCTGCGCACCCACCGGCTGCCCAACCGCATCGTCTTCCCGGCCTACGGGGTGGCGGGAATACTGCTAACGACGGCGGCGCTCGCCGCGGGCGAGCCGGGCCGGCTGGTGCGGTTGCTCGCCGGGGGAGCGTTGCTGTGGATCTTCTACTTCGCGGTTCGTTTCGTATACCCCTCAGGGATGGGGTTCGGTGACGTCAAGCTGGCCGGGGTGTTGGGGCTGTATCTGGGCTACTTCGGCTGGGGGCACCTCCTGGGCGGGACCTTCGCCGCGTTCCTGCTGGGCAGCCTGTACGGCGTGGCCCTGCTGCTGGTCCGGCGCGGAACCCTGAAGTCCAACATCCCCTTCGGCCCGTTCATGATCCTCGGCGCCCTCGCGGCGGTGGCGGTCCCGCTCGGCTTATAGGCTTGGAACCATGCCTACACCGGACTTCATTCTGCAACTGCGCGAAAAAATCGGCCAGGACCTGTTGTGGCTGCCCGGCGCCACCGCGGTCGTGCTGGATGACAACAACCGGGTGCTGCTAGGGCGGCGCGCGGATAACGGCATCTGGACGCTGATCACCGGGATCCTGGAGCCGGGGGAACAGCCCGCTGTCGGGATCGTCCGGGAAGTGTTCGAGGAAACCGGCGTGGTGGCGGAAGTGGAGCATCTGGCCGAGGTGTTCGCCGGCGGTCCCATGGAGTTCGTCAACGGCGACCAGGCCCAGTTCCTGACACTGAATTTCCGCTGCCGGTACGTCTCGGGTGAGGCACGGGTGAACGACGACGAGTCCTCCGAAGTGGGCTGGTTCGCCTTGGATGACCTGCCGGAGCTGCCCGACTACCACCGTGCCCGGCTGAGAGCTGCCATGCGGGCTAACGGCGTGCCGGAATTCGTGCGCTGAGCGTGCTGGCCGTTGGGCCGCAGGCCGTCCGGCGGCGAGCCCGGCCCGTGTTACCGGCTGGGCTCGCTGCTGTCCGGAGATGAACCCGCACTCGCGCGGTTTCCGGCGTCGACGAGATCCCCGGCGTCGTCGTTGGGATCCTTGGAAGCGCCGGGATCCTTGCGCCCGGCCTGGGCGGCTTCCCGCTCGGCCTCCAGGCGCACGGCTTCCTCGCCGCCGATCGCCTCGCCGCGGGCGACCATGCCGGCCACGTCGGAGAGCGGGATCTGCTTCATGGTGATGGCCAGCACGAGGGCAATGACCAGGAAGGGCACCAGGTACCAGAAAACCGGCGCAAGGGACTCGGCGTAGGCGGTGACGATGCCGTCCTGGACCTGCTGGGGCAGTTGGCTCATTGCCGCCGGCTCAAGGGTTGACGTGGCGTTCGCCGCAGCTTCGGGCGAGGCTCCGGAGCCGGTGAACACGTCGGTCAACGACTCCGACAGGCGGGAGGTGAACATCGCGCCGAAGATCGCCACGCCCAGGGCCGCCCCCACCTCGCGGAAATAGTTGTTGGAGCTGGTGGCGGTGCCGATCTGGTCCACCGGGACCGAGTTCTGGACCACGAGGACCACTACCTGCATGATCAGGCCGAGGCCGGCGCCGAACAGGAACAGCTGGGCGCAGACGACCCAGATCGGGGTAGCTGCCTCGAGCGTCGTCATCCACAGCATCGCGGCGATCACCACGGCGCTGCCGGCGATTGGGTATGCCTTGTACTTGCCGGACTTCGTGATCGCCAGGCCGGACCAGATGGAAGTACCCATCATGCCGACCATCATCGGCAGCATCAGCAGGCCGGAGACAGCGGCCGAAGTGCCGGAGGACATCTGCAGGAACGTCGGAACAAACGCCAGCGCGGCGAACATGGCCACGCCTAGGGTGAAGCCGATGGCCGTGCTGTTGATGAAGATCGGGTTCTTGAACAAGCTCAGCGGGATGATCGGATCCTCGGCTTTGCGCTCCACGAGGACAAACGCGACGGCGGCGAGCAGCATCCCGGCACCGAAGAGCCAGGTCAGCGGGGCGCCCCAGCCGTAGTCGTTGCGGCCACCGAAGTCGGTGAAGAAGATCATGCAGGCGGTGGCTGCGGACAACAGTACGACGCCGGCAATGTCGATTCGTTTCTCAGCCTTCTTGTTCGGCAAGGTCAGCGCGAAGTAGGCGATCAGGAAGGCAATAATGCCGATGGGAATGTTGATGTAGAAGGCCCACTGCCAGGTCAGATGGTCCACGAAGTAGCCGCCGAGCAAAGGACCGGCAACGGCTGAAAGGCCGAAGATGCCGCCGAGCGGGCCCATGTACTTGCCGCGTTCATTGGCCGGGACGATGTCGGCGATGATGGCCTGCGAGAGGATCATCAGGCCGCCGCCGCCCAGGCCCTGCATGGCGCGGAAGACCACAAAGGTCCAGAAGTCCGGGGCGAACGCGCAGCCCACCGAGGCCAGCGTAAACAGCGCGATGGCAAAGAGGAACAGGTTGCGTCGGCCCATAACGTCGCCGAACTTACCGTAGATCGGCATCACGATCGTGGTGGCCAGCAGATACGCCGTGGTAATCCAGGTCTGGTGTTCCACGCCGCCAAGCTGGCCGACGATGGTGGGCATCGCCGTTGAGACGATGGTCTGGTCAAGGCTGGCCAGCATCATGCCGGCGATCAGCGCGGAGAAGATGATCCAGATGCGTTTCTGGGTCAGCAGCAGCGGGCCCTCGGTCCGTGCAGCGGTTGCGGTCATGAAGGTTCCTTGGTGAGGATAGTGGCTGCAGACTCAGGGTTGCCTGCGGCGACTGGGCGGTCAGGTGGTTGTCGTGTGGGCTGCCGGGTGGATGATTGCGCGGACGGCGTCTACCGCATCGGTCAGGACCTCGCGGTAGCTGCGGGTGTTCCAGGGCGCGAAAAACTCTTCGCCGGCCTGCTTGGAGATGGCGGTCATTACGCCGACGGCGAGCCGGATCCGCAGGTCTTGAGGCAGCAGGCGTTCCCGCGCTGCCAGCAGTTGGGCGAAGGCTTCCTCGGCCTTCTGGGACCCGTGGACGGCCTTGTCCAGAAGTTTAGGTTCGGCCGTGATGGCCTCCCGGAGCCGGACGACGTCATCCCGGCTCATGGCCAGGCGGTCCATCATGGCGCAGGCGAGTTCGATGAAATCGGGCAGCATGGTCGGCGAGATTTCGTCGGCGGGAAAACCGGCTCCACCTTCGACGAACACACGCGCCAGCGCTTCCGGGATGTGGTCCATCGGGTCGCCGAGGATGGCGTCCTCTTTGCCAGGAAAGTAGTTGAAGAACGTGCGTCGGGAGATGCCGACGTCTTCGCAGAGTTGCTCGATGGTAAATCCGTTGACGCCGTGCGCGGCGGTGAGGGAGCGCGCGGCGTCGGTGATGGCCATGCGCGTTGTCGCGCGTTTGCGCTCGCGTCTCCCGCCGCCGTCGTCCCTTGTACTCTCTGCCACCGTCAAATTTTTGCACTTTTAGCGTGATAGTGCAATTTAGTGGGATGCGCCACAACAGCAGTGAAAGAGCGAAGCACGCGACAGTACAGCAGGGGGTCGGGCAGCACTATAGGGCGTCAGGCGGCACAGCAAAGCGCCCCCGGTCCGGTGTGGACCAGGGGCGCTGCCAGGTTGCGCCGGTGGCGCTATCTGTTGTGCTTGCTTGAGCTTACTTCTGGGGCGGGGTGGTCATGGAAAGTACGTCCAGGGCCTTGTCCAGCTGCTCTTCGGTCAGTTCGCCGCGCTCGAGGAAGCCCAGGGCCACGACGGCCTCGCGGACGGTCAGGCCTTCCTTGACCGCGTGCTTGGCGATCTTGGCAGCGTTCTCGTAACCGATGTACTTGTTCAACGGGGTCACGATGGACGGCGAAGCCTCGGCCAGGAAGCGGGCGCGCTCCACGTTGGCGGTCAGGCCGTCGATCATCTTGTCCGCCATGACGCGGCTGGTGTTGGTCAGCAGGCGGATGGACTCGAGCAGGTTGGCCGCCATGACCGGGATGCCCACGTTCAGCTCGAAGGCGCCGTTGGTGGAGGACAGGGCGATGGTGGTGTCATTGCCGATGACCTGGGCGGAAACCATGATGGCGGCCTCGCAGATGACCGGGTTGACCTTGCCGGGCATGATCGAGGAGCCGGGCTGCAGATCCGGGATGGCGATTTCGCCGAGACCGGTGTTGGGGCCGGAGCCCATCCAGCGCAGATCGTTGTTGATCTTCATGAACGAGTAGGCGATGTTGCGCAGCTGGCCGGAGGCTTCGACCAGGCCGTCGCGGTTGGCCTGGGCCTCGAAGTGGTCGCGGGCCTCGAGCAGCGGCAGGCCGGTGTCGGCAGCGAGCAGCTCGATCACGCGGGCGGAGAAGCCGGCGGGGGTGTTGATGCCGGTGCCGACGGCGGTGCCGCCCAGCGGGACCTCGGCGACACGGGGGAGCGAGGCGTTGATGCGCTCGATGCCGTAGCGGACCTGCGCGGCGTAGCCGCCGAACTCCTGGCCCAGGGTGACCGGGGTGGCGTCCATCAGGTGGGTGCGGCCGGACTTGACGACGTCCTTGAACTCCACGGCCTTGCGCTCCAGTGAAGCGGCCAGGTAGTCGAGTGCCGGGATCAGGTCATTGATCAGTGCGGACGTGGCGGCAACGTGCACCGAGGTGGGGAACACGTCGTTGGAGGACTGCGAGGCGTTGACGTGGTCGTTGGGGTGGACCACCTTGTCGCTGCCGGACTCCTTGAGCGAGCGCGAAGCCAGCTCGGCGAGGACCTCGTTGGTGTTCATGTTCGAGGACGTGCCGGAACCGGTCTGGAACACATCGATGGGGAAGTCGCCGTCATACTTGCCGGAGGCGACCTCGTCGGCAGCGGCTTCGATCGCCTTGGCCAGCTCGCCGTCGAGCACGCCGAGTTCGGCGTTGGCGGTAGCGGCGGCCTTCTTGATCCGGGCCAGCGCCTCGATGTGTGCGCGCTCGAGCGTCTTGCCGGAGATCGGGAAGTTCTCGACGGCACGCTGGGTCTGCGCGCGGTAGAGAGCGTTTACCGGGACGCGGACCTCGCCCATGGTGTCGTGTTCAATGCGGTACTCAACGGAGTCGGCAGTAGTGGAAGTCATGCCCTCAGTTTCTCCCACGGCGTTAGAGCGCACCAAATCCTGAGACAAGCTCGGCCCGGCCTTCGGCGAGCCGGTAGGTGACGCCGATGACGGCAACTTCGCCCTTGTCGACGGACTCGGAGATGACGCGCGAACTGTCCACCAGCCGCTCCGCCACCTGCTGCACGTGCTCGACCACTATGTCGTTGACTTCCTCGAAGCCGTTCCGCCGGGCGGCGAGGACCGAGGGAGTGATGCGTTCGACCAGGTCACGCAGGAATCCCTTAGGCATTTCGCCCGTGTCCACGGTCTGTTTGGCGGCGGTCACCGCGCCGCAACTGTCGTGGCCGAGCACCACGATCAGCGGGACATCCAGCAGGCTGACGCTGTACTCCAGCGAACCGAGGACCGCGTCGTCGATGACCTGGCCGGCGGTACGGACCACGAACGCGTCGCCGAGGCCCAGATCGAAGATGATTTCGGCGGCCAGCCGGGAATCCGAGCAACCGAATATTACGGCGAAGGGATGCTGCTGGTTGACCAGCGAACTGCGGCGGGAGGCGTCCTGGTTCGGGTGGTTCGAGGAGCCGGAAACGAAGCGCTCATTGCCTTCGCGGAGCTTTTGCCACGCCAATGCGGGGGTGAGGTCAGTAGTCACCCTGCTTACTTTACTGACCCGAGCCCGAGGGGGTGGTTCCGTTGCAGTGCATTACGCCGGTTACTTTTCGGCCGGCTCGCTCTGGGCCAGCTCCTCCACGACGGCAGTGCCGAGGGTGTCGAACTCGTCAAGGTCCGCACCGCCGCTGAGGATCACGGTGAAACCGTTCTGCTCCAGCACCAGGTGCTTGCGGTCGTCGCCGCGGTCGCGCAGTTCCCAGCTTTCCCCGCCGGCTTGGCGATCGCTCGTGATGGGCGCGTTGTCGGTTGTCTGCGCGATCCAGGTGGGATTGGCTTTGTCCGTCTGGGTCAGGGCGATGTGCTGGCCCTTGGGCGTGAGGTAGCCGACCTCCCATGCGGGGACTGCTCCGGTGCCGCCGGTGCTCCAGCGGGCGTAGTTGGCGCGCCATGGCTCCGGCAGTTCGAGCGCCAGCGGCTCGTAGCCTGCGGTGGCCGCGGCCTGCGATGCCGTGCCGGGAACGTCAATGTTACGTTCGTAAACCTCGGACTTACTGGCCGGGTTCAGGAAGAAGATCGGCAGGAAGATCGCGATGGTCAGGCCCAGGGCAATCAGCATGCCGGTCACGGTGGCATTAGCGCGTTTGGCCTGTTTTGCCGTCAGAACCGGGGTTGCGGCAGGCTGGGCTGAATCTTCGGGGCGTACTTCACTCACCCCTCTATCGTCTCTTAAACTACGGCACCCTCGCACCGCCGTCGTGCTTTGAAGGGGTTTGGGCTGCGCTGGATAAGTCGGACGTGCCTGTCATCACAGAGTCGGCGGGCGCCCCGGCGACTATGATCAGAAGTACAGGAAAACCGATGCAGTCCCGATCGGAACTGCGCCCAAGCCACTCGAAGATGAGGTTCTCGTGTCCAAAGCCGCACCGGCCGCCCAGTATTCAACGCTTTCCCCGTCCCTGGCTGTCGCCGACGATGGGCCGGACCGCAACCTGGCCCTGGAGCTCGTCCGCGTGACCGAAGCCGCCGCCATCGCCGGCGGCCACTGGGTTGGCTACGGGGACAAAAACACCGCAGACGGCGCCGCCGTGGACGCCATGCGTTCCTTCCTCTCCACCGTCCACTTCAACGGTGTTGTGGTGATCGGCGAGGGTGAAAAAGACGAAGCACCCATGCTCTACAACGGCGAGAAGGTCGGCGACGGCTCCGGTCCCGAGGTGGACGTGGCCGTGGACCCGATCGACGGCACCCGCCTGACCGCGCTGGGCATCAACAACGCGCTGTCCGTGCTGGCCGTGTCCGAGCGTGGCAGCATGTTCGACCCCTCGGCCGTGTTCTATATGGAGAAGCTGGTCACCGGTCCCGAGGCCGCGGACCTGGTGGACCTGCGCCTGCCGATCAAGCAGAACCTGCACCTGATCGCCAAGGCCAAGAACAAGAAGGTCAACCAGATCAACGTGATGATCCTGGACCGCGACCGCCACAAGCCGATGGTCGAAGAGATCCGCGCAGCCGGCGCCCGCACCCGCTTCATCATGGACGGCGACGTGGCCGGCGGTATTGCGGCCGCCCGCGAAGGCACGGGCATCGATGTCCTGATGGGCATCGGCGGCACCCCGGAGGGAATCGTCACGGCGTGCGCCATCAAGTCCCTCGGCGGTGTCATCCAGGGCCGGCTGTGGCCCACCAACGACGAGGAAAAGCAGAAGGCGATCGACGCCGGCCACGACCTGGACCGCGTGCTGACCACCAATGACCTCGTCACCAGCGACAACTGCTACTTCGCCGCCACCGGCATCACCGACGGCGACCTGCTGCGCGGCGTCCGCTACGCGCCCAACACCGTGCGCACCCAGTCCATCGTGATGCGCTCCAAGTCCGGCACCATCCGCTTTATCGACGGGGAGCACCGCGCCGACAAGTGGGAAGGCTACGAGCGCAAGCACTAGGCTGCCACGGCGCTCCCGCACCCAGAAAACCCGCTCCGGCTCAGGCCGGGGCGGGTTTTCTTATGGTGGCGGAGCTTATCTGCCCACGTTTAGGCCTAACTGTCCAAGTTTAGGCTTCAAGCAACGCGCTGACCTGCAGCGATGTTTTGGCGCCGTTTTAAACATGGGTCGCTAGCGGGGTAGCGGCCGCCCAGCGCAGGAGCTGAGGGGCCGGGAGCCCCGTCAGCGGACGGCAGTCAGCGGCCGAGCTTGGCGCGCACCTTGTCCAGCGCCGGACCGGCTGCGGAACGTGCCTTCTCCAGCACGGGGCCGGCTCCGGTGCGTGCCTTGTGCAGGGCCGGCACTGCGGTATCGCGCAGCTTGCGGGCCAGGCCGTAGGCGGAGTACATCAGCTTGTTGACCGGCAGGTCCCAGGAGCCCGGGTAAGCCACCTCGAAACCGCCGAACGAGCGCTTGAAGCGGGAGAAGCCGGCCCAGGCATGGTCCGGTTCGTCCTCGGGGGAAACGCCCCACATATCGAAGCGGGTCATGCCGGAGGCCTTGGCGTCCATCATCATGGTGACCACCAGCGGGATGCCCGCGTTGAGCTTTCGGTAGGTGTCGTCGGCGGCCGCATGGGCGTAGACGCGCGTAGTCTCCGTGTCGTAGGACAGGGCCGCGGCGATCGGAGTGCCCTCCAGCTTGGCGATGAAAAGCTTGGCATTGCCGGCCGGGACCAGGGCCTCGGCGGCGCGGGTGAGGTAGTCATCGGACTGCGCCTTGAAGTCGGCCCGCTCCGACACGTCATGCAGGAAGCCCAGCAGGATGGAGATGTCCTTCGGATCGGTGGAGATCTCGAAGGTCACGCCCTTCTTGTGGATATTCCGGTAGAGGTTCCGGCTGGTGCTGCGCATGTCGGCCAGGATCTTGTCTTCGTCCTGGGTCAGATCCACCATCCAAGTCAGGTGCGGCTGGACGTCGGTGGGCGCCTTGACGAGTCCCAGTCCTGCCAGCTCGGCCTCGGCGTCGGTGCCTGGGCCGGAGGCCAGACCCGAGTGGATCGGTTCCACGCGCACGTAGTGGGCGCCCTCGGCCTTTGCCAGCGCGGCCAGGGCGTCGAGCGCGCGGGTCAGGGCCTGCTTGTCCTCGGCGGCGGGTCCGTACGGCACGTAGAGGTAACTGCCCAGCGGGGTCTTCTCGTGGATGGCCAGAAAGGAGTAGCCGTCCCCGGTGGACTCGAAGACTTTCTTCCCGAGACTGCGCTGGAACTCGGCCCAGGCGGCGGACTGCAGGATGGAGGAACTCATGCGTCGATATCCGTTCGTTGATTCACTGAACTTCATAGACTTTCATAAAACTCGGCGAATTCGCTGGCATTACCTGCGCAGGTGACCGCGAAAAGGACGGCGGGGGAGTCCGTGTTGAGCACCGGATGGACCAGCACGGGCTGTTCCGAAGCCGGGATGAACGCCGAATCTCCGCGGTGCAGGGTCAGATCCGTAACGGGCGAGTCCAGCAGTGCGCTGCCGCTGACGGCCAGCACCACAACGGGACCATGCTGGGCCAGCGGTACGGGCGTGTCGCCGTCGTTAATCTCGATGCGCTGGAGCTGGAACTCGGCGAACGGCGGGCAGTAGAGTTCCTGGCCGGCGTCCGTCAGCTTCCGTTCCACCCGGGGAGGTTCGATCGGGCGGAAATCCGTGATCTTGAGCAGCTCGGGGATGTTGATGTGCTTGGGAGTCAGCCCGCCGCGGAGCACGTTGTCGCTGGTGGCCATGACCTCGATGCCGAGGCCGCGCAGGTAGGCATGCACATTGCCGGCCGGCAGGCTCAGGGCCTGGCCCGGCTGCAGCGTGGTCAGGTTCAGCAGCAGCGAAATCAGCGTGCCCGGGTCCTGCGGGTAGAGCTCGGCCAGCCAGCGTACCGCGGCGAATTCCGGCCCGGTTTGCTCTTCGGGGACGGCCGCCAGCACCGCGGCCGTGTTGTCGACCAAGGCAGCGGACTCGGCGCCGCCTTCGAGCAGTGTCACGAAGGCGCCGCGGATGGCCGCGGATTCATCCGGGCCCTCGAGCGACTTGATCACCCGTTCCAGCAGGGCGGTGTCCGCGTCCGCGGCACTGAGCTTGCCATGGAGTCCACGGAAAAACCGGACGGAATCCTGCGGGTGCCGGAAGCCGCACAGGGCCTGGAACTCAGTCAGGGCGAAGAGCATTTCCGGCTTGTGGTTGTCGTCGCGGTAGCTGCGTTCGGGGGATGACAGCGGGACCTTGGCGGCGTTCTCGGCCGCGAAGCCCTGGCGTGCCTGCTCCAGCGTGGGGTGGACCTGCAGCGAGAGCGCCTCATCGGCGGCCAGGACCTTGGTCAGGAACGGCAGCTTGGCGCCGAACAGGGCGAGCGCGTTCTGGCCGAGCGCCAACCCGGGGCCGTCGTCTATGAAGTCCGTGAGGGGCTGCTCATCGCCGTCGGGCAAATGGACCGACGACGGCGAGTCCGGGTGGGCTCCGATCCACAACTCCGCCTCGGGACTGCCTGAGGGTTCGCGGCCGAACAACTCGGCAATCGCCATCGGCGATCCCCAGGCATAGGGCCGCAGAACATTGGTCAGCCGGTACATTGTGGAGCCTCTTCTCTATGCAGGTACCTGAACGTGCTGGTGCGGCGTCTTCGATGCTAGGGCACCGAGCATTCCCCGTTCCCGCGCACGATCGACGAAAGCGTTGCCGAGTCGCCGATGACGGCCAGTTGTTGCAGGTACTCCTCGGTGATCTCCGGAGTCTGTTCAGCCGGTGTCTCGGCCGGGGCGGCTTCGGCGCCGCCGTCGTTAGCCGAAGTGTCCTCCGCGGTGCCGCCCGAATCCGCGCCGCCGTCGTTGTTTTCCCCGGCGCCGGAGTCCGAACCGCTGTCCGGCTTGGAGCCCGCGTCGCCGCCAGCTTCCTTAGTCTCCTCTTCCTGGATGAACATCTCCTGAACACGAGGGTGGATCTGGCTGAAGTCCGGGAAGGTGACGAAGTTGTCCGAGGGGGTGCCGAAGTCCGGCGGGCCGATGGTCAGCCGCTTGATCTTCTGCCCCTTGGCGTCCGCCGCCAGGGATACGAAGCTGCCGAGCTGTTCGCTGGGAATGTCCGTCTCCACGACCTCTTCGCCGGCGGAGGCCAGCTGCTGGAAGCGGGTCAGCACGGTGGCAGGGTCAAGCTGCTTGACCATCGCGGACATCACGCACTGCTGGCGCTGCACGCGGTCATAGTCGGTGGCGAATTCGCGCGAGCGGGCGTACCAAAGCGCGTGGTAGCCGTCCAGCTCCTGCACGCCGGGGGCGATCCAGCCCTTCGGCGGGTAGTGCTGGTTGGTGCCGGGGATGGTGCGGTCAGAGATGGGCACCCAGCCGCCGGCGTCCACGGTGATGCCGCCCATGGCGTCCACGAGGGCCTCGAAGCCGCCCATGTCCACCAGCGCGTAAGCCTGGATTTCGATGCCGAGGATTCCGCTGACCGCATCCTTCATGGCTTCGGCACCCGGGTTTTTGGCGTCCGGGTAGAGGTCCGCATGGTTCTGCTCCACGTCCACGTAGAGCGCGTTGATGATGCACTCGTCGCCGCAGTTGAAGCCCTCCGGGTAGACCGCATGCATCGGCGAGTCCTCGGGGAACGGGGCGTTCTGGAAGTTGCGCGGGATGCCGAACATGACGGTCTGGCCGGTCTTGGCGTCCACGCTCACCACCTGGATGCTGTCCGGGCGCAGGCCCACACGGCCGGCCCCGGCGTCGCCGCCCATCAGCAGGAAGTTGTAGCGCCCGTCCACCGGATCGAAAGCCGGGCGGGTCTCGAAGATGGTGCCCAGCGTGCTGCGTCCCACGTTCATCAGGTAGGCGCCGTAGCCCAGCGTGCCGGTGGTCAGCGCCATCAGCGCCACCAGGCAGACCGCCACAATGGGACGCATGCCCGGCGCGAGCAGGCCGGGCCGGATGATCCGCAGCGTGTCCAGGAACAGGAACCCCCAGAACAGCGCCAGCGCCGCCAGCACGATGACCAGTACCAGCGAGCCCCAGGGGTGGGTGGCGATGTTGACCAGCGTCGGCCAATTCACCAGGGCCACGATGCCCGCGGCGATCAGCAGCGCCCACACGGTAAAGGTCACCCGCAGCGCTTTGTGGCCGAGATTGCGGTTGCCCGCCACCAGCTGCGCGCTGCCCGGGATGAACAGAGTCAGCAGCAGCAGGATGAACGCGCGCTTGGTCCGGACCGGGGCGGGCGCGCTCTGCGGGTAGCGGACCGGATCGGTGACGCCGTAGCCATCGTCGCCGCGATTGCCGCGGCGCGGACTGTCCTGTGGGGCGATGCGCGGCGTCATGACAATTTTGCCCGCAGGGCTTCACCCTTGTCGTACGCGCTTTGGCGCAGCTCAGCGGCGAAGTCAGCCAGCTGCGGCTGCAGCCGGGCGGCAAGGTCATCGGTTCCGGCGGCCAGCATCCGGACCGCCAGGAGCCCGGCGTTGCGGGCACCGCCGATCGAGACGGTGGCCACGGGAACACCGGCGGGCATCTGCACGATGGACAGCAGCGAATCCATGCCGTCCAGCATCTTCAGCGGCACCGGGACACCGATGACCGGCAGTGTGGTGACCGATGCCAGCATGCCCGGCAGGTGCGCGGCGCCCCCGGCCCCGGCGATGATGGCGCGCAACCCGCGGCCCTGGGCCTCCTTGCCGTAGCGGATCATGTCCTCGGGCATGCGGTGCGCGGAGACCACATCGGCCTCGTACGGGATGCCGAATTCTTCCAGCGCCGCGGCTGCAGCCTGCATGACGGGCCAGTCCGAATCGGAGCCCATTACGACGCCGACAATCGGGTTTTCGCTCATAAGTTGCCTTCCTGCGGGTCTGCCCCGGCGCGCTGCGGGTCTACCCCGTCGCGGATGATCGCGGCCACCCTTGCGGCCTTGGTGCGCAGCACGTCTACGTCCGAAGCGTGCCGGCCCACCACATTAACATGTCCGATTTTGCGGCCCGGACGCACCGACTTGCCGTAGCCGTGGACCTTGACGTCCGGTTCGGCCGCCAGCGCCTGCGGGTAGGCGCCGAACAGATCCGTGTTGGCTCCGCCCAGGTAGTTCTTCATAACGACGACGGCGCCCAGTGCCGTCGTATCGCCCAGCGGCAGGTCCAGGACCGCGCGCAGGTGCTGCTCGAACTGGCTGGTCACGCAGCCGTCCATCGTCCAGTGGCCGGTGTTGTGCGGGCGCATGGCCAGCTCGTTGATGACGAAGCCCTGGCCCTGGCCGGGGGTCTCGAACAGTTCGGCGGCCATCACGCCGGTGACTCCGAGCTCCTCGGCGAGGCGCAGCGCGGCCTGCTGGGCGGCCTCGGCCACCTCGGCGGAAAGTTCCTGGGCCGGGGCGATGACCTCGTCGCAGACGCCGTCCACCTGGATGGTGTGGGCCACCGGCCAGGGCTTGGCTTCGCCGGAAGGCGTGCGGGCCACCAGCGCGGAGAGCTCGCGGCTGAAATCCACCTTGTCCTCGGCCAGCAGCGGTGTCCCGGTGAACCAGTCAGCGGCAGCCGCGGCAGCGCTGGCGTCGTCAATCATGCGCACGCCCTTGCCGTCATAGCCGCCGCGCGGAGTCTTGAGCACCACAGGCCAGCCCGTCTGCTCGCCGAACGCGACCAGCTCCTCGACGGTGGAAACTGCTGCCCAGGCCGGGTTGGGCAGGCCGAGCTTTTCGACGACGCCGCGCATGATGAGCTTGTCCTGTGCGTGGATCAGGGCATCCGGTTGCGGCTGGACATTGACGCCCTCGCCGATCAGGGTCTGCAGGTGCTCGGTGGGGACGTGTTCGTGATCGAAGGTCATCACATCCAGGCCCTGGGCGAACTGGCGCAGCGTGTCCAGATCCTTGTAGTCGCCGACCGGAGCGTTGGCCACGGCCGCGACCGCGGAGACGTCTTCTGCCTCGGCCAGGACACGGAGTTCGAAGCCAAGGGCTACTGCACAGGGGGCCATCATGCGGGCTAGCTGGCCGCCGCCAACAACGCCAATTACTGGGAAAGTCACGTAGTTAGCGTACCGAACCACATCCCCGATAGCCCTATCCCCGGCCGTGCGGCACTGCTAACCTTCGCTGACCCGGCCCGATGTCCTAGGAAACATTCAGCCGCCCGACTTAGAATGGGGCCTCGGTGCCATCCGGTGCTGCCCGTTGAGGAAAAGGATCCCGCTGAAGCTCATGCAGATAACGATCGCCGACCGTATCCGGGGCCTGATCTCCCTGTTCTGGCGGGAGGTGGCGAAGTTCGGGACCGTCGGCGGCGTGGCTTTCGTCATCGACAACGGCCTCTACTGGTGGCTGATCAACGGCCCCATGTCGGACAGCGAGGTCAAGGCGCGCCTGGTTTCGGCGTCGGTGGCCACACTGTTTTCCTGGGTGGCCAACCGCTACTGGACGTTCCGCGACCGGCGCCAGCCCAACCCCGTCCGCGAACTGATCATGTTTGTAGTGATTAACGTCATCGGCATGCTCATTTCGGCCGGGTGTGTCTGGATCGCCAAGTACCCGCTGGACATCGAAGGCCGTACCGAGCTGCTCATCGCCGGCATCTTCGGCACCGTGGTCGCCACGGTCATGCGCTTCTTTGCCTACCGCTTCCTGGTCTTCAATGCCGAACTGGATGCCGAGCCGGAGTTTGCGCACGACCACGAGATCTTCGAGCACGAGCATGCCGGTGCAGGGCATGACCGCGTTGAAGAACGCGGCGGCCGCGGGCACGGCGGAGCTGCAGGCGGCGGAACCGCCACCGGTGGAATCAGCCCAAGCGAGAATGAGCGTCGCGGATTCAGCTCTGACGATCAGTCACTCGACAGCCAGGCCCGCGATGGACACGTGGCCGGCCCCGGCCCCCGGCGCCCCCAGCCGCCGATCTAGAGCTGCTCGGTGATCCGTTCGTTGGCCACCAGCTTCGCCGTGTCGTGCACCGACTGGTGGCACAGCACCACGGTTCCGCCGCCGAGCCAGGTGGCCACGGCCTCGGTCAAGGTGGTGAACCAGTCCGACTTCGTGGGAATCAGGATGTTGCGGCTGACAGGCTCGCGGTGCAGCAGCGCATCAAAGGTGAGCGAGCCGCCGTCGTACTCCAAGGCCGTTGCCGAGTTCTCGGCCGAGCCCATTCCCATAAACACGTCGCCGTAGGAACGCACTTCGGCTGCGTAATCCAGCACGCCCTCGGGCAGCGCACCCGGCCAGCCCAGCGCCAGCGCGCCCTCGGCCACAGCAACCTGGTACGCCGGGCCGCCGCCCAGCCGGTCCAACTCATTGCTTACGACGACGTCGGGCTCCGTGCCGCCGTCGTCTCCGGCTGCGTCCACGGTCAGCGTGGCGCCGGTCTGCCAGCCGGCCAGCGCCCACACCACGGACCGCCAATGCGGCGGCATGGCCAGCCGGATGACCGTCCCGGGCTCGGCGTCCAGTTCCTCCGAGAGCAGGTTCGCCGTCTTCGCAACCCAGTTGTCCAGCACCCGGCCGGAGAGCTCCACTCGTTCGCCATCCGGGCCGTACCAGATGAGCGCGGGGGAGGAGTCCGGGCGCAGGACTGCCAGCAGTTGGTCGATGGTGCTCACTGAATGCACGGGTGCTCCTGAAGGTGGGTCGGTACGGTTGGGCTTGCTTCCAGCGTATCTGCAGGCACTCGAGCGGGCATCGGGGCGGGACTGCTTCACCGCCCGCTTTCCACACATCACATCCGCCCCGCTGACACCACAAGCCACGAGTAGTAAATTGGGCTGCAGCTTGCGTATTCCTTGAGCTGACGGGCCTTCCGGCGCGCCGGGCAAACCCACCCACGCTTTCGGGCGTGGCGTACACGCTTTTTTGCCGTCGGAGTCGATAAGATTCCCGCTTTGGCTTGACTTGCACGACTTACACCAATGTAATTAGGTATCGGATTTGTAACAGCAATGAAGACGCAGCGGCTGTTCAGGCCATTGCATTTCTGGCACACGCTGGGACAACGACACCGGGAGGGCTCATGGGGCAGGCAGAGCGTATAACGGACCGTACGGAATTAGAGGCACAGGCTTCAATCCGGTACGGTTCCCGCGGCGTACCAGCGGACTGGTATGTGGATCCGGCTGATCCCGCAGCGGCAGAGCGTTACCACGAAACAAGCCAGCAGTCTCTGGAAAACCAGGCCACCGCATTCCTCGCCGCGCATCAGGCACTTGCTGCCGATGTCGAGGATCTGCAGGCCGACGAAACACACGAAGTGGCCGCGCCGCGCATGCTGCATGAGGTCGCGCCGCCGAAGGAACAGCCCGTCTGGATCGGTCTGCCCGGATTCGGTTCGGACTTTGACGATGAGGGCGAGCTGGGCTGGCAGGCGGATGCCTTGTGCGCCCAGACGGACCCGGAGGCGTTCTTCCCCGAAAAGGGCGGCTCAACCCGGGATGCCAAGAAGGTCTGCGGAGCGTGCACCGTGCGCGCCCAGTGCCTGGAGTATGCCCTGGCCAATGACGAACGCTTTGGAATCTGGGGCGGCCTTTCGGAGCGCGAGCGCCGACGCCTGAGGAAGCGGGCAGTCTAATTCACCAGCAAGTTCGCGTTACCGCCGTTGTAGTCGCCCACAACGGCGCCGAATACCTGTCCGAGACGCTCGCTGCCCTCAACGCGCAAACCCGGCCGGCTGACTTCCATATTGGCGTGGACACCGGCTCCACCGACACCTCGGTTTCGCTCCTGGAACAGACCTTGCCGGCGGGCAGTCCCGTGGTCAAGACCTCTGCGCGGGCCGGATTCGGCACGGCGGTGCGCGTTGCCCTGGACGAGCTCAAGAACCAGAAGAACGGCGACGGCGTGCCGGCCTCCGTTGCGCCTGCCGTCTCCGTCTCCGTTCCGTCCCCGGCTTCGGGCCAGGCGGACGAGTTGGCCGAGGCTTCCCGCCCGGCCGCCACAGGCCGGGGGGATTCCCGTGCTGCGGCGGGGACTGCCGGCGGCGCCACTACACGCCCAACCGCTTCCGGCGCTACCGCTCCCGCGGCCATGGCTGCTGCCGGCGGCCGCGTGCAGGAATGGGTGTGGCTGCTGCATGATGACTCCGCGCCGGAACCGGATGCGCTGGAAGAACTGCTGCTCGCCGTGGAGACCGCCCCGTCGGTCACCATCGCCGGCTGCAAGCAGGTGGACTGGGAGAATCCGCGCAAGCTGATCGACGTCGGGCTGACGGTAACGCGCGGCGCCGAACGGCTGACCATGATCGACCTGGACGAGATGGACCAGGGCCAGTACAACGGCCGCAGCGACTTCTTCGCCGTGAACTCCGCGGGCATGCTCATCCGCCGCGATGCGTTCGAGGAACTGGGAGGGTTCGACCCGGCGCTGCCCGGCATCGGCGACGACGTAGACCTCTGCTGGCGCAACAGGCTGGCCGGCAACCGCGTAGTCGTGGTGCCGACGGCGACAATGCGGCATGCGACCTCACGCGGCAACCCGCATGCTGCGGCCATGGCAGCCCGGCGCTCCCAGATCCACCTGCGGCTCAAACACGCGGCGTGGTGGCAATTACCCCTCCTGTGGATCGGTACGCTGCTCGGCGGTTTCTTCAGCTTCATTATCAGCACCGTTGCCAAGGACCCCGGCCACGGCCTGCGGCAACTCCTGGCCACGCTGTCCGCCCTGTTCCGGCCACGGGAATTCCTGCAGGCGCGCAAGCAGGCCGGCGCCACCCGCAGGTCATCCAGAAGCATCATCAAGCCGCTGATGGTCAAGCGGCAGGATGTCTTCGCCTACCGCCGCTCGCTGATGGAATCCGTCAGCGCCGAGCATGTGCTCGGGGACGGTACGGGCACCGACACCATCGGCAGCTACGAACCCACGGGTGGTTCGGACGAATTCGCGTCCATGGCCTCGCCGCTGCGGACCTGGGTAGGCACCGGCGCCGTGGTTGCCACCCTGGTGCTGGCGCTCGTGTCCATCATCGGCATGTTCGGCTTCCTCGGCGTTCCGGCGCTGGCCGGCGGCGCCCTGCTTCCGGTCTCCGCGGATCTGGCCGAGATCTGGCACAACGCCTCCGCCTGGTGGATCAGTCTCGGCTCGGGCATGCCCGGCCACGGCGACCCGTTCGGCTATGTGCTGGCCGTACTGGCAATCCTCGCGCTGGGCAACGGCTCCGCCGCGGTCCTCACCCTGATCCTGCTGGCGATGCCGCTGGCCGGTCTCGCCGCGTGGGTGGCTGCCGGTGCCTTCACCCAGCGCCGCTCGCTGCGCTTGTGGGCCGCTTTCTTCTGGGCCAGCCTGCCGGTTCTCCAAGTGGCTCTCGGCTCAGGCCGGCTCGGCGCGCTGATCGCCCATCTGATGATTCCGTGGGCCGTGCTGGGGCTGGTCCGCGCAACCGGCTCTGCGGTACAGCGGCTGAATCCGGATCCGCTCAAGCCGCGGCCCGAGGTCATCCACAAGCCGGGCATCAACGGCATTCCATCCTGGACCGCTGCCGCTGCCGCAGGTCTCTGCCTGGCCGTCATCACCGCTTCCGCTCCGGCACTGCTGCCGGTCTTTATCATTTTCGTCGGCATTATTTGCCTCAAGCGCGGCCGGCGCGCCAAAACCGTGTGGTGGTCGCTGGTGCCGCCCCTGGTACTCGCCCTGCCGATGCTCCTGACTGCGATGGACAACCCTCGGGCACTGCTCGGCGACCCGGGCGTGCCGCTGTCCTTCGACGGCGCCCCGCTCTGGCAGCAGATCATGGGCTTCCCCGTGGCGTTCGACACCTTCGCCGGTCTGAGTGCCTTAGGCTTCCTCGAGTCGCTGGGCCAAGGCCCATGGGCACTGGTCTTCGCACTGCTCACCGGCGTGCCGATGCTGGTGCTGGCCGCCGTCGGCGTGCTGCTTCCCGGCAGCAGCGCCGGCGTTGCCCGGTTGTCCTGGCTGGGCGCGATCGTGACTCTGGCCGCCAGCTGGGTCTCCGCCATGATCGCTACCGCAATCGCCCCGGGTGCCATGGTGCCTCCGTTCACCGGCCCGTTCGTTTCGCTGGCGCTGTTCCTGCTCCTGGCCGCGGCCCTGGTCGGCGGGGACAGCGGCATGCAGCGCCTGCACACCCTGAACGAGCCGCGGAAGGAACGCAAGGGTGCCTTCCGCGCCATAGCCGTTGCCGCCGTCGTTGTTCTGGCTGCCGGCCCGGTGCTGAATCTGGCGCACTGGCTCCTGCCGCAGCTGATCGCCGAGGAAACAGTTGCCGCCGAAGGGCGCGCCCTGACCGACTTCGGTGCTGAAATGCAGCTCGAGCCGGGCCAGGCTCGGATCCTTCCGGCCACGGCCACGGACCGGGGCACCGGGCCCGAACGCACCCGCTCGCTGGTGCTGAGCAGCGAGAGCGGTTCGATCAGCGCCGCCGTGATGCACAGCGGCGGGACCACCATGGATCAGTTGTCCCCGATCTACGCGGCCCGGTCCATTACCGGCGGCCTCTTCGACGCTGAACGGCGGGAGGACGACGACGCCACCGCGGCCGCACGGAACGCAGTCGCCGTGATCGCCGCCGGCACCGGAGTGGACCCGCGGGAGGAACTGGCACGGCTCGGCGTCGGCTTCGTGGTGCTGCAGCAGACGGACAGTTCCGCCGAACTGCTGGCCAACAGGATCGACGCCGTGCCCGGACTCAGCGCCGTGGGACGCACGGATTCGGGCTGGCTGTGGCGCGTGGTTCCGGACCGGAGCGGCGAAGACGACACCAGCAGCACGCTGACCAGCCGCGTGCGCGTGATCGACAGTACGGGAGCGCTGCTGCAGACGGTGCCGTCCTCCTGGACCAGCGCCGGAACCACCATTCCCGAAGGCAATGCCGGACGCATGGTGGTCCTGGCCGAACGGATGAACCCGGGCTGGACTGCAACCCTTAACGGCCAGCCGCTCGAGCAGGCGGAGAACGGTTGGGCGCAGGCGTTCAAGGTGCCCGAAACCGGCGGCGAACTGCGGATCAGCTACACCAACCCGTGGGGCATTTGGGTAGCCATTGTGCAGATCATCTTCCTCGGCATCACCGTCCTGCTGGCCATTCCGATCCCGTCCCGGCAGCGCTTCGTGCCCCGGCGGGTCGACCACATCAGAACCACCGGCACGGACAGCAGCCCCGAAGAACTGCGGATCGCCGCACACGAGATCGACCGCGCCGACAGTCACCACGCCGACGCGGCACCTGCCACGGCAGGGAAGGAACCGTAGCCATGGCAGACACGCCTGACAACCAGCCCGACGAGCACTCCGCCCCTGCGGATCCGCAGGACGCTGTGCCCGGCAAGGCCAAACGCGGGACCCGCAAGGGGCCCCGCGCGGCGAGGGCCGCCAAGGCTGAAGCAGCCGCGGCAGCAAAGTCATCGGCTGCAAATTCGTCCCCGGCAACCAAGAAGGCTGCGGCTCCCGCTGCCGGTACGACGGCGGATGCAACGCCGCGCCCGGACAGCCGGGAAGACAATCCTGCAGTCGGGAAGAAGAACGGCCGCCTGGTTGGCCTTGCCGCCGGGCTAGGCATCCTCGTTCTCGGCACCGGTGGCGTCGTAGCCGGCAGCGTCATGCAGCCGCCGCGGGCTGCCGCCGAACTGCCGCCGGTTTCGGCTGCCGTTCCGGCGGGCGAGTACACCGGCGTCTGCCCCGAGCCGCTGAAACTCTTGGACAGCTCGGCCGAAGAGGTGGATCCCGAGTTCAGCCCTCTCTCCACGACGGCGGAAACCCGGGCACGCGCCGTCGTACTTAGTGATTTGGGTGGAACGGTGCCGGGCAGCGCACTGTATGAACTCGGCTCCGACTCTCCGCTGCGCGAAATCGCGGAGTTCACCGGTGAGGCCGGCAGCACCGGCCGAAGCGAAGCGGGGGAGACCAAGGTCCTGGCCGAAGTGGTGCCGAGCCAGGACATTTCTGCGGCTACCGTACTGACGGTGGAGCCGATGGGGCAGCAGCACCCGCAGGCGGGGGCGACCATGACCTACACCGCCGAAGACGGTGACCTGCGCGGTTTGGCCGCGGCCAACTGCATGACGCCATCGAACGATTTCTGGCTGCTCGGCGCCTCCACCACGGTGGGCAGCAGCGCCGTGCTGAACCTTTACAACGCCACCGAAACCGCGTCCACGGTGGACCTTAAACTAGTCGGCGCCGAAGGGCCGATCCAGGCCGCCGGCAGCCGGGGGCTGCTCATCGCCCCGGGCGAATCGAAGTCCATTGTGCTGGCGGGCCTGGCCGCCAACCAGGAATCGCTGGCCGTGCATGTCAGTTCCTCCGGCGGTCCGATTGTCGGGACCATCCAGCAGAGCATCCTGCGCGAACTGACCCCTGGCGGCGTGGAACTGCTGCAGCCGTCGGCCGGAGCGGGCCTGAGCCAGGTGCTCACCGGGATTGCCGTGCAGGACGAAAAAACTGCGCAGCAGATCCGCGGGCAGGCCGGGTACGAGAATGCCTCGCCTGCGCTGAACGTTGTGGTTCCGGGCGCCAGTGACGCCACGGTTCAAGTACGGGTTTTCGGTCCGAAGGGCCAGGTGGCCCTTCCCGGCGGGGGAGTGTTCAACGCGGCGGCGGGAACGGTGTCGGCTATCCCGCTCGACTCGCTTCCGCAGGGAACGTACTCGGTGGAAGTGACCTCGGACGTCTCCGTGGTGGCTTCGGCACGAGCGAGCCGGGGCACGGGCGAGGGCGACCCCGTCGATTTCGGCTGGGCTCCGTCCACCGACCGGTTGGGCAGCGAACACCTGGCCCTCGTGCCCGGCGGCGTCAGCTCCCGGTTCTCCTTCATCGCCCCGGAAGGCAACGCAAAGGTCAGCCTGACGCCGATCAGCGCGAACGGCCGGCTCGGCACCGAACGGGTGGTCGATGTGCCGGGCGGAAGCACCGTCTCGCTGGATCCGAAGGCTAACGGTGCGGATCCGGCGGCCCTCCTGATCGGCGCCACCGGGGACCCGGTCTACGGCTCGCTGGTGGTCTTCAACGGCAGCTCGCCGAACGTCTCGGTGCTGCCTGTTCCGCCGGGAACGCAGGGCCGGCAGAGCGTGCCGGTCTTCCTGGGCTACTGAGCCGGCTGGCCTGCTGAGGCAGTTGGGCCGACCAGGTCAGGAGCGGGTGCGGCCGTAGCTGGGGTCAACGGCCTCGGGCGCCATGCCGAGCAGCTCGGCGGCTTGTTCCACCACGACATCGTGAACCAGTTCCGGCAGCTCCTCCCTGCTGTCCGCCTCCCGTTCCACCGGACGCCGGAAGACAGTAACGACGGCGGGCCGTCCCGGAGCCGCAGGAGTGAAGCTGCCAAGGGGCGCGGGGCCGCCTGCAGCAACCAGTTCCTCCAGGTTCGGCGGGATTTCGGCGACCACGAATTGGGTGGCTTCGATGGGGTCCCCCCACAAATAATGAAGCCGTTCCGCGGAGTCCGAGACCCAGCCTTCAAAGCGCTCTTCCCGGGTGTGGTTGCCCGGCAGGTGGGCGGGCAGAAGCTCACCGCGCAGTCCGCGCCCGTGGCGGTTCCGCCGTCGTTGTTCGAACGGCTTTGATTTGCCGCCGGACTGCGCTGCACCACTCAGCCTGACGTCGAGCGATGGTCCGTTTTTCATATATTGACTCTAATCCTGTGCGCCGCCAAAAGCACGGCGAAGCGTGCCGTTGCACGTTCTTCAGGCCTGAGGCGGGTAGGATGCATAGTCGTGGGATCCATACGCCAATGTTCACGCTCGGCCTGTCAACGGTCGGCCATCGCTACTTTGACGTACGTGTATGCCGATTCCACGGCTGTCCTCGGGCCGCTGGCCACCTATGCCGAACCGCACTGCTACGACCTGTGCGCCGAGCACGCGGAGCGGCTGACCGTACCGCGCGGCTGGGAAGTCATGCGGCTGGCCCTGCCCGAGCAGCCTCCGGTCCCGAACACCGATGACCTGATGGCCCTGGCCAAGGCGGTCCGCGAGGCAGGAACCGTGCCCGCCGGTCCGGACGAAGCTCCGGCCCAGCGCGGCCTGCGCGAACCGATCGAGCCGCCGGCCGAGCCCGGCGGAGCCCGCCGCGGTCACCTGCGCATTCTGCGCGGACAGCAGTAGGGCGATAACCTGAAGTGAAGAAATCCGCGCCGCCGGCCAGCCCGGGCCGTCTGCGTGCCGGTATGTCCTGACGCCAGGATCACAGGATCAAAGGAACTATCACCATGGCCCATCTTTCCCCTGAATTGCTTGCCGTCCTGCGCTGTCCGGTGACCGGCTCGTCGCTGGTCCAGGAAGGCGAGGAACTGGTTTCCAGCGCGAAGGACGCCAGCGGCCGGCAGCTGCGCTACCGCATCGACGAGGGCATCCCCGTCCTGCTTCCGCCGGCGCTGCAGGAAGCCGGCCAGGCCGGCGCCCAGCCCGCCAAAGAGCAGCCCGCCACCGACAATTCCCCGAATACCCCGGCAACCGACGCCTAACCAACGCCCAGGAGAACACATGTCATTCGATTACAAGGTCAAGGACCTTTCCCTGGCCGAGGCCGGCCGCCACCAGATCCGCCTCGCCGAGCACGAGATGCCGGGCCTGATGGCCCTGCGCGAGGAGTTCGGCGCCAGCCAGCCGCTCAAGGGCGCCCGCATCGCCGGGTCCCTGCACATGACCGTGCAGACCGCCGTGCTGATCGAGACGCTGACCGCGCTCGGCGCAGAGGTCCGCTGGGCCTCGTGCAACATCTTCTCCACGCAGGACGAGGCCGCGGCCGCCATCGTCGTCGGCAAGGGAACTGTTGAAGATCCGCAGGGTGTGCCCGTGTTCGCCTGGAAGGGCGAGACGCTCGAAGAATACTGGTGGACCGCCACGCAGATCCTCAACTGGCCCGGCGCTGCCGAGAACCCCGAGCTCGGCCCCAACATGATTCTCGACGACGGCGGCGACGCCACCCTCCTGCTGCACAAGGGCGTCGAGTTCGAGGCCGCCGGCGCCGTTCCGGACGCCACCGCCGATGATGCCCACGAGTACACGATCATCCTCGACGTGCTGCGCAAGTCGCTGGCCGAGGACTCGCAGCGGTGGACCCGCATTGCCGGCGGCATCCTGGGCGTGACCGAGGAAACCACCACCGGCGTTCACCGCCTGTACCAGCTGGCCGAACAGGGCAAGCTGCTCTTCCCGGCCATCAACGTCAACGACTCGGTCACCAAGTCCAAGTTCGACAACAAGTACGGCATCCGCCACTCCCTGCCGGACGGCATCAACCGCGCCACCGACGTCCTCATGGGCGGCAAGGTCGCCGTCGTCTGCGGTTACGGCGATGTGGGCAAGGGTGCCGCGGAGGCGCTGCGCGGCCAGGGCTCGCGCGTGATCGTCACCGAGATCGACCCGATCTGCGCGCTGCAGGCCGCGATGGACGGCTACCAGGTCACCACGCTGGAGAAGGTGGTGGACCAGGGCGACATCTTCATCACCACCACCGGCAACAAGGACGTCATCATGGCCTCCGACATGCTCAAGATGAAGAACAAGGCCATCGTCGGCAACATCGGTCACTTCGACAATGAGATCGACATGGCCGGGCTCGAGAAGATCGACGGCGTGCAGAAGGTCGAGATCAAGCCGCAGGTCCACGAGTGGGTCTTCGACGCTGACCCCGCCGCAGGCAAGGAGGGGCGCTCCATCATCGTGCTCTCCGAGGGCCGCCTGCTGAACCTGGGCAACGCCACCGGCCACCCGTCCTTCGTCATGAGCAACTCCTTCGCCAACCAGACCATCGCGCAGATCGAGCTGTTCACCAAGGCCGGCAAGCCTGCCGCGGACTCGACCACCGGCGAACCGGAATACGCCAAGCAGGTCTACGTGCTGCCGAAGATCCTGGACGAGAAGGTTGCCCGCCTGCACCTGGGCGCCCTTGGCGTGGAGTTGACGGAACTGAACAAGGAGCAGGCGGAGTACCTGGACGTGGACGTGGCGGGGCCATACAAGCCGGAGCACTACCGCTACTAAGTCCCAACGCACCACCGCTCTCCAGCGAACGACGGCGGGCCGGTCACCTTCGGGTGCCCGGCCCGCGGTTTTTCGTGGGCCCTGCTGCTGCTGACGGCGGTGCGACGTTTCTGTAGCCGCCCGATCCCATGTGAAGTTGCCCTAGCCCCTTCGAGCCCAGGTACTAAACGGGCCGCCGGCATCGCCGCAGGTCAGAGCATTGCTTGAATGCTAAAGCGGAGAAAAAGTGCCTAAACGTGGGCGCGAACGGACTCCCGAAGGACCGAACCACCGAAATCACCGCTCGCAGCGCTGCGCCGTGCCGCCCGTTCCCCGTGGCGGGCGAAAGCCGGACCGGCTGGCATGATGAAGTGAGGCGTGCAGCCAGGCTGCACCGAGAACCGCTCACAACGTTAGGATGCAGACGTCATGACCATGAGTCCGGATCGGATCATTCCCACCCGTCATCTGTTTGGGCCGGGGCCATGCAACCCCTACCCGGAGGCGACCGCGGCGCTGGGCCTGCCGCTGATCGGGCACCTGGACCCGGAATTCATCGCACGGATGGACCGGACCAACGAGGGGCTGCGGGTGCTCTGGGGAACCCGGAACGCCCGGACCCTGCCGCTGAGCGCCACCGGCTCGGCCGGCATGGAAGCCGCTTTCGTCAATACCGTGCAGTCGGGCGACGTCGCCGTCATCGCGGTGAACGGCCTCTTCGGCGAGCGGATGTGCGAGGTCGCCTCGCGCGCAGGCGCCGAGGTTGTGCGCGTAGACCACGAATGGGGCACGCCGGTGGACGCCGAGCGGGTTGCCGCTGCGTATCCGAACCCCACGGTGATCGGTGCCGTCCACGCAGAGACGAGCACCGGCGTCCTGAGCGATATCGCTGCGCTCGGCGCCATCAAGGGTGACGCCCTGCTGATTACCGATGCCGTGACATCCATCGGCGGCATGCCCCTCCGCGCGGACGATTGGGGCATCGACGTCGGTTATGCCGGCACGCAGAAGTGCCTCGGCGTGGCTCCGGGACTCGCACCGTTCACCATCTCGGACCGCGCCTTCGAACGCCGTGTGCCCAAGCCGCAGTCCTGGTACCTGGATCTGGGGCTGCTCGGCGGCTATGCCAATGGTGCACCCGGCGGACAGCGCGCCTACCACCACACCGCTCCGGTGGGCATGGTTGCCAGCCTCGAAGCGGGCATCAACCGCATCCTGGCGGAGGGGCTCGACGCGGTGACCGAACGCCACCGCTCGGCCGGCAAGGCTTTGCAGGACGGGCTGCAGGAGATGGGCCTGGAGCTGTTCGCGGCCGAGGGTCACCGGCTGCCGCAACTGACCACGGTGAAGGTTCCCGAGGGGGTCGACGCCGCGGCGGTCCGTGGCTACCTGCTGGAGAATTTCAACGTCGAGATCGGTGCGGGGGCCGGCGAGTTCACGTCTACCGTCTGGCGCATCGGGCTCATGGGTCCCAACGCCAACCCGGCCTCCGTGGCGCTGCTGCTGGGCGCCCTCAAGGAAGCCATCGCCAAGGCCTGACCTGATTGCGGTTTCGGTTCCAAGCCGTTGGTCCGGAACCGAAACCGCTCAGTCCTGGAACGGGAGCGAGTGCAGCCGCCGGCTTTGGGCCTGGGACCGTTCGTACTGGCGGCTGAGCCGGACGAAGTCGCGTTCCCGGCGTTCGGCCATGACCGCGATCAGGAACATTTCCGGCGCGGTCCCGGCTGGCGGCGGGGGAGAAACAAAGCCCGAGGTCTCGTTCGCCAGATCGATCGCCAGCCGTTCCCGCGAGGCCGGAATCATCTTGGGCGACTGGACGATGAACTGGGAGATCCGGCGGGCCAGCGGCTCCGGCAGCCGCCCCATGTCGGTCAGCTTCACCCACGGCACCAGCTGGGGCGGAATGTGCGGAAGTTCCTGCGGGATGACTCCCACGCGTTCGCGCATGCTGTAGGTCCCGGCGAGCAGATCGCCCAGCCGCTTGGACCGGTCATTGAAGAGTGCGACGACGAACGCCACGGAACCGAGCAGCAGGTACAGCTCGAACACGCCCACCAGCCCACGGATCAAGGCATGCCGGAAGCGGATGGAGCCGCCATCGTCGCGCACTATCCGCAGTCCCATGATCAGCCGGCCGATCGACTTGCCGCGGGTGAGCGTCTCAAAGGTCACGGGCACGATCACGAGGAAAAACACCACCATGGTCAGCACCAGGGCCTGCGCCGCCGCAGGGTCGAAGCCGATCTGCACGGTTTCCGCCAGGAACGCGGTGGTGAGGATCAGCAGCAGGAAGTTGATGATGCAATCGATCATCGAGCTCAGCGCGCGCACCCCGAACGACGCCGGACGCAGTTCCAGGACGACGGCCTCGCCCGTGACGATGTTGCTCATGCCACCACTCTACCGAGCACGCGGTCAGCCAACCGAGCGCCCGGCGGCCAAACCCAGCTCTCGCGCGGCCGTAGACCGATAGGCTGGAGGCGTGGATATCGATGCCTTCACCGCGGTGCACCAGCATGACTGGAAACGCCTGGACGAGCTCAGCGCCAAGCGCCGCCTGACCGGCGAGGAAGCCGACGAGCTGCTTGTGCTGTACCAGCGCACCTCCACGCACCTGTCGATGATCCGCTCGATCGCGCCCGAAAGCCAGATCTCCGGCGCGCTCTCCACGCGGCTGTCCCGCGCGCGCACCAAATTTACCGGCGCGCGTTCCAACTTCGCCGAGGATGTTGCAGGATTCTTTGTGCTCTCGCTGCCCGCGGCGTTCTACAGGATCCGCTGGCTGACGGTCGTCATCGGCGTCGTTTTTATCCTGGTGTCCTGGCTCTTCGGCGCCTGGGTTACCGGCAACCCCGAGGTCATCAAGGCCATCGGTTCCGATGAAGAGCTGCGCCAGTACGTCGAAGAGGACTTCGTCAACTACTACAAGGAAAACCCCAACGCCTCCTTCGCCGGCATGGTCTGGACCAACAACGCGTGGATCGCCGCCCAGTGCGTTGCCTTCGGCGTGACCGGTCTCTGGGTCCCGTACGTGCTCTACATGAACGCCCAGGGCGTGGGCATGGCCGGCGGAATGATGGCCGCCTACGACCAGTTGGACACCTTTTTCCTCTACATCCTGCCGCACGGCCTGATGGAGATGACCGCCATTTTCATTGCCGGCGCCGCTGGCCTGCGGATCTTCTGGTCCTGGATCTCGCCCGGGCGGATGACCCGCGCCGCGTCGCTCGCGCAAGAAGGCCGTTCGCTGATCACCGTGGCCCTGGGGCTGGTGCTGGTCCTGTTCATCTCCGGCCTCGTGGAGGGCTTCGTGACGCCGAGCGACCTGCCGCACTGGGCCCGCATCGGCATCGGCGCGCTGGTGCTCGCCGCGTACTGGACCTACACCCTGGTGCTCGGCCGCCGCGCCTACAACGCCGGGGAACGCGGCGATCTGGGCCGCTTCGATGCCGGCGAGGTTGCCCGGACCAGCTGAGCCGCTCCCTGAACTGGGTCCGGCCGCCAGCGACGACTTCCGCCGGAGCCGCCGGTAACCCGGCGACTCATCAGGTGCCGTCGGGGTGGCATCCGCAGCCGGAACCCTACCGGCGGTACTGTCTTTAACAGACGTGCCCAGCGCGAGGAAAGAGGGAGAACGTGGCAGGCGAGGACCGGATCTCCGGCAACTTTGAGAACCCCCGTACGGATCGTACGCCGGATACCGACAGCGACCCCGTCGAGGTGCCCGCGCCTCCGGTCCCGGCCAGCGGCCGGTTCCTTGACGAGTCCAACCGGCTGCCGATGCGCAAGGCCAGCCGCTTGCCCGATCTGAGCGCCTTCAACAAGGAATCCCGCGGCACGGCAAAGAATAACGACGGCGGTGCCTCCTCAGCGAATAACGACGGCGGTGTTCCAGCCGCCTCGCGCTTCAAACCGGACGCCGTCCCCGGCTGGGGGAGCCCCGCGCCGAAGCCGACTGACTCGGCGCAGGTCGACGCTTCCCCGAAGCCGGGCCAGCCGGGAGCAGATCGGATAGCGACAGAGCACTCCGGAGCAGAACAGCCCCGGTCAGATCGACCGGCGCCAGCCAAGCCGCGGACAGGCTCAACCCGTATCGCAGAGTCAAAGAATGGGAAGGAGCCGGAGCCGCGGGCCGCTCAGGTTATCGGCGCGGCTGCCCAGGCAGAGCGAAAATCCACTGACGGCGCGGCTCCCTCGGCGGGCCCGGTGTCTGCGGATGAAGCTGCTCCCTCGACGAAGGTGGCCCCGACGGTTGCGACACCTGCTGATAGCAAGGCTTCGCCAAGCACAGCTACCGCCGCGGTCCCGCCCGACTCCGCTGTTCCGCCGGCCTCCCAGGACGAACAGCAGGAAGACATGCAGTCTTCAACAGAGCCGGCCCCCGGACCGAACCCGGAGCCGGCCCCCGAACCGACCCCGGAGCAGAACCCTGCGAACCCCCGGGCGGATCGGGCGTCGGAATGGCAGTCGAGCCCAGCCGAGACAGTGCGGGCGGAGAAGACCCGCACCCGTCCCGGAGATAAAGGTGGCGGCGCAACCTCGGTGGCGGCAGCAGCGGCGTCGTCCGCGGTTGTGGGCGGGGCCGAAGGCGGAGCTGCCAAGGGAGCTGGCAACGGGCCCGGCGCGAAGCATGCCGCCGGGAAGCAGGCCGCCTCGAAACCGAACCGGCCGGTGCTTTCAGACGTGGAGCGCCGGGCGGCCGAGCGCGAGGAAGCCGTCAACGCGAAGCCTCCGGCGGGCCGGATCCTGCAGGTGATGCTCGCCGTCTTATTCCCGTTCCTGCTGATCATCGGGGCAATCCGTGCGGTGTGCACGCCGCTGTTTCTGTGGATCGAGTACAACCGGCCGGGGTTCCCGGCGGACAGTTTCGGGTTCAGCACCGAGGACCGGATGACCTACGGCTCGTACGCGGTGGATTACCTGCTGAACTGGGCCGGGCCGCGCTACCTCGGCGGGCTCGTGGGGCCGGACGGGGAACAGTTGTTCCTCGACAGCGAGGTCGGGCACATGGCGGACGTGAAGACCGTGATCATGGGCGCGTGGATTGCGGGAGCGGCCATGCTGGTCCTGAGCGTGCTCGCGGTGATTTACCTGGCGCGCAAGTATCCCGGCGGCATCCGGCGCGGCCTGTTCGCCGGCTCCGCCGCTACCCTGATCCTGATTATCGTGCTCGGCGTGCTGGGCGCGTTGAACTGGCAGGGGTTCTTCACCGCGTTCCACGGGGTCTTCTTCGCGGACGGTACCTGGACGTTCTTTGTGGACGACACGCTGATCCGGCTGTTCCCCGCCCAGTTCTGGATGGATGCGGGCATCGTGATCGCGGTGCTGGTGCTGATGGTGTCCTCGCTGGTGCTGGCCTTCACCTGGCCGACCAAGTCCAGGCGGGAACGCAGCTCCGAGAAGCTCGCAGCCGCGCGCGCCCGCTACCTGCAGGACCTGCGCGAGGACTTCTAAATATCTGGCGCCCCACACGCGGGGCGCCAGATCAGCCGTCAGATCAGCTGTAGAGACGCTCGATCTCTTCGGTGAAGTCCTCGATGACCTGGGTCCGCTTGAGCTTCAGCGACGGGGTCATGTGTCCGGAGGCCTCGGTCAGTTCCTGCTGGAGCACAGTGAACTTCCGGATCTGCTCGGCGCGGGAGACCAGGTTGTTGGCATAGTCCACCGCTCCCTGCAGTTCCGCCAGTATCTCCGGGTCCGCACCGGCCTGGGCAACGCTGAGGCCAGCGCGTGAGCGGGACTTGCACCAGGCAGCCAGACCCTCCGGATCAAGGCACAGCAGCGCTGCCACAAAGGGTTTCCCTTCGCCGACCACCACGGCCTGCGACACCAACTGGTGCTCGCGCAGGGCATCCTCCAGGGGACCCGGGGCCACGTTCTTGCCGCCGGCCGTAACCAGCAGGTCCTTCTTCCGCCCCGAAATGGTGAGGAAGCCGTCGTCGTCAATCGTGCCCAGATCGCCGGTCCGGAAGAAGCCGTCCGTGAAGTTCGCCCGGTTGGCGACCTCGTTGTTGTGGTAGCCCGGGGTGATGCCGATGCCCTTGATCAGGACCTCGCCGTCGTCCGCGATGCGGATGGTGGTGCCCGGCAGCGGCAGGCCGACGGTGCCGATCCGGTTGCGGCCCGGCAGGTTCACGGCGGCGGGCGCGGTGGATTCAGTCAGCCCATAGCCCTCGAGCACGGGAATGCCGATGCCGGTGAAAAAGTGCGCCAGCTGCGGATTCAGGGCGCTCGCGCCGGAGACCGTGAAGCCGACCCGGCCGCCGAAGACCGCGCGCAGCTTGGCGTAGACCAGCTTGTCGAAGACGGCGTGCTTGAGCTTCAGGACCGTGCCCGGGCCGGAGCCGATGCCGCAGTCCCGCGCGTCGGCCGCCCGCGAATAGGCGACGGCGGTGTCGGCGGCCGCGTCGAAAATCCGGCCCTTGCCGTCGTCGTGCGCCTTTTGCTTGGCGGATGCGTAGACCTTCTCGAACACGCGCGGCACCACCAGCAAAAAGGTGGGGTTGTACGTGCGGAGGTCATCGATCAGGTCGGCCATGCTGGCCGTGTGGCCCATTTTCACGCCGGCGGCGAGGCAGATGACCTGGACGGCGCGGGCGAGGACGTGGGCCAGCGGCAGGAACATCAGCGACTTGGCGCCCGGCTCCTTGAGGATGGCGGGCAGAAACTCGGTGGTGTTCAGGGCGAGCTCGGCGAAGTTGCCGTGGGTGATGATGCAGCCGCGCGGGCGTCCCGTGGTGCCGGAGGTGTAAACCAACGACGCCGCATCCTCCAGGGTGCGCGAGGTGCGGGCCTGCTCCAGTTCCTCATCCGATACGGCTGCGCCCTGCGCCCGCAGTTCGGCCAGGCCCGGGCTGGCTCCGGCCATGGTCCAGACCGGCAGCGGGGCGGGCAGCTCCTGCATGGCCGTACCGACCACGGCGGCCTTGGACTCGTCCTCCACAAAGACGAGCTTGGCGCCGGAATCGGAGAGGATCCACTGCACCTGGTGCGCCGAGGACGTCTCGTAAATGGGGACCACGACGGCGCCGGCAAACCAGCCCGCGAGGTCCACCACGGTCCATTCGAAACGGTTTTTGGACATCACCGCGATCTTGTCCCCGGGCCGAATGCCCGCGTTGATCAACCCCTTGGCCAACGAGGAAACCTGGCCGAGGAGTTCGGCGGCGGACACATCCGTCCACACGCCGGCCCGCTTCACGGCATACAGGGCATGCTGCGGATTGCGCTTGTGCCGCGCCATGAGAATGTCCGTGATGTTGGAGCCGTCCGGCATGCGCTCCAGCAGTTCGGTTGACGCTTCGCGCACCGCGTTCTCGCTTTCCTCGTTGGTGTTGCTCGAGTTTTTTGTTGCCCGGGTTCCCTGTGGTCCGGCCCGTCTGCTCATACCCAGCTGGGCATCCACATCCGCCACCGCCACTGATCGTAGGGGATCTGCTCAGCCGTCCAGACCGGCATGAAATACGCCGAGACCAGCAGCACGGCAATGATGAATCCGCCGACGACAACCAGCCCCTGGCGGCGCCGCCAGACCGGATCGGTCCGTCTGCCGAGGAAGAGGCCGAGCACATAGGTCAGGGCCAGGACCAGGAACGGCTGGAAGGAGATGGCGTAGAAGAAGAACGTGGTGCGGTCCGGGAACAGGAACCACGGGAGATAGCCTGCGGCCAGGCCTGCCAGGATCGCGCCGGCGCGCCAGTCACGGCGGCCTAGCCAGGCGAAGGCGACGGCGACCAGCGCCAGCGCCGCAGCCCACCAGATGAGCGGGTTGCCCACCACGGTCACGGCAGTGGAACAGGTGTCGACGGCGCATCCGTTCACACCGTTTTCATCCGAGTGGTAGTAGAAAGAGGTGGGCCGGCCCATGAAAAGCCAGGTCCATGCATTGGACTGGTACGGGTGCTCGGAATCCAGCCCGTTGTGGAAGGTGTAGGCGCTGCGGTGGTACTCGGCAAGGGAGCGCAGCGGATCCGGCACCCAGCCCCAGATGCCGCCGGCATTGTCGCGGGCCCATTGCCGGTGGTAGGCGTCTTCGGACAGGAACCAGCCCGTCCAGGTGGCCAGATAGGTTGCGGCCGCCAGCGGCATCATGGTGAAGAACGCGGGGACGCCGTCGCGGAAGACCCCGCCGGAGAGCCAACCGCGGATTCCGGCAACGCGGCGTGCATTGACATCCCACAGCACGGCCATCACGCAGAACACCGCGACGAAGGACAGTGCTGACCACTTCGTTCCTACGGCGAGACCCATGCAGACCGCGGCCACCAGCCGCCACGGCCGCCACAGCACGAACGGGCCGTAGAGCAGTTGCAGTTTATTAGGTACGCCGGACGGCCCGGCGAGGGCCGCCACTTTGCCGGCCAGCCGCCGTCGTCCGTAGTCGCGGTCCAGCAGCAGCGCGCCGAACGCCGCGACCACCCAGAAGGTGAGGAAGATATCCAGCAGCGAGGTGCGTGAATGGACCAGATGGTGGCCGTCGACGGCGGTCAGCAGGCCGGCGATGCCGCCCAGGACGGGGGACTTGAACAGTTTCTGGGCGATCAGCGCGATCATCAGGATGGACAGCGTGCCGGCCAGCGCCGCGCCGAACCGCCAGCCGAAGCCGTTGTCCGAGCCGAACAGCCACATACCGAACGCGATCATCCACTTGCCGACCGGCGGGTGAACCACATACTCGGGGGAGTCCAGCAGGATGTCCGGGTTGCCCGCGTTGAATGAATCGTTGGCGTCTTCCGGCCACTCCCGCTCGTAGCCGGATTGCAGGTAGGAGTAGGCGTCTTTGACGTAGTAGGTCTCGTCGAAAACCAGCGAGCCGGGTTCGCCCAAGCGGTAGAACCGCAGGATTCCGCCGATCGCCGCGGCCAGCACGGGGACCAGCCAGCCCCAGATCCCGAAGACTGCGGGCGCGCCCAGCAGACGCCGCTTCAGCACTTTTTCTTTGAAGGCATACGCCGGCGCCTGAAGCCAGTGCGCCGGGCGGTCCGGCACCTGCAGCGGCTGGCTGGTGGTCTGCGTCACGGCGAACATGTTACCTGCTGGTAACTTGCGGGGTGCGGGTCAGTGTGGTGCGACCTTGTGGGCGCTGTGGGCAGGGCTGACTGTTCAATGAAGCCACATACTGACCTTATCTACCGGGCTGTGAAACGTCGCCATTGTGCACATGTGAAGGTTCCGTCTCTTTGCTGGCGGGGCGGTAGGGTTGTAGCGTGAATGAGCAGGAAAAGCCGGACAGCGCGGGCCGCGGACAAATTGTGCTGGCGGGCACGCCCATCGGCAACATCGGGGATGCCTCGACTCGCCTGGTCGAGCTGCTGCAGACCGCCGACATCGTGGCCGCGGAAGATACCCGCCGGCTCCACAAACTCCTGCACGCCCTGGGCATCACCGCCGCCGGGAAAATCATCAGCTACCACGAGCACAACGAAGCCACCCGGACCGCCGAGCTGCTGGAGCTAATCCGCGGGGGCAAAACGCTGATCATGGTGACCGATGCCGGCATGCCGGCGGTGTCGGACCCGGGCTTCCGCCTGGTCGAAGCCGCCGTAGAGGACGGTGTGGTGGTCACTGCCATCCCGGGGCCGTCCGCAGTACTGACGGCGCTTGCCCTGTCGGGCCTGCCGACGGACCGCTTCACATTCGAAGGCTTCCTGCCGCGCAAGGCAGGGGAGCGCAGCGCCAGACTCTCTGACCTGGCGGACGAAAAGCGGACCATGGTGTTCTTCGAAGCGCCGCACCGCCTTGAGCCAATGCTGCGGGCGCTGGACACCTCGTTCGGGCCGGACCGGCGTGTGGCAGTCTGCCGCGAACTGACCAAGCTGCACGAGGAAGTGCTCCGAGGCCCGGTGCGCGAGCTGCTGGAGTGGGCGGAGTCCTCCGAGGTGCGCGGTGAAATCGCCGTCGTTGTCGCCGGAGCTCCGGACGCAGAGCCCGAGCAGGCGGAAGGCCATGTTGCAGCAGTGAATGAGCTGATCAGCCAGGGCTCGCGCCTGAAGGACGCCGTCGCGGCGGTCGCAGCGGACGCGCGGATCAGCAAGCGCGAGCTCTACTCGGCGGTCCTGGCTGCGCGTTCCTGACCAGGCCCTGCCGGAGCTATCGAACTAATCACCCTTGTACACCTGCACAGACGTAATAAAGTGACCTAGTGCAGTCCTGCATTTACAGCCGTGAGCGCCAACACCTACCGTAAAAACAGTTGGGCAGCTCGCCCGTCGATTCAATGCTGAAAAATTGGAGGCACCGCTATGGGTGAAACCGCAACCCGCGAGGCAGAACTGCTCGCCAAGGTTCCCACAGGTCTGTTGATCAATGGCGAGTGGCGCGACGCCGCCGGCGGCCAGACGCTCGACGTTGAGGATCCCGCCACGGGCAAGGTCCTGCTCACCATCGCCAACGCCCAGCCCGAAGACGGCGCCGCCGCACTGGATGCCGCCGCAGCAGCACAGGCCGACTGGGCCAAGACCTCCCCCCGCGAGCGTGGCGAGATCCTGCGCCGCGCCTTCGAGCTTGTCACCGAGCGCACCGAAGACTTCGCCCTCCTGATGACCATGGAAATGGGCAAGCCCCTGGCTGAAGCCCGCGGCGAGGTTACCTACGGCGCCGAGTTCCTGCGCTGGTTCTCCGAAGAGGCCGTGCGCGTCAACGGCCGCTACGCCACCGCCCCGGACGGCAAGAACCGCCTGCTGGTGCAGAAGAAGCCGGTGGGCCCCTGCCTGCTGATCACCCCGTGGAACTTCCCGCTGGCCATGGCAACCCGCAAGATCGCACCCGCGATCGCCGCCGGTTGCACGGCCATCCTTAAGCCGGCCACCCTGACCCCGCTGACCAGCCTGCTCTTCGCCCAGGTCATGATCGAGGCCGGCGTGCCTGCCGGCGTGCTGAACGTCATCCAGACCTCCACCGCCGGCAAGGTCACCGGTCCGCTGATCAAGGATGACCGCCTGCGCAAGCTCTCGTTCACCGGCTCCACCCCGGTGGGCCAGGCCCTGATCCGCGACTCCGCCGACAAGGTCCTGCGCACCTCCATGGAGCTCGGCGGCAACGCCCCGTTCGTGGTCTTCGATGACGCCGATCTGGACAAAGCCGTCGAAGGCGCGCTCGCCGCCAAGATGCGCAACATGGGCGAGGCCTGCACCGCAGCCAACCGCTTCATCGTGCAGGACACCATCTCCGAGGCTTTCTCCGAGAAGTTCGCCGCCCGCATCGCCGAGCTAACCCCGGCCCGCGGCACCGAGGAGCACTCCAAGGTCGGTCCGCTGATCGACGGCAAGGCCCGCGACGGCGTGCACGAGCTTG
Organism: Arthrobacter crystallopoietes; assembly: GCF_017603825.1. NCBI lineage: Bacteria > Bacillati > Actinomycetota > Actinomycetes > Micrococcales > Micrococcaceae > Crystallibacter > Crystallibacter crystallopoietes. Next base: position 2,284,883 of record NZ_CP072014.1, read on the forward strand.
TGACGGACGCGATTGCCAACGGTGCGACTGCCGTGACCGGCGGCGCTCCGGTGGACGGCCCCGGCTACTTCTACCAGCCGACCGTCCTCACCAACGTGTCGCCGAAGTCGCGCATCCTCGCCGAGGAAATCTTCGGCCCGGTGGCTCCCATCGTCACGTTCCGCGATGAGGACGAAGCCGTGGCCCTGGCCAACGGCAGCGAGTACGGCCTGGTTGCCTACGTCTACACCAAGGACCTCAACCGCGGCCTGCGCGTGAGCGAAAAGATGGAGACCGGCATGCTCGGACTCAACGCCGGCGTCATCTCCAATGCCGCCGCTCCTTTCGGTGGCGTTAAGCAGTCCGGCCTCGGCCGCGAAGGCGGCTCCGAGGGCATCGAGGAATACCTCTACACCCAGTACGTCGGCATCGCCGATCCGTACGCGGACCAGCTCTAACCTGCTCTAGAGCGGGGCGGCAGGCCGGTTGGCCTGCCGCCCCGCTGCGCTTTAACTGCCCGTACCGTCAATACCAACGACGACGGGGGCATGTCACCGGCGGCGGAAGAGCGACTGCGGCAGGAACCGCCCCAGCAGGCGTTGCTGCCACGAGCTTCTGGCCTTGAGCTGCTCTGACACGGCCGTTACGTCCTCCCAGCGGCGGCTGTTCACCGGCGGCCGGGCAGGAGTTTGCGGATTGGCGTAGGCCGCGTGTTCGTACCCGGTGCGCAGCCGTTCCAGCGCTGCCGCAGGTTCGCCGTCGAGGGTGCCGCTGACAGCCAGCCGCTGGTTGAAGGCCCGGGCGGATTCCTCCGGCGCTGACGGGGCTCCATAGTCCGCGGCGACGTCGAGGGTTTCCTCCCAGGCGAGCAGGGCCGACTGGCGCTCCGGCACGGCCGGTGCCAGCAGCTGGTTGCGGCGTTTCCGCGTGCGCGAGGTGCGCAGCAGCATCGGGGACAAGAGGGCCAGCAGCAGTGCGGCCGCGCCGGCTGCACTCCACAGCCGCGGCGCCAGGCTTTCCACCTCGGTGCCGGTTCCGGCTTCCGGTTCGGCGCCTGCCGAGGGCAGCGGCAAGGTGGGCCCGGCACGCGGATTGAGGTTTTCTTGCTCCGCCGGATTCGGAACGGGCGCCGCTTCCGCCTGCGCATAGTCAGGCACGGCGCCGCGCCCCGGCGTCGGCTCGAACGCCACCCAGCCAAGGTCTTCGAAGTACAGCTCGGGCCAGGCATGGGCGTCGCGGGAATCGATCTCGTATTCGGTCAGCTCCCGGCCGTCCATCTCGACAACTTCGCCGGTCTCATCACCGGGCGCGTAGCCGACGGCAATTCGGCTGGGGATGCCGGCGGTGCGTGCCATGATCGCCATGGTCGAGGCGTAGTGCGTGCAGTAGCCGGACTTTTCCTCCAGGAAGGCGCCCACAACATCGAAGCCGCTCTGGTCGTACCCGCCGTCCACCGGGGCGTCTTCGGAGTAGACGAAATCAGGACCGCGCAGGTAGCTCTGGATCGCCATGGCCTGCTCATAGGGTTCGGTCAGGCCGTCGAGCACACTGGCGGTGGTTTCCTCGATGATGTCCGGCATACTGTCCGGCAGCTCGATGAAAATGTTATCCACCACCGGGGCGTCGATCGAATCGGCTGACTCCAGGCCTTCCCTGGTCAATACTGGTTCGACGCTGCGAACGGTGTACTCCTGGTCCGCGCTGGTGGTGTTGCCGGTGCCGCGGATGGCCAGCGTGCGCGGATCCCAGGTCCAGTTGCCGCTCAGCCCGTCCACTTCGGCGGGCGCGTAGGGGGCCGGGAGCCAGGGACTGGTGAAGGAGCCCGTGCTGATGATGGTGGTGGTCACCTCGCCGCGCTCCATCAGGTCGCGGGTGCTCCGCGTGCCGATCCGTTCGACCCCCGGGCGCTGTACGCCGTCGGAATCGGTGGGCCGCCAGCGGGCGCCGGCAAGGTTCTCCAGCGTCACGGACCGGATGTACAGCGGGTCCTCGGAATCGGTGGCATAGGTCATCCGGCCGAAGGCGCCGGGCCGGCGCAGATTGTCGCCCAGGCTGACGATGGGATTGAGCCCGGTGGGCGCGCCCAGCCAGTTCAACCGGGAGCCCTGCGGAAAGGCTCCGCTGGTGAAGCCCGGAATGGCCAGCGGCAGCAGCAGTGTCACGGCCAGGCCCGCGGCGCCAATGGAAGCGGCCCGGGTGAACTGCCCGGCCCGGACGGTGCCCGCGGGAGCCTGGTCGTCGCCGGCCAGCCATTGTGCACAGCCGAGGATCAGCAGGAAGCCGATGGCTGCGGCCACGAAGCCCACCGCTCCGAGGCTGTTGGGCTTGATGATTGCCGGCACCATCAGCACGGCGAGCAGGCCGCCCCCGGCAGTGGCAGGCATCTGCAGCGGGACCGCCACGGTATCGACGAGCAGCGCGACCAGCCCGACGCCGACACACGCGACCATGACGATGCCGGGCGTTGCGAGCACTGGCGCCACCTGCGAGATGACGGTCTCCTGCGCCTGGTCGACCATCGGGCCCAAGGCCCGGAAGGTTCCCGGGCCGGGAACCACTCCCAGGAAACCCGTGGACGCGAAGAACATCAGCGTAACGGAACCAATCAGGCCCGCCAGCCCCAACAGCGTGGCTGCGACCGCCGGCCAGTTCAGCACCCGTCCCAGCGCCGTGCCGGCTTCGATGCAGAGGACGGTGAAAAAGATATTGCCCAGCCAGGCCCAGCCTTCGATGACGCCGTTCAGGTTGGCGGCGGTGAGAACCACGGCCGCGGCGATTGCGGCGGACATGAGCCAGGGCCCGGAGCCGGTTGGGAGCCGCCGTCGTGAGCCGTTGTCCGGTGCGAGGTATTCCGGCCTCCCGGAGCGGGTGCCGTCTCCCCGGCCGCGGTGCAAGGTGGCGGTCATCGCCGGCCTCCCCGGGAAGCGGGGCCGGACCGGGCGGTGGACGCCGTGACCGGTGCCTGCGCATCGAAGTAGCTCCACGCCGCCGGCAGCGAAGCCTGGGCATTGACCGCCACCGCTCGCCAGCCGCCATTGCGCAGGGCCTCAAGCACCGGCGAGGAATCGTGCGGGTGCTCGGTGACCAGGATAGCGAAGGCATGCGAGCCGAACTCGGCGGCCGGGGCCAGCAGGCGGGCTTCGGCCGCGGAGATATTGCCCAGCAGGGCCAGCAGCGGGCCCTTGAGTTTGTGCGCGGCGAGCTTGTCCATCAGCCGGTCCCCGAACGTCTCCGATCCCGGCTGCGGCCGGTCCGACCTGCGGTGCGGGTCCTCCGCGAGCCCCAGCGCGGCCAGGCCCTCCGCGAGGTTCTGGTAGCCGGCAGGGCCGACGAAGCTTTCGTCTTCGGGCCACGACGCCGAAGGGGAGCGCAGCAGGCCGGGTTCGGCATGGACGTCGAGCAACCGCACGGTGTAGTTGCGCTGGATGAAGTCATGCGCGGCCGAGGCCACCGCCGTGACTGCCCATTCGAATGCGGGCGAGCTGTGCAGCAGCTCTCCGCCGTCGTGCTCCGCGGACAGCGACGGCAGCAGCCCGCTGCCGAATGTATGCACCCGCTGGTCAAGAATGATGGTGGCCTGCGGGGTGGTGACCGATTCCTCCTGCCGGACCATGAGCTCGCCCTGCCGCGCGGTGGCCGCCCAATGCACCCGCCGCATCGGATCCCCGTGCCGGTATTCGCGCGTCATCACGTCGTCGTCACTCGGGTTCGCCTGCCGCCGGGTGCTGGCCGTGCCGTCCGTGCCGCGGGCACCCGTCAACGACGTCGGCGGCAGTTCTAACGGGGCCGGCGTGACGATGAGCGCGGAGACCTCGCCCAGGTTGTGCCGGTGCCGGGCCAGCCCGAACGGGTCCTCGAAGTCCGCGGTGACGGGGCCGATCCCGAACATCCCGCGCTTGCCGGAGCGCAACCGGTATTCGTAGATGCTCTCGCCTGTCCGCGTGGGGTAGCGCGCCGGGAAGCGGAACGTGGGGGAGCGGCCGAACCGGTGCGGCAGCTGCTCCTCCATATACGCGATGCCGCCGAAGCTGCCGGTGCGCCGGACGGAGAGCTGGACGTGCGTGATCAGCCCCGTTTCCACGGAGGCTGGCCGGAATTTGCGTTCGACGGCGAAGCGCGGCTTGAGCACCACCATTACCGCCGCGGCGAGCAGGGGGAGGGCAATAAGGAAGACCGCTAGGCTCAGCAGGTCGCGGCGCCCGAAGATCTGGGCCAGCAGCAGGGCGACGACGCCGGCGGCGAGCAGTCCCCAGCCGCGCATCGTCACATAGCGGGTGGGTAGCCAGCCGAACCGGTCCATGGCGCTTTACCTACACAGCGGGACGGCGGGATTCGCCGTTGACCGGGACCTTGGCCAGGATCGACGCCACGATCCCCGGCGCGTCCTCGCCGGCGGTCACGGCTTTGCGGTCCAGCATCAGCCGGTGCGAGAGCACCGCCTCGGAGACCGCTGCGATGTCATCCGGGAGCACAAAGTCGCGGCCATCCAGTGCCGCGGCGGCCTTCGCGGCCCGGAGCAGCTGTAGGAGTGCGCGGGGGCTGGCGCCGAGCCGTAGGTACGGGTGCTCGCGGGTGGCCCGGCCGATGTTTACGGTGTACTCCTTGACGGCGGGGGAGACGTAGACGTCCTGCACCGTGGCCACCATGGCGCGTACGTCCGCCATGCCTACCACCGGGCGGACGTCGGCCAGCGGGGAGGTGGACTGGTGGTTTTCCAGCATGTCCATCTCCGCCCGCGGGTCCGGGTAGCCCATGGAAATCCGCGCCATGAAGCGATCGCGCTGGGCCTCCGGCAACGGGTAGGTGCCTTCCATCTCGATCGGGTTCTGGGTGGCCACCACCATGAACGGCGGCTCCAACCGGTAGGAGCGCCCGTCCACGGTGACCTGGTGTTCCTCCATGCACTCCAGCAGCGCGGACTGCGTCTTGGCCGATGCGCGGTTGATCTCGTCCCCGATGACGATGTTGGCAAAAACCGGCCCCGGCCGGAACTCAAAGCTGTGCTTGTCCTGGTTGTAGATGGAGACGCCGGTGACGTCCGAGGGCAGCAGATCGGGCGTGAACTGGATGCGGTGCACGCTGCAGTCGATGGTGCGCGCGAGCGTTTTGGCCAGCATGGTTTTGCCGACGCCGGGCACGTCCTCCACGAGCAGGTGGCCTTGGGCCAGCAGTACGGTCAGCGCCAGCCGGGCGGCCTCTTCCTTGCCGTCGATCACCGTGTTGATCGCCGAAAGGATGCGCCCGCACGCCTCGTGGAAGTCCACCAGCGCCAACCGGCCGACGTCGTTATTCACCTGTCCGTTGGGGGCCGTGCCAGCAGCAGCAGCGGTTGCCCCGCCTGCACCTGCCTGCCGCGCGGGGTCCGATACTGCCGCCTGCTGCTGGATGTCCATGGAAACCTTCCGCTAGCCTTCCCCCGGGGCCGGATGTACCAACACTACTGGCAGAACTTTCCGGACGGTAGGGCCTGAAACGTTTCTTTCGGGCGCCGGCGATAACCTAGATGCATGCCGAACAACCCCGCAGTCCAGCCCGGAGAAACGCCCGCCTCATATGTCGCCGAAGCACAGCAGCCGGCGGAAGGACGCGCCCGCAGCGCTGAAGAGGAAAACAGCGGACGACGGCGGCAGCTGCAGTATCCGCCGGCGCCCGAACCCCTGCCGGTGCCGGTGATGGACAACCACACGCATCTGGATTTCCGCGACGGCGACGTACAGGTCAGCGTCACGGAGGCACTCGACGCCGCGGAGGCCCTGGGCGTCCACGGTGCCGTCCAGGTCGGCTGCGACCTGGAGTCCTCCCGGTTCACCATCGAAGCGGTAGAAGCAGACGCAAGGCTGCTGGGCGCCGTCGCGCTCCATCCCAATGACGCCCCGGCTTTGGGGGAGGCGGGCACCCTTGAGGACGCGCTTGCCGAGATCGAAGCGCTGGCTGCGCATCCGCGCGTGCGGGCCATCGGCGAAACCGGCCTGGACTACTTCCGCACGGAGGGGCCGGGCCTGAAAACGCAGGAGTATTCCTTCCGACGGCACATCGACATGGCCAAGCGGCTGGGCCTGGCCCTGCAGATCCATGACCGCGACGCGCACGATGATGTGGTCCGGGTCCTGCGCGAGGAAGGAGCGCCCGAAAAGGTGGTGTTCCACTGCTTCTCCGGTGACGCGGAACTGGCCCGGATCTGCAACGAGAACGGGTGGAGCATGTCCTTCGCCGGGACCGTAACCTTTAAGAACGCCGGCGACCTGCGCGAGGCCCTGGCCATCGCCGATCCCGACCTGGTTCTGGTGGAAACCGACGCTCCGTTCCTGACCCCGCACCCCTACCGGGGCAGGCCCAACGCGAGCTACATGATTCCCTACACAATGCGTGCTATGGCCGAGGTTTTGGACAAGGATTTGGCGAAGTTATGCACAGAAGTGTCACGAAACACAGAAAAAATTTACGGCACTTTGTGAGCTAAGTTACTGCCAAGTATTTTTCCTAGTCAGCCCCGGTTTTCCGACGTTTCACCGGGGTTGACTTGGGGCGTTCCGGCGTCACCAAAACGAGATTTTGGCCGCACTCGAGTTGGAGATGCATCACGGTTCGGTTACGGTGGGGAGCTAATGGCCGGGGTCGGGGAAGGCAACCGGACATGAAATCACTCGCTTGAGGCAAGTTGGACGTTCCGTTCGTACGCCCAAACCCTCTCGTCTAGTGCTGCCTGCACAAAGCATCGTGCCGTGCGATTCGGCGCGCGACTGCTCGTGTCCAAGTCCCCGTGCCCGGGGAACTTTAAAAAAGTTGGGTACCGTGGCAAACGCACTGAAAAACCGCTGGGTAAAAATTGCCGGGCAAATGGTCGTGATGACCGCACTCGTTCTGGGGCTCGTGGCCTTCGTCGGCAACAACAAGTCGGTGACCCTGACCGTGGACGGCCAGGCCAGCAGCGTCTCGACCTTCGGCAGCACCGTTCAGGACGTCCTGAACGACGCCGATGTCCAGGTGGGCGAGCTGGACGAAATCACTCCGTCCGCCAGCGCCGAGATCACCGACGGCAGCACCATCCAGGTCATCACCGCCAAGCCGGTCAAGCTGACCCTGGACGGCACCAGCAAGACAGTGCACTCCACCTCCGCCACCGTTGAGGACCTCCTCCACGAGCTCGGCGTCGAAGAGGACTCCGAACTTTCCGCCCCGCTGGATGCCGAACTGGCCAGCGTGAGCACGGTGACCATCACCACCCCGAAGACCGTTTCCATCACGGTGGACGGCGACACCAAGAAGAAGATTACGACGGCGGCCACCATCGGTGATCTGCTGAAGGAACAGAAGATCAAGCTGGGCAAGGACGACGAGCTCTCCGACCCGAAGTCGACCGAGATCAAGGACAACCTGAAGCTCAAGATCACCCGCATCGACCGGGACCAGAAGATCGAGGTCACCGAGCCGATCGAGTTCGAGACCGAGACCAAGAAGGACTCCTCGATGTACGAGGGCGAGCAGGAGATCACCCGCTCCGGCGTTACCGGTGAGCGCACCAAGACCTACGCCCTGGTCCTGGTTGACGGCGAAGAAACCGAGCGCGAGCTGGTCAGCAACGAAATCACCCGCGAACCTGTCAATCAGCAGGTCAGCGTCGGCACCAAGGAACGCCCGGCGCCCAAGCCCAAGGCATCCTCCGGCAGCAACAACACCAACGTTGGCGGCACCTGGCAGGCCCTCGCCCAGTGCGAGTCCGGCGGCAACTGGGCCATCAACACCGGCAACGGCTACTACGGCGGCCTGCAGTTCAGCCAGAGCTCCTGGATCGGCGCCGGCGGCGGCAAGTACGCCCCGCTGCCGCACATGGCCAGCGCTTCCGAGCAGATTGCCACCGCAGAGGTCCTGCGCAGCAACGGCGGCTGGGGCCACTGGCCGGCCTGCTCAGCCAAGCTGGGCCTGCTCTAACCGCAGCAGCATCACTCCATCGGCAGGACCCGGGCACTAACCCGGGTCCTGCCGGCGTTTTAAGGGCGGGCGACGCTCCGGTCCAGCCCTTGCAAATCCCGCCGGCCAGCGTCTGTTCCCCGCTCCAGCAGGCCCATATGCCGCAGGGTGAGACCCACGTTCAGGCGTTCGGACCCACGTTTAGGCGCTTCGTGCGGTTTTTAGCTTTCAAGTAACGCCCTGACGTGGGCCGATGTTGCCGGCCGATTCAGAACATGGGTTTGAAGCCCCTGCTTTGCTCGCCGCGGGCTGCGGCCACTGTCTCATCGATGCTCGAGCGTCTCCCCGGGGCGGCCGGATCCGTCACGGTGCCGCCGGGCGTTTAAGGTGCGGCACAGATCAGCGGCTACGATGGCACAGTGACAGAAGCGAATTCTTCCTCAGGGCTGGCCGACGACGGCTCGGCGTCGCCAACCCGCGAGGGTTCGGCAATGTCCGCCAACGACGGCGACCGCCCGGCTGCTGCGGGCACGGCACCTTTGCTGGGGGCCGCCGACATCAGGCGGCTCGCGGACGAACTGGATGTCCGTCCCACCAAGACCCTTGGACAGAACTTTGTTATCGACGGCAACACCATTCGCCGGATTGTTGCCGCAGCACATATCGATCCGCAGGAGACCGTGCTGGAGGTGGGCCCGGGCCTGGGCTCGCTGACGCTGGGCCTGCTGGACGCGGCCAAGCATGTGGTCGCCGTCGAGATTGATCCCAAACTTGCGGCCAAGCTGCCGGACACCGCCGGCCGGCTCCGTCCGAATGCGGCCTCCCGGCTCGACGTCGTACTTGCGGATGCCATGAAGGTAACCGAGCTGCCGCAGCAGCCCACGGCCTTAGTGGCCAACCTCCCGTACAACGTGGCCGTGCCTGTGGTGCTGCACCTGCTGGAGCATTTCCCTTCGCTGGAGCACGGGCTGGTCATGGTGCAGGACGAGGTGGCGGACCGGCTCGCGGCGAAACCGGGCTCGAAGATTTACGGCGTGCCCAGCGTCAAGGCCGCCTGGTACTCGCAGATGCGCAAGGCCGGCGTGATCGGCATGAACGTGTTCTGGCCCGCGCCGAAGATCGCCTCCGGACTCGTGGAGTTCACCCGGCACGAACCGCCCGAAACGAGGGCCACGCGCAAGGAAGTCTTCGCCGTGATCGACGCAGCCTTCGCCCAGCGCCGCAAGACCCTGCGCGCCGCCCTCGCCGGTTGGGCCGGCAGCCCGGCCGCTGCCGAGGATGCCCTGCGCGCGGCGAACGTGGACCCGAGCGCGCGCGGCGAGGTGCTGGATGTCCAGGCCTTCGCACGGATTGCCGAATTCAAACAGCCCTTGATGGCGTGAGCTAAGACCCGGTGGAGGAGGCAATGAGCATGTCCAGAAAGCGTTCGGTTCGGGTGATGGCCCCGGGCAAGATCAACGTGTCCTTCCGGATGGGCCCGCAGCGCCTGGACGGCTACCACTCCGTGGCCAGTGTCTATCTGGCCGTGTCGCTCTACGAGGAAGTCACCGCTACGGTGCGCGACGACGACCGGATCACCGTGAGCGTGCGCAACGGCTCCACGCTGCCGCTGGAACTCGACGACATCCCGCTGGATGAGTCCAACCTCGCCGTCCAGGCCGCTCAGCTGATGCGGTCCATGGCCGACCGGCCCACCGGCGTGCATCTGGACATCACCAAACGCGTTCCGATCGCCGGCGGCATGGGCGGGGGATCGGCGGACGCCGCGGCCGCGCTGGTCGCCTGCAGCGCGCTCTGGGATACGGGCTTTTCCCGCGAAGAGCTCGTCCGCGTTGCCGCGGACCTCGGAGCCGATGTGCCCTTCGCCATCCTCGGCGGGGTCGCCGTCGGGCTTGGCATCGGGGACCAGTTGACGCCGGCGCTGGCCCGCAAGGACATGAACTGGGTCCTGGTGCCAGCGAGCTTCGGACTCTCCACCCCAAAGGTCTACGCCATGGCAGACCAGCTGCGCGAAGAGGCCGGATTCGAGGCCACCGAGCCGGAGGGCGTGGACCCGGCAGTGCTGAAGGCCATGCATGCCGGGGACGTGGACTCGCTGGCGAACGCCGTGGGCAACGATTTGCAGGCTGCCGCAATGGCGCTGGCGCCGGAGCTGGCCGATATCCTTGAACTGGGCGTCGCCGAGGGTGCGCTGGCCGGGCTGGTCTCCGGGTCCGGGCCGACGCTGGCCTTCCTCGTGCCGGACCGGCTCGAAGCCGAGGACCTTGCCCAGCGGCTCTCCGACGTTGCCGGCGTGGCGGCGCTGCCCGTCCACGGCCCGGTCCACGGCGCGCGCATCATGGCCTGAACCGGCCGGCCGGCCCCGCCCCGATAACTTCACCTACACAGCAACAGAAAGTATCTTCACCTTGGCCCACCTGCTTGGCGCGGAAAACATCAGCGTCTCCTTTGCCACCCGCACCGTCCTGGACTCGGTTTCCCTTGGCCTGAACGAGGGCGACCGGATCGGCATGGTCGGCCGCAACGGCGACGGCAAATCCACGCTGATGCGGCTGCTCGCGCAGCGCACGACGCCGGACGAGGGCCGGGTAACCAAGCGCGGCGACGTGAATATCGGCTACCTGGACCAGCAGGACGTGCTCAACGGCGACCTGCCCGTGGGCGAGGCCATTGTCGGCGACCAGGCGGACCACGAGTGGGCGTCCACCCCGCGCATCCGCGAAATCATGGGCGGCCTCGTCGGCGACGTGGACTGGCACGCCAAGGTCTCCCTGCTCTCCGGCGGGCAGCGGCGCCGCGTTGCCCTGGCGAAGCTGCTGATCGAAGACCACGACGTCATCATGCTGGACGAGCCCACCAACCACCTGGACGTGGAGGGCGTGGCCTGGCTGGCCCGGCACCTGAAGGAACGCTGGCGTCCCACCGAGGGCGCGTTCCTGGTGGTCACCCACGACCGTTGGTTCCTCGATGAAGTGTGCACCCGGACGTGGGAGATCCATGACGGCATCGTGGACCCGTTCGACGGCGGGTACGCGGCCTACGTCCTGGCCCGCGCCGAACGCGACCGCATGAACGCCGTCGTTGAAAGCAAACGCCAGCAGCTGGTCAAGAAGGAACTGGCCTGGCTTCGCCGTGGCGCACCCGCCCGCACGGCCAAGCCCAAGTTCCGGATTGAGGCGGCCAACGAGCTGATCGCCGATGTTCCGGAGCCGCGCGATACGGTGGCGCTGAACAAGGTGGCCACCGCCCGGCTGGGCAAGGACGTGCTGGATCTGGAGCACATCTCCTACACGCCGCCGCCCCGGGAAGGCGTCGAGGCAAAGAACGACGGCGGCAGACCGCTTTTCGACAACATCACCCTTCGGCTGGCGCCGGGCGAGCGGCTGGGCCTGGTGGGGGTCAACGGCGCGGGCAAGACCACGCTGCTGCGGCTGCTCAACGGCGAGATCGAGCCGGATTCCGGCAAGGCCAAGCGCGGCAAGACCGTGAAGACCGCCATCCTCACGCAGGAAGTGCGCGAACTGGACGACGTTGCGGACCTGCGGGTCATCGAGGTCATCCAGCGCGAACGCCAGGTCTTTAATGTGGGCGGCAAGGAAGTGTCCGCCGGCCAGCTCGTAGAGCAGCTGGGCTTCAACAAGGAGAAGCAGTGGACCCCCGTGCGGGATCTTTCCGGTGGCGAGCGCCGCCGGCTGCAGCTGCTGCGGCTGCTGGTGGGGGAGCCGAACGTGCTGATGCTGGACGAGCCGACCAATGACCTGGACACCGACACCCTCGCGGCGGTGGAAGACGTGCTGGACGGCTGGCCCGGAACCCTGGTGGTTGTCTCGCACGACCGCTACCTGCTCGAACGCGTGACCGATCACCAGATGGCGCTGCTGGGCGACGGCAAGCTCCGGGGCCTGCCCGGCGGGGTGGACCAGTATCTGGAACTGCGGGAGGAAGCACTCGCCGCCGGCGACGGGAAGGTGGGGCCGTCGTCGTCCGCTGGAGCCACATCGGCAACGGTGCCCGCCGGCGAGAGCGGTGCTGCCCAGCACCGTTCCGGCGGTTCATCACCGTCCTCTACGCACAGCGAAGCGGAAAAGCGGCAGGCCAAGAAAGACCTGAATCGGATTGAGCGCCAGCTGACCAAACTGACCCAGCAGGCGGACAAGGTCAAGGAACAGATGACGGCCGCCGGCTCCAAAGCTGACGCGGACTTCGAGCAGCTGGCCGAGCTGAACAAGAAGCTACAGGAGATCAGCGCCGAGCAGGAAGAACTCGAGATGGAGTGGCTTGAGGCGTCCGAAGTCCTCGAGTAGGTCCCAAACAGGGTTTAGACGGGCTGATTTGTGTGGCCCCGGCTTGCATAGGCTTGGACTTCAGCCCTGGTGGTGAGCCCCAGTTTCGCGAGAATACTCCCTACATGGTGTTCCACCGTGCGCTTGCTGATAAATAGCCGCGCCGCGATCTGGCTATTCGACAAGCCCTCGGCGATCAGTTGAAGCACCTGGTCTTCCCTCGTGGTCAGCTCGGCGCCCGCCCGGCGGAGATGCTGGGAACGGTGCCCTAGGGAGCGGAGGGTCTGGGCAGCTGCATCGGCGTCGTAATGAGCGCCGAGCTGCTGGAAGTCGCGCAAAGCAGTGAGCGCTTCCGCGGTGGCAAGCTCTGGTTGGTCTGTGGCCACGGCCCGGGCCAGGGCCAAGCGGCAGCGGGCCTGTTCGAGCGGCAGACCGGCAGCGCCAAAAGCCACCAGCGCCGTCTCCAGATGTCCGCGGGCAACAGTGCTCGCCCCGGCACCAGCGCCGTTAGCACTTTCGGTGGCCAGGCGGCACAGCCCCATGGTGTATTCAGCAAGCGCGCCGTACTGCCCAAGGCCGGTTGCTGCGGCGATAACGCCCAGTTCGCAGCCGAGACCGGATGCTTCGTCCGGACGCCGTGCAGCCAAATGCACCTCAGCGAGCAGCGCTATTTCCGGTGCCACCAGGACAGATCCGGCGGCCGCCTGGAGACGCCGGCGCAGCACGGCCGCCGCGGACTCGGCGTCGCCGTTCATCAGCCGGAGCCGGGCGAGCGGCTGGACCGCGGCGGGATCCGACTCGTAGCCGCGCAGCAGGGTTGCCGCTTCTTCCGCTCTGCCCTGGCGTAGCCGCAGGTCAGCCAGGCGCACTACCGCACCGCCGCGCAAAGCCCGGAAGCCGCCGTCGTAATCTTCGATCGCACGCACCAACCGGTGCTCGGCCTCGACCCAGCGGCCCGCGGCGGTGAGGATGCCGCCGTAATGCATCCCGCAGATCGCCGGTACCCATGCCGCGTGCCGGTTGTGGCCGAAACCGGCAGCAACCTCCATCCATTGCTGAGCCCGCCTGACATCGAGGGTCAGCTCCGAGCAGAGCAGCATTTTGCAGTAGATTTCGCCTGCAGCTTGGTAGTCGCGGACCTCGCCGCTGGTGGCAGCCGCCGCGGCTTCATCAATGAGCCGCAAGCCCGCGGCGATACGCCCGCCGAGTACCAGCGCCAGGCCTTCGTAACTGCGGGCACAGAACTCCAAGTCGGGTTCATTTAAACGCCGGCCCAGTTCGGTGGCGGCCGCGGCATGGGCGCGCATCCGGTCAGGGTCGAGGGTGCCAAGGCACTGGGCCAGATGCACCCAACCGGCCTCAACACAATCATCCGCGTCGCTGATGAGGGAGGTAGCCCGCGCGAGCCAACCGTCCGCGGCAGCCGCATTTGCGTAGACCGCATCGTAAAGGAAACTGAGCTCGCGACCGGCGATCAAAGCCGGAAGCCGGAATTCGCCGCGCCGGCGTAACAGGGTGAAGGCCTTTTCGTAGAGCCCTATGGCAGTCTCGAAGTCCCCGGCCCACTCGATGGCCCTGGCCAAGCCGTAGGCGGCCTCGGCAGTCGCCCCGTGCTCAAACGCCAGTCTGAAGAATGACTGCGCTTGCCTCCAGTCCCCGCCGTCGAGTGCGGCGCGGCCGTCCTCGAGAAGCTGCTCCAGGGTGGAAGCCATGACCTATTTTACGTCCGGCCGGCGGGGAGGAAAGGGCCGGAAGATAGGTGCACGCACCGATGTGGGCGCGCCCGGGCGGGACCATCCTTGTAGCAATAAGGCAGTGGACAACAGAGCGGGCGAAAGGGTGAGGGCTATGGCCAGGACAGAAAGCTTCCAGCTCGAAGAAGCAGCGGCCGAGGCTTATGAAGCAAAGTTCGTTCCGGCGATGTTCGCGGAGTGGGCGCAGCAGGTGGTGACCGTGGCAGGAGTATCGCCTGGCCAACGCATTCTTGACGTTGCCTGCGGAACCGGGATTGTGGCCCGCACGGCGGCGGAGATAGCCGGTGCGGGAGCGGTGACCGGCGTGGACATTAACCCCGCCATGCTAGCCGTGGCTGCGAGGGTCCAGCCGGAGATCAGCTGGCTACAGGGTGATGCGTCCGCGCTGCCTGTGCAGGACGGCGCCTTTGACGTCGTGCTTTGCCAGATGGCGCTGATGTTCTTTCCGGATGCGGTGGCGGCGCTGAGGGAGATGTGCAGGGCGGCGGTCGACGGCGGAACAGTTGCGGTTGTGGTGCCTGGGCGCCTGGAGGACCAGCCGGGTTACGGACCTTTCGTGGAGCTGGTCTCGCGGCATGCGGGTTCCGGTGCCATGTCCCTTCTAGGCGTTTATTGGGCCTGTGGTGACCTTGAAAAACTCGAGCGGCTCTTTGCCGAGGCGGGATTGTTGGAGGTGAGATCCCATACGCACATCGGTAAGGCCAAGTATTCCTCGGCCGCGGATTTCGTGGCGGTTGAAGTAGAGAGCACGCCGCTGATGGAGAGATTGACCAAGGATCAGTTTGCCAGCATCCGTACGGAAGCGGCTGCCGTTCTGCAACCTTTCAGCGAAACCGACGGTTCCCTGACAGTGCCGTTGCAGGGACACCTAGTCATTGGGTGCAAGGCGAAGGTGCGCAAGCCATAGCAAGCCAGGAAGCCGCGGCGCGCAACGCCTTCGGCGCATGCCTCTAGCCCTTGGGCGCGCCGCGGTTCTCCCAGAGTCCGGCCGCGCGGATTGAAGCCTGGATCTTCGTGGCCGCAGAGTGCAGGGCCTCGCGCTCTTCAGCAGTCAGCGGGTCGAACACGTTCTCGCGGACAAAGCTCACGTGTCCCGGGGCCGCTTGCACTATGGCCTTATGTCCGGCGTCGGTCATTGAAATGTTGAATCCGCGTGCATCGGACTCGCACTCCGTCCGCACCACCAGGCCCTTGGCCTCCATCCGCTTGAGCAGATGGGAGAGCCGGCTCCGCTCCCAGTCCAGCGCCTGGGCGATGTCGCGCGCCCGCATGATGCCTCCCTCGGCTTCGGAAAGCGCGGCGAGCACGGAATACTCCACACCGGAAAGTTCAGAGTCGCGGATCAGCTGGCGGTCCATAGCGGATTCGAAACCCCAGATCAGTTCGCGCAGCGCGCGCCAAACGTCCTGCTCGTGCTGATCGAGCCACCGTGTGTCCGAGCTCACAATACTTCCCCCTCCGGTTTGGTTGACATTTCAAGTGTCCCCTGTGCATGATTGACATGTCAACAAATCAATGACGTGTCAACAACCTGAAGGGGTTATCCACATGACCAAGATTGCAATCGTCACCGGCAGCACCCGTCCGGGCCGCAACAACAAGGGCGTGGCTGACTGGGTTCTGTCCCAGACCGCAGGCCGCACTGACGCCGAATTCGAGCTTGTCGACATCGCAGACTTCAACCTCCCGTTGCTGGACGAGGCTTACCCGGCCATGTACCAGAACTACCAGAACGACCACACCAAGGCCTGGTCCGCCAAGATCAACGAATTCGATGGCTTCATCTTCGTTACCGGCGAGTACAACCATACTCTGACCCCGGCCCTGGCCAATGCACTGTCGTACCTGAACGTAGAGTTCAACAACAAGGCAGCCGGCATCGTCTCCTACGGTTCCATGGGTGGCGCCCGCGCCGCCGAGCACCTGCGCAACGTGCTCTCCGAGCTGCAGATTGCCCACGTCCGCAACCAGGTCATGTTCTCCCTGTTCACTGACTTCGAGAACTTCTCCGAGTTCAAGCCGACCGAGCAGAACGCCGGCACCCTGGCCCCGATGCTCGATCAGCTCATCCCGTGGACCCGCGCCATGGAAGCCGTGCGCGCCGAAGCAGCAGTCGCCGCCAGCTAAGGCTGACGGCCCCTCCGTACGCCGGCCGTTTGGCCTGTGCTGCGGACTCCCAAGCCACAAGCGCTCCGTTTCCCCACCTGCCCATGAGGGGAAGCGGAGCGCTTGTTCTTTTAATCCACCCCTTCTATTAATCCACCGTGCGGTGCTGCCCGTGTCCTCATACCGATCGATTGGATACGATCGATGCGTCAGACCGGGTAACGTCATGGTCGGGGAGGGCCGTGCCGACTGCCGACAGGGCTGAAGAAGAATTCGACGGGGAGGAACCACGCATGCGGCAAGGACCAGGACAGGGCGGTTCCGTACCGGCGCCAGCAACCGGCGCGACCGAGCTCAGCCAGGCAACCCGCGCTCTCGGGCCAGCGGCGCGCGCGGCTGGGAAGGTGTCCCTGTGAATGAGCGGCAGGAAGCACGACGGCGGCTGGTGCTGGCCGTGGGGGTGGTCCTGATCGTCTTCGGTATCGCGGCATTGGCCTGGGCCTTCGTGCTCCTCGGGCGCTGAGCCACCATGGAGCTACCCCGTGGAATCGGCCAGCCGGCTACCCGTGCGCTGAACGGCGAGGGCATTACGAGTCTTGAGCAGGCGGCCGCCTATACGGAGGCCCAATTGCTGGCCATGCACGGCGTGGGGCCAAAAGCCATAAGAGTGCTCCGCGAGGCGTTCGCGGAGCACGGTCTGGACTTTGCCTAGTCCAGCGGTTCGGGGTCGCCCACGCCCAGCAAGTAGGACGCGATGGCCTCGTGGAAGACGTCGACCCGCCGGCTGCCCGGAACGAGGGACGAATTCCCCTCAAGCAGGCTGCGGAAGGCGAGGCCCTCGATCAGTGCCGTAAAGCCGCTGGCGAGCTTGGCCGGTTCCGTGGAGCCCAGCGCTTCGAAAAGCTCCAGCGCCCGCGACTGGGAGAACAGTGCGTCCGAAATTGTTCCCCTGAACTCTTCGCGCTCGGAGAGTTCCAAGGCCAGCGCCACGCGCGCCTTGATGTGATGCGGGCGGGTCCTCAGCTGGAGGTCGAGGTACTGGGCAATCCGGGTGGCCACATGCTCAATATCCATGCCCTCTTCGACGGTCCGCGGCGCTTCCAGATGCGAGTTCTCGAAGTCCGCCACCGAACGCTCGCGCAGATACTCCAAGGCGCCTGCCAGCAGTTCGTCCTTGGTCCGGAAGTAGTAGCTGGTAGAGCCCGTGGGAAGGTTCAGGTGCGCGTCCACTGCCCTGTGGGTCAAGGCCCGTAGGCCCTCGTGGGCAATGATTTCCGTGGCTGCTTCTGTCATCAGGGTCCGGCGCTGCGCCTTGTCGTCGTGCGCGGAGGGTGCCGGGCTTTGATGGACCTGCGGTAATGCTGCTTCCACGGGGGAGGCTCCTGATCGTTCGATGTACTCTACAGATGTAGAGTACCCTGTCTGAGGGGAAAGGAATGACGTGTTGAGGGGCAAGTCGCAGACCAAGCAGGAAATTCTGGCGCACTTTGCGCATCGTGCGGCAGCGGCTGGTTTCGCTCTCGACGAGTACCAGCTCCAAGCCATCCGGCGACTGGCGGAGGTTGCCGCCATGACAGTTAATGCTTCCACCGCGCACGCTCCCAACGTAGCCTCCGCGCTGGCATCGAGCAATAAGAAGCGGCGGAATCTCTACCTTTGGGGCCCGGTTGGCAGAGGCAAGAGCTGGCTGGTCAACGAGTTCTTCGCTGCCCTGCCGTTGGAAGGCAAGAAACGCTGGCATTTCCACGACTTCTTCCGCGAGTTGCATGCCTGCCGCCGCGAAGCCCAGGATTCGCCGTCGCGGCCGGCCGGTACCAGCGCCGTGGACCTGGCCATCGACTCGCTGCTGCAGGACTGCACCCTGCTGGTCCTGGACGAATTCCATGTGCACGATCCCGGTGACGGCCAGCTGCTGGCCCGATTCCTGCGCGCACTTTTCTCCCGCGGCATTGCATTGGTCACCACCTCCAACTACCCGCCGGGTTCCCTGATGCCCAACGGCCTCTTCCACGATCTGTTCGCCCCCACCATCGCCCTGATCGAAAAACACATGCAGGTGGCCGGCGTCGCGGGCCCGGTGGACTACCGCTCCCTGCCTTCAAACAACGACGGCGGCGGTGAAGGTCCGCGGTTCAGCGACGGCAGTGTGATCAGCGCCGGAGCGGACGATCTGGCCCGCGCACTCGACGGCACAGGCGTGTGCATGCCGGAACCGCACGAGGCGGTGGAGCTGCGGCCCACCACGTGGCCGCTGGCGGCGCTGCGCGCAACAGAGACGGAACTTTGGTTTGATTTCCGGCAGCTCTGCGAGACGCCCACCGCCACCCAGGACTACCTGGCGTTGGTTCGGCACCGGCGGCACTGGGTGATTACCGCCGTGCCGTCCCGCGGGGAGATCAGCATGAACGGCTGGCAGCGCTTCAGCAACATCGTGGACATCCTCTACGACGCGGACCTTCCCCTCACGCTGATCAGCGAGGCACCGCTGGATCTGAGCCCAACGGAAAGTCCTTCCGCCATCGATATCGCCCGCATCGCCAGCCGGCTAGGCCAACTGAAGGTAGCAGCCGCGATGAGCTGAGGGCCGCCAGTTCCTCGAGCTGAAGGCAGCGGCCGGCGCCATCCCGGAGGCCGTACTCTTGGCCTTTGCGCCTGATCATTCCAGCGATTCCTGGTTCACGGTTTCACTGCGTGTGATTCTGGGCTCCGGGCTCCGGGCTCCGGCGGCGCGAGAGTGCAACGCCGAACAGGCACACCGCCCCGCCGACCACGGCGATCAGCGTTGGCACTTCGCCCAGGAAGAGGAGCCCGAGCGCAATGGCGGCAGGCGGCACCAGGTAAGAGGAAACGATGAGCTGCCCGGCCGGCATCTTGGTCAGCGCGTACCCCCAGGTGCTGAAGGCGATGGCCGTCGGAACCACGCCGAGGTAGACGACGCCCAGGATGGACGCGGCCGAAGCATCCTGCAGGTCAACGATGAGTTCGCCGGTGAACGGCAGGGCGGTCACGGTGCCGATAGCGCAGGCCAGCCACGTCACCTGCGTCGCGGGTACTCTACGCAGGGCCGGTTTCTGGAGCAGTACGCCTACCGAATAGGTCAGCGCCGCCACCAGCGCCCAGATGACGCCGGTTCCGCTGCCCGCTGCGCTGTCTGCGCTCGTGCCGAAGCCGATCAACAGTACGCCGATGAACGCTACACCGGCGCCGATCGCGAGCCATTTCGGGATGCCTTCATGCAGGAAAACGCCCGCACCGAGGGCGATCAGGATCGGTGCGAAGTTCACGATCATGGCCGTGGTTCCGCCGTCGAGCGTCTGCTCCGCAGTGTTGAGGGCCACGTTGTAAACGCCGAACCACATCACGCCGCAGCCGATGATCAGCAGCCATTCCCGTGGACTTGGCTTCACCCACGGCCGGCCGACCAGTCCTATGGCCAGGATGGCGGCGCCGACGCCGAGCCGCAGCAAGGTGAGGGAGCCAGGCGTGAAGTCCGTTCCCACGCCACGGATGACGATGAAAGCGCTGGCCCAGGCGAGCACTGTCACCGCGACGGCAACCAGGACGAGAGGGGTCAGCGTTTTCGTCAGCGGTTTGACCGGCACGGAAGGCGTAGGGGAGCTCACGCCGTCAGATTATCCGACTCCTCCGGACGGCACACCGGCCGGCGGCGAGGATGGCAGTTCCTTGCCGAAAGTTGTCAGCTTCTCGCGGGGATTTCTTCCACCACGCTGGTGCCTCGTTCCGGGCGTGATTCCCACTGCCAGGTTTCGTGCAGCCGGATGCGCCCATCCTTAAGTACCTCCAGCTTGCTGGCGCACACTCCGTTGGCGGTCTGCAGGTTGATGTTCAGGTGCGAGTAGCGGAAATCCAGCCGGTCCCCGTCGCGCGTTCCCACCAGATAACCGCGGACGACGGCGCCGCCGGAGTACTCCGCCCAGATCATCCTGCCGTCCTGGCGGTAGTGGAAGCGCGTGGTGCGTCCGACCTCGCCCGATGCGGTGTTGGCCACGGCGGCGAAGACTTTCCCGTCAAGGACGGCTTTCACTGCCGCGGGATCGGGAGCCGCTTCTTCGGGCTCGGCCTCGGTGTCCTTCACAGGGTCGGCGGCTTCACCGGACTCGACCTTTGCAGCTCCGGTGCCCGGCACGGCGGTGGCCGGCTGGTCCTCGGCCGGAGGGAATCCTGCGTCCGATTTCGCCTGGCCGTCGGGCAAATCCGAGAAACTGGTCGCTGAGACTGATTGAGACATGGATACAGAGTAGAGCCCATCACGAAAAGGTCACAATGACCGGGCGTGTTGAATCCGGCGTCCCAATTGAATGTTTCACCTGGCGAACGTTCACACGGTACTTTGCTTGATCACCCTCACTCCCACAGCCAGACCGACGACGGCGGTAATCACCGCCGCTACGACGCCCCACAAGGTGTCCCAGCCGAGCCCGCCGGCGAACAGCTCCCGCTCGGCGTTGACCATATAGGTCAGCGGGTTGAACAGGCTCAGCACTTGCATCCAGCGCGGACCCGCTTCGATGGGCAGCATTATGCCGGAAAGGATCATCAGGGGGAACAGCAGTGTCTGCTGAACGCCCCAGAACACCCACTCCTTACCCCGCGTCACCAGCGCCAGCGCGTAGGAGAGCGCGCCGAGGCCGATGCCGAAGACCCCGATCACCACCAGTCCGAAAAGCACGTGCAGCGGATAGAACACGAAACCGAACGGGATGGAGGCCAGCGCAATCACCAGGCCCTGCAGGACCAGCGGCGCCCATTCCTTCAGCGCGCGGCCGATCAGCAGCGAGGAACGGGACAGCGGCGTGGCCAGGATCCGCTCGTAGGAGCCGGTCATCAGCTCGTACTGCAGGTTCGAGCCGGTCATGGAGGTGCCGAACAGCGCGATCATGACGACGACGCCGGGCAGGAACCACTGCAGCGAGGACTCGCCGCCGAAGGCCTCTGTACCTACTGCCGCCCCGAGGAGTGGCCCGAAGAGGGCCAGGAACACCAGCGGCTGCACCAGTGAAAAGATCAGGGAGAACGGATCCCGGATGACCAGAAGCATTTCCCGCCAGAACACGTATTTGGTGTCCTGCATGATCCGCCCGACCCCGGGTTTCCTCACGGCAGTGCCGGCCTCGGTGGCTTGCTGGAGCTGCATCAGACTTTGCCTCCTTCGCGCAGGCTGCGGCCGGTCAGTTCGAGGAAAACATCGTCCAGCGTGGGCGGTTTCAGCTCCAGCCGCAGGGCCGGCGCACCGGCATCGTCCATGTCCTTGAGCAGTCCCGGTGCCAGCCGGGCGCCGTCGGGGAGCCGAAGGCGGAAGCGGATGACGCCGTCGTACGCTGTTTCTTCCAGCTCGCCTGCGGCCGCTGCCCGGCCGAGCAGACCCCGCGCCTCCGGCGCCGCGGCAGCCGAGACTTCCACCGCCAGCAGGTCGCCGGCCAGTTCCGCTTTGAGCCGGCCGGCCGTGTTGTCCGCGATGATCTCGCCGTGATCGATGACGATGACCCGCTCGGACATCGTGTCCGCTTCCTCCAGATAATGGGTGGTCAACACGATGGTTGTTCCGTGCTCGTGGCGCATCCGCATGATGTGTTCCCACAGGTTCGCGCGGTTCTGCGGGTCCATGCCGGTGGACGGCTCGTCGAGGAACAGCAGGCTGGGGGAGTGCATCAGCCCCAGCGCCACATCCATGCGCCGCCGCTGGCCGCCCGAGAGCTTGTTGACGGTGCGTTTCTTCAGGTCCTCCAGTTCCAGCGACTTGAGCAGCTGGTCCGCCCGTGCGCGCGCATCGGTGGTGTTCATCCCGTAGAAGCGGCCCTGCATGATGAGCTCGTCGATCACACGGTAGCTGTGCCCGCCGCCGTTGCCCTGCCCGATGTAGCCGATGCGCGAGCGCACACCCGCGGGATCCGCCACGACATCAACCCCTGCCACCCGGGCAGTTCCCGAGGTCGGCGCCAGCAGTGTGGTGAGCATGCGCAGAGTTGTCGATTTACCCGCGCCGTTGGGCCCGAGGAACGCGACCAGTTCGCCGCGCTCGACATCGATATCCACGCCCTTGACGGCCTGGATCTTCTCTTTCTTGACGGTAAAGGTCTTGGTGAGCTTGCTCGTGTGGATCACAATGACCCCTGGTTGGTGGGATGCGCGATGTGAAAACGCTACGCCTGCGGCAGGAGCCAGTCCATGCACGCGAGCGCACATGTGGACAACAACCGTCCGGCAGCCTGCGCTGGGTCAAGGACATAGTCTCTCCGGCGGTTAGAGTTGAACGGCGTGGATGCCGCGGCCGCTGCTGTACACAAGCATCCCTCTCCATGCTCACGTCACCACATATAAGGAACAGCCATGCCCGCCCCGGCCCCTGCCACGAAGCCAGCACTGACTCCCGATGAGCGGCAGTCCGTACTTCGCACGCTCAAGTCCCCGCGGCTGCTCAAGACCGAGGTGCTCGCCGGCCTGGTGGTCGCGCTGGCGCTGATTCCCGAGGCCATCGCCTTCTCGGTGATCGTAGGCGTGGATCCGCGCATGGGCCTGTTCGCGTCCTTCGTCATGGCGGTGACCATCTCGTTCGTCGGCGGCCGGCCCGCGATGATCTCGGCGGCGACGGGCGCGGTGGCGCTGGTCATCGCCCCGGTGATGGCCAGCCACGGTGTGGAATACCTGATCGCCACGGTGATCCTGGGCGGCATCTTCCAGGTGCTGCTCGGCGTGCTGGGCGTGGCCAGACTGATGCGCTTCATCCCGCGTTCGGTCATGGTCGGCTTCGTGAACGTGCTCGCGATCCTCGTGTTCGGTTCCCAGATGCCGGAACTTCTGGGCGTGCCGTGGCTCGTCTACCCCATCACCGCCGCCGGCCTTCTGATCGTCTTCGGGCTGCCCAGGCTAACGACGGCGGTGCCCGCGCCTTTGGTCGCGATCGTCGCCCTAACGCTGGTGACCGTGCTGGCCGCCATCCAGGTGCCCACCGTGGGGGACAAGGGGCAGTTGCCCGACAGCCTGCCGAACCTGTTCATCCCAGACGTCCCGCTCACGCTGGACACCTTCCGGACCATTGCACCGTATGCGCTGGCGATGGCGTTCGTGGGGCTGCTCGAATCCCTGCTGACCGCCAAGCTGGTGGACGACATTACCGACACCCGCTCCAGCAAGACACGCGAGTCCTGGGGCCAGGGCGTGGCGAACATCGTCACCGGCTTCTTCGGCGGGATGGGCGGCTGCGCGGTGGTTGGCCAGACCATGATGAATGTGAAGGCGTCCGGTGCGCGCACCAGAATCTCCACCTTCCTGGCCGGCGCGCTGCTGTTGCTGCTGGTGGTCGTGCTTGGCGACGTGGTGGCGCTGATACCGATGGCAGCGCTCGTAGCCGTGATGATCTACGTGTCCATAGCGACCTTCGACTGGCACTCCATCAAGCCGTCAACCCTCAAGCACATGCCCAAGTCGGAGACGGGGGTGATGGTGAGCACCGTCGTCGTGACCGTGTGGACACACAACCTGGCCACCGGCGTCGGAGCCGGCGTGCTGGTCGCCATGGTCCTTTTCGCCCGCCGGGTGGCGCACTTCGTGACCGTGGAACGCACCGTGCTGGAGGTCAACGGGGAGGAGACGGCTACCTATCGCGTGGACGGCGAGCTGTTCTTCGCTTCGTCCAACGACCTTTACACGCAGTTCAACTACGCCACGGATCCGCAGCACATCATCATCGACATGCACGCCTCGCATCTGTGGGATGCCTCCACCGTCGCCGCGTTGGATTCCATCGCGGAGAAGTACCGAAGCCTTGGGAAAAGCCTGGAGATTATCGGGCTGAACGAAGCGTCCGTGCTGATGCGCGAGCGTCTGGCGGGCAAACTCAACGGCTGACCCGCCCGGCCGCTGAGGCGCTATCAGCCGGTGACCGCACCGTTGCATTCCGGAACGGTGCGTTTATCCAATAGTTATTGGCCCCTGGCGTCGGGCAGGAGTAGTCTTTTCTCATCGGAAAGTTGCCTATGTACAACGTTCCGTCAGAATCTTTTCATTGGGGTTTACTAATGTGCGGCGGTAGCTGATGCGCCCACTTTCCAGACGTGGCCGGGTCCGATGACTACCCGTCCCGAAAAGAGGAATCCGCTTGCTTCAGCGGAATCAGTTCCTCGCACCGCCCGGTGCCGCACCCTCGGTGCGGCACCGGGCTACGTAAACGGGCAACTTCCAGCCGGTTACGCTCCCATCCACCGCTCCGCCCGGCAGATCTCGAATAATGCATAAGTCCCCGGCGTCGACGTACGAGTTTTTGTTACGGAAATTGATAGCTTTAACCGACAGGACGGGACTTGTTTAGCAACCCTTGAACTTGATATCAGCGCGCAGGAAAGCACCCCGGAATTGGGCATTGTTCACCGCTATCAGCCCGCCCTGATCTGGCACCACCCACGCAGCCAGGTCAGGATCCGTCCGTTGCTACACAGCCGGGCGTTATTTGGCGTTACAGGTTTTTCCTAGACACTGGTTACTTCTGCCCGCCGTCAGTATGCTGATTCCCAATGCAGGAACGCCGACGTTGGGGAATGTGTGGCAGGTGTGAGGCGTGAACCAGTTAAAGGATCTGTGCGCGGCCGCGTTTTGGGGGCGGCTACAGTGCATCCGGGTGCGAGGATTCCGCGGGAGCCGGACCAGGCCGGCCATGTTCCGGAGCTAGCAGGGCTCGCCGTAGGAACGGTGTCGCCCATCGGCCTGACAAATGACGGCGGCAACCCGGTATCAGCGGTGGGCCTCGCGGCGCCGGCTAACGTTTTTGTGGGCCGGCAGCGAGAGATCGAGGAAGTCCGTTCCGCACTGCAGGACAACCTGCGGGTGGGTGCGATGCTCGTGGGGGAGCCTGGGGTGGGCAAGACCGCACTGGCGATGGAAGCGCTCAAGACCTTCTACGGCAACCACCATATTGTCCCGGTGCGCGGCAGTGCCATCTCCGCCAAAGTGCCCTACGCTGCCCTGGGCTATCTGCTCAGCGAACTGCCCGAACACGTGCTGGACCACCCGGTGCTGGCGATGCAGGGGTTGTCCCGGCTCCTGACGGAACAGGCCGACGGCCGGACGCCGGTCCTGCTGGTCGAGAACGCCCATGAGCTGGATCCGATGTCCGTCATGGCCGTGACCCAAATGGCGGTCTCCGGGCAAGCGAAGCTGCTGATCCTCGCGCGCGAACTGACCGGGGCGGCCGAGGAATTCATCCGGCTCTGGGCCGATGGCCATGTCCGGCGGATTGATCTTGCGCCCTTCACGATGGAGGAGAGCGCCGGCTACCTGGAGGCACTGCTCGGCGGGCGGGTGGTCCGCACCGCCGTCGCAACTCTTCACAGCCACACTTCCGGCAGCCCGGGCTTCCTGCGCATGCTCGCGTCGGAGCAGCGCCACGCTGGCACCCTAGTTGAGCAGGACGGCAGCTGGGACCTGGTGGCGCCGCTGGTCCGCTCGGGCGAGATTGCGGAGGTCATCCGTGCCCGGCTGGACCGCTACCGCCCCGAGCAGCGCCGCATCATCGAGTTGCTGGCTTTCGCGGTGGAACTGCCCCTCGAGGCGTTGCAGCGGCTGGCCGCACCGGAGGACCTGGACGTCCTGGAGGAGCACGGCGTGATGCGGGTGCTTGCCACCTCGCCGCCGATCGCCCGGCTGCAAAACCAGCTCAGCGCCGAGACCGTGCGCGAAACCGTGCCGCCGGGGCGCAGCCGGGAACTGCGGGAGGCCGTGGCTGCCACCATTGACTTCAACGCAATTCC
The DNA here is from genome assembly GCF_017603825.1 of Arthrobacter crystallopoietes. Taxonomy (NCBI): domain Bacteria; kingdom Bacillati; phylum Actinomycetota; class Actinomycetes; order Micrococcales; family Micrococcaceae; genus Crystallibacter; species Crystallibacter crystallopoietes. Next base: position 2,310,674 of record NZ_CP072014.1, read on the forward strand.
CGGCGGCACGCTGATGGGCTTTGCCTCCTGGAGCATCGACTGCGGCGTCGAACTCCCGCCCGAGGCCGCACTGCGGGCCGCGCAGCTGGCCAACCGGCTCTACGACCATGCTGGTGCCCTCCGCTTTGTCCGCAGCGTGCCGGACCACCGGAAGCGGCCCGAAATGGTGCTCCAGGAAGCCAACGCCCTGCGCAGCTTGGGTGAACTTAACGCGGCGGCCGAGGCGCTGGAATCGGTTCTCGAGGCGGCACGCGGAAACCTGCGGCTCTGGACCCTGCTGTGCGTCGAGCGGCACCGCGTGCTCCGCCGTCTCCCGGGCCGCGCCGCCGAGGCCCACGCCGTAATCGAGCAGCTCAAGGCCGTCATCGGCAGGGACTGCCAGGCCGAACAAGGCGGAACCACCAACAACGACGGCGGCCCGCCGCTGCGCTGGGAAGCGGTGCTGATCGAGTCCGAGTACGCCACCTTCGAGGGCCGGCACGCACAGCTGCCCCGCGAGCTCGAAGACATTTACGGCGACGAAACCCTGCCGCTGGGAATGCGCCTCTACGCAGGCTGCCTGCTGGCCGAAGGCTGGTCCCTCACCGGGCGGAGCGAGGACGCGCTCGCCGTCGTCGCGTGGCTGGAAACCGGTACCGCGGACCCCGATCTCTCGCCGGCCCTGCGCGATACCGTGCTGGTGCGGGTTTTTGAAATCTACTTCAACTGCGGACTCTGGCACCGCGCTGCGGACCTGCTGTCGCCCCGGCGCGGGGCCAGTTTAGTCAGTCTCGCCCGCAGCTCCGGGACCGGCACCGGCGGGGAGCTGGCCGCCGGTCTGTTGCACGCTTCCAGCGGTCTGCCCGACGAGGCGCTGGACCATCTGCTGCCGGCGCTGGCCAAACTCAGGCATCGCGATCCAGCTGGCGCGAAGCCCGCCGCTTTGGCTGCCGCCGCCTACTGCAGCGCGCTGCAGGCCGAGACAGCTCGCGCCAGGAGTTACCTCGACGAGCTGGCTGCCATCGGGGAACAGCCGCCCTGGAACATCGGCGTGGTCGCGGCCTACTTCCGCCTCACCGCCCAGGCCCTGCTGGGCGGCCGGGACGCTGCGCTCGCCGAGCTGAAACGGCTTGCCCAGGAGGCCGCCGGCCGGGGCCTGGTCGCCCACAGTGCGCTCTTCCTGACCGCGGCCGCGAGGCTGGGGGACCGCGAAGCCGCCGTCATAATCCTGGATCGGATTCCGGAGACGGCGGGCCAGCTGGCGAGGACCGGCAGGCTTTTCGCCGCGGGAATGCTCAACAACGACGGCGCCGCCTTGCTTCAGGCCGCGCAGCTTGCCCGCGGGAACGGCAACGAATTGCTCGCCTATGAGGCCGCGTCCGCCGCCCACGCCGCGGCACCGGATCCGCTGACGGCCCGGCAGGCGCGGGAGCTGGCCAACACCAGCTACCGCAGGCTGCGTCGGCACCACGATCTGCACCGCAGCTTCGAAACGCTGAGCAGGTTCGAACAGGAACTGACCGTGGCTGCCGCACGGGGCCGCAGCAGCGTGGAGCTCGGCGAGCAAATGAACCTCTCGCCGCGCACGGTGGACTGGCACCTGGGGAAGATCTACAGCAAGCTGCATGTCTCCAGCCGCACCGAGCTTGCCGAACTGCTCATCTGACCATGGAGGGATTCGGGAGCATCGGCTTGGTGGGGCGGGACCGGGACCTCAGCATAGTCCTGCACGCCATCCGGACCACCGGGGGCGCCCTGCTGGTGGCGAACCAGGGCCTGGGCAAAAGCGCGCTGGCCCGCGCGGTCATTGCGGAGCTAGGCGGCGAGATGACCCCGCTGCTGGTCTACGCCAGCCCCAGCCTCGCGTGCATTCCGTTCGGCGCGCTGGCCCCGTACTTGTCCTCCCTGCAGGTGGAGCGGAAGGACTCCGTGCTGCCGGCCATGCGGTCCGTGCTCGCGCACATCCACCGGCTGTCAGCCGGCAAGGCGCCCGTGCTGATGGTGATCGACGATGTCCACGAACTCGACGAGTCCAGCTCCCTGCTGGCGGCGCAGCTGGTGGCGTCCGGAGCGGTCAGGCTGCTGGCGATGAGCCGGACCAGCCAGGCCCCGCCGCCCGAAATCCAGTCGCTGGCCACAGACGGGCTGATCCTGCGGCATACCCTGCAGCCGCTGGACCGGGCGCAGGCCCATGAGCTCTGCCGCCAGATGCTGCACGGCGAAATCCTGCCCAGCATCAGCGAAGCCCTGGTCCAGTCTTCCGGCGGTAACCCGATGTTCCTGCTGGCGCTGCTGGCCCAGGTACGCCGGGACGGCACGCTGGTGGAACGCAACGGTGTGTGGTTGCTGGGCGGCGAGCCGCTGCCGCCGGATCTGCGCCTGACCGATCTGATCAAGGGCCATTTCAGCCGCTGCACGGAGACCGAACGCGAGCTGCTGGAGACGGTGGCCTTGGTGGACCCGGTGCCGCTGCAGGTCCTGCTGCAGACCGGCGCGGGGGATCAGGTCGACGCGCTGGTGGAAGCCCGTTTGATCACCATCGGCGATGACGCCGAACAGCTGGTCCGCGTGGCGCACCCGATCTACGCACAGGTGCTGCGGGCCATGGTGCCCGCCGGGCGCAGCCTGCGGATCCGGCGCTGCATGGCTGCCTACCTCGGCCGGCTGGCCTCACGGCCGTTCCGCGTGGAGACGCTGCTGCGCTCGGTGGACTGGTCGCTTGATTGCGGCGTGCCGGTGCCGGACCAGCAGCTGCTGCAGGCTGCCCAGGTAGCCAACAGCCTGTTCCATTCACGCTTTGCCCTGCGCGCCGCCGGAGCGGTCAGGGATCCGGCATACCGGCCCGCGGCGCAGATGGCCCTGGCCCGCGCCCATTTCCACTCCGGCGACTATGAACGAGCCGGCGAAATGCTGGCCGGCGTGCTGGCCCGGACCGGTGATCTGGGCACGGCCAAACAGGCAGCACTGCTGGCCGCCCAGTTGCATCTGCACCTGCATGGCGGGCCCACCGGGCTGTATGACCTGGCCGACCAATGGTCGCGGGCGGTGGAGCGGATCAAAGGCGCGAATCCGAGGCTGCAGGCGAGCCGCGCCGTCGTTATTGCGGAGCAGGGATACCGCCTGATGCGCGTGCATGCCAAGCTCTCCGAAGGCCAGCTGGCCGAAGCCGAAGCCGAACTGCGTGAGTTGCAGGCGGCCTCGGACGGCTTTCCCGAGACCGAGCTGGTCATCAAAACCCTGCTCGGCGACGTCTATGCCGCCACCGGCCGGCTCGTCAGTGGGGCGGCGCTGACCCGCGGGGCGCTGGCGCTGCTGCAGCGGAACGAAGAAGAGCTGCTGGGGTACTACGAATACGTCCTGACCACGCACATCACGGCCTGCGTGCGGCTTGCCGAATGGGATGAGGTGCGGATCGAACTGGAGCGTTACGCCGGCACCGGGCACCGCGGGCTGTTCTACTTCGGCGGCGCCGTCAGCTATGCCTATGCCATGCGGGAGATCTTGCAGGGCCGCACGGCCAGCGGGCTGCAGATGCTCAATGCCGCCATCGAGGGACTGCGCCAGTCCGACCTGGAACACCTGCTGCCCATCGCCCTCGCGTCCGGGGCATATGCCTCCGCCATGGCCGGCCTGGCCGCGCTCGCCGGCGAGTACTTGGCCGCGTACGCCGCCGTGCCGTACGCATCCGTGCCGCAGCTGCAGCTGCTGAGCCGGGGTTACGTGGCCGCTGCCGGCTACCTCATTCAAAACGACGACGGCGGACTCGGGAAGCTGCGATCGCTCAGCCGCGACGCCAGGAAGCGCGGCCTGGCCAGCACGGAGCTGGACCTGCGGCAGCTGAGCCTGCGGTTGGGCGACCTGACGGAGCTGGACGAACTGGTGAAAGCCGCGGACCTGACCGAGGGAACGCCCGCCGCACAACTGACCGCGTTCGCCCGGGCCCTGCGGGACGAAGACATGGACGCCGTGCTGCGGATCAGCCGCGATCCCTCGGCCGGGCACGGCCTGCGGCTGACCCTGCAGAGTCTCCAGCAGCGGGACCTGCTGCCCCAGCACACCGGGGGAGCCGCCGGCCGGCAGGACTTCCTGCAGCAGGTCAAACGGCAGCTGCAGAAACTATCCCTGGTGACGGATTCCGCGGGCGGGCCGCAGCCGGGCGGGGCAGGCGGACTGCTTGGGGGCGGACTACCGGCCGGCGGACTCTTCGGTGGATCGTCCGGGTCCGGACCGTCGGCTTTCGGTCTGCCTGCCGCCGGGGCCGGCTGGGCAATGGGTGGGGCGAACGGCGGCCAGGCCGGCGCCGCCACCGTGCCAGCCAGGCTGACGAGGCGTGAGCGGGAAATTGGCCGCCTGGTGGTGGATGGGCTGGCCAATTCGGACATCGCCGCGCGGCTGAGCCTGTCGGTGCGCACCGTGGAGGGCCACATCTACCGGATGTTCGCCAAGCTGCAGATCAGCAACCGCGAGGACCTGATCGCGGAGCACCTGGACTGACCGGCCTGCTTCTGCTGGGACTGGTCTTTCCGCTGGTGCGGCTGGTTGATGCCACGGTTTGCCTGGTTACCGCCGTGCAAGCCCGGCCCCGGAAAACCAGCGGCGTGTGGGTCAGTCCCGCGCGCCGCCTGCAGCCGAGTTGGCATCGCCATGAGCGGCCCAGGCAGTCGCCTCTGCCAGGAGCGGGAGGATATGGTCGGTCAACAGCGGAGCCAGATCGTTCCGTGCCCTCGCTTCATCGGGGTGCAGCCAAAGAACTTCTTCGATCTCGGCCGCCGCTACCGGAGGTTGGTGTGTCTCGCAGCTGAAGATACCGGCGTCGATAAAGGTGTCTGTTTCATTGGCCGCGGCCCCGTACCAGCGCCCCATGTCGGTCAGTTCCGTTTCGGCCACCCGGATGCCCAGCTCCTCCTTCAGTTCCCGGACGGCCGCCGCTGCGAAGCTCTCGCCCGGCTCCAGCTTGCCGCCTGGCTGCATGAACTTGGAAGTGCCGCGCTTGCGGACCAACAACAGCCGGCCGGCGTCGTCACGGATAACCAGGGCAGAAAGCGTCAGTACGGTGGGCACCTGCAAATCGTATCGCCGCTGCCTGCCCCTTCGCCGCAGAGCAGATCATGACTGCCCAAGCCCGTGCCTCCACTTTGGCACGCCAGATCCCGTCCCGCTTCGGGCCAGTCCCAGCGGGGCGACCTTGTAGGTCGGTGAAGATGTGGCAGCCAAGCGGCGGCCGAGGCTGTGGCCCACAGCAGCGCCAGGGAAAAGTTCGTCAGGAATAGCGACAAAGATGCCATGAACACCACTCAGGGTGAGCGTTAGGTGCGTACGGCGGCTTGGGCGGCTGACAGCGCCTCGGGGATTCCCGCGTGCCAATACAGGTTGCGTCGCGCTCTTCGTTCCGGGTCGAGATAGGCCGGCGGAATGAACCAAGGGATGCCCTGCCGGACCTCGATTTCCCAGTTCCCGTTGTCCATAAGGGCATGGTGAAACGAACATAGCAAGGCTCCGTTGGCGACCTCCGTAAGGCCGCCATCCCACCAAGGCTTGATGTGGTGGGCCTCGGCCCAGACAGCGGGTATGCAGCAGTCGGGGAAGGCACAGCCTTTGTCTCTTGCGACAAGTGCACGGCGCATCGCGCGGTTGAAGAACCGCTGCTTCCGGCCGACGTCGAGAATCTCGCCCTTTGAGCCGAGCACCACCGGGATAATATCCGCGTCGCAGGCGATCCGGCGGGCTGTCTTGGAAGTGACCAGCCCGCCGAACACGGCATGGCCGCTTCCCGCGATTTCGCTGCACAGTTCCTGGTATCCGATCGTGACCATGACCTGGGGGCGGTGCCCGCCTGTGTCCGGTAGCTCGTCGGTGGCCAGCGCCAGTTTGCAGCCTGCGACGAGGCCGTCAAGCAATTGCTGTTCTCTGGTGCGCGGGTCCTGCCATACGTGGCCGTTGTCTTGTCCGTTCTCCGGCTCGGCTCCGATAGCTTCAGGGTTTTCAGGGGACACACCGTGTTCTGAAGGGGCGCGGTTTGCGGCAATGCGCGGATTGGTGGCTACGTTCATGACCGTGGCGATGTACTCATGCTGTTCGTCGGTGGCCGCGATCTCGAGTTTGTGGAGACCGTTTCGCTTGCCCTTGTAGAACACGCCTTGTCGAGCCTTGAGCAGTTCGGGGGACGGCTCGGCCCCGTCCTGATCCAGCGCTGCTTCCCAAGTGGCCACGAGGGTAAACAGCACGTCTACATTAGTCTCCTGGGCCTGACGGGTGAGGTTCTCCTCCATGGCGACCAGGGCTTCAGGGGCCGCTACCTGGCTGACGCGGTCCACCGCATCGCGGATCATCGTGGCAGCCTTGCCGCTGATGGCTCCTTCGGCCAGCGCTTCGCCGAGATGTTCCAGTTTCGCTGCCCGCGGCTCGCCATTGAATTGGCGCCGTGGCAAAGTGTCCGCCGCTACCCGGAGCCGGCGGCGCGCCTCCGTCCGGCTGATGCCGAGGCGCCTCCGAAGATAGTCGGCTGTGTCTTTGAACTCGGGGCACGGCTTCTTCCGACCAGTGGCAGTTGCAGTGTCCGATGCTTCGACTGATGCAGCGGCGGTGGAAGCGGACGTGTCCGCAGACGCGGCAGGTTCCGACCAGCCAAGGTGGCCGCTGGATTCGCCGAGCGCAGCAACGTTCTGGTCTTCCACCGCACGGGCAGCGGCCAGCTGCAGAAATTCGACGGTCTTGGACACACTTTCAATGGCGGCAACATTGTCAGCGAGGTCGCGGCGGGACATCAGCAGGGAATCCTGGACGAACTCCTCGGCGATCCGGAGCACTTCGGAGCGCAGGGCGACGAGTGAGCTGCCTGCTCCGTCCGTTTCCGCCAGCATTCCAATGGCCATACATCAACGTTATTAGAACGTCTGTTCGATGAGGATGGTTCTTCTGGCTTATGTGTATAAGTTCCCATTGTGGAGGGGCAGTGCCGCCGGCAAGCTGAAATCCACGCCGACGGCGACTCCACGGCCTTATATGTCACTCCTGTAGGGCCGGGGTAGGTGAGGCCGCCTTTTAGGTGGCCCGCACCGTTCCGCCTTCCAGATACTTGGCTACCGCGTCTTCGCTGACCCGGTAGCTTTGGCCGATCCGGACGGCCGGCAGCTTTCCGGTGTGGACCAGCCGGTAGATGGTCATTTTCGAGACGTTCAGGTGCCCGGCGACCTGGGCGACGGATAGAAATGTCTTGTTGCTGTCGATCTGGTTATCCATGTGGATCCCCTCCTAGTGTCAGCCGACGGTCAACGCCTTGTTCAGGAAGGCGCTGATGACCCGGCCTGCAGTATTTGTGTACGACGACGCCCCCTGCACGCGTTTGGTGACGGCCCGCGTGTTTTGGTGCGCCGGCTGCGAGCGCATGCGGTCGTTCAGGTAGAGCAGGGCCGCGAGAACTTCGGAGAGTTCGCCGTCGTCCTCTACGGTTTTCTGCAGCAGCCGGGCGTGGGCGTCGCGCAGGGTTGGCCCCGGCGTGCAGCCCAGCTCCCGGTCCAGCAGCCGACGGCACTTGTCGTAGGCCTGGAGGCCCTCGGCGTAGCGGCCGGCAGACTCAAGCGCGGTGACCAGAGTGGACCACGCCCGTTCGTTCAGCGGTTCCGACGCCACGGCCTGCCCGGCCCAGTGAAGCGCATCCTGTGTGCGTCCCAGGTACTCAGCGGTTTCGGCCGCCCGGATCTGCACCGACGTCACCAGCGACGCATGGTGGACACGCGCCTCGTCAACCCATTCCGCCGCCAACTCGTCACCGAGCAGCGGTGCCGACGCGAGCTTCAGCGCCTGCGCCAGCAGGGGATAGGCCTCCGCCGGTGAGCAGTCGTCGGCCTGCGCGACCAGCTGGTTGAAGCGGACCAAGTCCACCTCCACCAGGTCTGGATCGAGGACATAACTGCCCGTTGCGGTACGCAGCGGGCCGGTTTTGGCGTCGCCGGGCTGCAGGCTGCGCCGCAGCAGGCTGACGTAGCTTTCCAACGTGGCCTGCGCCTTCCCAGGCGGTCTGTCGCCCCAGAGCAGTTCGATGAGCTCGCCTTTGGAAACGGGCGAGCCGAGTCTCAGCAGCAGAATTTCGAAGATCTGCCTGGCCTTCGGGCTGCCGAGGGTGGAAGACGTCAGGACGGTTTTGCCCCGACGGACTTCAAGGTTGCCAATCATTTGTACCGATATGGGCGTGGCGTGCCCGGCTGTTAATTGCTCCACACATCCCCCTTGCACTTCGCATCCCCCAATGCGCGCATTCCCCACGAATGCTTTATCCATCATGACTGGTAACGATTGAGTTTCAATGGTGCAGTTGAGGCATGTCGGGCGCCCAAAATTGGGGGTTGCCCGAATAAAGATGCTGAGGCATAAGCAAGGGAGAGGTAGCTGAAGATGACAGTGCTGATAGCAGGATGCGGCGACCTGGGCACGGAAGCGGGGCTGCGTTTCGCGGCCGCCGGCCACCGCGTGATCGGCTGGCGCCGCTCGCCGGAGAAGCTGCCCGCGCAACTGGAGGGCGCCGCCGTCGACCTCACCGGGCCGCTGCCCGCAATCCCGGCCGACACGGAGGTTGTGGTCATGGCAACGGCGGCCGCCGAGCGGACGGAGGCGGCCTACCGGAGCGCGTATGTTGACGCTCTGGCCAACCTGCTGGATGCACTGGAGCGCGACGGCGTCCGGCCGCGCCGGGTGCTGTTCGTGTCTTCCACTGCGGTGTATGGGGAGAACGACGGGGGCGAGGTCGACGAAAATACGCCCGCCCGGTCATCGTCGGCGACCGGCAGGATCCTGCGCGAGGCGGAGGAGTTGCTGCACGCCCGGCAGCCCTCCGCAATCGTGTTGCGGCTGGGCGGGATCTACGGCCCGGGGCGGACGCGGCTGATCGACCAGGTGCGCAATGGGACCGCGGTGATTCCGGATCCGCCCCGGCTGACCAACCGGATCCATCGGGACGATGCCGCCGCAGCGATCGTGCACCTGACCACGGCCGTCGAAGCACCGGAGCCGCTGTATCTGGGGGTCGACTCCGAACCGGCAGAACTGGGGGAAGTGCTGCGGTTCCTGGCCGCCGAACTGCGTGTGGCGGCACCGCCCACCGGCGCGGCCTCGCAGAGCGCGAACACTGCGCGCGGCGGGGATAAGCGCTGCAGCAACCACAGGCTCGTCGCGTCCGGATTTCCGTTCCGCTATCCGTCATTCCGCGAGGGTTATCGCGCCGTCCTCGCGGGCGAGGGCATGCGCCACTCCTGAAGCGCATTTTCTGCGAGGCGCGCCCTGCAGAAAATGCGCTGTCGGCATGTCTGGATAGTCACCGGTGCGGGTACAGAATATGAGAGAGGCCCTGCGAATAGTCCGGATCCGAGGCCGAAAGCCGGTGCGGAAAGCCGAAGCCGCGGGGCGAGAGTTGCGAGCAGCGAGGGGATGTTCATGACACAGCAAGAATCCGGGTACGGGGCAGAGGCACCGCGCACGATCCAGGAGGTGCTCAACTCGCATCTCCACCACCGCACCGTGGGGGATCTGGAAGGTGACCTGCGCGAAAACTACGCGGACGACGTCGTACTTTTGTCGGCCGAGGGGGTGCACCGCGGCCACGACGGCGTGCGCCACCTCGCTGACATTCTGCAAAGCTACATTCAGGACGGGTCGTACCAGTTCCACAAGCTGCTGACCGACGGCGAGATCGGCATGCTGGTATGGACCGGTTCGACAGACGAGCTGAAGATTCACGACGGCGTGGACAGCTTCGTGGTCCGCGATGGCCGGATCACTGCGCAGACCATCCACTATTCCACCCGGCGCTGACCGCTCAGCCTGTGACCCATCCCACAAGCTGCGTCGAAAAGGCCTAGGATGGTGGGAATCCGCTGTCCAGGATCCTGAGCGGACAGCATGGTCACGCAGTGCGGGAGGCAGATGTGAAGAAGTTTTCTTTGACCGCAATCGGACGCCGTCATCTCGACACTGCGCGGCGGGTAACCAGCGGCAGAAGCGCCAGCACGGTTTACGGCGGGCACGAACACGTCCTGCGCCAGACCGTGATCGCGCTCGCCGCCGGCCAGGAGCTGAACGAACACTTGAACCCGGGTGAGGCTACCGTCCTGGTGCTCACCGGGCGCATCCGCCTGGCGACGCAGGCCGACCGATGGGACGGCCGCGACGGCGATCTCCTCGTGGTTCCCCCAGGGCTGTACTCGGTCATGGCGACGGAGGATTCGGTGGTCCTGCTGACCGTGGCCAAAACGGACCGGCTGCACCAGCGTCCGGATGCCGGCTCAGCCGTCCGGGAGATGCTGGAGCCCAAAGAAGAGGGCGATCTGCCGGTTTCCGGGTCTGACCTGGACGAGACTGCCGCCCCGGCCCTGTCGGAGAAAAGCTAGCGGCAGAACGCTGGGGATCAGGATGTCACCGCTCCAGGGCGGACGCTAGCTCCCCCAGGCTGGTAATCGTATAGTCCGGTGCTTCGAAGTAGCCCGGGTAAGCGGAGCCGCTTCGATTGAGCCAGGCCGTCTGCAGGCCGGCCCGCTTGGCGCCGTGGATGTCCCACGGATGAACGGCCACCAGGATCATCTGGTCCGGGTCCGTCTCGCAGACCCACGCGGCGTAGTCGTAGGCAGCGCGGGCCGGCTTCCACGCGGGCGCGTCCTCCACGGACAGGAGTTGCTCGAACTGCTCCAGCAGGCCCGCCGAATCCAGAAGGTTCCTCGCCACGTCCGCCGAACCGTTGCTCAGCGTGACCAGGCGCAGCCCCGCGCCGCGGAGAGCGCTGATGCCCTCGGCCACATCGGGATGAAGGGACAGGGCAGAAAAGCCGTCCATGATGTGCTGCACGGCCTCGTCAAGGTCGCGGTTCAGCGGAGTGTCCTGGAGCAGGCCGCGCAGGGATTCCGCTGCGATGCGGGCGAACTTCTCGTTGTTGCCCGCGGCGGCCAGGGCAAAGCCGTCGCGCAGCAGCCCGGCAAACCACACTTTCGCCAGGAAAGCCGGTGCTCCGGTCTGGGTGAATTTGGCCGGCAGGGCAGAAAGGTCGGAGAGCGTTTCGTTGACATCGAAAACGACAATGGACGGTTTCATGGCAACTCCTTTCTGCTGACGACTTACGCTCACGACCCTACGGGAGGGCACCCGGACCATCCAGAGTATTGCTGGAATCAGCCAAAATGCTTGCGGCCCCGTGGGATAACTGTTAGGCCTAAGGTACTCGCAAAACTCCTGCTATGAGCACATCAATCGGACCTGCGTTTGTGGTGAAGAAGGGACGTGCGGCAAATGACGCGCAACAATCCTGAGGTTCAGGAAGCCGACGAGAACGATCTCGAGGTGGAGAAGCCCAAATCCTGGGCGGCCGGCATCCCCGGCGTCGTGCATTCCATGCAGCCGGCGCTGAAACACATGGGGGTGGACCGCAGCCGGAAGACCCTGCTCGCGATGAACCAGAAGGACGGGTTCGACTGCATGAGCTGCGCGTGGCCGGATCCGGACCACCGCAAGCCCTTCGAGTACTGCGAGAACGGGGCCAAGGCCGTCACCTGGGAGGCGACGCCGGTCACCATCGCCACCGAGTTCTGGGCCGAGCACACCGTTCAAGAGCTGCACGGCCGCAGCGAGTACTGGCTGGGCATGCAGGGCCGCCTGACCGAGCCGGTGTACAAGCCGGCCGGCGCGGACCATTACATCCCGGTCAGCTGGGACGACGCCTTCAGGATCATCGCCGCGAAACTCAACGGCCTGGCCTCGCCGGATGAGGCCGCCTTCTACACCAGCGGCCGCACATCCAACGAGGCCGCCTTCGCCTACCAGCTGTTTGTGCGCGCCTTCGGCACCAACAACCTGCCGGACTGTTCCAACATGTGCCACGAATCCTCCGGCTGGGCGATGGGAGAGACCATCGGCGTCGGCAAGGCCACGGTGAAGTATGACGACTTTGGCAAAGCGGACCTGATCATCATCATGGGCCAGAACCCGGGCACCAACCATCCGCGCATGCTCACCGCCTTGGAGGAGTGCAAGGAGAACGGCGGCGAGATTGTTGCCGTCAACCCGCTGCCCGAGGCCGGTCTGCGCCGGTACAAGAACCCGCAGAAGGTCAAGGGCATCATCGGCCACGGCACCGAGATCGCGGACCAGTTCCTGCAGATCCGGCTCGGCGGGGACATGGCTCTGCTCCAGGCCCTCTCCAAGCGGGTGCTCGGTGCCGAAGCCGCCCATCCCGGCACCGTGCTGGACCACGAGTTCATCCAGGCCCACTGCGAGGGTCTCGAGGAGCTCAAGGCGCACCTGGACAAGCTGGACGAACAGGCCGTGCTGGAAGCCACCGGCCTGCGCGCCGAGGAGATCGACGAACTCGCCGCCCGCTACCTGAAGGCGGACAAGGTCATCATCACCTGGGCCATGGGACTGACCCAGCAGAAGAAAGCGGTCTCCACCATCAAGGAGATCATCAACCTGCTGCTCCTGCGCGGCAACATCGGCAAGCCCGGCGCCGGTGCATCCCCCATCCGCGGCCACAGCAACGTGCAGGGTGACAGGACCATGGGTATCTGGGAACAGATGCCGCCGTCGTTCCTCGATTCCATCCAGAAGGAATTCGGCTTCAACCCGCCGCGGGAACACGGGGTGGACGCGGTCCAGGCCATTGCCAAAATGCGCGACGGCGGGATCAAGGTTTTCATCGCGCTCGGCGGCAACCTTGTGGCCGCCATTTCGGACACGGCAGCGGCTGAGGAGGCCATGGAAAACACGGAGATGACCGTCCAGATCTCCACCAAACTCAACCGCTCGCACACCGTCATCGGCAAGGAAGCGCTGATCCTGCCCACCATGGGTCGCACCGAAATTGACCGGCAGGCCACCGGCGAGCAGTTCGTCTCGGTGGAGGACACCGTCAGCGCGGTGCACCCGTCCTGGGGCCATGTGGAACCCGTGGCGCCCGGCCTGCTCTCGGAGGTTGCCATCGTCAGCCGGCTGGCCCGCGCGGTGCTGGGGGACAAGGTCAACGTGGATTGGATCGGCTTCGAGCAGGACTACGACCTGATCCGCCGGCATATCTCCAACGTGGTGGTCGGGTGCGAGAACTACAACGAGCGCATCCGGCAGGAGGGCGGCTTCATGCTGACCAACGGCCCGCGGGATTCGCGCACCTTCAACACGCCCACCGGCAAGGCGGTGTTCAGCGTCGGTGACCTGGAGGCGCTGGACTGCCCGCCCGGTCGGCTGATCCTGCAGACCCTGCGCTCGCATGACCAGTTCAACACCACCATCTACGGCTACAACGACAGGTACCGCGGCATCAAAAAGGGCCGCCACGTGGTCTTCGTGAACCCGCAGGACCTGGCCTTGCTGGGGATCCACGACGGCCAGCTGGTTGACGTCCACGGCGAGCACGACGACGGCCGCGAGCGTGTGCTGCGCAAGTTCCGTGTTGTTGCGTACCCCACTGCCCAGGGGTGCGCGGCGGCCTACTATCCGGAGGCGAACGTGCTGGTCCCGCTGGACAGCGTGGCAGAAGTCAGCAATACGCCCGTCTCCAAGCAGGTGATCGTCCGTCTGGAACCGGTGCCGGAGGAGCCCGTGTCGGACGGTGGCAGGCAGGAAGACACCGGAGCCAAGATGTCCGGTCGCGTCAAGGCCCCAACCGTTGGCACAGCCTCGGAGGAAGCCAAGAAACCCGAGGGTGGCACGCTCCCCGACGAGGCCAAGACGCCCGAGCAAGCCAAGACCCCCACCGACGGGAAGACTCCCGATCCGGATGCCGGCTGGACCGGCACCGGGCAATAGTCCTGATATTGCCATCACCCGCCTCCGCAAGTGCTGGGACGGGCAGCTGGACATGCGCTTCCGGGCTACTTTGCGGCTCCGGCGCGCTCAAGTCGCGCGGAACTCGGCAAACGTGGCAAAATGATTTCTTGTGCCCCCGGCACGGTCCGCTCTGGTGTAATGGCAGCACCCCAGCCTTTGGAGCTGTGGAGTATAGGTTCGAATCCTATGGGCGGAACGAGGACCCTCCGGTAAACGGAGCAAGTCCCGGCAAGTAGCATGGCGTTAACCCTTGCTTAGCTTTGACACGGATTCAGTCCGGGTAGGAGTGCCACTTCGTGAGCCCCCAAGACAACAGTCCAGACAACGCAGTACCGGTGATCCAGCCGGCCGCAGTCATCGTTCTCGCCGCAGGCGCGGGCACCCGGATGAAGTCGCAGAAACCGAAGATCCTCCACGAAATCGGCGGGATTTCCATGGTCGGCCACGCGCTGGCCGCAGCCCGGGGCCTCGAGCCCAAGGTGCTGGCCGCCGTCGTACGCCATGAGCGCGACCGCGTGGCCGCCCATATCCAGGAGCTGGATCCGGAGGCGCTGATCGTGGACCAGGACGAGATTCCCGGCACCGGCCGCGCGGTGGAAGCCGCGCTCGAAGCCCTCCCCGCGGACCTCGAGGGCACCGTTGTGGTGACCTACGGCGATGTTCCGTTGCTCACAACCGCCCTGCTGCAGGAGCTGGTGCGGACCCACACCGAGGACGGCAACGCGGTGACCGTGCTGACTGCGGTCCTCGATGACGCCGCCGGCTACGGGCGGATTGTCCGCACCGAAAACGGCACCGTGCAGGGCATTGTGGAGCACAAGGATGCCAGCGATGCGCAGCGCGAAATCCGCGAGATCAACTCCGGCATCTACGCCTTCGACGCGAAGGTCCTGCGCGATGCGCTCAAGGAGATCACCACGGACAATGCGCAGGGCGAGAAGTACCTTACCGACGTGCTCGGCCTGGCTAACGACGGCGGGGGCCGGGTGGCCGCGGTAGTCACCACCGACCGCTGGCAGGTTGAGGGCGCGAACGACCGCGTCCAGCTGGCCCAGCTCGGCGCGGAGCACAACAAGCGCGTGCTCGAAGCCGCCATGCGTTCCGGCGTGAGCATCGTCGACCCTGCCACTACCTGGATCGACTCCACGGTCACGTTCGGCACGGACGTCACGCTGCTGCCCGGCACCCAACTGCACGGCAGCACACACGTGGCGAGCGACGCCGTCGTTGGTCCCGATTGCACCCTGACAAACGTCACGGTGGGCGAGGGCGCCAAGGTCATCCGCACGCACGGTTCGGACAGCCGGATCGGCCCGAAGGCGACGGTGGGTCCGTTCACCTACCTGCGCCCGGGCACGCAGCTGGGGGAGAAGGGCAAGATCGGCGCCTTCTACGAGACCAAGAACGTCATCATCGGCAAGGGCTCCAAGCTGAGCCACCTCGGATACGCCGGGGATGCCGAGATCGGCGAGAACTCGAACATCGGCTGCGGCAACATCACCGCCAATTACGACGGCGTGGCCAAGCACCGTACGATCATCGGCTCCGAGGTCCGCACCGGATCGAACACCGTCTTCGTTGCACCCGTTCAGGTGGGCGACGGCGCGTATTCGGGCGCGGGCGCGGTGATCCGCAAGGACGTTCCGGCCGGCGCGCTGGCGCTGAACGTCGCGGCCCAGCGCAACATCGAAGGCTGGGTCCAGCAGAACCGTGCCGGTACTGCAGCTGCAAAGGCGGCCGATGCCGCTACTTCTTCCCAAACCCCCACCAATGCAGAAAGTGACCATTCATGACCGGTATTAAGGCCCAGGGCGAAAAGAGGCTGGTCCTTGCCTCAGGCAGGGCACACCCGGAACTCGCCAAAGAGATCGCCAAAGAGCTCGAGATCGATCTGCTTCCCACCAGCGCATACGACTTCGCCAACGGCGAGATCTACGTCCGCTTCGAGGAAAGCGTCCGCGGTACCGATGCCTTTGTGATCCAGGCACACCCGGCCCCGATCAACGAATGGCTCATGGAGCACCTGATCATGGTGGACACGCTGAAACGTGCCTCCGCCAAGCGCATCACCGTGATTGCCCCGTTCTACCCGTACGCCCGCCAGGACAAGAAGCACCGCGGCCGCGAGCCGATCTCGGCCCGTCTGGTGGCGGACATGTACAAGACCGCCGGCGCCGACCGCCTCATCTCGGTTGACCTGCACACCGCCCAGATCCAGGGCTTCTTCGACGGCCCCGTGGACCACCTGATGGCCATCCCGCTGCTGGCCGAGTATGTCCGCACCCGTGTGGACCTGGACAACGTCACCGTGGTCTCCCCGGACACGGGCCGCGTCCGCGTGGCCGAGCAGTGGGCCGAGCGCCTCGGCGGCGCCCCGCTGGCCTTCGTCCACAAGTCACGCGACGTCAACGTGCCCAACCAGGCCGTGGCCAAGACGGTTGTCGGCCAGGTTGAAGGCCGCGAGTGCGTGCTGATCGATGACATGATCGACACCGGCGGAACCATCGCCGGCGCCGTCCAGGTGCTCAAGAACGCCGGAGCCAAGGACGTCATCATCGCCTCCACCCATGCCGTCTTCTCGGACCCGGCGGCCCGCCGTCTGGCTGAGTCCGGCGCCCGTGAAGTGGTGGTCACCAACACGCTGCCCATCACCGCGGACAAGCAGTTCCCGCAGCTGACCGTGCTGTCCATCGCTCCGCTGATCGCCCGTGCCATCAGCGAAGTGTTCGAGGACGGTTCCGTCACCAGCCTCTTCGACGGCAAGGCCTAAGCCTCCGTCCTGACTGTCAGCGCGGCGTCGGCCGGTCTCCTTGAGACCTGGCCGGCGCTGCGTCGTCGTTGGCCGCAGTCCTCTCGCCCAACGATGTCTTGCGCCCCGGATCGGTCCGCCGCTGCACGGCCGAGGCCCACACCCACGTTGTCCGCCGGATGCCGGCGTCTTCCCAGGTCACCTGCACCGCCCGCGACGTCCAGCCGAACGCCTCGCCCTGGACCAGCTCGGCGGCACCGGGGAAACGGATCCAGGCCCACACCGGCACACCCGGGACGACCCGCGTCACGTTGTGGTGCTCGAGATCGAGCTCCTCGGCGGTCAGCGATACCGGCTCCGCACGTTTGGCGTAACGGGCTGCCATCCGCGCCGCAGCATCCCGATCCATACAACAAGAATAGAACACATATTCGAAAAGAGAGAAGGATGGCGGAACACGGGTTCCGCCACCCTTCTCTCTTTGCCTGCCAGCCCAGGAGAGAGCTGGGTCAGGGTCTACCGGCTGCCGTCCTCACCCAAGAGGATCCAGAGCCACTCTGCATCGTCAACGGTGCGGTCGGAGTGTTGGCGATGCTTCTTTCTCTCCGCAGTAGGCGAAGCCTCGGGTGTGGGCTCTTCCTCCGGATCGGCGGCTTCGCTGGTCGGAGCCGGTTCGACGGGCGCCGCTGAGCGGCTGCGGGCGCCTGATCTGGTGGGTTCGGGGTCTTCGGGCACAGCTCGTGCGCTCTGCTTGGCCGGAGGGGTGGTGGCAGGACTTGTCGGTACCGCGGCGTCGGCGGTAGGCGAGGCTGTCGGCTTAGCTGCATCCGTGGCGGCCGCTGTGGCTTTGTCGGCCGCATCCGTTGCAGCCGCTGTGGCCTTGTCGGCCGCATCCGTGGCGGCGTCGGTAGCGTCGGCAACCTTGTCTTTAGCGGCCCCGGTTGCTTCCCCGACGACGCCGGTAAGTGGAGCGGCAGCTTCTCCGGCGGACTCGGTTGTCCTCGGAACGGGTTGCTCGATAGCGTCCCCTTCGAGAGTCGGCTGGGTCGCCGCACTCGGGGCGACCTGTGTGTCCTTCTGCGCGGCCGCCGTGCTGTCTGTTGTCGGCCGGCTGAACGTCGGCTCGGCTTCATTGGACGGCGCTGAAATAGGCCAGGCTTTCACGGATGTCTGCAGTTGGGGACGGCCAGCGCTGGCTTCCTGGGATCCAACCTGATCCAAGGGCAGGGCAGCCGCAGCAGCCACCGTGGCAACCACGGCCAGGCTGGCGAGTGCGCCGACACCGCGGAAGGAGACGGCGGATGGGGCTTCGTCCTTGGCGCGGCGGCGACCGCGGACCAGACTGGTGACACCATGCGACGAGATAGTGGGGCCGGCACGCCGGCGTCCACGGGCTGAAGGGTTCTTCACGGGATTCCTCTCTACACGCCTGCGAAGTTAGCTGTCGGATTCGAGACGGAGCATCTCGGCGCGGCCGGAACCGCAGCAGAACGCCGCGGACAACTAGCCGCACTTCACCCCAAGGCGCCGCTGGCGCCACTTCTGGTTCCTCCACCTCTGCCAGTGAATTTGAACGGACAGGTACGCTGGCAGAGCTCGGCGTGCGGACCCGGCCATAACCCTTCCCTAGGGCTACGGCGCGATTAAACGTATCGGCCACACTGAACCGTTACAAACCCGTGACATGTGTTTGTTGTCACGCCATTATGGGCGGCACCGGCTCTGCATGCCCATGCGCATCCTGACCTGCGCATATGTCATGTGGGGACCCTGAGATGCTCGTTTTCGGTACGCTTTCGGCCGGATGCGGAGAAGATGATGACGACGACGTGCTACCGGGCGGCTTCAAAGGCAGCGATGAACCTGCGGGCGCGTTCCCTGACGTACTGCCCGGACAGGTGGGCCTGGACAGCGGAATGGTGCATGTCCGGGTCGGTAGCCGAATGTTTTGATCGCTTACATGATGGGGGCATCCTGCTCCTGACCTCAACCGAGGATCAGCAGGACGGCGCCCACCGCGGAAAGGATGGCCCGTGCGAGGTTGGCCCGGCTCCAAGACTGCTCGAATCCAGCCCAACCGATGTCTGACCGCGCCAGCCGCCCGTTAAGGGGCACGTTGATGGCCATCGTTGCCAGCCATCCCGCCAGGTAGCAGGCGGCGCCGAGCGTTGATGTAAACAGGTCTTCCGTCGGAGGGCTCACGAGATGCTGGACAAATGTGCCGACGCACAAGAGAGCGGTGCCGAAGAACAACACCATAAAAGGTAGCCGGACGGCCTGTTGATTGATCGACACCATCGCGGCCTCGGCTTCACGGTCCGGCCTGCGTCGGAGTGCCGGCATGACGGTGAGGGAAAACGCAACGTAAAAACCGCCCACGATTGCAGAGCCGACCCCGGCCATCTCCCCGAGTGTCACCCCATGCTCCCCACTGTCATGCGAGAACCATAGCGACAGGTGGTTGCCGGCACATGAACTGAATCTGTCTGCATCGACACTGGAAAAACGTTGAGGACAGTCTGAGAATCCTCGCTGGTATCGTGCTGGCGGTGCGGCGGTGCGGGGAGACCACTTGCAACGTCATCCTCGACATCCAGGTGGTTGGGTGGATCCGGGACAAGCGGCGCGCCCTTGCCTCTAAGCATCCAGCTTGTTGAGCATGCCCGCAGATTCCAAGATGAATCTTTTCACCAAACCATGGCGTGTCCCACCCATGGGCGCCTAGGCTGAATAAGTCATCCCAGCGCATGCCACCCTCCCCAAGGCACGGGATGGATGGACCTGGCCAGAGCGGAGCCTCTGGCCAGGTCCCGCAAAACCGTAGAGTCTGGTCGGGCTGCCCATGCCAAACCACCGGACCTGAATTCATCAAGAGACCTTGCAAATACCTTGGAAAACGGCGCCGATCCGGCCGAAAGCAACGTTTATCCCTAGCGCCCGCACTAACCCCTCGCCTAGGCTAGCCGTACTTGACAGCCACCACCGCCTCCGTTGCCGGCGGCTGTCAGGGCACGAAGGCAGCGGAGCGGGTTCTCAATGGCGAGGACCCTGGGGGGGAAGCAGTTTTCTTTATGAGGGACTGCGCGTGCGGCAGCCCGTTGGGGAGCGGGCTGCCGCAGCGTCCGCATGGGCGCTCACGGCAATAACGGACCAGGGGAGACGGTCCGACACTCGCACCTGCACTGGCACCCGACGTGTGCCGGCCTTTTTTGGGGGAACAAGATGACAGACAAGCCAGCGCAGTCAGCGGCGTCCAATCCGAAACCGCCCAAGGAAGCGCGCCCGAAGAGGCGCGACGCCGTGAGGCGGCTGCGCGGAGGACTTGCCGCGGTGGCCGCCGGCACGCTCATGTCAGCCGGCCTGGCCCTGCCTGTTCTAGCGGACGACGGCGGAGCAGAGTTACCGGGATCAGCCACCGAGATCGCGGGGCTGGCCGAGGCGGCCCCTGCCGAAGCCACACTGGCCGGAACGGAAGACCCCGCGGAGGGAACAGACGAGCCGGCTGAAGCTGAAGCCGCGGAGGCCCCCGAACCTGTTGAACCGGCAGCCGAACAGCCCGTTGAGCCGGCGCCCGCCCCCGGCCAGGAACCCGCCCCGGCCCCGGTCGCCCAGGCTGCCGCGCCGGCCAACCAGCCCGCCGCACCTCTGGCCGCGATTGCAGGGAGCGACGACGAGGCCGGGCACGAAGACGAAGTGCCCGAGGTCGAGGAAGAGACCGAGGAAGCAGAGGTCGAGGACGAAGAAGCCGAGACTGAGCACGAAGAAGAAGGTGAAGACGAAGAAGAAGCCGAGCACGAAGAGGGCGAACACGAGGACGAAGCCAGCCCGATCGTCGCCACCAAGAGGGCCAATTCGGTGGAGGCCCTCGGCGACGAGTCCGAAGGTCGCTGGTACATCAGCTACACCATCCAGGTAGTCAACCAGCCCAACGGCGACGGCGACTACAAGGACGAAGAGGAATACACACTCTCGGACACGCTCTCGTTCGGCCAAGGCATCGAGGTCGAGAGGGCTACCTGGAGCAAGGGCAACAAGGAAAACCAGTTCCAGGGCAACACGGCCGAACTCGTCAGCAAGGACGACGACGTCGAACTGGGCGAAGGCAAGAGCCACTTCTACCACGTGTACGCCACGGTCAAGGTCGCAGACGACACCCCCGAATACGAACTGACCTGTAAGGACGGCTATTCCGGCGGCCTGCTGAACAAGATATATGTGGACGGCAACTACGCCGATTCTGCCTGTGCCGACATCCCGCACGCACCCAAGTACCGCGCCAGCCTCGAAGTGGACAAGCAGTGGGTCATCGACGGGGAGTACTTCAATCACGGCAAGCAGCCCGACGGCTTCGACGCCTGGCTCAAGCTCGGCCCGGACAGCGAGGAAGTCGCGGACGCAGAATGGGGTACGCAGTCCACGGACTTCTACAAGGGCGACTACGTCTACCTCAAAGAGGAAGTCACTGTCCCTGAGGGCTGCTGGGTGGAGGACCGGCAGGGCCTCGGCGAGCGGCAGCTCGAGCACGAGGACACCGCCTTCACCGTGGTAAATCATGTTGAGTGTGAACAAAACCTGACCCTGGCCAAGGACATCGACCCCGAGGACTACTGGGATTACGCGGAGAAGTGGACGCTGACCGCTACCGCAGAGGGCGACGATGAGCCCACGCTTGAGGGCACTTCCTTGGCGAGCGGCAGCGTGGATCCGGACGTCACCTACACCCTCGCCGAGAAAGCGGACTTCGAAGGCCAGGACGAGTTCACCGCCGGCGACTGGGTCTGCGAACTGGTCTACGGCGAAGGCAAGATCCACCAAGACGGCGACAAGATCACGCCGACGTACGGCCAGGACATCCGCTGTGTTATCGAGAACTCGCTCGACCCCGAGGGGCTGTACGTCGACAAAACCGCCTACGAGGCGATCGACGTCGGTGCCGGCATCTGGGAAATCGAATACGAAGTCAGCGTGACCAACAACTCCAAGATCGCCTGGCGCGACTACGACCTGACCGACACGCTGAAGTTCGGCGATGGCATCAGGGTCACCAACGCTGAATGGATTCGGGATAACGACGGCGAGGAAGGGGTTTGGGAGGATCCCGAGGGGGACACTACAACCACCTTGGCAGACGCCCGCGGCATTGAACCGGACTCCACCGACCTCTATATCGTCTGGGCGCGCGTCGTCGTTGATTCCGACGCCTCCGAGGACCAGCTGGACTGCCGGCTGGAGGAAGACGAAGGAACGGGCCTGTTGAACGAGGTCCTGCTCAACGGCAAGTACTCCGCCGAAGCCTGTGCCGAGGTCGAGGCCCCGGACGAGGAGACTCCGGCCAAGCCGAACCCGGAAACGGAAGAACCGCCGGCCAATCCCGAGGAACCGCCGATGGTACCGGAAGAACCGCCTGCACCGGGTGCAGCGGCTCCTAATCCGGAACCGGCACCAGTGTTCTACCCGCAGGCAGGTGGCCTTGCCATGACCGGCACGGAATCCATGGGACTGATTTCGGCGGCGCTGCTGCTGATGACAGCAGGAACCGCGGCCACAGTCCTCTCGCGCCGTAAGAAGGGCTGAGTTGCCAGGCCCAATCATTGGGGGCCATATAACGTGAGGCCGTTGCCAGCGGTTGATGCCGGCAACGGCCTCAAATATGCCGGTGAAGGAGCGGTTTCGGAACCGGCCGTACGCTGCCGCAAGCTCTAGGATGAGCCTATGACGGTACCGGACGCAGTGATTGTCCAGCAGTCGGAATGGTGGAACGTCCTTGAGGCCTTGGGGCCGCTGGCCACGTTGCTGGCGGCCGCCGTCGCGGGTTTCATTGCATGGCAGGCCCTGAAGGAGCGGGCGCTGGCGGACCGTCGTGCCGAGTGGTGGTCGCGTGCGCAATGGGCGCTGGACGCTTCCTTGTCGGCTGACATGGAGCGCAAGGCCACGGGACTGGGTGTGCTGGCACTGCTCGCAAAGAGCCATTTGGCCACAGATGAAGAGATCGAAATCCTGGCCACTGCAGCCATCAGGCCGCTGCAGGAAGCAGCGCTGCCCGCGGCACTGCCGCAGCGGGCTAGCGAAGACCATTGCGTCAAGACCAACGCCGCCCGGCTGTGCGTGACCACTGATAGGCGACTGGGCAGGGCGACGCCGCAATGGGTTTCAGACTTGGCCGCTTCCGGGTTTCCGCAGCCGGGTGCCGGTTCCGGGAAATAGGAACGCGCACCCGGCAATAAGGACTCAGGCGGCGGCGGTCGCCAGTTCCTTCGATTCCTTCGGTGCGGGAACCGCGGTCAGGTGAAGGCGCCTGACTTCGTTGGCCGGAACCAGCTTCAGATACACGGGGTGCGCGGAAATGATTTTGCGTACCTCTTGGCAGAACGGGCGCACGGCCAACCGCCTCTTGTGCGCATCGGCGAGGGCGTCGCGGATCAGGCGCTCGGCAAGACCTTCTACCTCGCAACTGGCGCTCACGGTGGTCCAGAGAAGCCACATCTCGCCGTCCTGGATCTGGTAGTGCAGTGACGCGGCCACCGCTCCGTCCACATAGGCGTCGTATTGGGAAGCACCGTAGTTGTTGGTGATTACCTGCATGCCATCTCTCCTCTGTTCAAGAATTGATCCTGCTACAGGTTGAAGCCAAGCATGCTTACTATCCCTCATGCAACACAGAGAGCTGGTTTCCGGTCTTTCGAGGTCAAAATGATGTTCAAACTATGTGCCCAGACACCGAAGGTGATAAAGACGTACCCGAAATTCAGCCTGCGTGGTCATCTTCCACGCCGCACCACTCCGCAATGAACAGGGCGATGGCCTTGGTGATCCGTCGGACGGACTCGATCTCCACACGCTCGTCGAACCCATGGATCGCCTCCGATACCGGACCGTAGACCAGGGTAGGAGTGTTGCCGTACAACGTGAATACGCGCCCGTCCAGGTACCCTGGCGTGGTGAAACTCTGCAGCTCCTCGCCGAAAGCCTCCCGGTGGGCGCCGGCCAGCACGGCTTCGGCGTCGGAGCCTTCCTCCAGTACGTAGCCCTCGGAGTAAAAGCCGGTCTTCGTGGCCGTCAGCGGCAGTCCCGTGGAGTCAAGGCAATCCTGCAGTTCCTGCCAGGCCTGGTCCGCCGTCGTACCCGGGTAGATGGCCACGCGCACGTCGATCTCGCACCAGGCCGGAACGCTCGAGGGCCAGTCGCCGCCGACGATTTTGCCGAAGTTGAAGTTGACCGGGTGCTCGAGGTCCTCGAAGTAGCGGTGCGAGCTGCGCTGCTTGTTCCACTTCTCCTCCAGCTTCCGCAGGCTGGCCATCACTGTGTAGGCCGAGTCGATCGCGTTGAAGCCGGTGGACATTTCACGCGGATGGGTGGGCTCGCCGGCCACCCGCACCTTGAACCAGAGCACACCGACGTTGGCCCTGACCAGCATGTTCTCTTCCGGTTCGGGAATGAGAACGGCATCGGCGGTGTAGCCGCGCAGCAGGGCGGCCAGCGAACCGTTGCCGGTGCACTCTTCCTCCACTACCGACTGGACAATGATCTCGGCGGTGGGTGCCAGCCCGGCGGCGCGGACGGCGTCGAGCGCGAAGAGGTTGGCCACGAGCCCGGCCTTCATGTCGCCGGCGCCGCGTCCGTACAGCCAGCCGTCTTTCATCTCGGCGTGCCAGGGGGAGCGGGACCAGGTGTCCTCGGGCCCGGTGGGCACCACGTCCACGTGCCCGTTGAGGATCAGCGAGCGCCCCGCCGTCGTCCGCGGTTTGTATGTGCCGACCACGTTGACGCTGTTTTCATAGGACACAGTGGACGGGCCGTAGCCGACGTGATTGCGCAGTTCCTCCGAGTCGATTTCCCAGCGGTCCATCTCCAGGCCGCGGGACTCCATCGCCCGGTAGAGCAGGTCCTGCGCGTCCGCCTCGTCCGCGCGCAGCGAGGGTTCGGCGATCAGTTCGGCGGTGAACGCGAGCTGCTCGTCGAAGGCGGTGTCGACGGCGGCCAGGATGCGTTGTCTGATGTCCGGATCCGGCATGGTTGCTCCTTCAGTCGAGGCTGGCGCGGGCGCGTTACTGGCCAAGGTACAGGATCCCTTCGAGCGGCTCACCGGCAGCAATCCGGCTGAGGATATTCGGTTCGGCGGCATCGGATTCAACGGCTTGAAGAACGACGGCGGCGGCCACCTCGGGTGCCAGCACCACCACTCCGTTGTCGTCGCCGAGGACAATGTCGCCCGGCCGTACAGTGACACCGCCGACGCTTACGGGGACGTCGAACTGCGCACGGCCGGATGCGTGGCGTTTGGTGGTGAGGCAGGTGGTGCCGCGGGCAAACACAGGCAGCGCCCCGCCGTCGTTCGCTTCGTTGAGTTCCACCACGTCGGTCACCGGGCCGTCCACCAGGATGCCGGCCGCGCCACGGTCACGGGCGGCAGCACCGGTGACCGCGCCGACCGGAGCGTGCTGCCGGTCGCCGTCCATGTCCAGCACCAGCACCTCGCCCGGGTGGAGGCGCAGCAGCGCGTGGTTGACCGCCACCGCATCGGCGTCGGGAATCCGGGCCGTGGTAGCAATGCCCACCATCCGGGCGCCGGGCACGATCGCGTGGATCTCCGAGGAGCAGAACCCCTCTTCGAGGAAGTGGCCCAGGGTGGGGAAGCTGACGCTGCGCAGCTGGTCCAGCAGTTCGGCCAGCTCCGGCAACTCCGGCAGCTCGGCCGGCTGGCCCGGGGTGGCGGTGGCCAGGGTTCCGGTGGCGGACATTTCCATGGGTTACTTCTCCTCCTGTGCGGGCACTACCGCCACGCATTCGATCTCCAGGCTTACGCCCCACAAGCTGACGCACACCGAGGTGCGGGCCGGCTTGTGGGGGCCGAAGAATTCCTCGTAGACCGCGTTGTATTCGGCCAGTTGGTCCGGTTCGGTCAGGTACGTGTTTACTTTGACCACGTGTTCCAGGCCGGAGCCGGCTTCGATGAGCGCGGCTTCCAGGTTCCGGATGGTCTGGCGGACCTGCTCGGCGAACGTGTCCGGCTGGTCTTCCAAACTGGACTTGGCGGGTACCTGGCCCGCGGTGAAGACAAAGCCGTTGGCGACGACCGCCTGTGAGTACGGGCCCACCGGCTCGATCGAGCCGGTGGCCGCGTGGATGCGCCGGATGGTCACCGGGCAACCTCTGCACTCTCGGAACCGTCGCCACGGACCGGGCCGCCGTAGACGGCACCGCTGGCCGGGCCGCCCGCGCTATCGCTGGACGGGGCTGCCTCCACCGCGTCGATGTTGCCGTACCGGGTTTCGGTCAGCAGGTACAGCGCGATCAGGGACAGCGCGGCGGCGCCCATCACGTACCAGGCGATCGAGGAGCTCTGCCCGGTGGCGGCGAGCAGGGCCACCGTGATGGCCGGGGTGGCGGCCGAGCCCAGCAGGCCGGAGAGCATGTAGGACACGGACAGGCCGGAGTAACGCACCTTGGAGCCGAACAGCTCGGCCAGGAAGGTGGCGATCGGGCCATAGTTGGCGGAGAACGCGAGCATCATCAGGCCGTAGCCCACGAACATCAGCGGCACGGATCCGGTGTCCATCAGCCAGAACATCGGGAAGGCCAGCAGCGCCTCGGCGGCCACACCGGCGAAGATGATCGGCTTGCGGCCCACCCGGTCGGAAAGCCGGCCGAAGAACGGGATGGCGATGAAGGCCAAGACGCAGGCGAACATGACGGCCCAGAGCATCGTGTCGCTGGAGTGTCCCAGTTCGGTGGTGCCGTAGTTGACTCCGGAGGCGACCAGCAGGGTGAACGTGCTGCCGGTGGACAGGGTGGCGACGCCGCCGAGGATGACCTGCTTCCAGTACTTGCGCATCAGGTCGGCAAACGGGATCTTCGCCTTGGCGCCGGTTTCGCGGACCTTCTGGAAAGACGGGGTCTCTTCGATGTTAAGCCGGATGTAGATGCCCACGCCCACCAGGATGGCGGAGAGCAGGAACGGTACGCGCCAGCCCCAGCTGAGCAGGTCGGCCTCGGACAGGTTGGCGGCCACCAGCAGGAAGGCCACGTTGGCAATCAGGGTACCCACGGGCACACCGATCTGGACCATGGAGCCGTAGAAGCCGCGCTTGTTTTCCGGCGCATGCTCCACGGTCATGAGGACCGCGCCACCCCATTCGCCGCCGAGGGCAAGGCCCTGGATCAGGCGCAGGGTCAGCAGCAGCAGGGGAGCGGCGATGCCGATGGTGGCATAGTCCGGTACCAGTCCGATGGCGAAGGTGGCCGCGCCCATCGCGATCAGCGAGATCAGCAGCATGGACTTGCGGCCCACCCGGTCACCGAAGTGGCCGAAGAGGATGGCGCCGACCATGCGGGCGAGGTAGGCGGACGCGAAGGTGAGGAAGGAGAGGATGGTGCCGATGGCGCCGTCGAGCTCGGGGAAGAAGATCCGGTTGAACACCAGCGCGGACGCCGTTCCGAAGAGGAAGAGGTCGTACCATTCGACGGTGGTACCGATGACACTGGCAGTGGAAATTTTGCGCATCTTTGCGCGATCGAGTCGTGCACTTGTCGAAGCGCTTCGCGTCGTTGCAGAAGACATTCGTAAGCTCCAATGAGGAAGGGATGAAGGCGTGCAGGGCGGCTCTGATGTTCGCCCTGCGGTGCGGAACAAACTGGTTGTGCAACCACTATCCCTGCGGCGTGGCGTGCGTCACAAGAAAGATCCACACACGATTAGCGGCCGCACATTAGGCACATGCACACCGGCTCCAGCCTTGCCCTTCCCTTCCTGCCGACTACTTCCTTTCAGCCAACGACGACGGCGCGCCGCCCACTTTGGGCGGCGCGCTCACCTTCCACAGGGATCACGTTTGTTGGCTCCCGTTCACTTCTTGACAGCCGTGAACAGCAGGTACTCCCATTCCATCCTGCCGTTGCCAAGGTTGGCGCGGGCCAGTCCGGCGAGCTCGTCATCCAGCGCCCGCACCCGCTCCGGGCTGTCGGCGATGTTGCGGTACGCGGTGATGGTGGGGCCGTAGCAGGTCTTGAAGAATTCGCGGAACTCTTCCGGAGTGGCGAACCGGTCGACCATCAGCTTCTCCCGTTTCGCAACGACGTCTGTCACCCGGTCGCCCAGCAGTTCCCGCACATGCTCCTCGTTACCCCACAGCGGCGGCGGCTGTGCGCCCGGAGGGGGCGGCGGAGCGTACGGCTTCATGGTCTTGAACATTTGGCCGATGAAGCCCTCGGGCGTCCAGTTGATCAGCCCGATTCTGCCTCCGGGCCGGAGCACGCGGACGAGTTCGTCGGCGCTGGCCTGATGGTTGGGAGTGAACATGATCCCCACGCAGGAGATCGCGACGTCGAAGGAACCGTCGTCGAACGGCAGGTTCTCGGCGTCGGCCTCCCGCCATTCCAAGGTCAGGCCGTCACCTTCCGCTTGCCGGCGGCCGGCGTCCAGCAGCACAGGTGTCAGGTCGGATGCCGTAACGCGGGCGCCGATCCGGGCTGCAGGAAGGGCAGCGTTGCCCGAGCCTGCGGCGATGTCCAGCACCCGCTCGCCAGGGCGAATAGCGCTCGCCACGACGAGTTCCGGGCCCAGCGCCGGTACGACTTCCGTGGCGACCGTGGGATAGTCGCCCAGCGCCCACATCGCACGGTGCTTTGCTTTGATTCCGTTGACAACATCTTGATCGCTCATGTCGTGCCCTTAGAAATTAGTAGCTCTTGATGTCCCCTTGTAGGTGGTTCTTCAAGGATCGATCCACACGCAGTCTGCGTCCAGTGCCAGATCCGATCCGTCGCTTTCAAGCTTGTACTGGTGACAATGGCACTTTCCTTACCTGCTCGATCAGGCCCAAGCGATGACGGCACGCGCGGCCTGTACCGGAACCATCAGGTCGATCCCGGTCAGCTCTTTGAAGCGGCGCATCCGGTTCAGGATGGTGTTGCGGTGGCAGTAGAGCTGGTCCGCCGTGGCGCTGACGCTGCCGTTGGCCAGAAAGGTGGAGACGGTTTCGCGCAGCCGCTCCAGTTCGTCCGGCCGGGCTACAGACAACTGGCCGTCCAGCCCGGCGCCCAGTTGCACGCCGAGCGCATCCATCCGCGCACGGGCCAGCCGGATCCAGTGCCGCTCAACGGTGATGGGCGCCTGGTCGTCCGGTGTGGCGAGATCCGACAGAGCGGCGGCGATCCGGCCGAACGCGGCCAGATCCACCAGGCCGGCGTCCGCCGTAGCGAGGCCGCACGGAATCGCAGAGATCCCCGCACCAAGGGAGCCAGGCGAACCGCCGCCGCGCGGTACCGGCCAGAACAGGTAGGTGTACTCCTCGGCCTGGTGCAGGAACATGGATTGGCTGCGGTTGGGCGTGGAAGCCACCTTCCGGAGCTCGGCCGCCGGCTGCCCCTTTGCGGCGGCGATGGCATAGGGCACGTCCGGCTTCAGGTTGAAGGCCTTCGCAAACCGATCGCGGGTTTCGGGCAGGCGGCCCTGGGCACCGAAGAGAGCTGAGATGAATTCCTGCCGGACACCGGCTTCCTCTTGCGCCATGCTCACGCGCGCGGCCAGGTAACTGGAGTGGGTGGCCGTGGCGTAATCGTCTACCACCCGCCAGACTTCCTCGGCCCGGTTGACCAGCAGGGCGGCGTCGTCGTTGTCCGAAATTTCCAGCAGCGTGGCCCAGATGATGGGGAAGTCCATGCGGACGGCGGAGATGAGGGCCTCGGCCGGGAGGCCCTGGCGCGCGCGGCGGTTGCCCAGATCGGTGGCGAATTCCAGCAGCCGCGGGTAGTGCTCTTTGCCCGCCATCGCGTCCAGCGTCAGCTCGATCGCTTTGGCGGCCGCGGTCTGCAGATCGTGGCCGGAAACGGCGTGCCCGGAGTACTCGGGAATAGCCCGCACCCGCTCCACGAACGTCTCCTGCATCCTGGGCAGTTTGTCCTTCAGGCCTCCCACCAGCTGCACCCAGCGGGCATCGTCGGCGCCGGTTGCGGATGACGCGGTTCCGGTTTCGGGAGAACGGGCAGCGCTGCCAGGGGGTGTGTGCATGAGCACAGTGTAGGGGAAATAACGCGTTGGCTATTGCTAGTTCCCGCCGTCCGGGCGACTGCCATCATGGGAACAGACCAACGGCCAGAGCGCCGGCTTCTGCACACAGCTGTGTAGGGCCACTGCGGCGAGTACCTGGACAACCAAGACCTGTGGAGGACGATTAGTAGTGAGCGTAATGACCGAGACCAGGATGGCCGCCGAGACGCACGCGGTCTCCGCCGGGCACCTGATCGTTGCCCAACTGGAGGTCGCCGGCGTCCGCCGGGTCTATGGGGTGCCGGGGGAGAGCTTCCTGGACGTCCTCGACGGGCTGCACGATTCGTCCATCAACACCGTGGTCACCCGGCATGAGGGCGGCGCCGGATTTATGGCCGTCGCGGAGGGCCGTCTGACGGACCTGCCGGGCGTGGCCATGGTGACCCGCGGACCGGGGGCCGCCAACGCTCTGATCGCTGTGCATACCGCGTACCAGGACGCCACCCCGATGATCCTCTTCGTCGGGCTGATCCCGGTGGCGGACCGCGGCCGCCAAGCGTTCCAGGAGTTCGACATCACCGCCTGGTTCGGCAGCACCGCCAAGAAGGTGGTGGTCCTCGACGACGCAGCCTCGGCCGCCGCTGTCGTCGGTGACGCCATCCACACTTCCCTCAGCGGACGGCCCGGGCCGGTGGTGATCGGCCTGCCCGAGGATGTGCTGACCCATGCCGTGCAGCGCGGCGCCCCGGTTGTTCCGCGTGCCCTGGCCAGGACTGCTCCCGCTCCAGCGGATCTGGAAGCACTGGGCCGCTTTGCCCAGGCGCAGCGGCCGCTGATCGTGGTTGGCGGGGAGGGCTGGACGCAGGAGTCAGGCGAAGCTCTGGCCCGCTGGGCCGCAGCGCACGGCGTGCCGGTCGCCGCGGACTGGCGCGCCTATGACGCCGTGCCGCACGTGCTGGACGGCGGCAACTCCTACATCGGCTACCTCGGTTATGCCCGCAGCGACGCCAACGCGCGCCGGCTCGACGAGGCTGACCTGCTGGTGCTGGTCGGCTGCCCGCGCGGCGACGTGCTCAGCGACGGCTACAGCCGCGGCCTCTCCGCCGATACCGTGCTGGTCATGCCCGGCGATACGCTGGGCCACCACGGCCGGCTGGACCAGCACATCGTCGCGGACGTGACCGCCTTCAGCCTGGCGCTCGCCGTCCGGAACTACACCACGGCGCCGCAGCCCAACTGGCTTGCGGACGCCCGTGCCGACTACGAAAGCTACTCCACGCCACGGCCCGTCGGCGGGATCGGCGTCGACATGGGCGTGTGCATGGAAATCCTCCGCGCCGAACTGGAGCAGGACGCCGTCATCACGTACGGTGCCGGCAACCACGCCCTGTGGCCGGGACGCTACCTGCAGCACACCGCCGCCAACTCGCTGGCCGCGCCGCGCAACGGCGCCATGGGCATGGGGATTCCCGCAGCCGTGGCCGCCAGCCTGATCTTCCCCGAACGCCAGGTGGTCTCGGTTGCCGGCGACGGCTGCTTCATGATGAACGGCCAGGAAATCGCGACAGCGGTGGGTTACGGCGGCAGGTTCATCGCCATCGTGGTGGACAACCAGTGTTTCGCCACCATCCGCGAACACCAGGAACGGGAATACCCCGGCCGGCCCTCGGGCACCCACCTGACCAACCCGGACTTCGCCGCCTGGGCCGAAACCTACGGCGGCCACGGCGAGCGGGTGGAACGCACCGAAGACTTCCAGGCAGCCTTCCGCCGCGCGGTGTCCAGCGGCAAGCCCGCCGTCCTGCACGTCCTGCAGGACCCCGCAACCCGCGCCCCGCGGACGGATTCCTGACCCCGCGCAACTTTCGCCCGAACAGCTTTCCAGAGGAGAAACCATGAGTGCCACCATCGTTGAACCCAACCCGGCAGCCTTCACCGGCGACGACGCGAAGTTCATTGAAGACTTCGCTACCCTGTGCACGTTCGGCGCCACCGCGAACGGCGGCGTGCACCGGCTGGCCGGCAGTGCGGCCGACGGCGAACAGCGTACCTGGCTGACCCGGCTGCTCGAACAGCACGGCTTCCGCGTGGAGTTCGACCGGATCGGCAACCAGTTCGGCCTGCTCGAACTGGTCCCCGGCGCGCCCTACGTCCTGGTCGGTTCACACCTCGATTCGCAGCCGACGGCAGGCCGGTACGACGGCGCGTACGGTGTCCTCGCCGCGGCCCACGCCGCCATCCGGGTCGCCGCCCACAGCGAAAACGGGACGTCGAAGCCGCAGTACAACCTCGCCGTCGTCAATTGGTTCAACGAGGAAGGCGCCCGCTTCAAGCCCTCGATGATGGGCAGCTCCGTTTACACCGGAAAGCTTGCGCTCGAGGATGCGCTAACGACGGCGGACCCGGCCGGCGTCACGGTAGGGGAGGCGCTGGAGTCCATCGGCTGCCTTGGCACCGGCGGCGGGCCTGAAGCCGCCTACTGCGCGGAAATCCATATCGAGCAGGGCCGCAGCATGGAGCGCGAGGGCGTCACTATCGGCGTGGTCGATTCGAACTGGGCCGCCAACAAGTACCAACTGGTGGTGCACGGCGAGCAGGCGCACACCGGATCCACAGTGATCGCCGACCGCCGGGACGCGCTGCTCGGTGCCTCGATGCTGGTGGTTGCCGCCCGGGAGATCGCGGACCGGTTCCCCGGGGTCCTCCACACCTCGGTGGGCCAGCTGGACGTCTACCCCAACTCGCCCGTCGTCGTGCCCTCGAAGGTGACGCTGCTGCTGGACCTGCGCTCGGCGGACGAGGAAGTGCTGG
The DNA here is from genome assembly GCF_017603825.1 of Arthrobacter crystallopoietes. Lineage (NCBI taxonomy): Bacteria > Bacillati > Actinomycetota > Actinomycetes > Micrococcales > Micrococcaceae > Crystallibacter > Crystallibacter crystallopoietes. The sequence continues at coordinate 2,342,995 of NZ_CP072014.1, forward strand.
CCCAGGCGGATCAGCTGCTCCATGACCGGATGGCCGAGATCGAGCGGCTGGCCAACGTCTCCGTGGAGAAGACCTCCTCGCACTGCTGGCCGGTCACCCCGTACCAGCCGGAGGGCGTGGAACTCTCGGAGAAGGTTGCCGTGGACTTGGGGCTGCCGTACGGACGGGTCAAGACCCTGGCCGGGCACGATTCCACCAACATGAAGGACATCGTCCCCACGGTCATGCTGTTCGTCCCGTCGGTGGAGGGCATCTCGCACAACGAGCACGAGTACACCCGGGATGAGGACATCGTCGCCGGCCTGCACGTGCTCACCGCCGTGGTGCAGCGGCTGGCCGAGGGGGAACTGGACGGGAAGTAGGGCCTGGTCCCAGGCAGGCCAGGGGAAGAACCCCTAACAGGTGGTCGCCGATATCAGACGAGGGCGCTGAATGCTTCGGCTTTGTCCTTTGCTCCCTGGACGATGACTTGGTCGTCGTCGTAGAGCACGGTCTGCGGGGTTGTGTGTTCCCATTGTCCGCCCTTGCGCTTAACAGCGACCACGGTGATGTCGTATTTTGAGCGAAGCTGCAGTACCTCCAGTGGGCGGTCCTGTGCCACAGCCGGCGGGGTGGTGCGGATCATGACGAAATTGTCTTCGAACTCGACATAGTCCAGCATCGCTCCCCGGACGAGGTGCGCCACCCGGCGGCCCATGTCGTGCTCGGGCCGAATCACATGGTGCACCCCGAGTTGTTCGAGGATCTCGGCGTGCGGTTCGCTGATGGCTTTGGCCCAGATTCCGGGTTTGGCGAATTTCAGGAGCCGGGATGTGGTGAGGATGCTGGCCTCCACATCGGTGCCGATCCCCACCACGGCGCGGTCGAACTCGGGCACGGAGAGCTGCCGCAGCACTTCGTCTTTGGTTGCGTCGGCGCGGACAACGTGGGTGAGCAGCCCATTGAAGGACTGGACGGTCTCTTCGCTGTCGTCGATGCCCAGGACCTGGGTGCCCAGGGACTCAAGCTCCAGGGCCAGCGAGCCGCCGAAGCGGCCCAAACCGATAACGACGACGGAGTCCGCCTCGGCGATCCGGTCGAAGGATCGTGCGGGGAAGGGGATCCTAGCCAATGAGGGGCCTTTCTTTCGGGAATTCGTACAGGATCGGCCGTGAGCGCAGCGCCAGCGCGGAGGCCAGCGTGACCGGGCCGAGTCGGCCGACGAACATCAGGATGATCAGGATGACCTGTCCGGCCGGCGGCAGCGAGGCGGTGATGCCGGTGGACAGGCCCACGGTGGCGAATGCGGAGACGGCTTCGAACAGCAGTTTCTCCATGCCGGCGTCGGAGAGAAACATCAGGGCCATGGTGGCTGTGACGACCAAGGCGATGGCCAGCAGCACCACGGTCATGGCCTGGCGGTGCACCGAACGGGAGAGCCGCTTGCCGAAGATGTTTACAGCGGCTTCGCCCCGGATCTCGGTGTAGAGGATGAAGTAGAGCACGGCGAAGGTGGTGATCTTCAGGCCGCCCGCCGTACCCGCCGGGCCGCCGCCGATGAACATCATGATGTCTATGCCAAGCCAAGACACCGGGTTCATCTGGCCGATGTCGATGCTGTTGAAACCTGCTGTGCGGGTTATGACGGATTGGAAAAACCCGGCCAGAACCCGCGTGCCTGGATCCAGTGCGCCGAGCGTCGCCCGGTTCGTCCACTCCACCGCGGTGATGAAGACCGACCCTCCGGCCAATAGGATCGCCGAGCCCATCAGCACCAGCTTTGTGTTCATGGACCAGTGGATCGGACGCCGGTAGTGACGCGCCAGCTCGAACAGAACCGGGAAGCCGAGCCCTCCAACGATAACCGCCGCGGCGATCGGCAGACAGATCCACGGATCCGCGACGAAGCCCATCAAGCTGTCCGAATACAGCGCGAAACCTGCGTTGTTGAACGAAGACACCGAGTGGAACACACCGTGCCAGAGGGCCTCGCCGGGCGGGTAACCGTATCCGGTGATGAAGCGCAGGGTGAGTATCACGGCCAGCACGGTTTCGGTGATCAGGCTGATCTTCAGGACACCGAGCAGCACGCGCCGGACGTCGCCGAAGCCAGCGCTCTTGGTCTCTGCCGCCGCCGAAATTCGCGCGCGCAGTCCCAGCCGCCCGGCCATCAGCACGCCCAGCAGCGCCCCGAAGGACATCACCCCGAAACCGCCCAGCTGGATCAGCACCATGATCACGACGTGCCCGAACGTTGTCCAGTAGACCGGCGTGTCCACGACGATTAGCCCGGTCACGCAGACCGCAGAGGTCGCCGTGAACAGCGCTTCAAGGAACGTGGCGCCGCCTGGGCCCTGCCTGGACATCGGCAACATTAGCACTGCGGTGCCGGCCAGGATCGCGCCGACAAAGCCGAGGGCTATGACCTGCGCCGGATGCCGCGGACGTACCCGTTGCAGGAGTGCTGCACCGGTGTCCGCCCTGGGCTTTAACCGGTCGAGGGTGCGCCCAAAGGTTCTGCCGACTCGGCCAGGCGTTGTGGTCTTGGCTCCTGGGGGCCTGTTGCGGGGCTCAACCAATGTGGGTCCCGGGTCGTCGCTGTGGGTCGGGTTCGTTTTGGTGGACAATCGCCCGCATCACGGGTGTGGTATCGCTTCGGCCGAGGAGCAGGTACCGCATCACATGGGACGACGGGTTCCACCACGGTGGCGGGCCTTCCGGAACAAGGAACTGGGTTAAACCACCCAAGGTAATTCTTCTTTCTAATGCAGTTTCTGACGCGATTGATCACACTACTCCGATGGTGGGGGCAAAACAGCGTAAAACAGCAGGTGGAGGCGTTAAGAAATCATCAAGAAGTGCCGTGGGCATCAGACAGACCGCGGACCGGCAGCAGCGTCCATGGGACCGCCGATTGGCACGGCCGACACATGTTGTTTAGTCTGTGAAATCGCGTCTGTTGAGCAGGCCGGTGGCTACGGCGGCCAAGACCGCCGCGGCTCCGGTAAGAAGGAGTGCTGCCCTGATGGCGGTAACGTCCAGGTCTTCGACAGGCAGCGCCGGGGAATGCCGGAAGGGACTGAGGTTTTGCAGCCACGCGGGCAGCCGGAGCAGTTCCCCGAACTGGCCGAGAACCAGGCCGGCCGCGACCAGTCCCCAACCCAGCGGAACGGTCAGCCGTGGCACAACGGCGAAGATCAGGGCAACTACCGCGGTGAATACGAGTGCCGCGGGCACATGGGCCAGGGCAGCCAGAACCATGGTTCCCCCGTTGCCTCTGGTTCCCGTGGCTTCCAGCGCGACTGACGCGGCTATGCCGGCCGCGGCGGATACAGTCGTGACCGAAAAGGCAGCAACGGCCAGATTCGCGGCCAGCCAGCGGGCGCGTGACTTCGGTGCCGCGAGCAGCAGTTCTGCCCGTGTCTCTGCTTCCTCGGCACGCATCCGCAGCGTTGCCTGCACCCCGGCTGCAGCGCCAAGGACACCGGCAATACCCAGCAGCGCGGCAGCGAAGACATCTACCACGTCCGCACGGCTTCCCGGCACCAGCCGGGCGATGAGCTCAGCCAGTGAAGGATTGCCGGCCACTGTGTCCGAAACTACCGGTCCGAGCGCCCCAGCGACCGTCCCCAAAGCTGCCCCGCCCAAAGCCCACCCGGCAAGAGTCGCGCGCTGCAGCCGCCACGCCAGGCCAACCAGTGACCGGCCCGCCGCGCTGCTGCGTGCCCGCCCTGCCCGGTCTGGCAGGAGGCTGGCCCCGAGATCCCGCCGTTGCCGAATCCGGAGAGCCAGTACCGCCAGGACGGCAGCCGCCACGGCCGGGACCAGCAGCGGTAGCGGGTCGGCAGTAGTGAACGGGCGCGAACGCTGGCCCCACCCGATGGGTGAGAGCAAGGACGGCCAGGCGCTGGTGACCCTCATCAGATCGGACTCTGCCGTTCCGAGCGCATCGCCAATTCCCCTGAGGAGGTACGCCAGCCCGACAAGGGCGGCCGCGGCCCCGTTCGCCCCGCGGCCGGATGGCAGGAATTGCGCGAGTACCGCCGCCGCGGCAACGAAGAAGAAGCCTGCGGCGCCGACCGCAAGCCCGGCGACAGCAGAACCCGCGGCGGGAAGCCCGCCAGCGACGAAACCCGCGGCGGTGAACACCGACAACAGCACGTTGGCGGCAACGCCCAGCAGCAGGGTCGCGGCCAGTGGAGCGCTTCTGGCGATGGGGGAGGAGCCCAACAGTTCCGCCCGCCCGAGTTCCTCCTCGCTTCGGGTGTGCCGGATGACCAGGAAAGTGCTCATCAATCCGGCAAGCACTGCCGTGAAAGCATAGCCCTGGAAAAACACGACCGCCCCGATTCCGGTCCCATCGGGCAGCCCGCGCAGAAACAGGAAGGCCGGATTGGCAGCTGCCACGGCGATGATGCCCGCGCGCTCGGCCTCGGCGCCGAATTCGCTGCCCACCGCGGTGGCCGCAGCGAGTCCCAGAACGGAGATGCCCAGAACCCAGATACACAGCTGCCAGCGGTCCCGTCTGGCCTGAGCCACGGCCAGACGCAGGGTCGCGCCCATCAGCGTGCCTGTCCGTCCAGGCGGCTGTAGTGGCGCAGAAACAGTGATTCCAGTGATGGCGGCGCAACTTCAAGACCTCCAATGCCGGCCTCGGCAAGACTGGTCAGGACACCGTCAAGATCTGTTGCTTCGGCATCGAATTCAATCGTTGTACCCTCGACGCGCAGATCGTGTAGTTCCGGACGCGAGGTGACGGCTCCCGGTTCCCTGACACCGGTGGCACGCACATGTGTGCGTCGCAGATGGCGCAGGTCCGCCAGCGAACCTGTTTCCACAACCGTTCCTTTGCGGATGATCGTGACCCTATCGCACAACTGCTCGACCTCGCCCAGGATATGGCTCGAGAGCAGGACTGTTGCTCCTTCAGCGCGGACACGCCGGATCTGCCCGCGGAAGACCGTGTCCATGACCGGGTCCAGGCCCCCGCTCGGTTCGTCCAGCACGTAGAGGCGGGCCGGCCTTGCGAAAGCGGCAATGAGTGCGGCCTTCTGCCTGTTGCCCCTCGAATAGGTTCGGGCTTTGCGGCGGGGATCGAACTCAAACTCGTCAATGAGCTGCCGGCGCAGATGCTCGTCGGCGCCTCCGCGTAGCCCGGTCAGCAGATCGATCACTTCGCCGCCGCTGAGATTCGGCCACAGATTCACATCCCCCGGAACATAGGCGATGTCCCGATGGGTCTGCACGGCATGTGCCCAGGGGTCCAGGCCAAAGACCCGAACTTCTCCCGAGGTGGCACGGATATGGCCCAGCAGTACTCGCAGCGTAGTGGATTTCCCTGCCCCGTTGGGACCTAGGAACCCGTGGACCTCGCCTTGGGCAACCGAAAATCCAAGGCCGTCCAAGGCCCGGACACGACCGAAATCCTTCACGAGTGCGACAGTTTCAACAATTGACTCGGTACACATGACCAGTCCCCTTCCGCGCAGTGCAAACGCGGCCACGAGCGAGCCGGCGTTCCGCAGGCAAATTCCCGCGTGCCGACCAGGCTTCCCGGCTCTCCGCTGCCCAGCCTACAAGCGGCGCATCTGCGACGGAAGAGCTCTTCCCGGCCGCATTGCTTTGCTGGCCAGTTGCGCCGGCGAGCAGGCGCCTGCGTGTCCGGAGTCCGCCGCCGGCGCGCCAGAACAACGAAGGGTGCCCCCTCGCCGGGCGTCCCCGCTGTGAGCAGCAGTATCTTCACATCAACTCCCTCACACGCAGATGAGCCATCCGAGATCATGCTGTTGCCAGCGTAGGCTGAACGCGCTGCGATGTCTGCTGGTGCCGGGAACGCCGTTAGCTGATTTGGGCGCGGTCAGCTGCCAGGCCTATGGCGAACTGTGTAAGACAGGACGACGATGCCGTTGTTGAGGGCTTGAGTGTTCACAAGGTCCAGGCGCGCGGCGGGACTATGTCCGAACAGCAGGCTGTTCGTGTCTGTCCCGCCGATGAAGAACGGGTGGACCCATAGCCGGATCTCGTCCAGCAAGCCGTGTTCCATCAGCGCCCGCCCCAGCCGGCCGAAGCCATAGGTCACAATGTCCTTGCCGGGCTGCCCCTTGATCCGCCGGACCTCGACGGCGGGATCACCGGTGATGACAGTGCTGTTCTCCCAGCTCGGCTCGGCCAGCGTCGACGAGACAACGTACTTTGTCATGCGGTTGATCTGGTCGGTATAGGGATCTCCCGATTGACCCTCCCACACGGAGGCGAAGCTCTCGAAGGTCTCTTTCCCCAGCAGGACGGCGTCGCACTGTTGCAGCAGCTGAAGCTGAAGATCCGAGCCGGCGTCGTCGTGCCCTTCGAGGGTCGGCCAGGTCTGGGGATTCTTGATGACCCCGTCGAGCGAAATATAGGTCGAGTTGATGATCCGCCGCACGATGTCCTCCTGGCTGAGCGGTGGGTGCTGGCTGTCCCTCCACAGCGTACTCACCCCGGACGTAAAATGGAGCCCTCGACGAAAGGCAACTATGGCCATCACCGAATCGATCGAGCAGGGCCGCGCAGCTTGTCTGGAGTATGCCTGGGACGACGCGTACCAGTTCTTGTCGGAGGCGGACGGAGCATGCTCGCTGGAGGCCGCCGATCTTGAACGCCTCGGGATAGCCGCATACCTCACCGGCCGGGACGAGGCCGCCGTCGCGGATCTGGAGCGTGCCTACCAGGCGTACCTCGGACAGGGCGGGATCGAAAGATCCGTACGGTGCGCGTTTTGGCTCGGGATCACGTTGCTTCTTCGCGGCCAGCATGCCCGGGGCGGAGGGTGGCTCGGCCGGGCTCAGCGGCTGGTCGACGAAAGGCTGCCGGGCTCTGTCGAGCAGGGGTACTTGATGATTCCGGCTGGCTTGCAGGCCTTGGAGGCAGACCCTGCAAGCGCCTACGAGACCTTCGACAAGCTGGTGGCCATAGCCAATGAGTTCGACGACGCCGATCTCACAGCTCTCAGCCGGCTCGGCCTTGGCCAGGCGCTGGTCGCGATGGGGGAGGCGGCACGAGGCGTTGCCATGCTGGATGAGGCAATGTTGTGTGTGACCACCGGCGATGTTACTCCGATCGCTGCCGGAATCGTGTACTGCGCCGTGATACTGGCCTGCCGGGACATCTTCGACTTGGGCCGTGCCCAGGAATGGACAGCAGCTTTGAGTGAATGGTGCTCCAAGCAGCAAGGCCTCAGGCCATACCGCGGCCAGTGTCTGGTGCACCGCTCGGAGATCATGCAGTTGCACGGCCAATGGGAGGACGCGATGACCGAGATACATCGCGCCTGCGAGCATCTTTCGGCACAGCCTGAGAACCCCGTTATGGGGATGGCCCAATACCAGCAGGCGGAGATCCTCCGTCTGCGGGGCAAGTACGCCGAGGCCGAGGCAGCTTACCGCGAGGCCGCTGCCTACGGGCACAATATGCATCCGGGTCTGGCCCTGCTGCGGCTGGCCCAAGGGCATGTACAAGACGCATATGCGGCGATTCGCCGGGTGGCCTCGGATGCTGCTGAGCGGCCGGTCGAGCGGGCGAAAATCCTAGCAGCGTACGTCGAGATCGCTCTCGCAGCGGGCGATTCCGATGGGGCAAAGTCGGCTGCAGAGGATCTGCAGGGGATTGCCGTACGGTTCGACTCCCCGTACTTACAGGCCATGGTCGGATCAGTACGTGGCTCGATTCTCGTCAGCGAAGGCGATTACACGTCTGCTTGCACCACCATGCGCGCGGCGTGGTTGGCATGGCAAGAGGTGGACGCTCCCTATGAAGGGGCACGGCTCCGTATCCTCATGGCCCGGGCCTTCCACGCGTTGGGAGACCATGACACTGCAGAAATGGAACTCGACGCGGGGGCGCAGGTCTTTGAGAAGCTAGGGGCGGCACCGGACCTGATGGAGATCGCAGAAGTCTCGAGACGTTCGTCGGCGCGTACCGCCGGAGGACTGAGTGCCAGGGAAATAGAGGTGCTCCGGCTCGTAGCCACCGGCGTGACCAACCGCGAGATCGCGAATACCTTGGTCATCAGTGAAAAGACCGTCTCCCGCCACATCAGCAATATCCTGACCAAACTCGATCTGTCATCACGCACTGCAGCCGCAGCGTACGCCTACGACAACGACCTCACCTAGCCGGCGCGCCACGCCAACTTCCAACCGGCTACCAACTGCCCTCGCCCCGTGCCCTACACAAAATTGCCCATTACCATCGGTCGGTTCGGATGGTCTGAATTCCCGATGCGGCACCGCACGCCCGATGGGATGCTCAATCGTAAGGAACGGATTGAGCAGAAACAGGTGAGTACAGTGAACAGCAATGAAGGGACGCGAACCCGGGAGCGCGTGCTTGCCGCGATCCCGCTGGTAGAAAAGATTCGGACGCTCAATGGCGTCTCCACTGCCGTGTTGGAAGGCGGCGACGGCCCACCCATCGTGCTGTTGCACAGTGCCGGGGAGTTCGCCGCTGTGTGGATCCGGGTGATACCCGAACTCATGAAGACGCATCATCTGGTCATACCGGATCTGCCCGGGCAAGGCGCATCGGAAATCGTCGACGGGATCCCGCTGGACGCGGAGGGTGTGCTGGCATGGCTCGGTGAACTCATCGACCAGACCTGTGATTCCGCGCCCACGCTGGTAGGACACACGGTGGGCGGTGCACTCGCTGCCCGGTATGTGGCTAATCATGGTCATCGCATCGCCAATCTCGTGCTGGTGGATACTGTGGGTCTGGGCTGGTATCGACCCTCACCGAGCTTTGCCATACCCATGATGGGCTTCATGGCCCGGCCCACCGCCAAAAGCCGGGATCGGTTCTTCTCCAAGTGTTTCCTGGACGGAGAGCAGATCCGGCGGCAGACCGGCGACAGCTGGGAGCCTTTGATGGACTACGCGCTCGACCGGGTCCGTACAGCGAGCGTCCAGGCGTCAGCACGCCGGCAGATAACGGGTTTGGGCATGCGGCCGATTCCGCCGGCGGACCTGGTCCGGATCGATGTTCCGACAACCCTGATCCACGGTCGCCATGACCTGCAGGTGCGGCTCAAGACAGTTGAAGAGGCCGCTGCCCGTTACGGCTGGGCGCTGCACGTGATCGAAGACTGCCGCGACGATCCGGCCTTCGAACAGCCGACCGCCTTTATTGATGCTCTGCGTGCGGCGCTGGAACCTGCGTGACGGACCAAAACGACAAGGAGCCGAAAATGACTGACACCACATCAATGCAGCCGGCCGATGCCAAGCCATCGATCCGGGAAGCATGGGACAGGATTGCGCCCGCGTTTGATGAGTTTATGACACCTCAGAGCGTCCGGTTCGGCGAAGAAGTGCTCCGCCGGGCAGACATCGGTCCGGGCGTCAAGTTCCTCGACGTCGCGGCCGGCAGCGGTGCCCTGAGTATCCCTGCCGCCCGTCTGGGGGCCGAGGTCCTTGCTACCGACATTTCGCCGGTAATGATCGAATGCCTCACGGCCCGTGCCCACTCAGAGGGGATGTCGAACCTAGAGGCCCGGGTGATGGATGGCTGCGCCCTCGATCTTCCAGACGGCGTATTCGACGTTGTTGCGTCGCAGCATGGAGTTTCCCTGTTCCCCGACGTCCTGGCCGGTCTCGCCGAACTGCGGCGGGTAACCAAACCGGGCGGACAGGCGATCGTCGTGGCCTTCGGGCGGCTGCAGAAGGCTGAGTTTATCGGGTTCTTCATGGGTGCCATCCGGGCTGCAGTTCCACAGGCTCCGGCGCTGCCAGTGGATCCGCCGCCACTGCCATTCCAGCTGGCGGATCCAGAGGTGTTCCGCGGCAAGCTCAGCGAGGCCGGGTTCGCCGAAGTTGCTGTGGAAACGGTCAGCTGGGACATGCAGATAGAATCCGCGGCGAGCCTGTGGAAGACTGCCGCGTCGAGCAATCCGATCGGGGCAGGAATGGCTGCGGGTCTGACCGACGATCAACGAACCGATGCGCTCCAAGTGTTAACGGGTATGCTTCGGGAGCGTGCCGCGGGCCGACCGGTCGCAGAACTGAAAACGGAGATCAACATCGGCACCGCACGAAAGCTGTGAACCAGTTCGAGTCCCTGTTTGATAGTGACGCAGTCCAGGACCGGCTACATCCAGGCACAGCTCTACGAGAAGCCTTCGCCGATTGGGATTGGCAAGCAAAGTACGACGCCGGCGCTCACCAAAGTGGTGAGCGCCGGCGTCGCTGTGGGACAACGCGTGGAAGCTAGGCCCGCTTACCGTTCACCAGGCGCGGAATGCCCAGCGGATTCTCTTCCTGCAGGGCCTCGGGCAGCAGATGCTGGGGCATGCCCTGGTATGCGACCGGGCGGAGGAAGCGGCCAATGGCAGCCGTGCCGACTGAGGTGGAGCCGGAAGCGGTAGTAGCCGGGTAAGGCCCGCCGTGCTGTTGGGCGTAGGTGACGGAGACGCCGGTGGGCCACTGGTTCCAGAGCACCCGGCCAGCCTTGCGCGCGAGCACACTGATGAGGCCGGCAACCCGGTCGTCCTCGGTACCAAAGACCGTTGCGGTCAATTGGCCCTCGAATGTTTCCGCCAGCTGCTCAAGCTGCGTCTCGTCGTCGTACTCCACGACCACGGCGGTGGGGCCGAAGCATTCCTGCTGCAGTTCGTGCGGGGCAGCGAGCATGGCCTCAGCGGTTGTGTGCAGCAGGGTGGGGCTGGGCGGATCGGCCAACGGGTCCGGCCCTTGGACCAGGACGGACAGCCGGCTGTCGGAGCCGAGCCGGCCCAGGACTTCCTCGTAGCCGCTCTGGATACGGGCGTTGAGCAGCTTGGCCGCCGCCGGCAGAACGCTCTGGCGCAGGGCTTCGGTGATGCCGGAGCCGGCGGGGACAAGGATGGTGCCGGGCTTGGTGCAGAACTGTCCCGCGCCCGCAGTGAAGGAGGCGATGAAACCGTTGACGATGTCCGTGCCGTTGACCGCGGCGGCCGCTTCAGTAACGAAGACTGGGTTATTGCTGCCAAGCTCGCCGTAGAACGGGATGGGTTCCGGCCGGGCATTGGCGATGTCGAACAGGGCGCGGCCGCCGGGGATGGAGCCGGTGAATCCTGCAGCCTTGACGCGTGGGTCCTTCAGCGCCTCGCGGCCGGCGTCCGTGCCGAAGACAACGGCGAAGATGCCCTCCGGTGCACCTGCCGCGGCGAGGGCTGCAGTAACAACGTCCCCGGTCTGGCGGGACAGTTTCAGATGGCCAGAGTGTGCTTTGAGTACGACGGCGTTTCCCGCGGCAAGGGCGGAAGCGGTATCGCCGCCGGCCACGGAGAACGCGAACGGGAAGTTGCTGGCGGCGAAGACCAGCACCGGACCGACCGGTTCAAGGACGCGACGCAGGTCAGGACGCGGAGCGCCCATCGGCCAGTCCGGATCCGCGTGGTCGATTCGCGCGTCGAGGTAGCCGCCATCGCGCAGGACTTCGGCGAAAAGGCGGAGCTGGAAGGTGGTGCGCTTCAGTTCTCCGGTAAGGCGGCCCTCGGGCAGGTTCGTTTCGGCCATGGCCGTGGGAACCAGCTCCCCGGTGGCGGCATCCAACGCGTCGGCCACGGACTCCAGCGCGGTGGCACGTTCGGCCGGGAGCCACGCTCCCCAGGTGCGGGAAGCGGCCTGGGCGGCGGCCAAGACTGACTCGAGTTGGTCGGGGGTGGTGGTTTCGGGGACGGTTGCCGTGGTGGCGGTCATCGATTCTCCTAGTGGTCTGTGGTGATTTCGAGGACTTGCTCGTCCTCAAGCGTGAGCAGTTCTGACAGGGTGACGGGCACGCCGACGGGGCGTTTGGCAACGGACTGCAACGACTCCGCGGACGCGCCTTCCGCGCCGGCGAGGCAGGAGACGGCGAAACCGCAAACCTTGCCCTGGCACCAACCCATGCCGGTGCGGGTCATGGATTTCATGGTCCGCGCATCGGTGGCGCACAGATGCTTCTTGGCTGCGGCGATGTCACCGGCGGTGACTTCTTCGCAACGGCAGACGGTGGTGTCGGGCCGCAGCCAGTCCTGCCAACCGGCGGGAACCGGATGGGCCAGGTGCATGGCGCGGGCGAAGGCCCGGTATGTCGCCGCTTTTCGGACAAGTCGCGGATCCGCCGCCGACGATTCTGCCGCGGATGGTCGCGCGGCCGTGGCCGCCGCCGCGGCACGTCCGGCGATCAGGCCTTCGACGACGGCCAGCGCCGCGCCACCGACGCCGGAGACTTCACCGGCGAGGTAGAGTCCGGGCACGCTGGAATGCTGCTGCGCATCGACGACGCCGACCAGCGAGCCGTCGTCGTCGACGCGGGTTTCGGCGCCGAGGGCAACCGGCAGCTCCAGCTGGGCCGTGAAACCCCAGCCGAAGCCCACCGCGTCCACGTCCTCGATCAAGCGCTCGCTGCCAGGAACCGTCCGGCCACGGGAATCGACCTTTGCGGTGCGGACGGCCTGCACCCGGTCGCTTCCGAGAACTTCGGTGACGACGGTTCGCGTGCGGTACGGGATCCGGTGCTTAAGAAAGGACTTCGCGTATGCCGCTCCCTCGAGAGCTTTGGCCGGAACGCGGGCAGCTGTGGCCAGATGCGGGAACCAACCCGTGAGGTCGGCGGACTCGCACACTGCAGCGACAGCGCCGCCGGCATCGGCGAGGTTCGCGGCCACAGGCAGCAGGAAAGGACCGGTCCCGGCAACTACGAAACGCTTTCCGGGCAGCATCCCGTTGGCTTTGATGAACGCCTGGATGCCGCCGGCGGCCATCACACCGGGCAGGTCCCAGCCGGGTACGGGCAGTTGCCGGTCGTAGCCTCCGGCGCAGACCACCAACCGGGTGGCGCGGACAGTTTGCGGACCGGGCGCTGCTCGGCCTGCTTGGGCGCTGGCGGTGGTGCGCAGCGTGAAGCCGCTCTCTTCGCGCTGGGCCATCCATACATGGCGGCCGGCATAGAAGCGAAGGCTGCCGCCCAAGGCTGCATCGAACCGTTCCCGCAGCCGGAGGTAAGTCTTCCAATCGTGGTGCAGGGAGCCATCGTCCGCAGGATGAGTCTCCTCGGGGCGGTGCCGCCAGAACTGGCCGCCGGGCTGGTCGTTTGCGTCAATGCAGACAACCCGCGCGCCGTGTTCTGCGGCGGTAGCGGCCGCGGCCAGCCCTGCGGGACCAGCGCCGATGATAGCGACGTCGTAGTGTTCGATGCTGCTCATGCTTCCTTCTCCGCGGTATCGGTCACTGCCCCGTTGACGCGCATGCCATCGGTGAGCCGCACCATGCAGGCGCGTTGGTTGGGCTCGCCGTCGACCTCCACCAGGCAGTCGAAGCAGACTCCGATGCCGCAGAACAGGCCACGCGGCTTGCCCTCCTTGCGCGTGTTGCGCCATGAGGTGACCCCGTTGGCCATCAGGGCGGCGCCGACGGTGGTTCCGTCCTCGGCGGTGAGCGGGCGGTTGTTGAAGGTTGCGTTGATTTTGTGACTCATGCGCAGGCCTCCTGGATAGTCGTGGAGCCGGACTGGAAGCCGCCGAAACGGTGGGGTGCGAACGGGGCCAAGGACAATTCGGGTTCCTTGCCGGCCAGGGCTTGGGCCATCAGTTTGCCCGTGCCTACGGAGAGCCCGATGCCGGCTCCTTCGTGGCCGGAGGCGTGCCAGAGCCCGGGCGTCCGTTCGTCGTGGCCGATAACCGGAAGGTGATCCGGGCAGTACGGGCGGAAGCCGTGGTAGTGGCGCAGGATCTTCACCTTGTTGAGGAAGGGGAACAGCGCGGTGGCGTTCTCTGCCATGGCCCGCAGCGCGGGTACGCTGACGGTGCTGTCGAATCCGACGCGTTCACGACTGGAGCCGATCAGGATGCTGCCGGCGGGGGTTCCCTCTACCACTGGTGAAGACTGGAGGCCGGCGTCCGAGCTGCCCACGTTGTCGACGTACTCGGCGGCGTAGACCTTGTGGTGGATCATCGGCGGTAGCGGTTCAGTGACCATGACAAAGCCGCGGCGCGGTTTGACCGGAACGTTCACGCCGGCCAGCGAGGCTAGGTCGGCAGCCCAGGTGCCCGTGGCATTGGCCACCGCGCCGGCGGCGAAGTTCCCGGCGCTTGTGCGCACTCCGGTGACCTTTCCGCCGTCGTTCAAGAAGCCGGTGACCTTGGTATTCGGGAAGAACCGGGCGCCGTTGGCCCGGGCCAGGCGCAGCAGGTGTGCGGCGGCGAGCATGGGCTGGACCTGGCTGTCCTCGGGATAGTAGGCGGCGCCGAGGGCGCCGGGGGAGATGTTCGGCTCAAGGTCCCGCAACTGATCCGTGCTCAGTTCCCGGGCGTCGACTCCGTAGCTGCGCTGTGCGGCGGTGAGCCGGTTGAGCGAGGCCAGGCTGGATTCGCGGGAGGCGACGATGATGCCGCCCTTGCCCTCGAACTCCCAGAGGTCGGCGTGCTCGGCAAGGTCCTGCTTCCAGACTCCAAGCGAATACTTGGTCAGTTCAAGCTCCGGGCCGGGTTCCTTGTCCGAAACCAGGATGTTGCCTTCGCAGGCCGAGGAGGTGCCGCTGGCGGGGAGGCCCCGTTCAAGTACGGTGACGGACAGGCCTTCAAGGGTGGCGAAGTAGGCGATCGCGGAGCCGACAACGCCGGCGCCGACGACAAGGACGTCGCTGGCTGGATTCATGCGTTACTCGCTTCTGTGTGGTGGTTCTTCGTCGGTGCCGCGGGCCCAGAGGCCACGGGCATGGCCAATGTGCCGGTCCATCAGGACACGGCTCGCTTCGGCGTCGCCGGCCCGCATCAACTCGAGCAGCTCATGGTGCTCCCGTGCCGAGTCAGCCAGCTTGTTTTCCCGCACCAGCGCCTGCAGCCCGTACATCCGCGTGCGGCGGCGCAGGGAGGTGGCCAGCTCGGCCAGCTGGCGGTTTTCGGAGTAGGCGAGGATCAGGGCGTGGAACTCCCGGTCCTTGGCCAGGTAGCCGTTGAGATCCTCAGCCTTCGCGGCCGCCAGGCATTCATCCGCCAGCCGTTGCAGCTCGGTGAATCCCTGCTCCGGGACCGAGCCCACTACACGTGCCACGGTGGGCGGCTCGATCAGCAGGCGGATTTCGGTGATGTCGTCGAGTTCCTTGTCGGTAACGGCGGTAACCCGGAAGCCCTTGTTCTTGACTGTCTCGACCAGTCCCTCGCGGGCCAGATCCATCATTGCTTCCCGCACCGGTGTGGCGGACACGCCCAGGGCAACGCCCAAGACAGGGGCGGAGACGACTTCGCCCTCCGCCAACTCGCCGGTGATGATGGCGGTCCGTAGTTTCTCCGTGACGGATTCGCGCAGGTTCAGGGTGCGGGAGAGCGGGGCAAGGGCGGAGCGGGCAGTGGCGTCCATGACGGTTCCTCCAAGGGCAGCGGCGGTGCCTAGCGGCATGACTTACTGCCTTCTTCATACACCACCGCGGCCGTAACCAAGTCCTCCCAAGCCATCCCCACGCCTGTGTAGAGGCAGCAAGTGCCGGGGCGCCGGACCAGTTTTCCGCGGATCAGATCGCGCAGATTGGGCGGTCCTATCCGCTGCCATTCCGCCACGCTCCGGGCAGGGATGAGATCGCCGCTCTCGCGCCACGAGGATGCGCGGCCCTCCACCACGATGTCGCTGCGGAGCACCAGCGCGGCGTCGACTTCCCGGGCATCCAGCCCGTGCTGGCCCACCGAGGCGATGATTGCGCCGTCGCGTGGCAACCGGCCGTCGAAAAGCGGTTCGGGCGAGGATGTGACACAAAGTACGATGTCGGCGCCGGCCACTGCTGCCTGCGGGTCACCGGAAGCGTCCGAGACACTGATTCCTTCGGCCGCGAGCGTTGCTACCAGCTCCGCCACCCGCTGCGGACGTTTGCCGACGACCGCGAAGGTTGCGTCCGCGAAGACGGCGCGGGCCGCCCGAATGTGGTTCAGCGCCTGGACACCGGCGCCGAAGACCGCTATTTGCGGTGCGGTGCCGAAGCCTTCGCCGGCGGGTGCTGCTGCGGCAATGTGCTTGACCGCGGCCAGCGTTGTGGCGGGAGTGCGGATGGCCGTCAGTTCGGCGCCGTCCATCATGGCTACCGGTGCCAGGGTTGCTGAGTCGAACAGGACGTAGACGCCCTGGATCTTCTCCAGCCCGCGTGCGGGATTGGCAGGCGCGATGGTTGCCACCTTGACACCGCTGAAGCGTCCGCCGCCTTCGGTGGGCATGATCAGGAATTCGCCGTCAGGAGCCGGGCTGAACAGGCGCTTGCTGTCCTGCTCCGGGTCCACGCCGTCCAGCAGTCCCTCCTCGATGGCCCGCACAGCCCGCTCGAAGGGAACTGCGGCGCGGACCGCTGCGGCGTCGAAATAAGGCAGGCTCATAGCAGGAATCCTTCCGGGAACGGGTCGGTGGGGTCCAGGAAATACTGGGCGGTGCCGGTGATCCAGGCGCGGCCGGTCACCGTGGGGACGACGGCGGGGCGTCCGCCCACGGTTGTTTCCTCCACCAGGCGTCCGATGAACCGGGATCCGATGTAGGACTCGTTGATGAAGTCGGTGTGCAGGTTCAGTTCGCCGCGGGCGTGGAGTTGTGCCATGCGGGCGCTGGTGCCGGTGCCGCAGGGGGAGCGGTCGAACCAACCTGGGTGGATGGCCATGGCATGGCGGGAATGTTCGGCAGTGGACCCGGGTGCTTTGAGGTAAACGTGGTGACAGCCGCGAATATCCTGCCGTTCGGGGTGGACTGGCTCCGCCGTCGTGTTGATCGCATCCATGATCGCCAGACCGGCTTTGAGCAGGTCGTCTTTGCGTTCCCGTTCGAACGGCAGGCCGAGCTCCTCCAGATCGACGATGGCGTAGAAGTTGCCGCCGAAGGCAAGATCGTAGCCCACCATGCCGAAACCGGGAACTTCCACCTTGGCGTCCAACCGGTCCACGAAGGACGGAACATTACGGATAGTCACCGATTCCGCCTGTCCGTCCTTGACAGCTACTTCCGCAATAACTAGGCCTGCCGGGGTGTCCAGCCGGACGGTGGTGACAGGTTCGACCACCTCGACCATGCCCGTTTCCACCAAGACCGTTGCCACACCGATGGTTCCGTGTCCGCACATCGGCAGCAGTCCGGACACTTCTATGTAGAGGACACCGTAGTCCGCATCCGGACGGGTCGGCGGCTGCAGGATGGCCCCGCTCATGGACGCGTGCCCGCGCGGCTCGGTCATCAAAAGTGTCCGGATCCAGTCGGAGTTCTCCATAAACCACAGCCGGCGTTCAGCCATCGTAGCGCCGGGAAGGGTGCCGATACCGCCGGTGATTACACGGGTTGGCATGCCCTCGGTGTGCGAGTCGACGGCGTGGAACACGCGGTTTGTCCTCATGCTGGTTCGCTTTCTGATTGAGGTGGGTGGCGGAGCCTGAGATCCTCCGGAACACGCAGGTGCGGATGCTCCGGAGGACCCCTTACGCGGTGGAGTTTACTTGTAGCCCTTGGCCAGAACGTCCTTGGTGTCCTGGATGACCTGTTCGTGGTCAGCCGGGGTCAGCGGGCCGCGCGGGGGACGGCAAGCGCCGCCCTTGAGCCCGACGACGTCCATGGATAGCTTGATGGACTGCACGAACTCGGTCTTGGTGTCCCAGCGCAGGAGCTTGTGCAGATCAACGTAGATGTCGCGGGCGCGTTCCAGATCCGCAACGTTGCCCGAGGTGGAGAGCTTGTAGAGCTCAACCGTGGACTGCGGGATCGCGTTCGGGTACCCGGCTACCCAGCCGACCGCTCCGGCAATACCCATTTCCAGCACCGTGTCGTCGGTACCGATGAGCAGGTCCATCTCCGGAGCCAGCTCCTTGATTTCGTACGCGCGGCGCGGATCACCGGTGAACTCCTTGACGCCGACGATGAAGCCCTCGCCATGGAGGCGTGCGATCAGCCGTGGGGTCAGGTCCACCTTGGTGTCGATGGGGTTGTTGTAGGCGACGATCGGCAGCCCGACCTGGGCCACACGGCGGTAATGGTCGACTACCTCGTCCTCGGTGGCGCGGTAAGTGTTCGGCGGAAGGAGCATGAGCGACTGGGCGCCGGCCTCAGCTGCCTGTTCGGCCCAGCGCTGGGACTCAAGGGCTCCGTATGCGCCGACGCCGGCCATGACGGTGAAGCCCTCGGGGGCCGCTTCCACCGCGGTGGTGATGACGCGGGCCCGCTCCTCGGCAGTGAGGGTCTGGTACTCGCCCAGCGAACCGTTGGGCGCGATGCCGTCGCAGCCATTGTCGGCCAGGAACTTTACGTGTTCGGCGAAGGCATCGTAGTCAACGCTCAGGTCGTCCTTGAACTGCAGCGCAGAGGCGACGAGAACTCCGTGCCAGGGTTTTTTGGTCTCAGTCATGGTGGTTCCTTTCGAAGGGGAATGCGTTGTGGTCGTGAGGTAAGTGTGTGGATCCGTGATCCATGCCACTAACTATAACATGTGACATTGCACTGTTCAATGCGCGCGGTCGTTTCCCTTGTAATCAAGGGGGTGGTGTCAGCGGCGACTGCTGTTTTCGACGCCGGCACCGGCATCGTCTCCCGCGGACCCGCTGGTTTCAGTCGAGGCGATAGGGGCGTGCGTGGCGGGCTCCCAGAATTCGGCGCCGGTGATGCCCAGCGGGCGGGGGTCGAACACTGGGTCAAGGCCCAGCTTGCGCTGGCGGTCGTAGTCTTTGATGACCTTCCGGACCAATGGACTCAACATCAGGATGCAGGCCATGTTTACCCATCCAAGGGAGGCGTAACCGATATCGCCAATCGTCCACATAACCGAGGCGGATTCCACGGCCCCATAGAACGTGATGCCGATCATTCCCAGCTTGAGTGCCCAGCTCAGCGCGGGGCCGAGCTCTCGTCCGGCAAGAAAGACCAGGTTGGTGTGGGCAATGTAGAAGAACGCCACCAGCGTCGTGAAGGCAAAGAAGAAGAGGGCGATGGCGACGAAGCCAGGGCCGAAGCCCGGCAGTACCGCGTTCACCGCCTCTTGCGTGTAGGCGGAGCCTGCCTCCACACCGGGCAGATTGGAGACAATCGAGTCCCCGTTGTCCGCGAACACGTTGTAGGAGCCGGTCATGACGATCATGATGCCGGTGGCAAAGCAGACGACTACGGTGTCGATGAAGATGGAGAAGGACTGGACGAGCCCCTGCTTGGCCGGGTGGCTGACGGATGCCGCCGCGGAGCCGTACGTGCCTTCGCCGACTCCGGCTACGTTGGAGAAGACTGCGCGCCGCACGCCCCAGGCAACCGCGGCGCCGGCGATGCCGCCGAACACCTCGTTCATGCCGAAGGCACTGGAGACAATGAGTCCCAGAGTGGGGAGCAACTGATCGATGTTGAACAGGACCACGATGACCGCTGTGAGGATATAGCCGACGGCCATGATCGGGACCATGAACTGGGCTGCGCCGACCACGCGCTTGGTGCCGCCGATCACCACGAACCCGAGCAGAACGCTGACGCCCACCGCCGTGATCCAGGTGGGGATGTTGAACGCGTGTTCCAGGCTGGAGGCGATGTTGTTGGACTGAACGCCTGGGAAAAGGAAGCCGTAACCGAGCATGGTCATGACGGCCAGCAACGCGGCCAGCCACTTGATGCGGAGCCCGTATCTAACGTAGAAGGGCATGCCGCCCCGGTGCTCGCCGTTGATTTTGCGTTTGAAGACCTGGGCGAGGGTGGACTCGGCGAATGCACTTGCCGAACCGAGCAGTGCGCACACCACCATCCACAGCAGAGCGCCCGGACCACCGGCAGCGACGGCGGTGCCAACACCGGCGATGTTGCCGACGCCCACCCTGCTCGAGATGGTCAAAAGCAGGGCTTGTAAAGGCGAGATGCCGCCGTCGTCGGCTTTTGGCTTGAATATCTGGCGCACCGTGTCAGGCAGCAGCCGGAACTGGGCGGCGTTGGTGATGACGGTGAAGAACAGGCCGACGGCGAGCGCGAAGTAGGCCATGGGATTCCACAGTCCATCGCTAATGGCGACGAGGGTTTCCATATGTTTCCTTTGATTGTTCGGGCAACTGCGTTGTTAGACGTTCTGTGTCCGTGCGGTGCGGGCTGCCGCCTCGGCATCGACGTCCCGCAGCGACTTGCCTCGTGTCTCCTTGGCGAAAGAAACAGCCACGATGGATAACGCTGCGGCGGCAACCAGATACAAGGAGATCGGGATGGATGAGTCGAAGCGCTCCAGCAAGGTGATCGCGATCAGCGGGGCGAGGGAGCCTGCCAGAATCGGGGCGAACTGATAGCAGAGCGAAAGCGCCGTATAGCGGACATTGGTAGGGAACATTTCCGCCATCAGTGCCGAGTACGGGGCGTAAGTGAGGGATTCGATTGCCAGCCCCATGCTGATGGCCAGCATGATGATCCAGGCATTGCCCGTATCCATCATGGGAAATCCGACGAACCCCCAGAAGGCGGTGAGGACCGCGCCGGTCAGGTAAACGGGTTTGCGTCCGATGAGGTCGGAGAGGTATCCGACGAGCGGAATCAGGAAGAAATGCAGCGCGTGCGCACCAAGCATGAGCAGCAGGATCTTGCTGGTATCCATCTCGACGACGAGCTTGAGGTAGGTGATCGAAAACGTGACGACGATGTAGTACAGAATGTTCTCGGCGAACCGGGCGCCGATCCCGATCAGGACCGCCCGCCAGTGATAACGCAAGACATGGCCCACGCCCGGCTGGGATTCCTGCAGTTCTGCCTGGCGCGCCTGCGCCTCCTTGAAGATGGGCGCGTCATCCACCTTGGTGCGGATCCAATATCCGATCAGGACTACGACGGCGGAGAACCAGAAGGCAACGCGCCAGCCCCAGGAGAGGAAGGCTTCCTCGGAGAGCCCGGTGGAGAGGCCCAGCAGGACCAGCGTCGCCACCAGGTTTCCTGCCGGTACGCCGGCCTGCGGCCAGCTGGCCCAGAAACCGCGACGGTTATCCGGGCTGTGCTCGCTCACCAGGATGATGGCTCCGCCCCACTCTCCGCCGAACGCAAAGCCTTGAATCAGACGGAGCGTGACCAGCAGGGTGGGCGCCCAGTAACCGATCACGTCGAAGGTGGGCAGGCAACCCATCAGGAAAGTGGTGACGCCGACGACGATGAGGCTTAGCTGCAGCAGTGCCTTCCGGCCAAGCCTGTCGCCGAAGTGGCCGAAGACCAGGCCGCCGATCGGCCGCGCTGCGAAACCAACGGCGTACAGTGCGAAGGCTGCGATGATGCCGTCCACTGGATTGCCCGTCTGGCGGAAGAAGTGGGTGCCGAATACAAGCGCGGACGCTGTGCCATAGAGGAAGAATTCGTACCATTCGGCAACAGTGCCGGCCATCGCGGCCGCTACCACTCGTTTAAGTCCTGACGGCGGGGCTGTCGGTGGTCGTTCCCTCACCGATACAGTGTCGAGGGTTTGGTCGGCGGGCGGAGGTAAGCTCATGAAGGCTCCTGGGGGATGAAGGTAGTGGCAGTTGATTGTGTGCTGTCTCACTGTCTGTAAAATGGTACATGTCACATATGGGTATGCCAACACTTTTGGAGCCTTCATTTCGGAAGCCCGCGGCGCTGCTTCCGGCCGCACGAGGGATGGGCCTGCCCCTGTCATTTAGTACCGGCTTGTATTTTTGTGCACGCCCTCGACGTCTACGCGTTCTCCGCGCCCGGGATCGTATTCTGGACCGTGAGGGGCTATGAGCGCGTCAGTAGTCAGCCGGCGTGGATGGCCGGACGGCGGTCCGGATCCGGCTCGTTCTCGCGGATGATCTCGCGCACCACCGGCGCCGTGTCGCCCTGTCCGAGCAGCAGGTAGCGCATCAAGTGGGTGAGCGGATTGCCTTCCGACCACTCGAAGTAGGCGTGTGGCCGCACCCCGGTGGCATCGCGCAGGGCCAGCAGGATGGCGGCGATGGCATTGGGCGCGGCGGGGCTCTTCACGCGCAGGATGCGGTGGCCGCCGACATCGGCGCCCCTGACGTGGAGCGCGTCGCTGAAGGTTGACGGGTCGCTGACTTCGATCTCCAGGAACAGCACGTCCGCGCTTCCCGGCACCGGGTTGATGCTGCGCTGGGCGGCTTCCTTCATCGCGTACTCCTGCTCGGTGGCTACGTGCGGCTTGTGCGCGATCAGGTTCAGCCGGTTGTCGTGCGCCAGCGAATCCGTGATGAACCGCCGGGCCGTTTCATCGAACTCGATCCGGTCGGCGCGCAGCTCGGTGGTCCGGGTGACCCGGGAAACCAGCGACACCGCGATGATGCCGCCAATGAAGAACGCGGAGATCATCAGTCCGTCCGGCTTTTCAATAATGTTGGCGATCAGGGCATACAGCAGGACCGCGGACAGCACCGTGAAGGCCAGCCCCGCCCGTCTTTGGCGCCGTCGTACGGTGGAAATAGCGACGGCGACCGACGCCGAGACCATCATGGCCAGGATCCCCGTGGCGTAGGCGCCGGCCTGGGCATCGACGTCCGCGTTGAAAACGATGGTGATCAGGATGCTCACGCCCGTGTAGACCAGGACCACCGGCCGCACCGCGCGGCTCCACTCGGGGGCCATGCCGTAGGAGGGCAGATAGCGGGGGACGATATTGATCAGGCCGGCCATGGCCGAGGCGCCGGCGAACCACAGGATCAGGATGCTGCTGATGTCGTACGCGGTGCCGAAGCCGTCGCCGAACCGCTCGTGCGCCAGGTAGGCCAGGGCGCGGCCATTGGCCTCGCCACCCTCTGCGAAGGCGTCGGCGGGGATCAGCAGAGTGGTGACGAAGCTGCTGCCCAGCAGGTACACGCTCATGATGACGGCGGCGGCCGTGAGGAGTTTCCGGGTATTGCGGACACGGGAGGCAAGCCGCTCCGCGGGTGTCCGGCCCTTCGCCGCGACCAGGGGCATCATGCTGACGCCGGTTTCGAAGCCGGAGAGCCCCAGGACCAGCAGCGGAAAGGCCAGCAGCGCCGGGAGCACCAGCCCGCCGAGGCCGCCCGGTGCCGTGGTAAGGGCATCCGTCCAGCCGGCGAGCACGCCCGGCGTCGTGAAGACCTCGATCACGCCGGCGCCGATAACGACGGCATTGAGCCCCAGGAAGACGGCCACCAGCGGGATGGCCACGGCCACGGCCTCGGTGAAGCCGAGCAGGAACACCCCGCCGAGGATGAGCAGCAGGATAATCGTCACGGGGACAGGATGGCCGCGGATGGCATCGGGCGCGTAGGGGTTTTCCAGCAGGTGGACGGTCGCGTCGGCCGAGGAGAGCGTGATGGTGATGATCCACGAGGTGGCGACGAAGCCCAGCAGGATCAGCACAAAAATCTTGCCCCGCCAGAACGGTAGCAGGTGCTCGAGCATCGCCACGGAACCCTGCCCGTGCGGGCTCGCCTTCGCCACCCGGCGGTACATCGGGAGCATGCCCAGCAGCGTCAGGGCCACGATCAGCAGCGTGGCCAGCGGCGAGAGCACGCCCGCGGCCAGGGCCGCGATCGCCGGCAGGTAGGACAGTGTGGAGAAGTAATCCACACCGGTCAGGCACATGACCTTCCACCACGGCTGCTGGGTACCGTGGGTCTCGCGGCCCGCCGGCCCGACCGGCTGGACAGCGTGCGCCGTCAGCCAGCGTGAGACGCCATGGGCCGGCTTGTGCTGCGAGCCCGGCCGGGGAACGCTTGCGGGGATGGAGTACTGAGTGGAGGTGGCCACCGTGATGCCTCTTTCTGGTCCGGATCCGGTGGGGATCCGGTGCAAAATCCTACAACTGTACAACGCCGAAAAGGCCGGAATCCGGCGTCCCAGGGCGTTAAGAAATCATCAAAAATACGACGACGGCGCCGCGGGCTGTCCACGGATGAAGCCGCGTCGACGGCGCGCGGTCCGGTCGGGAAGAATGGGCGCATGACGGACATGGTGCCGGAGCGCGAATGCGTGCTCGTCGGGCTCAGCGGCGGCCCCGAGGGGCAGGCCCTTCTCCACCGGGCGGCACGGATCGTGGCCGGAAGGGCAGGCGGCGAACTGCACGCCGTCCATGTCCGCACGACGGGCAGGGCGGGAACCGAATCGCCCAAGGAACTGGACCTGCAACGCAAGCTGGTCACCGAGCTCGGAGGCACCTACCACACGGTCGGCGGCGGCGATCCGGCGCAGACCTTGCTCGACTTTGCCCGCAGCATCAACGCCACCCAGATTGTGGTGGGGGTGCCGCGCGGGGGCGGGACCCGCGGAGTCGCCATGGCCAGCGTTTTCAACCGGGCCAATCTGTTCAATCGGGGCAGCAGGTTCAGCCGGGGGACCGGCGCCAGGCTCGTCCGGATTGCCGGGGACATCGACGTGCATCTGGTCGCGCAGGAACACGGCGGTAGCTACAGGCCGGCCCGCCGACCGAATGATTTGGGCCGGCTGCGGCTGGTTGCCGGCTTCGTCCTGGCCGTGCTCCTGCCACCCGCCCTGCAGTACCTGCTGGGACATTGGCCGCATGACCATTTCGCCACCGATCTGCTCATCCAGCTAACCGGCACCATCGCCGTCGCGCTGCTGGGTGGACTCTGGCCCGCCGTCATTACCGCGGTCCTGAGCAGCGTGATGGTGAACTACTTCGCCGTCCAACCCGTGGGCAGCATGGACATCCGGGACCCGGAGAACATTCTCACGCTGCTGGTCTTCCTCGCCGTTGCGGTGGCAGTGTCGCTCGTCGTCGGGCTTTCGGCGCGGCGCAGCCGGGAGGCGTCCGCGGCCGGGGCCGAGGCGGCGGCGCTGGGGGAGCTGAGCCGCAATGCGGTGGCCACCCAGGAGAGTGTGCCGGAATTCCTCGAACGGGTCCGCGAACATTTCCAGAGCGACGGCGCCGGGCTTTACATCCGCAAGGATAACGACGGCGAACCGGACGCCTGGCACCCGGTGCACAGTGCCGGCGCTGTGCCTTCGAAACTGCAGGACGCGGACAACCTGGAACGTATCGACGCCACCCGGACCCTCGCGCTGACCGGGCGGATCCTGAACCAGCGGGAGCGGCGGCTGCTGACAGCGTTCGGCGCCCACCTGCTGGCCATGCTGCAACGCGACCAGCTGATGGCCAGCCGCCGTGACGTCCAGCGCCTCGCGGAGGGAAACCAGATGCGCACTTCCATCCTCCGGGCGGTCTCGCACGATCTGCGCACCCCGCTGGCGGGCATCAAGCTGGCGGTGAGCAGCCTGCGTCAGGACGCCGTCCAGTTCCCGCCCGAGGAGGAGGCGGAACTGCTCGCCACCATCGAGGACTACACGGACCGGCTGGACTCGCTGGTGGGCAATCTGCTGGACATGTCGCGGATCACCGGAGACTCGATGGCGCCGCTGATCCGCCCGGTCCATTGGCAGGACGCCGTCGCCGACGCCCTGCGCGGACTGCCGGCCGAGCACGTGCTGGTCGACCTGCCGGACAACATGCCCCCGGTCGACGCGGACCAGGGCATGCTCGAGCGCGTCATCGCCAACATCGTGGAAAACGCGCTCAAGTACGCCCGCGGCTCGGACGTGCGGATCACCGGCCTGATCGGCGGGATGGGCAGTGCCACCGT
This sequence comes from Arthrobacter crystallopoietes, assembly GCF_017603825.1. Classification (NCBI taxonomy): domain Bacteria; kingdom Bacillati; phylum Actinomycetota; class Actinomycetes; order Micrococcales; family Micrococcaceae; genus Crystallibacter; species Crystallibacter crystallopoietes. Next base: position 2,368,493 of record NZ_CP072014.1, read on the forward strand.
CGAGGGGCGCCCGGCCAGCGAACTGCGGATTATCGACGCCGGACAGGGCGTGCCGGCGGAACAAGTCATCAACATGTTCCGGCCGTTCCAACGGCTCGACGACGCACCCGCCGGCACCGGAATCGGGCTCGGCCTGGCCGTGGCCAAGGGCTTCACCGAGGCCATGGGCGGCAGGCTACTGGCCGAGAACACGCCAGGCGGCGGGCTGACCATGGTCATCCAGCTGCCGCTCTCGACCGGGGTCTGAGGTTCGGGAATGCGGGGGCGGTGAGTACGCGACCTGCTCCCTGCCCACGTCGGCTACTGGCCACAGGCGTTGGAAATACGTAAAGAACCGACCCTGTGCCGTGAGGAAATCATCAACATTAGCTTCAGGCAGTGGACCTGAGCGTTGACTTGAAGGGACGGGACATGCGCACGGCGGGGAACTACCGCTTCCGGTGAGGCAGCCCGTCCCAACAGATGGAGTTCCCGTGATGGAAGTGGAATTGTGGCAGATCCTGCTGGTGGTAGCCGTGGGTGGCAGCATGCTGGCGTTCCTGATCCGTTCATTGATCCGGTCCCGCACATGGTGGCACTGAGCACCCAGTTGGGCTGAGGAACTGGCGGCAGGGCGGCACAACCGGGTCTTCCTGACAGAATGGGCCCAGCACAGCGCCCGGCCGGCACGGCAGAAGGAGCCCCATGACCAACGTGCTCATCGTCGACGACGAGCCGCAGATCCTTCGCGCCCTGCAGATCAACCTCAACGCCCGGGGGTATCAGACACTCCCGGCGGCGGACGGCGCCTCCGCGCTGGACCAGGCAGCCAAGCATGCTGTCGACGTCGTTATTTTGGATCTGGGTCTGCCGGACATGGACGGCATCGACGTCATCCGTGGCCTGCGCGGCTGGACGGACGTACCGATCATCATTCTTTCCGCGCGGCATGCATCGGACGAGAAGGTGGACGCGCTGGACGCCGGGGCCGACGATTACGTCACCAAACCCTTCGACCTGAACGAGCTGCTGGCGCGCGTCCGTGCGGCTACGCGCCGGGTGGGAGGGGCACCGGAGAGCCCCACCGTGGAAACCGCGGACTTCGAGATCAGCCTGATCGACAAGCGCGTTACCCGCAACGGCGAGGCGGTCCGGCTGACGCCGATCGAGTGGAACATTCTGGAACTGCTGGCGCGCAATCCCGGCAGGCTGATCTCCCAGCAGCAGGTCCTGACCCATGTGTGGGGACCCGCCTACACGAAGGAAACACAGTATCTGCGGGTTTACATCGCGCAATTGCGCCGCAAGCTTGAACCGGACCCGGCGAGACCGCGCTACCTGCTCACCGAGGCAGGGATGGGCTACCGGTTCGAACCGGGAACTAGCTGATCCGGCGGCCGGTTTCTACGCGCCGCCGCCGCCAGAGTCGCAGCCGGCGCTGCCGCCGGAGTCGATATGTCCTCCGAAGGTTCCTGCTGTATACGCTCCGGGCCCGACCCAGCCGGCATCGGCGCGGCGGCCCCGCCGGACACGCTTGGCTGCCCGGCCGTTTGCACGGGTTGCCAGTAGCAACCACACGACAGCGGCCACTACGAGGATGATCATGACAATGGCGAACTCCATGTGAACTCCTGTCGTTGGCTTCAGCGTAGGGGCGGAGAGACGGACAGACAATAGCCAGCCCGCGCAGAAGCCGGCGGTAGACTGCGTCCGTGCCAGGAGGAGTGCTGGACTCGAACACGCGGCGCACCCGGATCATCTCCGCGGTGCTGGCCGTGCTGCTCGGCTGGCTCATCGTCGGCTACCCGGCCGCCATTCTGGCATTCATCGCGATGGTCAGTTTCAGCGGCTGCTTCCTGGAATGTTCGGAGCCGGATCCGCTCGGCGGAGTCCTCACACTCAGTGCAGCGCTGATCCTGGTTGCCGCACCGTTGCTGGTCGCCTGGAGCATCCTGAAACCCGGCTCGCGGGCATGGAAGTTCGGCGCCGGCGCCGTCGCAGTTCTGGCCGCGGTCTTCCTGTACGGACAGCTGGCCGGAGCGCTCTGACGGAATCGGACGCCCAGGAGCGTGCACCGTGCCTCCAAGTTGGCGCCGTGTCCCTCAGCCTCAGGCCCTGCTGCGCAGGGCGGACCAGGTGTCCAGGGCGTAATAGGTCTGCCGCTGGTAGACCAGCGGCTGGGCGATCGAGCCGCCGTCGAGAATCTGCAGCACCTGAGCAGCGAGGACAATGCCGGTTCCGGCCGGCATCCGGTCAAGGGGCTTGCAGCGGAGCACCGTGCCGACGCCGCGGATGATCGGTTCGCCCGTCGGCGCGGTGTACCAGTCCATGTTGAACCCGAAACGGTGGGAACCCGGACGGGCGAAAAGTTCGGCAAGCCTGCGGTTGGCGGTAGTGAGCAGGTGGACGGCAAGCGTTTCGGCTGCCAGCAGGGCGGCTCCGGATTCGCTGCTTGGCATGATGGAAAGCGCAAGCACCGGAGGTTCCGCAGACACGGAAATCACAGAGGACGCGGTAATTCCTGCCGGCCCATCTGGTCCGGCAGCGGTGACAATTGCTACACCTGCGGGATGGGCGGCGAATGCGGCGCGGAAGGCGGCGGCGAGGCCTGGAGTCTGGGCGTCCTGCGGCATTAGGGCGTTTCCTGCTCGTCACCGGGCAGGACCGGAGCGGGTGATCCACCCGGCATGGCGGGATCCGTGGGTCCGCTGGGGATACCTGGCGCAGGAGACTCAGTGGTTTCCACTACGTCCTGCGGTGTTTCCTCTTGGTCCGTGTCGTCGCACCCCACGAGGAAAAGCGCGCTCAAGGCCACGACCGCCGAAAACTTCTTCGCTGTTTCCTTGGCGTCCATGTTCTGCTCCTGCGATGGATCCTGTTTCGCTTAGCCCGTATACAACAGGGTGGCAGTCCTGTTCATCGTTCACAAGGGGCACGAGCGAGTGGCCCCGGAGAAGCTGCGGCGGAATGCTTCAGGCGCGGCGTCTCGCTAAGGCCCTGAACGCGACGGCGGCGATGGCGGCTGCTGCGGCCCAAGGGGCGCCCACGATGATTGGGTCCAGCCACTCATGGTTTACATCCGCGCGTTTTCTCCCGAACCGTGAGGACAATCCCCGGTGCGTGAATTCGCTGCGCACGCCGGTTTCGGTGATCGGATTATCCGGACGCAAGCTGGCGAAGGATCGCAGGTGGCTCTCCCACGCATCGACCCGGTCGGCGGCGAGCAGGAGCAGCCAATGCGCCGCGCGTCCCTCGCTGTACTTTTTGTAGGAGTATTTGCGCATCGCGCCTGAGAGCCCCTTGGGGGGTGCAGAGGTCCCGAAGACAGGCGTGAGGAACTGGTGCTCGATGGAGCGCTCCCGCGGCCACTTCTCCTCCTGGCGTTCCGGGAAGTCCCAGCGTGCTCCGGTGGCGCCCGGGTCAAACCGCTCCTTGGGCACTGCCGGGCGGTCCTTGGGATCCAAGTCCGCGCCCCATCCGGGGATTCGTGCCCGGAGATCGTTGCTGGACAGCCGGCGCTCCGGCTTCTCTGCTCTGTACGGCATTTCCTGGCCCTTCCTCAGCTTGCGTCCGGGACGATGACCGGCTTGATGCAGTCATCGAGCTTCGCGGAGAAGATGTGATATCCCTCCGCTATGTGCTCCAGCGGAATGCGGTGAGTGATAATGTCGCTGGGTTTGAGGTAGCCGTTCTTGATGTGCTCGAACAGCCGCGGCCACTGGCGTTTTACCGGACACTGGTTCATCCGCAGGGTCAAGCCCTTGTTCAGTGCGTCGCCGAACTTCACGGCGCTGAACATCGGGCCATACGCACCCATCACCGAAATAGTCCCGCCCTTGCGCACAGAATCGATCGCCCAATTCAGTGCCACGGGGGAGCCGCCCTGCAGTTTGAACTTCGCGGCGGTGACATGCTGGGTGAAGTTACCGTCTGCTTCGGCGCCAACGGCATCGATCGCCACGTCAGCGCCGAGATAATCGGTAATTTTCTTCATTTGGACCACGATGTCGTTGTACTCGGCGAAGTTGTAGGTCTCGGCGTGGGCGAAGGTGCGAGCCTTTTCCAGCCGGTAGTCCAGATGATCGATGACGATCACGCGCCCCGCCCCCATCAGCCATGACGACTTCGCCGCGAACAGTCCAACCGGACCCGCTCCGAACACCACCACCGTGTCGCCTTCGACGATGTCCCCGAGCTGGGCACCGAAATAACCGGTGGCGAGGGCATCGGTCAGCAGCAGTGCGTCCTCCGGATCCATCCACTCCGGCATGATGGAAGGCCCGACGTCGGCAAAGGGCACCCGCACGAACTCCGCCTGGCCGCCGTCGTAACCACCGCAGGTGTGGGAGTAGCCATAGATAGCGCCTACCGCCGTCGCATTGGGGTTGACGTTGTGGCAGTTGGAATACAGGCCCCGCGCACAGAAGTAGCAGGACCCGCAGTAGACGTTGAACGGCACCATCACCCTGTCGCCGCGCTTGAGGTTCTGCACCGATGGGCCGACCTCCTCGACGACGCCGATAAACTCGTGGCCAAAGGTCATGCCTACCCGCGTGTCCGGCATCATGCCGTGGTAGAGATGCAGGTCGGATCCGCAGATGGCCGCGTGCGTTACCCGTACAATCGCGTCGTTCGGGTGCTCGATCGGGGGTATGTCCTTCTCTTCAACGCGGACCTTGTATGGACCGCGGTACACCATTGCTCTCATGAGTGCCGCCTCGGAAGGATGGTTGGATTGCCGCCAGCTTCACAGGCCGCACCGGCCCGGTCAAGGACTTTGCCCAGGTTGGCCATCAGCCGGCCTCTACATGCTTCCGCACACCCTATGTCCGGCTGGGCTTAACAGTGACGAGGCAGGGGTGGAGTAGGGGAAACTTGAGGGGACTGTTGCCGACGGAATGCGGGTTCAGTATTCTTCTAGGAAGGTCCGGCAGTGGGCTGGAACGAACTATCCTGCCGGAGCTGCCATGGCCCACAAACTGCGCCTGCTGGTCAAAATTGACACCAACCCCTCCACTGCCACGTTGGCCGTGACAGGCTGCCTGACGGAAGAGAATTGTTTGGCGCTGCTGCCGATCATCCGCCGGCTCCGAGCGCTGGTCGACGGTATGGGCGTCACCGTGGATCTGAGCACCGCCAAACACATCGACGCTTCCGCTGTCCGCACGGTAGAGCAAGCTGGGCCGGCCGAGGCCCGTGGTGATCAGGATGAGGGAGAAATATGCATTATTCTGCCTGCTGACCTTCCCTCCTGCCCGGCGCTGACCTGGGACGGGTCAGCCCAGGGCCAGCTGCGCCAGCGCAGCCGCCTTGAAAGCCCATGACGCTTTCGTGATGAAAACTCCCGCTGTACCGGAATTGGGTTGGTGCCGGCATGGGAAGGGTGCCGCGATGGCGGCACCCTTCCTTCCTGTCTGCTCCGCGATTGCGGGGTGTTCGTCTTAGGTTTCGGACTTCTCCTGTTTACCCGACTCCTCGATGGCTTCCTGCCGGTGACTTCCGGCGATTTCGATCTTGCGGCGTTTGGTTGCTTCGCTGACCGGGATGGTCACGCTCAGTACCCCGTTGTCGTAATGCGCGGCAATGCCGTCGATGTCGATGTCCTGGCCCAGCGTGAGCTGGCGCAGGAAGGAACCGCCCTGGCGTTCCTTGAGCATCCATTGCGTGTCGCCGCTGTCCTTTAGCGTGCGCTGGGCGCGGATGCTCAGCAGCTGCCCGTCGACGTCGACATCGACCGAGTTCGGGTCGATGCCCGGCATGTCGGCGTTGAGGACGTAGTGGTCGCCTTCGCGGTACAGGTCCATCGGCATCATCTGCGGGCCCTGCCGGTTGCCGAACAGTGCCTGGGACAGGCGGTCCATTTCCTGGAACGGATCAAACCTGGCCATTGTCACCAACTCCTTTTACTCACTCCCTACCAATAGTTGAGTCAGATGCGCTCAACTATTGGTATTTTAACGCGGAGTTTTTCTGCTGTGTAGCCCTGCTTGCTTCTGAACGGGAATCTTTTCCGGGGACACCCGTTGGACGGTTTCTAATTGAAGGGCAGAAGAGTCAGCCGAAGCTCCGGCCTGCGCGTCCGAGGGCGGCACAGCCAACAGCGCCGGCGGAATTGGACACGTGAACGAAGCAGACCAGCAGGTCCTGACCGCTGCCGTGCTGTCCGAATTGGGCTCAGGTGTCTCGATGCTCTGGATCCATTAGCTGAGTATCGGCGGAACTGCATCCGAAGATGTTCTGCAGCTATCACAACCTACGGAACCGTCCGCCCCTTGGCAGAGCAGCGTCGAGGCGGACGGCAGCAACAAAGCCGGAGGACGGGGAACCTGAACCAGGGTGCTGGGCCCGCAGCGCCAGGGTTCTGATTCCTGCCGGTGCGGCCGGGGCAAAGGTCAACAATGCGCTACGGCCAACCGTGTCTTTCGAAGCGCATTGGTAACAGGTGCCGGCATTGTCCTCCAGCATGATGCCGGACAGAGCCGCGGCTTCCTTCGCCGTCGGGCAATGGACGTGAACGATGACGCTGTCGTCCCAAAGCTCCATCGAGGTCACCAGGAAACGCCCATGGACATCGAAGTGCTGGTACGTGCAGGACTGCGGAATTACGACGGCGAGTGGCCCGCCGCTGTGTGACAGGTTTGTCCCCGGGGCCGACCGGTGGTCGGTTCGAACTTCTTCTCCGATGGTCATGACGCATACCGGTTTGACGCAGAATATTCCATCGCGCGCTGCATTTCCGGTTTCGTGAGGTTTTGCGATGCCCCGCATCCGGCGCAGACCAGGGCGCCGGACTTACCGCCCCTGGCCGCCCGAAGAGTGGAGGGCTCCAGCAGCAGATGTTGGCTGGTGTTGTCGCAGGCGGGGCAATGGATTTCAAAGGTTGTCAGGAGGCGCGAAGCCGAGTAGCTTGGCTGGATCATGATGATTCCTCGATGCTGACCTGAGCGGCGTTGAACAATCGTTGCCGTGTGGGGCCGCTGCAGGAGGGGTGCCGTGGCAGTTGCTTAGCCGCTAGCGGAGGTTCATTTATTTCACGCCCAAATCATGAAACGGTCAAGACATCCGCGCGCATTAATTCCAATAGTCACCCGGAGCGGCGATTGTCCCTACGACCGATGAGACGTTCACAATGACGCCGGACCCTTGCGCCTGCGTCGGTTCCATCAACTTTTGCGCCCTTGCCGGCGAAGCGGAGAGCCGTGGCACGCCCTATTCCAGAGGAAGCTCCGGTAATAACGACAACGGAATTTCTCGCCCGCACGGTGGCTCCTCGCAATTGAGGACGGCCCCTAAACACGGGTCTTTTGGCCTGGCGACGGCCAGTGTGGACTGAAGCTGTCGAGGAAGATGTATGCACCCGCCCCTGAGGCCAAGAACCCCATGACACCTACTATCGTGAGCTGCAGGCTGATACCTAGGATGACCAAAGCAAGACCGGCGATTGTGACCAGCAGACCGTAAACCCTTCGCGCGCCCGATCTGTTGGATAGTCCCGGGGTACCCAGCTTTTGGGCCAGATGCGGGTCTTGCGCTGCGAGCTCTTCTTCGAGCTCGCGGAGACGCTTGCGCTCATCGTCCGATAACGGCATCGAACTCTTCTTCCTTGGCGTGGTCCGGGTGTTCAGCACCTGGCCGCGGGTTGTGCTTTTTCCTCACATTATGGGCACTTTCCCGGTTACTCTCCAGAGTCGGCGGCCGGATCTTTTCCGGGCTATTGCGTAGACGCAGGTCAGAGATAAGCGACAGGCAGATGTGTGCGTCGGACGGCGTCAAAGACGACGTCGGTGAGCTTGCTGTGGCGGGCGAAGACAGCCCGCTGGCGGTCTGCGCCTGTTCCGGTGCGGACAATCCGGCTGGCCATATGCTTGACCGGTTCCAGGTCTCCGGTTTCGGCCAAGACCGGTCCCACGTACTTGAGCAAAGCGCCGACGGCGGCTCGTGCAGGGCAGCGCCCGTTCCTTAGCGGATGGATCAGATCGTCGGCGACGGCGGACTTGCTTGCCCGCCATGACGCGAGCCGCAGCAGTTCTGTCGGAACGGCCAGCGGTGGCCGGCCGTCAAGCCACTCCCGTGCCGCCGTCTCGACAAGGGCCCGGCATATGCCGGCCAGCGCCGCGGCGTGGTCTGCTTCGAGGCAGACGTCGGCGACGCGAATTTCCACGGTGGGCTGGCGTCTGCTGAGGCGGGCATCGAAGTAGACCATTCCCTCGTCGAGCAGTACATCGCAGTCCAGGAGAACCCGCACAAGGCTGTGGTAGGCGGACGCAGACCCGAAAAGTTCCGTGGGGCCAGCGGTGGGCCAGCGTTTCCAGACCTGGTACCGGAAGCTGGCGTAGCCGCTGTCGGCGCCCTGCCAGTATGGGGAGTTTCCGCTCAGGGCAAGCAGGACGGGTAGCCAGACCCGGATCCGGTCAAGAACCGCAACGGCTTCGTCGTCGGACGCGACGCCAACGTGGATATGGAAACCGCAGGTGAGCTGCTCGCGCAGGGTCATCCCATAGCGGCCTTCCATCGCTTGATAGCGCGGACGGCGCACCAGCTGGGTGGAAGCCTGCAGTGGATAGGTACCGAGTGCAACAGCCCGGGCGCCGAACCGTTTGGCCTGCCGATCGGCCTCCGCCCTGCCTGCCCTCAGGCCTGCCGCCAGCTTCCTCAGGTCCTTGTACGGTGCCGACACGGCTTCAAGCTGTTCCTGCTTCAGTTCCGGGGCAAGCGCGCCGGTGTAGGCAATCGGCGAATCCGCCGTCCCTGGCATGGATGGACCCGCTTGGTGATTGTCCCCGAGCAATTGCTCGGAGACAGGGGCGAGCGCTCCGGTCTTTGCGTCCACCAGAAGCAGCTCTTCCTCGACACCAAAGCTGCGCATATCTTTAGTCTTCACCACAGGGGCAACGTTCGGAACGGCTAGCTCGAAAAATGGACCACGGGGCAGACAGGAGCTGCATCATTACCTTGAATTCACGGCGCAACATGGCCCATTGACAGCACTGGACGACGGCGTGACAATATTTCCACGGAGCCCCTCGACGGGATTCCGGAGGCAAGGCTGATGCGCTTTCGCACCTTACCGTTCATCGAAACGGATTTGCGACCTCCCGAATCCCTTCCGGGGGCTTCGTTGTGCTTCCGGCCTCTCGTGCAGCGCTCGCCGGATTTCCACCAATCCGGGTCCAGGCCTTGAAAACGGTCCCTCCAGCATGGAACGTAGTAAGCACACTTAGCATCTCTGGGGTTTCCAATCGAGTTTTGCCAGAGAAGGAGCGGAACAGTGTCACCCACACCAAAACAACCCATCACCGATGACAGCATCAGGGTTCGCCAGCTCAGCCACTACCAGTTCACCTGGGTGGCCGGCGACCCGGGCAATCCCGGCACCTGGACCCTGCAGCTTGTTCTGGATGAGGGTGCCTGGGAAGAAGTGTTGACCATCGACGCCGACGACGCCGACAACCTGCAGGATCTGCTTTCAACTGCAGAGACCGTGTACTACGACATCGGCCGGCGCACGCTGATGTTCGGTACCACCAAGGCCGGCCACCACTAACCCAGCCACGTCCAGCCACACCCATAGGAGCCCAAATCATGTCCGGAAATCTCTTTGCACGATCGGTCCACGATCTCACCGCAGCCACTTGGTTCGGAGGATCCCTGATGGGGGCCATCGGACTCAACGGAGCTACAGCCAAAGCACAAAACCCTGCCGAGCGGACCCGCCTGTCCAGCCTTGGCTGGAAGAAGTGGGCGCCGGTGCAGACTGCCGCATTTGCCTCCCACCTCATGGCGGGATTGCCGCTGATGTGGGAGAACAAGGGACGTATGGCCAAACAGGAAGGCGCCACCCGGCTCACGGTGGTCAAGACCGCTGTCACACTGCTCGGCGCCGTGGTAACGCTTTATGCCGGCATTCTTGGCAAGAAGGTCGAGCAGCTGGCAGGCGAAGGGGCCGAAGGCGCAACAGAGCCGGCACCCACGGCCTCAGCTGAGCTGAAGGCCGCCCAGAAGCAGCTGAAGGCGCTTCAGTGGACCATCCCGGTCTTCGCCGGAACTGTTATCGTCCTCGGGGCGAAGCACGGGGAAATGCAGCGGCCCAAGCGCATCTTCGAGGGGCTGCTCAAGCACTGAAAAACCGGAACCAAACGCGCGGAAACACGCCATAGAGCCGAAGGTATTCTGGATAGATGAGTGTCGAAGCCCAGTCAAATGTCACCTTTGACGGCCAGTTCGCCCGCGAGTTCGCGGAGCTGGCCGTTCCTTGGCAGGCGGAGGAAGTTCCCGACCCGCAGTTGCTCGTGCTCAACGAGCCGCTGGCCGCGGAGCTGGGCTTCGACCCTGCATCCTTGCGGAACGCCGAGGGCCTGCGCCTGCTGATCGGCAACACAGTCCCGGAGGGTGCCACCCCGGTGGCGCAGGGCTACGCCGGCCACCAGTTCGGCTTCTACTCGCCGCGTCTGGGCGACGGACGCGCCCTCCTGCTCGGTGAGATCGCCGACGCCGACGGAGGCCTTCGGGACATCCACCTCAAAGGCTCCGGACGCACGCCGTTCGCCCGCGGTGGCGACGGCCTGGCCGCGGTCGGTCCAATGCTGCGCGAGTACGTGGTCAGCGAGGCGATGCACGCCCTCGGTATCCCCACCACCCGGTCCCTCGCCGTGGTCTCGACGGGGCGCCCGGTGCGCCGGGAGACCCTGCTGCAGGGAGCCGTGCTCACCCGCGTGGCAAGCAGCCACCTGCGCGTGGGCAACTTCCAATACGTTCGGGCAATGAACGACGACGACCTGCTGCGCCGTCTGGCCGATCATGCGATCGCACGCCACCATCCCGCTGCAGCAGAGGCCGAGAACCCCTACCTCGCCCTGTTCCAAGCAGTCGTGGCTGCCCAGGCGTCGCTGGTGGCCCGATGGATGCTGGTTGGTTTCATCCACGGTGTCATGAATACGGACAACATGACCATCTCGGGGGAGACCATCGACTACGGGCCGTGTGCCTTCATGGACGCTTTCGACCCGGCCACGGTTTACAGCTCGATCGACGAAACCGGGCGCTACGCCTACGGCAACCAGCCGCTGGTGGCGGAGTGGAACTTAGCCCGCCTCGCAGAGGTTCTCCTGCCGCTCCTCCACGAGGACCAGGAGCAGGCCGTCGCCCTCGCACAGGAATCGCTTGGCGCCTTCCACGGTCAGTACAGCGCCGCCTGGTTGACCGGCATGAAAGCCAAACTCGGTCTGCCCGACAGTCTCGACGATGAAGCCGCCTCGTCCCTTACAAACGAGCTCTTCGTCCTGCTGCAGGAAGCCCAGGTGGACTATACGTCCTTCTTCCGGAGCCTCGCAAAGGCGGCCCGCGGCGACGACGGGCCCGCGCGCTCCATGTTATTGAGTCCGGCAGCGTTGGATGCCTGGACCAAGCGTTGGCGCGCCCTCGACCCGGACGCAGATCTCATGGACCGGACCAACCCGGTCTACATTCCCCGCAACCACCTCGTCGAGGAGGCCCTTGCCGCCGCTGGCGACGGCGACATGGAGCCGTTCAGCCAGCTCCTGGCCGCGGTGTCCGCGCCTTTCGAGGAGCGCCCTGGCCTCGAGCGTTACGCCTCCGCCGCGCCGGAGAGCTTCGGCCCCTACCGGACCTTCTGCGGAACCTAAAGCTGGGCCGGGGAGCCCGGCACGATCAAGCTGCACGAAGACGCGCGGGACGAGGCTTGAAAGCGGCTGGCCGATGATGGAAACTGGTAAGCACACTTAGCACCTTGGGGGACCGTCCGGAACTCAGCCTAAGGAGCAGGACCATGACAGTTCGTGAATTCATGGAACCCTCTCCACGTTTTCACGTATTCGCACTAGCCCCTAGGAAGGGGCCGTGGCTAGCCGCACTGCGGAGCGGCGTCGGGAACCGGGAATCCGGCTCCCCGTCGAGCCTGCGGTAGGCGGCGCGCAACCCCAACGGGCTTCAAACGCACCGTCCAGCCTTCGGCGGACAGTCCCACGCTGTGACTTGGTCTTCGCGTCGCCCTGAACCTGCCAAGAACGTCTTGACAAAACGACCCGTGCACCGTCGATGTCGGCGTGTGTTTTCCTGCCGCAGAAGCGGCAATGAAACTTCAGTCCACTGCGGTTCCCGTCGTGGACGAGACCGCAGGAGGAACATTCCTTCGAGGTGTACGCGGCGTTGACCTCAACTACGTCGAGACCCGTGTCCTCGGTCAAAGTTGCGAGCTTTTTCTTGACGGCGGCGCGGCCGAAGCGGGTGATGAGACGGTTCATGTCCCGGCTCATGCCGCCGTCCATGGCGTCGAGTTTCTCCACGACCAAGCCTTGAATGTCGTCTTTGGCGAGCTTGTTCAGGATGCGGTTGACCTCGTTGGTGATGTATTCGCGCATACGTTGCTGGAGATTCCGGTACCGGCGATTCGTCTTGAGGCGGATTCCCTGCCCCTGAAGGCTCTTGGCGAGTTCCAGCGCCTGCCGGTCCAGCTCCCTGAGATGCGGCATGGCGCCGACGCCGAATAGGCGGCCGTCGCTGGTCGCGAACAAGCTCTTCATGCCCCAGTCGAGGCCGAGGTGGACGCCGTGCGGGCGCGGCTGCGCGACCGGAGACTTCTTCTGAAGGACGAACTGAAGGGAGCCGTCCTTGCGGACGTTGAGCTGCACAAAGTCGGACACCTCGCCCGGTGCGTGATGGAAATGCCGGTGGGCTCTGAGCGGTATGCGGGCGACGTCGCCCTTCTTCATCGTGGAGATGCGGAGCCAGTAATCGAATGAGCTGTCCTTCGAGGACTCCACCTGGGCTATGGTGCCGTCCATGAGCATCGTGTTCACCCGGGACAGGTTCGGCAACGAAACAGCATGCTTGCTGACCTGCTTGACCATATGGCGGGAGAGCTTGAGTAGTTCGGCAGGCACCGGAAGTTCCGCCGCGGCCCAGCCTCTGCCGGGCTTGCCGTCACTGTGCCGGATTTCGCCCGTTTCGGTGTTGACCAGTATCGGGAGGCTGAGCTCCTTCGTGAACCATGCCGTGCGGGCGTTCACCCGGTAGAGCACGGTCTGCGTCTCGTCGTCGAGTCGGGAGCCGCTGATGAGCTCGCGGACGGCGTTCTTAACGAGGCCGGTCCACGAGTTCATTGCCTGAAAGGTCTGGTTGTATATGGACTTGACCTGCCGGGCCGAAAGTTCCGTCGTGAAGCTCAGGTCCGTAACTTTCGTCGGCATCCGTTTCATCAAGGGTTTGCCGTCGAGGAGTTGCCGGTATAGCTGGGACTGCATGCCTCCGAGAGCGAGCCGCCACGGTCCCAGCAGCGCGTGGACGCGTGAGAGTTTGCCGGCGTTGGCAAACGCTTGGAGCGGATAAGCCCGCACCTTCGTGGCTTCCCTGGGCAGGTCAGTCGCTTCGGTCATTTGCCGGCACCCTCGTCTTCGAGCGCGGCCATCAGCTTCGTGCTGCGGTTCCTGGCCCCGCGAAGCCCGTACAGGCGTGCGGTGAAGGAGTAGATGATGGACAAGAAGCCGTCCATCAGGTCTGAGGTCTGCTCCTGCGCGAGATTTGCAACGTCGATGCGGCGCCCCTGCTGGGAGCGGAGAACTTCAAACCAATTGAACCCGATACGCGTGAGCCGGTCCCGGTGCTCGACAACGAGGGTGCCCCAATCGTCAGATGTTAGGAGCTTCGCCAGTTTGGGGCGGGAGTCGTTGACACCGCTCGCCACTTCCTTTGTCACCGAGACCACCTGAAGCCCACGTGCCGGCGCGTAGTAGGTCATGCGCTGCGCCTGCCGCTCCAAGTCCGCTTTCCGGGTGTGTGAAGAGAACCGTGCGTAGACGGCGGCTTTAGGGGCAAGGGATGACGCGGGATCGGGAACGTGGATGGTTCCGTGCTCGTCCTGCCAGGCGCCCTCGATCCGCCCCGCTTTGTATCGGTTCCACGCAGCACGATAGCCAATCCCAACCTTCTTCGCGTACTGCGCTAGCTTCATGTCAGCCACAAAATCATCCCTGCAGTTCTATCTATACATGGTCCATATTTGCTGAAACTATTTTCGACACTAGTTTCCGGGTCTGACAGTTTGTGCTTGAGGATTCAGCTCCTCCTCTATTCACCGTGGCCGGTTCATGGCAAAGTGGCGCCATGAGCGAAGATCTGCGGATGCCTGATGCCGACGACGCCGACAACCTGCAGGATCTCCTCTCCACTGCGGAGACCGTGTACTACGACATCGGCCGTCAGACCCTCATGTTCGGCACCACCAAGGCCGGCCACAACTAGGAACAACCGAATCCCTTGCAAGCTTCAACCGGCCACGTGGTGCTGCTCGGCGACTCCATCTTGGACAACAAGGCATATGTCGGCGGCGGTCCCGACGTCGTTCATCAACTCCGCGGGGAACTTCCGCCAGCGTGGAAGGCCACACTCCTGGCAATCGATGGGGACGTCATCGCAGGCGTGCCGCGGCAGCTTCGTTCCCTGCCGCGCGACGCGACCCATCTCGTGATCAGTGCCGGCGGAAACGACGCGCTGGGCTTTGCCTACCTGCTGCAGTCTCCTGCGAGTTCTGTCGCGGAAGTTCTTCGATGGTTCGGTGATGCGCAGGACCGGTTCGCCTCGGATTACGAGGCCATGGCGGAAGCAGTCGCGGCTACCGGGCTGCCCGCTGCGGTCTGCACCATCTATGACACTCCCGCCTCGGGGCCCGATTACCGGATCATCAGGACGGCCGCGGCCTTCTTCAACGACTGCATCACGCGGGCAGCTTTCGCCCGCGGACTGTCACTGATTGACCTCCGCCTGATTTGCAATCAGGACGGGGACTACGCCAACCCCATAGAGCCGTCGGTCCAGGGCGGCGCCAAGATTGCCCGCGCTATTGCCGCCGTCGTGGATTGTCGTGATGTTCGCCGTACTTCCACCGTTATCGCGGGGACTGCAGAGTAAAGCACCTCAACGGATGCCACGATGCACCCCAGTAATCGATGACTGGGGCATGGTTGCTGTGGTGCTCCTCCACGGGGGGAGGCCAGAATGGTTACGTCGGAAGCGGCCGGGAGAGCGGTCCGGTTCCGTCGGCAGCGTCTTCCTTGGGGGCGGCCGTACACGCGGCCGGGGTGGGAACACCCGAGATCCGCGGCAGAAATGGCTTGAAGCGAGTTGGCTTGGGGAGGCCTGGCTTCAGGCCATTTCGCGTGTCCGGGAAAAGACACCGCCAGAGGCCCGTTGCTTGCCTGGTTCCCTGCAAAAAGTGCGCTCCCAAAGCTGTGATTTCGATAGGGCCAAGGTGCCAGCGCCTGCGAATCACCCCATTGGAAAATCGGAATAGACGTCCAAGGCGGCGCGGGCCCCTCTTCCAGTTCAAAGGGCACGCCGAGGACGCAGAAAATGCCGATGGCGGCAGCCGCAGTCTTGTACTCGGGCCGCCTCGTCTCCAGCCGCATGTCGGGAACATGGACGGGCCGGTGTTCGCGGGCCGCAGTGCGGCACGGTCCGCGCGGAGGCGTGGGGTGGTGGAGTAACGGTTAAATAACGCGGATGACGTTACTACGGATGGACATCACGCGCCAAAGGGGAGGCACACCATGAGGGGATGCATGCAGAACGATACTGTCGCTGGGGAGCGGTCGTGTTAGGGGCAGTGGCGGCCATGCCAGGCTGGGCCTGGTGGGGTGTGGCCTTTGTCCTGTTCGCGGTCTTCGCAGTATGGCGTGCACGCCGTCGACTGCGGGCAGGAGTCGACGGGTATTCAGGAGAATCAGGCGGCGGCTGGGGAGCACCTGACCAGGTGGCCATGGGTGGAGTGTGGTTGAGCCTTCTCCTGCTGCTGATCGGTGCCGTTCTTGACCTGGGCGACATCGACCTCGGGCGGAGCCTGGGCGGCCCCTAAGACCCTCGTAGCCGGGAGTACCAGAATTGATTCCCCGGTCCCTGAGTGTCCTCGTGTTGAAGAGGAATACCTGCGCCTTCGAATCTGGGACTCCGCCAAGTTATCGAGCCGCGCTCTAGTCTGCCAAGATCCAGCGGCCGAATGCTGACTCTGGAGGAACCCAAGCGGAATAAGGGCCGAAGTCCGGCGGGGTTGGGGGCTCGTTCCACCGGACTCCGGAGTCTTGACCACCTCGGTACCAGAGTGGCTGGTCCTCAGCGCCGACGGGACGCCTCCCCACGGATCCGTGAAACCGGCCGCTGCCTCCTGATGTTTTTCCAAGCCCCTGTCGATACGTTTTTCCGTATCTGGCGACTTTCGTCGCTTCGGATATGTCTCCTCCAGCAGCCGGGGGGCCGGTGCTTATTACTGAGGGGACGTGATGGACGAAAACACATGGAGGCTGCAGCTCATCGACGGGTGGCGGCTGCACCGCGGCGACCTGGACCTCAAGATGGGCCTGCGCCAGCAGCGGCTGATAGCGGCATTGGCCCTGCTCGGGCCACGGCCCCGACCGTACCTGGCCGGCACCCTGTGGCCGGACAGCGCCGATACCCAGGCATCGGGAAACCTGCGCGAAACGATCTGGACCATTTCCCGCCAACTGCCTGGCCTGCTCACCCGGGACAACGGTCGGCTCGAACTCACTGAGGATCTGCACATCGATGTGCAGGAACTGCGCCGCGCTATGTCCGGTACTACCGCAGCAGGTGGTCGGTGCCGGGTGGAGCTGCTGGCCCGGGGTGAACTGCTGCCGGGGTGGTACGACGATTGGGTCCTTTACGAGCAGGAACAGTGGCGCCGCCAGCGCCTGGCAGCGTTGGAAACCGTGGCCGAAGACATGCTCTCACGCGGCGATGCGCCCGGCACCATGGAAGCGGCCCATGCAGCGCTGCGGATAGAGCCCCTGCACGCGAATGCGATCCGGCTGGTCCTGCGCGCCCATCTGGAAGAAGGCAACCACGCCGGCGCCCTGGGCGCCTACCGTGAATTCAGCTCCCGCATGCGGACCGAGTTCGGTGCCGCCCTTCCCTCGGACGTCACCGGGCTCATCCGGCCGCTGCTCATTAGATCCGGATAACAGGAAGCCGGACAGGTTCTTGTCGCGCACTGCTCAGGCCGGGGTGTGCTGCCAGGAGCCCGGCGGTATAGCCGCGCGCTTCTAGACCGTCTTGATGAGGGCCTCAAATCTGGCGCCAGGGTCATCCATGCCTTTCCGAAAACGCGCGGTTCCACCATTGACGAAAGTGTGATGCAGGTCATAAAGTTTCTTTTTACGGAAATAGATTTCCACGATACGGTTTACGTCTCGGTTCCCGGGGCGGGGAAGTGATAGCCATGAGTGCTTGGAACAACGACTTGGGCGATTCCGATCTGGCGGTCCGCAACGCCGATCCTTCCCTGTACAACGAGGATCTTGCCCCGCTGCCGGCATCGCAGCGAACCTGGGGCTGGTTTGCCATCTTCAATGTCTGGTCCAACGACATCCAAAGCCTTGCCGGGTACACCTTGGCCGCAAGCCTGTTTATTACCGCGGGCATCAATGGCTGGTTTGTCTTTGCTGCCATCCTCCTTGCCGGTTTCATCGTGAAGCTCCTCGTCGATCTCAGCGGACGGCCCAGCGTCAAATACGGCTTTCCTTATCCTGTCCTCGCGCGCGCCTCCATGGGCGTGCGAGGCGCGCAGTTCCCGGCGATCATCAGGGCAGTTGTCGCTGTGTTCTGGTACGGGGCGCAAACCTACTTCGCGTCCACCGCCATCGCCTTGGCGCTTAATGCCATCCTGGGCAGCCCTGGAGGCGCAGAGTTTCTGGGCATGAATTGGGTCGCCTGGGCGTCCTACGTGCTCGCCTCCGTGCTGCAGGTTGCACTCTTCCTGGGCGGCATCGACCGGATTGCAAATTTCCTCAACATTGTCGGCCCAGGTGTCTACGTGGTGATGATCGCACTGCTGGTTGCGATCTGGGTGCAGGTTGGGTCCGGTCTGCCGCAAGCTGTGGGCACACTCTTTTCCAACGACGATGTGACCGGGTGGGCAGCCGTGGCCGCGTTCGCAGGAGTGGTGGGCACGATGATTGCCTACTTCGCCGCCGTCGTCATTAACTTCGGTGACTTCGCGCGCAACGTCCGCAACGAACGGGCCATGCGGTTTGGCAACTTCACCGGCCTGCCGCTGAGCTTGGCGCTCTTCACCTTCCTGTCGGTGTTCATTACAGCCGGCGCCTACCTCCTCTACCAGGACGGCGAGGGCAACCCGCTGACCAATCCTGCCGACATCGTCGGGCTCGTGGACAACGTCCCGTTGACGGTTTTGGCGGCGGTGACCTTCCTCCTCGCGACGCTGGGCATCAATGTCGTCGCAAACTTCATTCCGCCGTCATACTCGCTGTCCAACATCAACCCAGCCAAGATCTCGTTCCGTACGGCAGGCATGATCACCGCGGCTGCTGGCTTTGTCATAGGTGCGCTCTGGGTGGCCGTCATCGCGAACATCGGCCTGCCGCGGTTTGTTGACACACTGGGAGCGGTGCTCGCACCGCTCTACGGCATCATCATCGCCGACTACTACATAGTGCGGAAGCAACGGTTGAACCTGAACGACCTTTACTCCGCGGACCCGAAGGGGATCTACCACTTCACCCGCGGCTGGAACCGGCGGGCAGTGGTGGCCTTCGCCATCGCCGGCGTCTTCTCCATCCTGACGGTATGGCTGCCGCAACTGGCGCAGCTTAGCGGTTTTGCCTGGGTTTTCGGCGCGGTCCTTGGCGGGCTCTTCCATTGGCTGGCCATGCGCGGCCACGTGGTCATAACGTCTGCCGACGACCGCTGACAGATACCTGACAAACGGGCCACTGACACCCTGCAGTCATTGGTCCTCCGCGAGCGACGCGTAGACCACGTAGTTGTCTTCGAAGATGCCGGTGTCCGGGTTGTAGCCGTCGCAGGTGATCAGTCGCAGTTCCGGTCCCTCCGTGTTGCCGTAGACCTCGAGCGTAGGGAACTGGTTCTTCTGGTACTGCTCGCCGCGGTCCACGGTGAAGACAACGCTGGTGCCGTCTTCGCGCTCGACGCGGATGCTGTCGCCCTTGGCCAGTTCCGGCAGCCGGGCGAAGACACCCGCGGTCTGGCTAAGCGAGTTCACGTGGCCCAGCAGCACGGCAGGTCCGGGGTCCCCGGGGGCGGGGGAGCCGTTGTACCAGCCGGCCGGAGCGCCGGCATCCTCCGGCGGAACTTCCAGCGTTCCATTCTCTTGCAAACCCAGGTGCAGCAGTTCCGAGAAGACACCGATCTTCCCGATCTCCATCGAAACCGGCGCGGCTGCGGGCTCGGGTGCGGCCGCGCTTGTCTCCGCACGGGGAACAGGGGTGGAGGTGGAGCTGGAACCAGGCAAAGTACCGGAGGCAGCGGCGGAACTGGGGGAGGGCGCCGCCGTCGTTGTTTGGGTTGTTGGTGTTGGGCTGGAGGGCGGCGAGGTGCCGCAGGCGGTCAGGAGCAGGGCGGCCGCCGCGGCCAGCAGTGCTGGTCCGCGGCGGCCTGTTCTACCAATCGTCATGGCTGGGTTGCTGTCCTGCCGTGCCTAGGACTTGGCCATGCTGCGGCGGACAATCCACGTTCCGCCCGCCGCCGCGGCCAGAACCAGGCCGCCGCCGAGGGCGAGCATTTCGGTGGTGTTGTTCTCGGTGACTTCCACGCCCGTGTCCGGGGCGCCGTCGGGCATTGCGCCCATCTGGGAGGCAGCGAGCGTGCCGCAGGCTGCCGGCGAAGTCGCGGCCAATGGCAGCCCGGGAACGAGGTCGCTCATCTTCTCCTGCGCCTCCGCGCTCAGGGTTGCCGGATCCAGGCCATGGACAACGACGACGGCGGTGCCCGCCTCAAGCGCGGCGATGGTGTCCGCGTTGAGTTCGAACGTGCGGTCGTAGGTGTAGGCGCCGCCCTGGCCGCCGACCTCCAGGGTCAGCCCGGCGTCGGGGCTGGTGTCGCCCGAGGTGGCCAGCGTGGTTCCAATGTGGCCGTAAAACGGGTGGCCTTCGGTGGTGGAGACCACGCCGTCGCCGTCGGTGTCTGCTTCCGGGCCGGGGCAGGTGCCCTGGGCGGCGATGTGGATGTGCTGGACGTGCGGGTAGGGGGCGTCGTTGAAGGTTTCGGCCAATCCGGAAACGTCCATCTTGACGTGGGCCTGGTTGCCGGTGACGTCGACCATGACGCTGCCGGTGGCGCTGCTGCCGTTGAGGGAGCCGAGGTTGGCCTGGTAATGGTCGGAATCGCCGTGGGCCATGGCGGGGGAGCCGGCCAGGGCGACGGCGCCGAGGGCCAGGGCGGGAATGGTCATCAAACGCATCTTCTTGTTCACGAAAGGATCCTCCAGAATGCGGGTTGCAACGCTCCCGTTGTGGAGCGCATACATGGTCTTCGGAGTGACCCGCACCACGGATTGGATTTTTCTGAAGAACGTGAAAAATTACCTCGGCGAAATGTCGCGGCAACGTCCAGCGGGCAGCATGGCAAGTGACAAGCAACCGGGGACAGGGAGTCAGAATGAAACGTGTTGGATTGATTCGCACTTTATCCACCGATGCTCGGCGGCTGCTTCAGATCCACGGCCAGATCCTGCAATCGGCCTTTCCCTTTGCCGTGGTCTCCCGCGCCGTCCCGTTCCAGCCCGAGGCGGTGCACGACGCCGAATCCTGCGTCCGCGCCGCCCCCAAAGTGGTTGCCTTGGCCAGGGAGCTTGCTCCCGAGGTCGACGGCATAATTATCAGCTGTGCTGCAGACCCTGGCCTGGCGGAAGCTCGGCTGGCGGTGGACGTGCCGGTAGTTGGAGCCGGGGCAGCGGGTGCCGCGGCGGCAATGGCCCTGGGCGCTCGCATTGGCGTCCTCGGTATAACCCTGGAGGCGCCCGAAGCCGTGGCCTCCGTCCTGGGCTCCCGCCTCATCGCGGTTGAATCACCGCAGAGCGTCAACTTCAGTACAGAGCTGCTAACGCCGACCGGAGTTTTCGAAAGTCTCGACGCCGGCCGCAGGCTGGCGGATGCCGGGGCGGATGTGATTCTGCTGGCCTGTACCGGATTCACGAGTATGGGCATCGGAAAGGAACTGAACCGGCGGCTAGGCCTTCCCGTAGTCGACTGTGTCCTGGCCGCCGGGGCAGCCCTCGCTGCTGCCGACTCCGGACGCGCGATGCCGCCGGCTTCGGTAGGCGCGGCTGCCTAGCAGAGACCGGGCAATGGAGACGCTCACAGCGGATTCTGCAGGGTGGTCAGCCATTCGCGGGCCAACTTCATTACCTGCTCCGGATCGGTGGTTGTTTCGACCGCAGGACGGCGGGCCCGGCGTGGGCCACGGATAACGCGCGCCCGGAAACCGTTGTGGCCGGTTTCCTGCCAGGCCCGGATGACGAGTGTAACGGGAACCGCGTTCCTGCGGGTGCCTTCGTCTGCTGTGCTGGTCATGATCAGCCACTCCCTCGATGCGTTGTGTGCTCTTGGGATCCACAGTAGGAAGCGGAGCTATGTTTCAGCTATGAAGGGGCCCTGCCCCGGATATGAGTGGTGGGCTAAGCGCTCGCGGTTCGCGACTCAGAGATCGGCGTCGAGGGTGAAACCGCAGCTGCAACGGTAGGTGCGGAATGTTGTTGCACTGGGCTCCGGCAGCACCGTGTCGGCGGTTAGCACCATGAGCGGGGCCGTGATCGGCAGATCTGCCGCGCTGACCAACTTCATCGGTTCCCCGCAGTGGACGTGCTCGGCAATGGTCCGTGCCAGCGCGTCGTCCTCCGAGGCGGCTGCTGACGCTTCCCGGGCGGCTGGCGTGGAGCTTCCGGCGCAGCCGAGCCAGCGCAGGTGTTCTGACGGGAACGCTTCTACTGCTGTCATACCGATTGTCCTTGGAATGTTGGCAGGCCAAAGCCTCGACGCATTTGGATGGCTCCTTTCGGGCGGCTTCGTTGCCGACAACAACAACAATCTTACGGCTGGTGGATCCTGGGTGACAGGGGCACTTGGGACCTGCAACCCTTCCGTAATCCGCGAATTCCTGTCCGTAACGGAATCACAACGGAGCGCTCCGGTTGCAGGCTTCAGGGTGTGAAATCATGCAACTGGGCGAGCGAAGGGAGAGTTCATGCAATGGTGGGAAGTCCTGGTAGGAATCGTCGGGGGAGTCCTACTGGTCTACGTCGCCTTGCTGTTCCTGCTGTGGAGATATGCGCGGCGAAACCCGGAAACGGTGGCCCTGCGGGACGCACTGCGGTTGCTTCCTGATCTGCTCCGACTCGTTCACGGGCTGGCCAAGGACCGCACCCTGCCGGCTGGCGTAAGGCTGCGCCTCTTGCTGCTGCTGCTGTATCTGGCTTCCCCGATCGACATCGTCCCCGACTTCATCCCGGTCCTAGGCTACGCAGATGACGTCGTCGTGGTTGGCCTTGTGCTGCGTTCGGTCATCCGTGCTGCGGGGTCGGAGCCGTTGGGCAGGCATTGGCCGGGAAGCGACGCCGGCCTGCAGATCATCCGCAAGCTCGCCGGCCTTCCGCCGGTGCTGGCCGGCGAAGAACCTGAAGGCGGCTGATAAGGACTGCGCCGCTGCGCCCTCAGCCTCCCGCGCTGTGGATGGCGAAGGCGATGACAAAGCCGAACGACGCCGTGAGACCGGTCAGGATGTGGTGCTGCTCGAAGGCCTCGGGAATCATCGTGTCGGCGATCATCGCCAGGATCGCCCCGGCCGCCAGCGCGGTGATGAAAGCGATCAGTTCCTCGGGCGCCCCCTGCAGCAACGCGAACCCCAGCAGCGAAGCCACCCCGCACAGGAGGGCGATGCCGCCCCAGACCCCGAAGACGTAGCCTGCGCTGCGACCGGCCTTCTTCATGCCGGCCGAGCTGGAGAGGCCTTCGGGCACGTTGGAGATGAAGACCGCGGCCAGCATGGCAGGGCTGACGGATCCCGCGGCCACCATGCCCAGCCCGAGGACCAGGGATTCGGGGATCCCGTCCAGCAGGGCGCCGACGGCGATGGCCGTGCCGCTGCCGGGCTTTTCGCCTTCGTTGGGCTGCTGGCCGCCGGAGCGTTTGCGGTGTTTGGCGCCCCGGCGCGCCAGCAGCAGGTTGGCGGCCGCGAACAGCACCGCCCCTGCGAGGAACCCGCCAACAGTGGGCCAGAGGCCGCCCGTCTCGGCAGCCTCGTCCACAAGCTCAAAGGCCAGCGCGGCAATCAGTACTCCCGCGCCGAAGGCCATAATGGTGGACACGACCTTGTCCGGAATCCGCCACTTCCAGGAAATCGCGGAGCCAACCACCAAGGCGGCCCCGCCGACCGTTCCCCAAACTAGCGCCTGCAGCCACACCGGGATCACGTCGGTTCAGACCCCGCGGGCGGAAGATCTGGATTCAGGTCTTCAAGACGCGGGTCCTCCGCAGTCCAGACCTGCAGGATGGCCCAGATGACGGCGGCCAGCGGCACCGATAGCACCGCGCCGACAATACCCGCGAGAATGGTGCCGGCGGTCAGCGCGAACAGGATGACCAGCGCGTGCAGCTTCAGGGCGTTGCCCATCACGATCGGCTGCAGCAGGTCGCCCTCCAGTTGGTTCACCGCCACCACAATGATGACGACGATCAGCGCCACTACCGGCCCATTGGCCACCAGTGCCACCAGGGCGGCGAGGATCCCGGCAACCGTTGCACCCACCAACGGGATGAACGCGCCCAGGAAGACAATCATGGCCAACGGTATGGCCAGCGGCACTTGCAGGATGAGCAGGGCTACGCCGATGGCCGTTGCATCAACCAGCGCGATGATGGCCGTGCCGCGGACATAGCCGCCCAAGACCTCTAGGGTGCGGGAGCCAGCCCGGCGCAGCTTGGCAGCACGTCGGCCGCTGAACGGACGCAGGAAGAAGTTCCAGATCTTCTGCCCGTCCTTGAGGAAGAAGAACAGCACCACCACCATCAGCGTGGCGCCCGCGATAAATTCGGTGACCGCCGAGATGCCAGTTAGGGCGCCGGAGCGGACCTGCTGGCTGGTGGCAAAATCGATCAGCGCCTCGCGTGCGTCATTGATCTGGGCCTGGTCGATGGGCAGCGGTCCGGTCAGCAGGAAGGCCTGCAGTTCGTCGAGACCGGTCGTGGTGGCGACCACGAGTTCGTCCCATTCGCTCCGGACCGCAACGACGATCACGGTGGTCGTTGCGGCCAGCAGCACCAGCAGGCTCAGGAAGGCGATCGCCGTGGCCAGTGCTCCCGGCACACCCTTCCGGCGCAGGAAATTCACAAACGGGCCGATGGCTGCTGCGAGGATCAGCGCGATCATTATCGGGATGACCAGCAGCCGGATCTGCAGCAGCCCGTAGATGGAGACGGACACCAACGTCAGGATCAGCAGGATCTGGGCGCAGCGGCTTCCCGTGCGCCCCAATCCGTCCTGCCACACACGTCGTCCTGGGGAAGTTTCGTCCTGCCTGCTGACGTGGCTGCTCATGCAGTTCCTCAGGCAGCAGCCGGCTGGTGTTCCCGGACTGCCCGGCGGCGCGCGTTCCGCTGTTCCTGTACGCGTGCCAGCTGCTGCTGGCGTTCGGCTTCCTGCTTGTCTGCGATGAGGGACGAGTGCAGGCGCAGCCGTTCCTCATGGGGGACCAGCATCAGGTAGTTCGGCAGCGTGGCGATCATATGCCGGACCTTGGGGCAGAACGGCCGGACCGCCAGGCGCCTGCGCTGGGCGTCGGATAGTGCCGTGGTGATCAGGCTGGAGGCCAAGGACTTACCGATCCGTCCGCCGGGCACGTCGGTAAAGAGCAACCAGATCTCGCCGTCCTGGATCTGGTAATGCAGAGACGCCACCACGACGCCGTCAATGTAGGCATCGAACTGTGAGGCGCCGAAATTGTCCCGTACTACAGGCTTCATGGGGGAATCGCCTTTCTCGTAAGCATGCTTTCTATTTCGTACTTCGAAGCAAAGCATGCTTACTAACCTGAATGCAAGACAGTTCGGTCTCTTTTTTGGGTTTGCTACAGTATGGGTCGTCCGCCGGTGACCGCAATGCGGGCGCCGGAGATGTAGCTGCCGTCGTCGGATGCCAGCAGTACGTAGGTCGGTGCCAGTTCGGCCGGTTGGCCCGCCCGGCCTAGCGGGGTGTTGCTCCCGAAGGACTCCACCTTCTCCGGCGGCATGGTGGACGGGATCAGTGGAGTCCAGATCGGTCCGGGAGCAACGCTGTTGACCCGGATGCCCTTCTCGCCGAGCAGCTGTGCCAGACTGGCGGAGAAGTTGGCGATCGCCGCCTTGGTGGCGGCATAGGGTGCCAGCGTGGGATTCGGCATGTCCGAGTTGACCGAGGAACTGCCGATGATCGAGGAGCCTGGGCCCATGTGGGGGAGTGCCGCCTTGACCAGGTAGAACATCGCATTGATGTTCACCTTGAAGGTGTGCTCCCATTCCTCGTCGCTGATCTCCTCGATCGTCTCGTGTGTCATCTGGTAAGCGGCGTTGTTGACCAGGATGTCGATTTTGCCGAACTCCTGTACGGCGGTGTCGATGATTTTGCGGCAGTGCTCCGCGGTGTCCAGGTCGCCGGGCACCAGGACTGCCTTGCGGCCGGCTTCCTCCACCAGCCGGGCGGTGTCTCGGGCGTCCTCGTCCTCGCTGAGGTAGGAAATCAGCACGTCCGCACCTTCCCGGGCGAAGGCGATGGCCACAGCCCGGCCAATCCCGCTGTCGCCGCCCGTGATCACCGCGGCTTTGCCCTTAAGTTTGTCCATCCCGCGGTAGCTTTCTTCGCCGCAGTCGGGCACTGGCGTCATCTTGGACTGGATCCCGGGCACATCCTGCTGCTGCTTCGGCTGGTTCATGTCGGCCTCCTGCTGGTGGTGGTTCAATCTGGCAAATCAATAATAGTAAGCAAGCTTACAGCCGGGCGCAGGCAAGCGAAACTAAGTGCACTTGCGGTTGGATTGAGGAAAACTTGAGCAGCGTCAAAGTCTTGAGCAAACCCTGCACGGATGTTGCGTGAAGCTCCGCTTATTCCTTGAGGTCCGCCCGCCAGAGTAATCAATGTCAGCCAGCGGGGCTGAGACAACTTTGGCAGGACCTGGACGGTCCGGATTACGAAATGGGAAAACACCATGGGCATCAGCATGAAGACCACCTCCGGCAAGCTCCTCGCCTCCGCAGCCCTCGTCGCCACGGCGGCGGGAGTCGCCGGCCTCGGCACCTACGGCGCGTTCACCAGCTCCACGGCAGCTGATCAGCAGGTCACAGCCGGCACGGTGAAGGTCAATCTCACCGAAGGCGCCACCGGTGGCCTGATCGTTCCGGCCAGCGACATTCTCCCCGGAGACACCATCGAGCGGGTCGTCACCCTGAAGAACACCGGTTCGTCCCAGCTGGGCGGCGTCATGCTGACCACTTCAACGTCCACGCCGACGGATCTGACCAGCAATGCTGCAACCGGTCTGCAGCTGAGGATCGAACGCTGCCCCGCAGGCTGGGCCGGCGCTCCCGGTGCATACACCTGCGGCAGCACTGCTGAAACCGTTTTGGCCAGCACTTCCGTCATCGGGGTAGACCGTCAGCTGGCTCAGCTGACGTCGCTGACTGCCGGTCAGAGCGACAGTCTGAAGATCCAGCTGGTCCTGCCCGCCGCGGCCAACGATGACTTCCAGGGTGACCAGAGCAAGGTGGCGTTCTCCTTCAATGCCACCGGCCGCAACGCGCAAACCAAGTAAGCCTGACTGCACCTAACGTGGTTGATCCGCCCTTCTTGGGGGAGGGCGGATCAACCGGTCATACCCGGCCCGCATCAGATCCTCAGCACGCGAAAACAAAGGGAAAGCGCGACAATGAGCACCGTCTCGGTACCACCCGCCCAGCAAGCCCACAGCACTGAACCTCATACGAGTCGCGCCCGCCGCATACTGAACCGGATCCTGACTGTCATCACCACCCTGCTCCTCGTCCTGGCTGCCGCAGTCTTCCTGCTGCTGGCCGTCGGGCCCCGAGTGTTCGGCTACCAGACAGCCACCATGCTGACCGGTTCAATGTCGCCGCTGATCAATCCGGGCGACGTCGTCGTCACGGCTCCCGTTGATGTGGCGGACCTGGCCGTCGGCGACATCATCACCTACCACATTCCCATCGAGGACCACCGGGTAGAGACGCACCGGATCGTCGAGATCACCACCGACGGCGGCGCCACGGCGGTACGCACCAAGGGCGACGCCAACAACGGCGTGGATCCGTGGACGGCCACCCTGCAGGGCGAGCAGGTCTACCGCCACGCCTTCACGGTTCCCTATCTGGGCACGGCCATCCGCACCCTGCGCGAGCCGGTAGTCCTGAACACGCTGATGTACGGCGCTCCCGCAGTGCTGGTCATCGGCGCCCTGGCCGCTATCTGGCGCAAAGATCCGGAAGCAGAAACGAATACGAATAACGACGCCGGTGCTCACCCCGGCGGGATGCCCGCCTAAGCAGCGAAAAGGGGCGCAGCCGAAGTGGCCACACCCCTTTTTCGCAGTAAATTAATCAGTCTTTCTTGAAAGCGTCTTTGATCTTTTCGCCGGCGCCCTTGAGGTCTGCCTTGGTCTGGTCCGTCTGGCCCTCGGCCCGCAGGCTCTCGTCGTCAGTAGCGTTTCCGGCTGCTTCCTTGGCCTTGCCGCCTGCCTTTTCTGCGGCGTTGCCGATCTTGTCATCCAAACCCATGGTGTTTCTCCTTCGGTCGGTGGTTGCTGCCGATATTTCGTCGGCAGGCCGGACATTCCTAACCCTACTTACTATGGCCGTTGTTCGCCACCACGCAGGAACTTTGAGCCATTCCTGAGCCTCAACACGGGCGGTTGAGGTCCGGCAGCCAGACTTGAAGCACACGATCATTTTCCGGCCGAAGGGCCCGCTCGACATGCGAGAGGCAGGACATGGAACCGAGCACCAGCAGGAAAGGCGCGGCGGTTCTGTGGCGCCGGCTCATCGCTGTCTTGCTGCTTGTTCCCAGCCTCCTCGGCATTCCCGCGATCGCCCAGGCTGCCTTCACCGGCCAGGCCTACGGTGCGCTCACCGTCAGCGCCGCCAAACTCATCGCGCCGGCTGCCAGCGCCACGACTATTACGGCCACATGCGAGAGATACCAGCAGGCATCTCGCCAGCTGGTTATCACTGCCACCAGCTACGGCAAGGTCCTCCACGCCAATGTCCATGAATTCACCGTCATCAATCCAAGCGGGATCATCGTCCACAACGGTGACCCTGCCACCCCGATAGGCCGGCAATACTCGCAGATCGGGGATAAGAACCTTATGTCGGGCACATGGCGGTGGGAGCTCCGCGGCAAGTACCAGGTCCCCGGCAGTACCAACGTCTGGACCGGCCAGCCGCTCACCGGCCAGCTGAACATCGTCTGCAACTGATCGCGCCAGCGGGAAACGGCGACCCAGCTGCCACTGATCCGGTGCGCCGTGACCCTTCGTAAAACGCATCGTATAACCAGTTTTTCCGCGTGTTTACGCGGCACAGTCGGGTAACGACTATGGTTTTTACAAGTGGCGATTGGTAGCTTGGACGTATTGGAAAGGGTCCTGCTGGGGAGCAGGACACTCGCACGCGGTGCTCGGGGCGGCACCAGTTGGCGTGATGCGGGAACGCGCACCGTACCGCATCACCATCCGCTGCGGCCCTTCGTGGGGGAGGACCAAGGCACCATACCCCGCGGTTTCGCGGGGCATATGAGGTAGAGGTTTGACGTCGAACCGGTAGGCAGCGAAGCCGCCCGGTGTGACTGCGACAACCGCTTGGGGGAGTTCATGAGGTATTTCCCTCTCCGGGGAACCGGAGGTGAGAGGTCCAGTTCCGCTGTGCCCCGGCACCACCGGCGCGCAGCAGCCAGAAGCCGCGGAAGTGTCCGCGCGAAATCCGGCCGGCATACCGTGCTCACGATAATGCGCACCGCCCTGGCCACGGCACTAATGTTCGCCATGCTCGTGCTCGGCTGGCCTGCCGCCGCGATGGCCACACCAACGGCAACGCCATCGCCCACCGCCACCGCTTCGGCAACAGCTCCGGCCGATGACAATGGAGCCGCCAGGACGGTCAAGGAACCCACGGACGATTCCACCACCCGCGAGCTGAGCACTCAGGCGCCGGAGCTCTCCGGCATCTCGCCATCGCCCACGCCGCAGACCTCGCCCACCGCTCCAGACACAACGGCCCCGGCAGAGACAACCACGCCCAACCCGGGCCCGGCTCCGGCAGGCACCACGCCCCCGACAACCCCACCACCAACGACGACGACGCCGGTAGAGGTCGTCCCGACCACACCTCCGCCCACCACCACGCCGCCGGTCGTCACCCCGCCGCCCACTTCGGTCACCCCGCCGGCCACGGTGGACCCGCCGGCCACCGGCGGAACCACCACGCCCCCGCCCGCCACGGACGGCGGCAACGTCGACATTCCCGTTCCGCCGCCGGTCGACAATATCGATCCGGGCACGCCCACGGAACCCGAGGCCCCGCCCGCGGACAACGGCGAAGGCAGCCAGGACAACCCGGACAACACCGGCGCCGAAGCCGTCCCGGAAACCCCCGGCAGCCCGGACGGCGCAGAGCCCGTCGCGGTCGCCCCGAACGTCACCGTCGTCGAAGGCAAGCCCACGCCCAAGCAGGACGCCAACGGCAACAGCCTCGAAAAGCCCGAGCCCCGGGGCGATGACGATGACAATGACGGCATCAAGAACGCGGACGTCCTGGTCAACGTCAACTGGCAGGTCAACGGCCGGTCCGCCAGCCACGAGGAGGTCTCCAGCCTCGGCGTCAACGCCCACCTGCTGCTGGCCCCCGCCTCCACCAACGGCGCGCATTTCGGCGTCCCCGCCATCGGTTTCGAGGACGGTGGCCGCGTCACCATCAAAGAGGGCTTCTCGCCCGGCCAGCAGTGCCGCCTGCTCTCCCGCTCCCTCGCCGGCAAGGCGCTCTCGGACAGCGGCGCCACCGTTGCACTCAAAGCCGGCGTGAACTCGTTCACCATCACCAACGCGCTGGACTGCAGCAACCAGGAGGGTGACCTGCAGCTGCTGAAGACCGCGGGCACTCCGGTTCCGGGCGAGGCCGGCAGCTGGAGCATTGGCTACGACATCACCGTCACCAACACCTCCCGCAGTGCGGACAACACCTACAGCCTCTCGGACACGCTCAGCTTCGGCCCCGGTGTCACCATCAAGTCCGCCACCTGGACCCGCACCGGTGGCGCCCCGGCGTCGGGATCCTGGGCCAGCCCCGATGCCAACCGGACCACCGTCCTCGCCCCGGCCGGCACGGTGATCGGCCATAGCCCGGACGGCGACACCGTCCACACCTACAGCGTGCGCGCCGTGGTCGGCGTGCCCGCCGGTACCCGCGCCGCCCACCTGGACTGCCGGATCGACAGCGGCAGCGGCACCGGGCTGACCAGCTCCGTGCAGCTGAACGGGCTCAGCGCCAAGGCTTGCCAGCCGCTGCCCGTGACGCTCAAGGCCACCAACAGCTGGAACATCAACGGCAACGTGTACGCCGGTGGCAGCCAGCCCGATGGCTTCGCGGCCGAGCTGGTCCTGCCGGACGGCGAGGGAGAGCCGGCTCCGGGCAAGTGGGGCACCGTGTATGCGTACGACGCCGGCACCCGCCTTGCGCTCGGAGCCAACCTCACGCTGCCGACCGGCTGTGCGGTTGCCGAATCGGAGGGCCTGGGCAAGATCACCAAGCTGATGGTCGCCAACGAGGTCGCCGTCACCAACACCATCGACTGCCAGCAGCAGCTCACCTTGATCAAGGCCGTCGGCCCGCAGCCGCCGACCGGCATCAGCCCGGCTGACTGGAAGCTCTCCGCCACCCCGGCCGGAGGCGAAGCCGCCGCCGTCGCCGGCGCCACCGGAATCGTCGGCAGCGTGGCCGCCGGCACCGCCTATGATCTCTCCGAAACGGCCGGGTTCATCGGCGGCACGGAGTTCCTCGCCAGCGAGTGGTCCTGCGAACTGGCCAGCGGCAGCGGCACCTTGTACCAGGAAGGAACCGTCGTGGTCCCGTCCTACGGGCAGAGCATCGTTTGCTCCATTGTCAGCAGCTGGGAAGCGCCGGCCCTGAACGTCACCAAGTCCGCCCGCGAGCCGGTCAAGGTTACCGGCGCCGGGGAAGGCGTCTGGGATGTGGTGTACGAGGTCTCCGTGGAGAACCCCTCCGTCGTTGCCGGCACCATCTACAACCTGACCGACACCCTTGATTTCGGCGACGGCGTGGACATCCTGAAGGCGCGCTGGATGCTCTTGGGAACGTCCGAGAGCGGCGAATGGCCGAATCCCGAAGCGGATCCTGCCGCTGTGCTCGCCACCGACCGCAGCCTGGAACTTTTGGACAGCCACCTCTACCTGGTCAATGTGCGGATCCAGCTGGATCCGAACATTCCGGCTGAGCATCTGGACTGCGTGGCGGACGCTGCGTTCGGAACCGGGCTGAGGAACACCGTGCAGCTCGACGAAGAGGGCGCCGGCAGCATCTGCATTCCCGCGCCCGGCGGGGAGCCGGTCTTCACCGCAGCACCTGGAGCCGGCCAGTCGGGAGCCAGCGCACCTGATATCGAACGTGCGGAAACGGACCTCATGCCGGTTCCGCCGCTCGGCGGCCTGCCCGAAACTCCCGAGGCGACGAAGGCCACTGAGGACCAGCAGCCCGCCGGCCCGGGGGAGTCACAGGCGGAGGCAGAGCCGTCACTGGCAGCAGACGGTACGATCCGGCCGCAACTGCTCCGCCTGGATCCCGCATTCGCACTGTCTCAAGCGGGAACCCTCTCCGCTCTCGCCGCGGCGATGCTCCTGATCGGCGCGTATGGCGCAGTGCTCTTCGCAGCCCGCAAACGCTCCTGAACCCGGCCGTGGGCAGGTAGTTCACCTGCTGCTCGCTTTCCCGCAATCTTGATGCTAGGCAGCAAGCCGAGCAGTGGCGTAGGGTGGATTCACCCTCGCAGGGGGCGCACTCCGGGGACGCATCGAGCATAAGGAGCAGGAATGTCAGGCAAGCCCTACCTTTCGCCGAAGGAAGCCTTCCCGGCGCACCTGGAGACCCTCTCCCGCGAGGAGCTGGATCTGCTGGCGCAGCAGTTGCAGGAGGAAGTCTTCCGGGAGTGCAACGCGGGGGCGGGTGAAGCCAACCCGGAAACCCTTCTGCGGCAGTCGCTCGTGGAGCTTGAACTCGCCGCCCGGGACAGCGACGGCGAGTAGCCCCCGCCCCGAAGCGGCACCGTCACACGGTTGCGGTCGGCCCCACCTCTGCACTCATGACATCAACGCTTGGCGTATGCGTGCGGCGGATCGCTTCCGTAACAACACCCTCCAGAGAACCCGTCCGCTCCAGCGCATCACGCTGCTGCCGCGCCCCGGTTCCCCTGCCACGCAACTGCCCAAACAGCCGCTGTACCTGCGCCTCATCCCCGCTCTCGGAAAGCGCCTCGCCAACGTGCTCCAGCAGCAAGTCGATTACATCGAAGGCGTTGCAGGGCCTGGCCGTCACGGGGTGCAGTAGATCGCCTTCGATTCCCCACCGGCTCGCTTGCCAGGCCGCGAGCCGTAGGATGGCAACGGGTACGGGTTCCGGAGCCTTTCCGGACCGCCAGTCCCGGGCAGCCGTTTCTACAAGGGCCCGGGTGAGGGCGGCGATCAACACGGTATCGTCGGCGTCCAAGCAGACGTCGTTGACCCGGATTTCCACCGTCGGGTAGTTGGTGGACAGCCGGGCGTCAAAGTACAGCATCGCTTTGTCCAGCACGACGCCGGTTGCGAGCATCTGCTCTATAGTGCGGTAATAGGCAGCCGCCGAGCCGAAGATTTCCAGCGGCCCGGTGGACGGCCAACGCGACCAGGCTTGGCCGCGGAAGCTGGCATAGCCGGTATCGATGCCCTGCGAGAATGGGGAATTGCTGGCCAGAGCCCCCAGGACGGGGAGCCAAATCCGGATGCGGTCCAGGACGGCCACGCCTTCTTCATCCGATTCCACACTGACGTGGACGTGGCATCCGGACGTCAACTGCTCCCGCGCCGTCAGGCCATAACGCGCGATCATGATGCCTACACGTTCATCAGGTGCGGGGTGGGGGACCGTGGGCAGGGGAGCCATTGCCAGGGCAGCCGTGCGGGCCCCAACCTCCTTGGCGCACTCATCGGCCAAAGCTCTTCCCGCCCGGATATCCGCGGCCAGCTCCGCGAGGGAGCTGTGCGGCCTGCTGATGATCTCGATCTGCTCCTGCTGGAATTCCGTTGCCAGCTGTGAGCCTTTGAACTCCGGAAGTGGCGGGTCAGCGGAATTATTCCGCACAAGCTCCGGCAGCAGTTGCCGGTAGCAGTCCATCAGCGCCAGAGCGCGCGGCACAGCCTGTCCACTGTCGGGATCCACCAACAACAGTTCCTCTTCGACTCCGAAGGTACGCATGCAGCCCGGCCGTTCTCGTAATTGATGGATCATGACTCGGTCTTCAACATTATGAGCCCAGCATGACCGCGACAATATGCACCGGTCGATTGGCTGAATGGCCGGGGAGCGGCGGACTCCAAGGTTTCGCCAACCACCCGTTGCTAAAACTAAAGCATCTCGTCACCATCCAGAGAGGTCCGGTGTGCACATGGTTACTGTCCCCATCACCAAGTCCGTCCGCCGGCACCTGAGCACCGGCTCTGTTCTGCGGATGTCCGACGCCATCGCCATCACTGTCTCGGTTGCTGTCGGCCTGTTCCTAGTGCCCGTGTCCGAGGTTGGAGCCGACGGCGGGTCCGGTTGGGCCGCCTTCGTTCTCGGCTTCGCGTGGTTTTGCGCACTGGTCCTGACCTACCGGAGCGACATCCTGTTTCCACGCCGGGCAATGGCGGAGTGCTGGAGTGCAGCCAAGGCAACGTTCTGGGCCTTCAGTTTCTTCGCCGCGTGGGTGCTGCTGGTCGAGATCGACGTTGCTCCTGGCCTTTTCCTGATCGCCCTGCCGCTCGGCGGCGCGTTCCTGATGACTGTCCGCTACCTGCTGCTACGCGAAAAGTCGCGGGACTTGGACTGGGTTGATCGTGCTCTCGCCCAGGCGAACATGAAGGCGCCCGGCGACTCGGAATGACCGCAGGCGGAGCCAGCCGCTAGAGTGCTGGAATGATCCGCATTCTGACCATTTGCACCGGGAATGTTTGCCGCTCTCCAATGGCGGAGCGGTTGCTGCAGCAAAAACTGGACCAGATCCGCCCCGGCGTCTTCGACGTCCGAAGCGCCGGGATCCAGGCCCTCGTCAATTCGCCTATGGATACCCGTGCCGCAGGGCTGCTTCATGTCCTCGGTGGATCATCGGACGGGTTCGCCGCCAGGCAGCTCCATGAATCCCATTTGGCAGACGTGGATCTGGTGCTGGCTATGAGCATCGAGCACCGGGACCGGATCCTCAACCTGATGCCCCGCCTGCTGAAGCGGACCTTCACGGTACGTGAACTCGCCCGGATGATCGACGCCCTCGAAGCAGACCCGGACACCGAGATCCCCGGCGGCACGTCGGACGAAGAAGTCGAATACCGCTGGAAGCGGCTCCCTCATCTGGCTGCGCTGAAGCGCTATCAGGCTCGCGCAGCAGCCCAAAGCGAGGACGAAATCGTGGATCCGTACCGCCGCGACGACTCCGTGTACCAGCAGATGGTGAGGGACCTCGTACCTGCGGTGGAACGATTAGTCGAATTTGAAGCGAGAATTACTCCCGACCTTAGATAAACCCTTTGATCGCCCGTATACTTCACTACGGGAATGGCCTGTCGGGGAAAGGCAGGCATCGTAGGGGGAGCTTCAATTTAATGCGTACAACCGTCGAGGAACCGAGTCACGACATCAGGGAACACATTCGCACCGTGGAACCAGAACAGAAAACGGTCGGTCCACTGCCGGCCCCATCGCCAATGTCTGCAGGTTCTGTTGGCCAGGACCGAAGTTGGGGTAGATCCCTAAAGAACAGACTGGTTCTGACTGACACGCTCGTCGTCGCGGCTTCTCTGTTCCTCGCCCAGCTCCTGCGATTTGGCGTCACTGAGCAGGAACTCCAGTTGGCTGGGGCCGCCCAGACATACTCGATGGTTTCGGTGGTTCTCGGGCTCATGTGGCTCGTGGCCCTCATGATTACCCAAAGCCGCGCGCTGCCGGTCCTCGGAGTGGGAAATGACGAGTACCGCCGCGTAATTAACGCAACTATCGGAACCTTCGGCGCTTTCGCCATCGCGGCCATGCTGCTGAAGTACGACGTCGCACGAGGCTACCTCGCCATCGCCTTGCCCGTAGGCCTCGGTCTGCTCCTCCTATCCCGGCATGCTTGGCGCTTGTGGCTAGGTCGGCAGCGTGCAAAGGGGAACTACACAGACCGCGCCATCA
The DNA here is from genome assembly GCF_017603825.1 of Arthrobacter crystallopoietes. Lineage (NCBI taxonomy): Bacteria > Bacillati > Actinomycetota > Actinomycetes > Micrococcales > Micrococcaceae > Crystallibacter > Crystallibacter crystallopoietes. The sequence continues at coordinate 2,403,754 of NZ_CP072014.1, forward strand.
TCGTCGGCTCGGTCTCGGACGTTACTTTCGTGGGCGACAAAATTTTCAAGTCCCCGCAGACGGGCTACCGGCTGCTGGGCGCAGCCATTCGCGGAACTGAGCAATCCGAGGTCACGCTTGCGACAGGCCACAGGATTCCCGTCATCAGCTCTCCGGAATCCGTAGTGCAGGCGGTCAAGGACAATAACTTTGACACTGTAATCGTCGCCGGCACAGCACAGAACGGCCAGCGCTACCTCAAGGAACTGAGCTGGGAGCTCGAGGGGACCAACACCTCGCTCGTTGTAGCCAGCAAGCTGGTCGACGTTGCTGGTCCGCGAATTCACTGGCGGCCGGTCGAAGGCCTTCCGTTGATGAATGTTGAGATGCCGCAGTACGACGGCGCCAAGTTCACCTGGAAGCGCTCCCTCGACGTTGTCGCCTCTGCCTTCGGCCTTATTGTTCTTTCGCCCGTCATTCTGGCCATCGCCATCGCGATCAAGCTAGACAATCCAGGCCCGGTGTTTTTCCGTCAGGAGCGCGTAGGCATCCAGGGCAGCCGGTTCCACATGATGAAGTTTCGCTCCATGGTCGTCGACGCCGAGGCGCGGCTGAAGGAATTGTCGGAGCACAACGAGGGCAACGGCACCTTGTTCAAGATGAAGCGTGATCCGCGGGTAACCCGCGTCGGTGCTTTCATCCGTAAGTACTCCTTGGATGAAGTCCCGCAGCTCTGGAACGTCCTGATTGGGGATATGAGCCTCGTGGGCCCGCGCCCCCCACTCGAGCGGGAAGTCGCCGTGTATGAGCAGCACACGCACCGCCGTCTGCTGGTCCGTCCCGGAATCACCGGCTTGTGGCAGGTCAGCGGCCGCTCGGACCTCTCCTGGGAAGAGAGCGTCCGCCTCGACCTCTACTACGTTGAAAACTGGTCTCTCGCCGGCGACCTGACCATCATCATCCGCACCATCAAGGCAGTCGTCGCCAAAGACGGAGCCTACTAATATAACGACGGCGGTAGACAGCTCAGCAACGCTGTTACCTTCATCGGTACCGGGAGCGCGAAGGCTCCGGTTCTCTGAACGCAGAGAACCGGAGCCTTTTTCTTATGCCCGCATTCGACGACGTAATGCTGGAAGCGGTAGCGGATTAGATAGCGGAACGCATCTGGTCCCGGACGGCGCAGAAGACAGCCACCCCGGTAAATACTAGCTGGCACCAAATTGCCACGCAGAAGCCGATTTTGCGGCGCAAGACCTCGTCGTGAAAAACAGTTCGCCCCCGGCATCTGAGGATACCGGGGGCGAATGTTATGGGAAACAACTAGCGTCGAGTCTGGGGAGCGCGCCGAGCCTGCATCGGCTGGCCGCTTAGCAGCGCCGTGAACTCCTCTTCGGACTCTGAAGCGAAGCTGGGACTTGGGGCGGGAGCAGAATCCGGAGCAGCAGGGCGACGCGATTGCTTCAACTTGCGGCGACCGCCTTTGTTCGGAACCTCTTCTTCGTCCTGCTGGTAGTACTGGCCGTAATAACCGTACTGGGCCGCGTCCGCGCCCTGGGTTGGGACCCGGTTGAGGATGGCTCCCAGAACGTGTGCATCCACTCTCGCGAGGTTCCCCAACGCCTTGTCGAAGGCGTCCACGGTCGTTTTGCCAGCGTTGAGGACCACCATGGCGCCGTCTGCAACCTTGGAGAGGATAGCGGCGTCGGTGACGGGCAGCAACGGGGGAGCGTCGATCAGGACCGTGGCATGGGCCGCGAGCTGCTCAAGCATGTCGGCCATGGCGCGGGAGCCAAGCAGTTCGCTGGGATTCGGCGGTACGCGGCCGGCTCCCAAGACTGCCAAGTTCGGTACTTGACCCCATACCTGTAGCACGTCTTCGAGGTCCGCCTGGCCGCTGAGCACGTCGGTGACGCCAGCGCCGGGAACCAGATCGAACATGCTGGTTACAACCGGCCGGCGCAGGTCGCCGTCCACGACAACCACGCGCTTGCCCGCGGCAGCGATCGTGACAGCGAGGTTGGCGGTGACGGTGGATTTGCCTTCGCCGGGGATGGAGCTGGTAACGACAATGATCCGTGGCGGATTATCTACATCAACAAAACTAAGGTTCGTGCGAAGTTCACGCAGAGCTTCCGACATCGCGTGACTTGCGCGATCGCTCTGGAACTCGACGGTTCCCGTTTCGACGACTTTGCGGCGGTCCTGCATTCTCTTGTCCATCGGTATGGTGCCGATGACGGGTACACCGAACTGCTTTTCGATCATTTCTGCCGAGCGGATCCGCCGGTCCAAATGGTTGCGAATTAGTGCGTAGGCAAGGCCGAGCATCAGACCAATGACAGCCCCGATGGCCAGGGTGAGCTTCATGTTGGGCGATACGGGGGATGTGGGCAAAGTGGCGTTCGCCATTGGGACGACCTGAACTGCAGCTTCGGAAGCCCCGGCACCGGAAGTCTCAAATTTTTCTACTTGCTCCGCCAAAGCAGTAACCCATGCATCCGCCATATTTCGTGCCTCAGCCGGATCGCCGGAGGAAACCGTGATGTGAAGCTCTGCCGTATCGAGCGGCGTTTCAACCTGGACCTGTCCGAGAAGTTCCATTGCCGTCGTGTTGAGTTCTAGTTCATCAACTACTGCTTGGGCTACCGGGCGCGATGTCGCCATGCTGGCATAAGCCGTCGCCTTCGATTTTGCCAGGTTATCCGCCGCGAGGACTTCGTTGATATCAGATCCGCCGCCTGCCGAAACCATGCCGGTCGACTGCGCCTCATAGACCGGCTTCTGAAGGAACGTCCAGCCGAAAGCCAGGAGGGTCACCAAGAGAGTGATGGCAACAATGCCGCGCCAGTATGTGTGTAGGACCCTAAGATAGTCCCGGAGTTCCAGCCCTTGTGGCTGCTCTTCGGTTTGGTTCAATTCCACGAGACTCTTGCAGTCCTTCCAATGGCGGTCATCTGGCCCCAAGTCAGCCTAAAGTCTAACGCAGGTTACATGAACCGAAGGTAACCAGATCTCGCTTAGCCCGATACGAGTTAAAGATTTCATTCCCTGCAGTGCAGGACATGGATTCGGTTGCGGGGCAACGCCGCTGATAGACTGTGCAGCGATGCCTAGGCGAGGGAACGCCACAGTTCTTGTGGAGTGTCCGTTATCGACGGTGGCTAGATGAGATCTTTCTAGACATTTTCCTGTAGCTCCGGCCATTGCACCGTTGAGAATCCTATTACTTTCAAGAGGAGACAGATATGTCTGATCAGAAGCTGGCTGCCGAAGTCCGCAGCGAATTCGGCAAGGGCGCTGCGCGCCGTGCCCGCCGCAACGAACAGATCCCCGCAGTGATCTACGGCCACGGTGCCGAGCCGATGCACATCCTGCTGCCGGCCAAGGCCACCACCCTTGCGCTGCGTACCTCCAACGCGTTGCTGACCTTGGACGTGGATGGTGAACAGCACCTTGCGCTCGCCAAGGACATCCAGCGCGACCCGCTCCTGCAGATCATCGAGCACGTTGACCTGCTCACCGTCCGCAAGGGCGAAAAGGTTCACGTCGACGTCAACATCCACATCGAAGGCGAAGTTGCCCCCGGCGCCATCCTCGATCTGGAAGAGTTCACCGTTGCTGTTGAAGCAGATGCCACGGCCCTGCCGGAGACGCTGACCATCAACGTTGAGGGACGTCAGGTCGGCGAGCACATCTATGCTCGCGACATCGAGTTGCCGCAGGGCACCACGCTGTTGATCGAGGGCGACACCCTCATTGCTGCTGTCTCGGCTCCGGCTGTCGCAGCCGAGGCCGAAGAGGGCGCTGGCGAGACTGCTGCTGCTCCGGCTGAAGAATCCGCTGAGTAATCCTTTTCAGTGAATAGCAACACCTGGCTTGTAGTCGGGCTCGGGAATCCCGGGCCCGGCTACAGCCGTAACCGGCACAATATCGGTCAGATGGTGCTTGACGAGCTCGCCTCGAGAGTTGGCGGATCGTTCAAGTCCCACAAGGCCCATGCCCAGGTCCTCGAAGGCAGGCTCCGCCTAGGTGGCCCCAAAGTCGTTCTGGCCAAACCGCTCACCTTCATGAATTTGTCCGGTGGTCCGGTGTCGGCGTTATCGAAGTTTTTCGACATTACGCCCGACCACGTCGTAGCTGTGCATGACGAGATCGATATCCCCTTCAACACCCTCAAGCTCAAGATCGGTGGAGGAGAAGGAGGCCACAACGGCCTGCGCGACATGTCCAAAGCCCTCGGAACCAAGGATTATTATCGGATCCGTGTTGGTGTAGGTCGCCCACCTGGCACGATGGATACGGCAGACTATGTCCTCCGGGATTTTGGCACAGCGGAGAAGAAGGAACTGCCGTTCCTGCTCGACTACGCCGCTGATGCGGTCGAATTGCTGGTGGACGAGGGGCTGCTGGCAGCGCAGCAGCAGTTCCATGCGAAGATCAGCTAGACGAAACTAACTTGAACGTCTAAGATCAATTGTCGGGAGTGCGAAAGCCATCCTGCCGAGCGCGTCTGTCGCTCATAGCCTTAGTGGCTCCGAAAGCGGGGGCCGACGATGGGCGGCCTCTGAGACTGGGCCACCCCCATCCCATCGTCGGTCCCTTTTTCATGACCGGATTCAATTCATCCCGGAGCAGATTAGGCGCCACTCACATGACCTCTGCGGGCCGAGCATGGGAAGATTAGGACAGGGTTGTCTTGCGTATTGCGGACAGCTGATTCTGCCCAGTCAAACAAGGAGCACCCGCAGTGCCTGTGGTTTCCACTCCATCAACGCTGAAGCACTCCGTCGGCGCCATCGACAACACGGAAGTGCTGCGTATCCGCAATGACTTCCCCATCCTGAACCGGGAAGTCAACGGACGCCCGCTGGTCTACCTCGACTCCGGAGCCACTTCGCAGAACCCGCTGAGTGTTATTGAAGCCGAGCAGGAGTACTACGAGCAGCGTAACGCCGCCGTGCACCGCGGTGCGCACAGTCTTGCGGTCGAAGCCACCGACGTCTATGAGGCGGCGCGGGAAACGGTCGCCGGCTTCATCGGCGCCCGTTTCAACGAACTGGTCTGGACCTCCAATGCCACAGAGGCCATCAACCTCATCACCTATGCCTTTTCCAACGCCACCGCGGGTCGCGGAGGAGAGGAAGCCGAGCCCTTCGTACTGAAGCAGGGGGACGAAATCGTCGTGACCGAGATGGAACACCACGCCAATCTGATCCCCTGGCAGGAACTGGCATTCCGCACTGGCGCTACGTTGCGCTACCTGCCGGTGGACGACGACGGTGCCCTGCACCTTGAGCGCGCCAATACCGTGATTACGCCACAGACGAAGATCCTGGCCTTCACGCACGCCTCCAACGTTCTGGGCACAATCAACCCGGTCGAAACGCTAGTTGCCATGGCCCGGGAAGTAGGTGCCTTCGTGGTGCTCGATGCCTGCCAATCCGTGCCGCACCTCCCTGTGGACGTAAAGGCGCTCGACGTCGATTTCGCAGTGTTCTCTGGCCACAAGATGCTCGCCCCCACCGGTATCGGTGCACTCTACGGCAAGGCAGAGCTGCTCAATGCGATGCCGCCGTTCCTGACCGGCGGCTCCATGATCACTACAGTCACCATGGAGCACGCAGCCTACCTTCCCTCACCTACACGTTTCGAAGCCGGAACACAGCGCATCTCGCAGGCTGTGGCACTGGCGGCCGCTGTGAACTACCTACAGGAAACCGGTATGGACCGTATCCACGCGTGGGAAGTTGAGCTCGGGCAGCGACTCGTAACTGGTCTGGAGCAGATCGTAGGTATCCGTGTCCTCGGGCCGGCCGCAGGCTTTGAGAGGATCGGCCTGGCAGCCTTCGATGTCGACGGCGTCCATGCCCATGACGTCGGCCAATTCCTGGATGACAAGGGCATTGCCGTACGTGTAGGCCACCACTGTGCGCAGCCACTGCACCGCCGGCTCGGACTGATAGCCACCACCCGGGCCAGCACTTATCTGTACAACACCACGGACGACGTCGATGCCTTCCTGGAAGCCGTCGCCGGAGTCCGCCCGTTCTTTGGAGTGAAGTAAGTGAGTTCCGAGCTAGAGCAGCTGTACCAGCAGATCATCCTGGAGCACGCGAAGCTTAGGCACGGAGCTGGCCTCGCAGAGCCGCCTGAGGGTGACAATGTGGGGGAGTCCCACATGCTCAACCCCACTTGTGGCGATGAAATCACCCTGCGGGCGTCTGTGCATGCCGAGGGGGATGAGCGCATGCTCTCGAGCATTAGCTGGGACGGACAAGGTTGTTCCATCTCTATGGCTTCTGCATCCGTACTCTCGGACATGGCGCTGTCCATGGAAAGAAGTGAGCTGATCAAGCTCATAGACCAGTTCCGCGAAGTGATGCGGTCCCGTGGCAGCATTGCGGTGGACGAAGAGATTCTCGGTGACGCAGCAGCATTCTCAGGAGTTTCGAAGTACCCGGCCCGGGTAAAATGCGCCATGCTCGCCTGGGTGGCACTGGAAGAGGCACTTCTCGCCGCAAACTAAGATCTACAACAAAAGAATGCCCGGAACCGTTTGGTTCCGGGCATTCTTGCTAATTCAGGTTTGACTAGGCATTCTTGCGGCGGGAAACTACCACTGCGGTAGCACCTGCGCCGAGGGCGAGTACGCCGGCGCCGCCCCAGAGGAGCGCGCTGGAGTCCAGGCCGGTGTCAGCCAAGCGGTCGCCATTGGCAACAGCGTCATCGTTTGCAGCATTGTCAGCGCCGCCACCGATACCGCCGGCAGCACCGTCTACGTCGCCCTCAACCACTACGGTTGCCTCAACGGTAACGGGATCGCCGTTCACATCAACGCCGGTAGCGGTCAGCGTGTAGGTGCCGGTTTCGTTGAAGGTGACGGGCACAGAGAATGCGCCCTCTGCGTCAGCCGTGGTGGAGTCTTCCTGAACTTCGGCGAAGATGATGGGACCGCTCACTGCTGCCGAGGCACCACCCGGGCCGAAGCTTGCGCCCGCACCATTCCGCGCCTCATTGGAAACGAGGATGCCGATACGTGAACCGGGAGCGAAGCCGGTTCCCTGGAAGAGAATGGTGGCCCCGATGCCAACGCGGCCTTCACTGACGGTGGCCGAAACGGGCGGCTGCGGGTAGGCGGCGTCGCGGGCCTGTGCAGCGCCGGCGCCCAGGAAGGTCAGCGATCCGGCGATGGCCAATGCGGTCAAGGTCTTTTTCATATGTGATCCCCCGTGGGTCAGATGTATAGGTGCATGCGTGAAGACAACTTACTTAGTTCATTTTTGACGGTACATCGATGAAACGTTTGAAGCAAGCTGGCATTGGCGTTCCAATCAACGTTTAACCTCATGTTAACACTAGGAAGAGCAATCCGGGCCCGATTGCTCCGGAATCACTACTTCAGATCTAGCCTGAACAGTAGGTGTAACACGCAGTTGGGGCTCGACCGTTTCGTACAAAGATGAGAATTCGAACTCAACAGTAGTCGATTCTCCAGGCTTGAGCGCGACAGTCTGTCCAGCCACCGGGCTATCGCCGTGACGGTAGGAGCCGAATGGTGCTTTTTCGCCGTCGACACTTGCTGACTCGAGCAGCCAATCTGAGGGACCATAGGCATAAATGTTTGTCCTAACCGTTCCTGGACTCACGCCGAAATACCCTCCCCCTGTTACATATTCAGGGAGAGCCTCCGCTGCGTCCTCCGGCGCATTATTGGTCAATGTCGCCCGGACTGCATACCGGTAGTACCCGTCCGGTTCGCATCGCTCAATGAGTTGTACCTCGCGTGCTACGTAGTAATCCATTTTGGCGCCGGTGCCGTCGTTGAAGTACACGCCTACAGTCGGCTCTTCGGTCACGATGGAACCACCAAGAGACGAAGCACTTATGACTGTCTGCTCATGTTTGTGCCCAGACCACGCGAACAAGCGCTGATCCTCCGCGCTCTTCCGCACTGCATTGAGCATCTCTACGGGGTCAGTGCTGCCTTCGGTGACAGCAGCAAAAATGTCGCTTGCTACCGCAGCAAAATAAGCGTCCTGCATCTGCGGCTCTTCGATTTCCCGATAGACATCTGAGATCAGGGTCTGGACCACATTCGCACTGTCGAGCGTTGTGGGCAGTTCCCCAGTATCTACAGGTAGGGAACCGAGTGAACTCAGCTCCACCGGGCCAGTTGCAACCAAGAGATGCGACAAGACAACGGCGTCTAATGCAACCACACCGTCAATCTTGCTCTTCGGGTTCTCCTTCTCCCACATAGCTTGGGCAGTAGAGGCTGCGGTAGGGAAGTCTGGGGTGAGGTTGACGTTCTGCATATACCCCCCAAGGCGCGTGGTGTAGATGCGTTCCTGTTGTTCATCCACTTCCAGCGGCGGCTTGAATCTGCCCAAAGCTGAGGCGCTGCCATGGTCGGTGAACTCGATTTGACCGTTGCTTGTCTTGAGTACAACCAGGGCCCCCGGGATGCCACCCGTTGCACGGATCTCAGCGTTGTTCTGTACCAGAACCAGATAGTTCCGATCACCTGCGCCTCCAAGCATTGCCGGGAGGATGTCCGCCGCTGAGGCCGCGCCGCTGAGGGTGCTTTGGACGCCCTCGAGCGCTAACGTGGCTTGGCTAAGGGGCTCTGACAGCTGCGGAAGGAGCTGTTCCTGATCGATCTGGTCGAGGCTCTCGTGTGCGGCGTCCACGGTAGCTGATGCGCGCATCAGTTTCGGTGAAAGCTCCTGAAGGGGCTGCAGCTCAATCTTCCCGTCTTTCGGGACAAAGACTTCAAGGACTCCTGGCCCGAGGGACCCCATCAGGGGAGCAGCAGCGCTAACAACGACGTCGGCCGCAACTGTGATGTCGGTAACTGCGGAGAAGTTTTGACCAAACCACGGCAACGCGCCGGCTGCGCGCCAAAGCGGGTCGGTCCCGGCACCCCGTGCTTCGGCTGTGTGCGTTTCTATCTGATCCAGATACGCAGCCGCTTCTTTGATATTGCCCTCAGCGATAGCGGATTGCATGGCGGGTACGAGTTGGGTGGTAGCTTCCAAATTGTCTTTGACCTGCATTGCACGGAAGGCCAACCACCCTACGGCCAAGAGGAGTAGTAGCGCTAGCGCCGTGAGCGGAAGAACCACGCGAAACATCCGTTGTCGCGACCGTTTGCGCCCATACCCTGACCGCCGCCTTTTCACTGTCACCACAGAGCTTCCTTGACGTGCTTCCGTGGTGGCATCTGCGGCGCCTGGCATAAACGTCCTTTGTGAAAGCGTGAGTGAGACCTCGACAATGGTACCCATCCGGGATGCCGCACCCCAATTGGAGAGGTAAACGTTTAGAGGACGTCGGTGTCGCCGCTGGCGCGGAGTGATTCGACGGCCTTCTTGACCTGCTGGGCGTGTTCCTTGGTAGTGATCAGCAGCGCGTCTGGGGTGTCCACGACAACGACGTCGTCAATGCCGATCAGCGCGATCACGCGCTTGGTATCGGAGACCACCATCCCGGTGGAGTTCTCCGCATACACCCGTGCGCCCTCGCCGAGCACGGTCAGGTTGTTCGTCTCGGACGCGGCGTTCAACCGGCCGATCGCGGCGAAGTCCCCCACGTCGTCCCAGGAGAAGTCGCCCGGAATCATCGCCACGTCCCCGGCCGCGGCCGCCGGCTCCGCCACCGCGTAATCGATCGCGGTCTTCGGCAGTCCGGGCCAGACCCGGCGGACCACGTCGCGGCGCTTGGAGGTGTCCCAGGCCGCGGCGATCTCCATCAGCCCGGCGTAGAGCAGCGGCTCGTTCGTCTCCAGGTGCTTGAGCAGCAGCTGGACCGGGGCCACGAACATGCCCGCGTTCCACGAGTACCCGCCCTCGGCCAGGTACGCCTGCGCGGTCTCGGCGTCGGGCTTCTCCACGAACTCGGTCACCCCGAGCGCGTTCGGCGCCGAGCCGATGCCCAGGTTCCCGTTGGTGCGGATGTACCCGAACCCGGTCGAGGGGTGGGTGGGGGTGATCCCGATCGTGACGATGTAGCCCTCGGCCGCGGTATGGATCGCCTCGCGCACCGCGTCCTGGAACTTCTCCACCGGGTTGATCACCTGGTCCGCGGCGAAGGAACCCATGATGATCCGCGGATCCCGGTGGTACAGGATCGCCGCGGCCAAACCGATCGCGGCCGCCGAGTCCTTCGGCTCGGACTCCAGCACCAGGTTGTTCTTCGTCAGCTCCGGCAGCTGCGCCAGCACCGCCTTGCGGTGCGCGGTACCGGTGACCACCATGGTCCGGTCCCCGCACAACGGCTCCAGACGCGAATACGTCGCCCGGATCAGCGTGGACCCGGACCCAGTCAGGTCATGCAGGAACTTCGGCGCCGCCGCCCGCGAGAGCGGCCACAACCGGGTCCCCACCCCGCCGGCCGGAATAACACCGTAAAACAGGTCAAGTGCACTCGACTTATCGGCACCGATTGTTGTTCATGTAGTTATTCCCTTACCAGTCCCAGGACGGTGTCCCGGACCTCGTCCAGTGTTGCGGTGTCGATGGCTTCTGCGTTCAGGCGTAGGAAGGGTTCGGTGATGGACTGGCGCAGGTTGACTCACCACGAACCATCGCGGAGCGGGTTGGCTGCCTGGTCGGCAAGAACGTCCTGTGCGCTGAGGGGGCCGGGGCCGGACGCGGGGATTCTCCGGCGATATAGCGGGCGGCGGTGTCACGGATCCCGAAGACGCCTGTGCTGGAGGAGACCAGGACCGGCCGGGCCATATTCATGCCCTTGTGTTCGGCCGGGCCGTGCGAGGCGGTAAAGACGACCGGCCGCGGCCAGTACGCCACAGGCGAAGTAAAGATGGTCAGTAGAGATCAGGCGCGGCATCTTGGGGTTCGTTCCGAGGGCCGCGGTACCCGGGGGTGGAGGCCTGTACGAACTCGGTGGAGGGCGGGCACATGTCCCCGACAACCAGGCCGGCCTGCCTGGCCAGTTTCAAGACGTGCACAAACACCCTTTCCGGTGGCCTCCACCGTGCCGCAGCAATCGTGTCGCCCACGATGCCGCCCATCTCGTACGCGTTGAAGGACTTATGGGGAGAGACACTAAGATCGAGACTCGTTACATTTATTTATTTCCCGGTGGTGCTTATTAGGGCACGTGGAGGCCGTAACTGCACATGCCCTAATAAGATTATCTTCGGATATTGTCGACGTTCGCTCGATACCACTTCACGGTATCGGCGATGCCTTCAACGAGACTGATTTGTGCTTCCCAACCAGCGGCCGCAAGTTTAGAAACGTCCAATAACTTCTGGGGTGTGCCATCCGGTTTGGAGATATCCCACTCAATCCTGCCATCGAAACCCACGGTTTTTGCCACGATTTCAGCTAGCTCTCGTATAGTGACGTCTCTTCCCGTGCCCACATTGACTTGATCCGGCCCATCGTAGTTTTCCAGCAGATGGAGGCATGCAGCTGCCATGTCGTCAACATGAAGAAATTCTCGCCGTGGAGAACCTGTTCCCCAATTGGTTACTGTTGCTTGCCCAGACTTGACCGCTTCGTCATAACGACGGATCAAAGCAGGCAATACGTGAGATCCTTCCGGAGAGAAGTTATCTCCCGGTCCATACAGATTGGTAGGCATCGCAGAAATCCAGGGCAGACCGTACTGCCGGCGGAGAGCCTGAATTTGCTTTATACCCGCTATTTTGGCTATAGCATAGGCGTCGTTGGTGGGTTCAAGGTGGCCCGTGAGTAGGTATTCCTCCTTAATCGGCTGCTCAGCGAACTTCGGGTAGATGCATGACGAGCCTAAGAACAGGAGACGTTCCACGCCATGTTCTCGGGAAGCGTCCAGAACATTGACCTGTATCCGCAAGTTGTCGCTGAGGAAGTCAACTGGGTAGGTGTCGTTCGCGAGGATCCCCCCAACCTTAGCTGCAGCCAGAACAACGTAGCGTGGTTTCGTCGCCGCAAAAAAAGCGAAGACTGCGTCACGATCCTTGAGATCCAGTTCGGCCGATGTTCGACCGACTAAATTGCCGAATCCTTCGGATACAAGTTTTCTCCAGATGGCGGAACCCACTAGCCCACGATGGCCCGCGACGAAGAAAGTTGCCTCACGGTCCAGGGGCGCCGGCGCGAAGTTGACGTTATCACCCGCACTGGTGACGCTGGCGTTCTTGACTGCCACGCCTAGGCCCCCCAGCTTCCGAGCTTCACGTCATCGATCCAATGATTACCCACGTGCTTCAGAGCCTCTATGTCGGCATCGACCATGATCCGCGCTAGTTCCGGAGTTTCAACTGTAGCCTTCCAACCCAACTTTTCGTGGGCCTTAGTAGCATCGCCAATGAGAGCATCGACCTCAGTGGGGCGCAAGTAACGCTCGTCGAACTTCACATGGTCTTCCCAGCTCAATCCTGCATGCTCGAAGGAAACCTGTAAGAAATCGCGGACTGTGTAGCCTACGCCCGTCGCCAGCACAAAGTCATCCGGTTCGTCCACCTGAAGCATCCTCCACATTCCTTCTACATACTCAGCGGCGTAGCCCCAGTCTCGGACAGCATCCAAGTTGCCCATAAACAGGTGTTCTTGCTTCCCTGCCTTGATGGCCGCTACTGCACGTGTGATCTTGCGGGTGACGAATGTTTCCCCGCGCCGTGGAGATTCATGGTTGAAGAGTATTCCGTTGACTGCAAACATGCCATAAGCCTCACGGTAATTCTTCGTCACCCAGTAGCTGTATACCTTGGCAGCACCATAGGGGGAGCGCGGATAAAACGGGGTGTCTTCGTCTTGCGGCGGGGGAGTGGCACCGAACATTTCAGATGAGGACGCCTGATAGAAGCGTGTCTCGATGCCAGCCATGCGAACGGCCTCCAAAAGACGGATGGACCCCATGCCTGTGGTATTTCCTGTGTGTTCAGGCTCGTCAAAAGAAACTCGAACATGAGACTGTGCCGCAAGGTTGTAGACCTCGTCCGGACGAATCTGAGCCAGAAGGGTGACTAGGCGCGCACCGTCACTTAAGTCTCCGTAATGTAGAAACAGTTTAGCTCCAGACTCATGCGGATCGACATAAAGGTGGTCAACACGAGCAGTATTAAAAGTGGATGCACGCCTAATTAGTCCATGGACCTCGTATCCCTTTTTCAGGAGCAGCTCTGCTAAGTAAGACCCGTCTTGCCCCGTTATTCCTGTGATTAAAGCACGTTTCGTCAACGTGGACCCCCTAAATCGTTTGTTCTGTATTATTTGTCAGCGTCTTTGACAGTGCTTCCAGCAATTGTCATCTCCTCTAGCCAGCGACTGTACTTGACTATAGCTACCTGTTGCGAAAGGCTTTCCTTGGCAAAGCGAAGACCTGACTGCCCCAATTCGTCAGCGAACTCTTGGTCTGTCCCAAGTCGTTCTGCCGCTGCAAGTAACTCCCGCGCCGAGTCTGGCTTGACACAGATTCCCCCATGAGAGATCTGAATTTCCTCAGCCGTCGTACTCTGCGCGTCCGTAGCAGCAATTACCGGGAGACCAGAGGAGAAATACGAAGTTAATTTGCTAGGAACGGCCATTTCTCTTAGCCCAGGCTTTTCATTGACCAGAAGTATATCGGCGGACCGAAGTACATCCATAAACTGTTGGTCTGGCAAAGGTGGGATGAACTGGATACGCTCGAGGCCAATCGAAGACTTCTGGATGCGATCGCGTTGGTTTCCATCTCCGAGTAGTACGAAACGAACCCTGGAACTGCTCCGGTCAGCAAGGCGTGCTGCTTCAACCACATTCTCGAGTCCTTGTTTTACACCCATGTTGCCCGCATGAAGAACAACAATGTCGTTCTCCTTCCACCCAAATTGAGCTCTGGTGCTTTTGCGGTCAACCGTTGGCTGCTGCTTTAGATGAGTCCAATTTCGGATGACTGCAACGTCTTCATGCGGCACGCCAAGAGAGTCCGTTATATAAGACCGGAAGCGCTCGTGGATGACAGTCACTCTTGAAGCACTTCGGAGAATCATGCCCTCCACTTTCCTCATCACAACAACTGCCATTGAACCGGCGGTTCCGGTTTCCTCAAGACCACGACTGTAGATGTCCTGCACCCAAACCCCCGCGGGTACCTGGTGGCGGCCATATCGTGCCCGTAATAGTGCAATACCTGTGGAAAATAATGATGGAGTGACCAATAACACTATGTCTGGTGCCCCCCAACGAGCGAAAAAAATCCTAAGCCCGAAGCTGAGTTCCATATGGATGCGTTGAAGACTCCTAACTCGTTTGGGGACGTAATGGCGGAGTCTCGTAACTCGGACGCCGTTGATGGTTTCGTGCTTCCGCCAGCCGGAGTATCCCTCCATCAACTTCCACTCAGGATAATGTGGAAAACCGGTAAGGACTTGAACATTATGGCCCTCTGCGGCCAGTTGCTCAGCAAGCTTCGTTGTGTAGGGGGCGATGCCTGTCGGTTCGGGTGTGTAGTTCAGTCCCAGAACCGTGATGCGGAGTTTCTTCGTGATCACACATGCAAGAATAGACTCCATGAGGACGGCTCGAGGGACAACTGGTGGATATGAGCGAGATTGAAGGGATGAATGATAGCCCTGGTCGGCCGCGGATTATAGATCTATCCAAGGCGCCCGGTGAGCATGTTGCTTGGGATCGTTCAAAGATTGTCATCTATCTGTGGCCTATTTTCGAGCTCATCTTTGTAACCAACCCGATACAAATCAGCTCAGCACTACGTGTACGAATATTGCGTCTATTCGGTGCCGAGATCGGTGAAGGCGTTATATTCCGTCCCAGGACCCGGGTCAAGTTTCCTTGGAAATTGCATATAGGTAACAGATGCTGGATCGGTGAAGGTGCTTGGATCCACAATCAAGATCACGTATATCTCAGCGACGACGTAGTAATCTCTCAGGAAGCTTTCATCACCACCGGAAGTCATGCGCATCGTCGCGACATGGCCCTAATCACTAGGCCAATATTCATCGAAGCTGGGGCGTGGGTCACGTCGCGTTGCATGGTGACTGGCGGAGCACGAATAGGTAGTTCCGCAGTCATCGCTCCCATGACCGTCGTGTCGGGGGCCGTCGAACCTGGAGTGTTGTACGGGGGACCGCCACCCGGACCGCTAGGTACAAGATTTTCAGACGAACCTAGAACTCGTTCAGACTCGGAAAGAAAAGACCGTTGACAAAAAAGTTACCAATTTCCGTCTTAGTTCAAACAAAGAATGAAGAGCGCGGCATTGCTGATTGCCTTTCAGGCCTTTCCGATTTCGCTGAAATAATAGTTGTGGACTCAAACAGCACCGATAACACGGTTGGAATAGTTCGCGAGCTAGGCTTTGCAGTAGAGAATTTTGACTGGGATGGAAGGTATCCAAAGAAGAAACAGTGGCAGCTAGACAACCTCGTCACTAAGTACAAATGGATTCTTTTTATTGATGCCGACGAAACGCCGACCAATGAGCTGGTGTCGGAGTTGTGGAAAAGGTGCGACGAACTTGAAAGTGGTCGGTTTTCTGCCTACGACATCGAATTAGATTATGTCTTTGCCGGTAAACAGCTTCAATATGGTCATCGGGTTGTCAAAAGAGCGCTAGTACAACGTGGTGAAGTTAGTTTCCCTGTGATCAATGATTTAAATGCTCCGGGCATGGGCGAGCTCGAAGGGCATTATCAGCCTGTTTCGAAGGGGGATGTAGCCGCGCTCAAGGGAAGGATACGGCATGACGATAAGGACCCCGTCCACACTTGGTTCGAGAGACACAATAAGTACTCCGAGTGGGAAGCATATCTCCGAACCCATCCGTCGGTGAAAAAAGATGCCGCGGCTCGCAGGAGCGTTCAAGGCCGGCTTTTTGACAAGGTCCCACTTAAGCCTCTCGTGTTTTTCCTCTACGCATACTTAATTCGTGGAGGATTTCGTGACGGACGCGCCGGCTTCGACTACGCCTTCGCGTTGAGTTCGTATTATTGGCAAATCGGAATGAAGGTGCGCGAACTCGAGAGGCAGAACGCAGTAAATTGAGTGAGGCAGAATCTAAAATGGACAACCGACCGCTTGTAATCCAGGTAGCTCAGCGAATATCTGTTTCTGATGGGGGACCAGCAAAAAACGCGGTCGATCTTGATAACGCTTTACAAACGTATGGCAACGTCGATTCGAGGTTGTTTTGGTTGTCAGGTACCGACGAAGAGACTGTGATCGCTCGCGGGGTTTCCCCCCTTGCCCCACAGCGACCTCTAAGGCTTAGATTGGCTGGAAAGTCGAAATCCACGAGGTGCAGCCTTATTCAGTTTTTGCGTCACGCGAAACAGGCAGATCTTGTCATAGCGCACGGATATTTTCTATGGTGGCTTCCTATTCTAAGCGCGCTTTTATCTCTATTTGGCACGTCTTTTGTTATCGTTCCGCATGGATCGTTGACTGCTCGCCAACAGGGCATTAGCAAGAGAAAAAAAGCGTTGTTTGAATTCCTCATGGGATGGTATGTCCGAACAAAATCAGAAGCGTTCATAGTTTATTCAGAGAGTGAGCTGAATGACCTAGGGCAAAAATTCCCGGATAGTCGAATCGTACTTTCGACTATTGGAATCGACATTCCGATTCAGCGCATGAATGATAATGTGGTTCATTCTCCTGTTCGCTTGCTATCTATGTCTCGCATTGCGCCAAAAAAAAGAATCGACCTTGCCATTGCTGCGGTGAAACAACTGTCTGACATGGATATAGGAGTCCAGTTGCTCGTCGCGGGAAGCGGCGACACCAAGCTTTTGCAGACTCTCAAAAAGATGGCCCATAGCTTGGGTGTTGCAGACAAGATTGTATTTGCAGGGGAATTGGCAGGAGCTGAAAAGAGATCGGCCTTTTTGGAATCGGATTTCTTCCTGCTGCCCAGCGAGGATGAGAACTTCGGAATCGGATTTGCGGAGGCAATGGCCTACGGATTGCCAAGTGTCGTGAGCATTTACGTCGGTTCAGCGGAATCAATGCCTGAAGAGGCCGGAGTCAAAATTGAGAAGTTGACACCCGAGGATCTTACTTTTGGGATCGTTGAGGCTCTGAATAAAGATTACAGCATTGCTCAGCTAGCAGCGCATTCACATGCTTTGCAATATTTTAGCTGGGAAAGTGTCGTGCTCGGATGGGTAGAATTGATAAAACAACAGAGAAAGGCCTCTGCCGAGACGCCGAAGTTTATACGTCCTGATCGTTCCAATTCCTGAATTCAAGAAATAAGAATGACTATGAGAAAACAGATTGTAATAGTCCAACCTTATGTAGCGAAGTATAGAGTGCCATTTTTTGGACGGCTAATACATAAGCTCGATCGTATGGAAATTGATTGCGTTGTTGCGGCGGGAACTCCTGATGCAACTCAGGCCCTACGAGGGGATCAGGAGACTCCTACCTGGGTCGAGACGTTCGACAACAGGCGTATCCCTGTCGGCGGTCGCTCATTGATACTGGGTGGTGCTCGTCCGTTATGGCACCGGGCTGATGCGGTAATCGTTGGCTTGCAAGGTTCCTCCCTTGATACTTATAAGGCTATTTTGGACGGCAAGCGGCGAAAAGTCAGAGTAGGGCTCTGGGGACACATAAAGACCTTCGTTCAACCCGAGAACGCGATCGATGCAGCCTTAGAAAGGTGGCAGATCCGGCACGCTGACCACATTTTTGCCTACACCCCGGATGGCGGTGAATATGCTAGGAAAGTAGGTGCAACGGCAGTTACGACAGTAATGAATACGGTGGACACGACAAAGCTGGAGGAAGCTTTGCAAACCGTGACCGATAATGACGTCGCACGAGTGACTGGCTCAATGGGAGTGCATCCAGGTAAGACGTTAGCTTTCTTCGGCGGGATTGATGAAAGCAAGAGAATTGATTTTCTTAGTGACGTCTTGGATATACTCTGGCGACTAGACCCTGAAATCCGGTTACTGATAGGAGGGGAAGGAGCTCAGTCCTCCCTACTAAAGTTTGCTGTTGCAAGAGGCCAGGTCACTATGCTCGGTTACGTAAATGAGCAACAAAAAGCGCTCGTGAGTAAAGTGGCTGACTGTATCGTTATGCCGGGACGGATCGGACTAGTCGCAGTTGAAGCACTAGTCCTTCAGCTGCCGATCATAACCACTCAGTGGCCGTACCACGCGCCAGAAGAATCTTATCTTGAGGAAGGAAAGTCAAAAATCACTGCGGAAAACACTCCGACTGCTTATGCTTCTAAAATAGTCGAATTTCTAGACGGCCTGAGCCAAAAGCCTGCTAGTGGATCGGTTGATCGCTGGGCGTATCCGTCCATTGACCGAATGGTCTCAAACTACACAAACGGTGTACTTTCCTTGCTCTCATAACCGTAAGTTAGATGTTGTTTGAGACTTCTAGTCAGACTTCTAATCTTCAAATGTATATTCTGGGCCCGAATAAGTGACGTCTATTTTTATAGGTTATTATAGGTGACGTGATCAAGTTTCTCTTATACGCTCATACCGATCCTGTAATGACTGCGCGGTTATGTTCGGCGTTGAAGCCGTATGCAGTGCACGTACATATTGATTTGAAATCAGAAATCAAAGCTTTTGAATCTGAAGCTATCAAGGCTAATGCGGACAACATTGTTTTTACTCAAAGACGTGTGCCTGTCTTCTGGGCGGGCTATTCTCAAGTAGAGGCAATGCGGATCTTGATCGAGGAGGCAGGCAGCTATGCGAAGCCTGGCGATTATTTTGTAATGCTATCTGGCCAGGATTACCCCGTGAAGCCGGTTTCGGAGTTTGAGCGTTTTTTGACGGCAAATCAAGGTACGCAATATATCAAGTGTTTTAAGGTTGATGAATCGAATGATCATTATCGTCAGCAAGTCAACGGTCGGCACCACCGTGACTTGAAATTACTTGGTAAGGCTCAAGGCGGATTGAAGAGGTTACGGAATGTTGTTATTCGAATTGCTGATCTCCTTACCCTAGTCGCTCCGACTAAGCCTGCGGATTTGGTTATTACTCACGGTCAGACTCACTGGGCGCTCACTGCAGAATGTGCAATTGAGTTAAACAATTCTGTGAATCCTGCAATTGAGCGTTTTTTCAGGAGATGTTTCTCGCCGGATGAAAAGTTCTTTCACACTTTAGTTGTGAATAGTAGATTCAGAAGTAAAATGTTAGACGGAGGACCGGTACCATTCGCTGGTCGGGGGAACTGGCGCTACACCAATTTCCATCATATCGACCCCAGTCTTGCCAAGACTTTTACATTATCCGATTGGCCAACCGTGAAGGGAACCGAAAAGTTCTTCATTAGAAAGGTTGAAAGTCATGTCAGCGCGACCTTGATGGACCGTATAGACGATGAACTTTTGGGCCTTCCCAAATGATTTGTTTGGCCAACACACAGTCCGCATCTTAACCTTTGGTTTCACCATGGGCGCACGATTAGGCGGGTGTGTTCTGACTTCTAGCCATTGTAACTGTCAGTCTTTAGGTATTTGCGTGGATACGAATAGAGTTGCAGCGTTGTTTCACCTGCGTTCTTCGCTCGTTGGTTTCCCATCCGCTCCATTCAGAAGGTTCGACGCGTATGAAACTATCCTCAAGCTTGATTCTGCTCGCTGCGACGACATCTACTTGGACTGGTATAAAGGTATTAGAGATTACACTTTGCGACGTGCTTCTCGCTGGGGCGTTGATCGTTGGTTTCTTTGAGTATCTCGCTAGAAGCAGGACCTTCAGCATTCCGTTCTGGATCCTGTCCTTGCCTATTGCTCTGATGGTCGTTTTCGCGGTCCACGCATTAAGTGGGCGATTAACTACCTCCGTCGTCGCGATTGATTCGCCGGCGACGAATGATGGCAGTATCTCGGGCGTTATTGTCCATTGTGTGCGTTTTGTTATCGCTACCTCAATTATTGGTGTTCTTATTCGATCTGAAGTCGTGACTCACGGTTCGCTTCGTGGGAAATCGTTAATGCAGGCGTTAATGTTGGGTAGTTTTGGTAGTTCGCTCGTAGCGGTGCTAGCTGAATTGGGACTGTCCTTTGACGCGGCCAATTATCAAATCGAATCGGAGAGGGCGAGTGGACTGGCTTTTCATCCGAATTCACTAGCCCTGGCAACCGTCATCTCTATCCCGCTTCTGGGTTATTTTTCCTTGTCATCAAATTCCCGAGGATGGAAGAAGTTCTTTTGGCGTTTCGCCCTTATCGTTAACCTCTTCGCGTTGTTTTATGCTGACTCTCGCGGTGGCTTGGTGGTTGGTTTCATCGTTCTAATCGCGACGGGTCTCTTTCTTATGCTGTCCAAGCGCCGGATGCACTGGATTCCTCCAGTTGCTCTCCTGGCCTCATTATTGGTGGCATCGGTGGCGGGTCCGGTAATTTCCAATACGAGGTTAGCGGCTTCCGACGCAGGTGCTGCTCAAAGTTCCGCTGGCCGGAGCCAATTTCTTAGTGATGGACTTGATCAGTTTGCCAGCAGTCCTCTATTTGGGGTGGGACTCGCTTCCGGCTCGAGTGTAGTTGTTCCAGTGGTTCTCGCCGCGTCTGGTGGATTGGTGCTTGTTGTGGCATATGCCATCTTCGTAGCTGTCCCGCTCAGGCAGATGTGGGCCTCGCGCAATGATTCGCTGATAGCCGCATGCCTTATATCAGCCATAGCGTTCTTAGCCATGGGAATTTTCAATAACAGCTTCGCCGAGAGGTTTGACTACTGGGCTTTGCTGTGCGGAGCTTCGCTTGCCAGCGCTACCAGATTGGTCAAGAGGCCTGTCCCCAAACGGTCGATCTCATAATAGCCATGCATGTAAGCGAGGCAGGCAGCTATTTTTATGTAGTCTTATTGGCGTTGTCAGTTTAGCCGAACAAACCTTCGAGATTGCAAGGATCGCATATGTCAGAATCCGTGAAGCGTGATACGAGGATTAGAGGTGCGGGAGCCGCGCGTCTCGTGTTCGTCCGTGTTGCTAGTTCGCTAATGCAAGCTGTCATGTTGGTTCTGCTGGCTCGCAATACAGATTTGGTTGACTTCGGCCTCTACTCTGTGTCGATCGCAGTCGGGTCCATACTCATCGGCATTCTTGGTTTTGGCTTGACGACGCGAGTTCTTAGGATTCAAGCCGATATAGATAGGGAACAGCTGTTGCCTTCGTTTATGGCATGCACCTTCCTGTCAGCCGTTATATGCGTTGGTTCAATAATACTGTTCGGACTGGCGCAACCTGGTGCCTTCGATGTTTGGTCTCCAGCTGCTGCCCTATATGTTGCAGCAGAAATGATATCTACTTTCACTCAGAGTTCTCTGTTCGGAGAACAGAGGCTACGCCGAGCTGAACTTTCAATAGTCTTGAAGCGGCTGATTCCGCTGGTCCCTGTCGCTGGTGCCGCAATTTATGCACCGCATCTGATGTTCCAAGCGGTCACGGTAGGATCTGCTGCCCTTATCCTCACGTGTTTATTTCTTTTTGGTAAACGAAAGTGGGCCGGCTGGAACTTCAAAAATGTTCTAGGGGGAAGTCGACACTTCTGGACCGCAAGCTTGTGGAACATGGCCCAACAACTAGACCAAGTTGCGGTGAACTTCTGGATAGGTCCGTCAGCTGCCGGCGGTTACGCGGCTGCTTTTAGAATTGCGAGTCCTGTTCATCTAATTACTGGAACTATTACGTCCCTGATGGTCCCTAGAATCAGCGCTGAACAGGATAGGGGCCGGCGTAACGCCACAAGTAGAACTTTTATCCGAATTGGGTTTGCATATGCGGTCACGTTGGTATTGCTTTCTCCTGTCATCGCATGGGTTAGCCCTATACTGCTGGGTGATGCTTTCTCGGCCTTTTCCTGGCTGTTTGGCACGCTGATCATAAATAGTGCCATTAGCGTAATGAACCAAATTTTTTCCGGATTGCTTTTTGCCGAAGGTGCTGCCAAGGCTGTTGCCCGCTCTACCGGAATATCCACATCTTTGAGCATGATTGCAATATTCATTAGCGCCTATTCGGGCTCATTAGTCGGGGTGGCTCTCGGTGCAATGGGTGGCCAACTACTATTCTTCGCGCAACTCTTCTTACTTTGGAGGTCAAACGCCAAGAAACCGATTGTGTGATTGTGTGCTTCAACTCATGATGCTCCAAATTGTGTTGCTGATATCAGTTTTACAATAAAATAGAGTTGGCAAAGGTGCGAATCAGTAGACGTCTAATGCAGGCCAATGTCCATCACGGTCACCGGAGTCGCCACCAGCAAAGTCGAAGCGATCGATACAGTTCAGAATCAAGCAATGAATCATCCGCAGATTTACCAATAGAGCAAATTATGTGTTTCAATAAGCGCAGAAGCAAGCTTGGGCACCTCGGAAATGCGGAGGTCGCCAACTTCCACAACTTGATCCCGAGGATATAATGAAATTGGGTATGCCATCCCCCTCACGTGACTTTTCGGAGGTAAGCGGCGGCATAATTGCAAGTAGTCGTTTCTAACTCGTCCGGAATATTGCTATCGTTTTATGGTGTTCGCCGACTCATTGGCTCGACAAAGCGCGAAATGGTAGACCGTGTTTCTTTAGAGGGAAGTGTTCCAATGGCCGCCAGATACAGTTCCCGGTCTACTACTGGTTGGTGCACTTGTCTGGCCCTCCACCAATGAGGCTGCCAAATGTCAACAGGCTTTATTCAATGGTTGGCCAAAGAAGGGAGATCGCTGTGAGCGGCTGGATGCGTCGGTCCTGGTATGCAAAGCATCTGAATCGGCAACGCCGGGGAACCCTCCAACACCGTCGGTTCTCACCGGTTTTTGCTGCGATGGCGATGGGCCTCGTAATCTTAACGTCAACGGCTTGTCAGGAGGCAACTCCTGTGCCGGAAAGGGCCCCGTTTCATCATCAGGACCATGAAACGTTCGCTATTGCCGTCATCGGTGATTCCTACAGCAGTGGTACAAGCATCGGGGGCCAACACGAAAAGAACTGGGTGGACGTCAGCCACAAGCAGCTGTCTGATAACGGGCTCCGCGTAACTATCACCAAGGCGGCTGAAGGCGGGGCTGGATATGTTCAGGTGGGCAATCAAGGAGGGACGTTCGTCAGCAATCTGGCGCGCGCAGCCAACGAGGATACTGATCTGATTGTGTTCGTTGGTTCCCGTAATGACATACGACACGTTACTGGCCTATCGACGGAGGTGTCACGAGCTTATGAGGACGCAGCCCGGATGGCGCCCGAGGCCGAACTGTTAACGATAGGTGCGCCATGGGTCGATGGGAACGTTCCGACAGAGATCCACGCAATCAACGAGAGGCTGGGTATCGCTGCGGAAGCGGCAGGCGGGAACTTCGTGGACCCCGTTGAGAATGCCTGGTTCTTTGGGCAATCTAACCTAATCGGTGCAGACGGAGTCCACCCCACGGACGAGGGGCACGCTTACATGGCAGCAATGATCACTCCCCACATACAAGCTGCCCTGAGGGGTTAGAAGAATTAGCGAGATCATCTCTAAGAGGCTGTCTAAGCGACCTTCCCGATTGATTGGCCGGCAGGGGCGCAGGTCGTGTTCGAACCCAAGCTCGATTCCTAGCGGCGGCTTGTAAAAGGGTTTAATAACTCGCACGACAGACTGTTTCAGGGGGCCGCACCGGTCGCCAAACGGTACACCGAGCGAGATCCTAAACCGACGAAAAAAGGAAACCGCCGCCGGTTTCAACCGGACCATCCTCGAGAAATGGGCCTATGCGAAGGCCGACGGCTCGGAAGCCGGGCGTGTTGCAACGATCCCGGCCTGGCCCTATCACCACAATCATCACCGAGGCCGGACCTCACTCAAAAGTCAGACGCCCGCCGCCCACGTACCCAACCTCTCAGGGGAATACAACTAGTCAATAGGTCCCCTGCGGTTCGATTGACAGCTGAACTTAGATCGCTAGCCGACCCCGTCGCCAGCGACGATTCGGGTTGCCAAGCTGTATTCGTAGCAGTCATCGTCATCGCAGCGAGTTATTAGCAAAAACGATGCTTTTCCGGCCGCAAGCGCCTCTAAGCCACATCAGCAGGAAGAATCTGTTCGGCAATATGTAGAAATTTGCCAAGTGAAGAGCCCCATCAGCCCGGACCAATCCCATAATCGAGGGTTATCAAGCGGAAGCTCCCGAGTTCTAAAGCAAGGCAGCCTCGATTATCTGTGGGGACCTTAATGTTTGTCTTACGGCTGTCGGAGTATAGCTCTATATGAGTAGCCAGAAACACAGCGGCCTAAATTGAGAGACTCGTGCTGAAGGACGTTATGCTTCTGGCATGACTTCGGCAAAAAGACGTGACTCATCGTTGGGCCGCGTAACCTCACTTGACGGCCTTCGGGGCGTGGCAGCCGTAATGGTCTTGCTGAGCCACCTAATGTTACTAGGGCCCTGGATTTCGACAGTCGCCTTGGACAAGAGTTTAGCAGGCCCAGTCTGGAGTTGGCCGTGGTGGCTGGTACACACACCGCTTCACATTTTCTGGGAAGGCACCGGAGCTGTTTACATTTTTTTCATTCTTTCGGGATTCGTTCTGACCCTTCCCGTGGTTAGAAATACAAGATTCTCGTGGCTTGCCTACTACCCATCACGGATTGTCCGGCTGTATGTTCCCGTAATCGCATCAGTCGTTCTAGCTGTCGTTTCAATCATGTTGGTACCGAGATCGGGATCAGTGGGGTCTAAGTGGCTCGATGGCCACATTGTCTCCCCTACCATTCCTGCAATTCTTGAAGATATGACCTTACTCCTAGGGGGTGGAGTACTCAATACTCCGTTGTGGTCACTTAGGTGGGAGGTAGCCTTCTCCATCCTCCTTCCAGCCTTTGTGTGGCTCGCCTTTAGACTCAGGGGACGGCCCTGGATATTGATCTGTGGCTGTTTAATCGCCATATGCGTTGGGGAACTCACGCATGTCTCTGTGCTCCGGTTTTTCCCATACTTCCTTATAGGCGGCGTTATGGCTGCTGGATGGGAAACGATTTCCAAATCGGTGACTCGCATCAACGAGAACAGGCGAGCGTCATCAGCATGGCTGGCAATCGCGATCTTAGGAGTCGTTCTGCTCGAGGCTGGCTGGTATGGAGTAGCCATCGGTATTAGATCGGAGTTATTGCCTATTGGGAACGCCTTATCTGCCATGGGAGCTGTCCTGCTGGTCTTTTCCGCTGTTGGGGCCCCGTTCATGAAAAGGTGGCTTGAGTCTGCTGTCATTCAATGGCTAGGAAAGATTTCCTTTAGTCTGTATCTGACTCATGAACCGCTTCTAACTGCTATCGCTTTCCTGCTACCCGCTCAACCTGTTCTAATTGCAATGCTTACATTTCCGCTGGCTCTCTTACTCGCCCAAATTTTCTTGGTTCTCGTCGAAAGGCCGAGTCACCTGTTGGCTCGAAGCATCAAAAAGTCTATCGAGAAGTCACGGCTTGTGTCAGTCTAGTGGTGTTGGCGTATGAATCGACCCTGATGCCGTAGCGCACGAAGTGCGCGTTTTCCCCGACGGGACGCAGGTACTCGAACGGCGAGCCGGGCCCGGCCGAGGCTGAGGACGTCACTAATTTGGAAGGTGTCACTGTGCCGATGGCCGGGGCGATGACGACGGAGCTCGACGAGGTTTCCGGCAGCGTTGAAGAGGCCTCCCTGGACGACAAAATCGACATGCCGGTCTGGGATATCGAGATTGAGGCGGCAGAGGGTTCGAGCACCGAAGTGGTCATCGATGCCGCCGGCGGTGAGCGGATGGGCGAGGAAAGTATTTCAAAGCATGTGTGCAGGGAATCCTAGCACTTAGCGCGGTTTCCTTCTCGTCGGTGTGCCAATGGGCGCCACCTGAGGGTGGGAGGTGCCCGGCCTCGTTGGGGAAAAGCCGGGCACCGAGACTCGATCGTTCTCCTGCGGGTGCCAGCTCCCGCCGATCAAGATGAGGTAAGTCTGCCGGGGGTTGCTTGGAAAAATCCGAGTCCTTAGAACGGGGGATAGTCAATCCCCATTGGGTACCTAAAGTTGGGTAAGGCTGGGCGTCTGTACAACTCCGCCCGGCGGGTTCCGTTCCACCGGACATATCCGGAACTTCGACCAGCTAATAGTGTTCAAGCTGGCCCGCGGTAGCCGTGATTGGGGAGGGCAACGTCAGCATGAAAGGCACCACTATGAGCAGCGTTCTGTATCGGGACTGGAGCGAATTGCCCGGTCTGGAAGTCGAGATCAAGAAGGACGGGCGAAGCGTCCGCACCGGTTACGTAGGAGCAGTCACCCGCGGGGCCGATGCGCTGTGGCTGGAAAACCACGGGGCGCAGATGCGGACCCTTTTTGAGAAGGCGGAAGGCTATACCGCCTGGCCGCTGTCCGACGAGACCGAGTTGGCTGCCCAATGATCGCTCCCTGTGACACCACCATCGAGGTCCGAGCGGAGAGCCGGGCCGCCAGGGACGAGAGGCTTAATGCCGCCGTCGAGGAAATGACGGGGCTGGCGAAGATGTGCCGGACGGGCGGCATCCTCGTGACCCGCCACGAGCCCGGGCGGTTCACCGTGGCAATCAGTGATTCGGTTCCTTACGGCTACACCGAGCAGCTCGACTTCTGTAACTAATTTCGTTCAGTCTGGCCGGTTCATGGCGTGATGTTGCAGATCCATCGTCTGGTGGATCTGCAACGCAAACCATAGCTGGGCCAAGGACGATGTTTCGGCCATGTCCAGTCCGGTCAGCTCGCTGATCTTCCGGATCCGGTAAATGACGGTCTGCCGGTGGGTGAACAGGGCCGCGGCGGCCTTCTGCCACGACCGTTGTTGGTCCAGGTACGTCTGCAAGGTCTTGATCAGGTCCGGCTGCCTGCCCCGCTCATACTCGAGAATCGGTCCAAGCAGGCGCTGGACCATCGCCTGTCCTTCTTCCATGCTGGTCAGGCCCAACCACGAGGGTCCGTCCCCGTAGCGAACCAGAGCCTGGCCGGTGTCGCCCGCGGTGCCCAGCGCCCACAACGATTCCTGCAAAGCGCGCTGCATGCCGGCTGGGCTGGTGGGCCGGCTCATGCCGATTTTGGCGCCGTGGGGAAGGGAGTGCCGCAGCTGGTCCTCGCTGCACTCGGGCGGCAGGACGATGTGCAGCGTATTGAACTGGCGGAGACTGACATGCGCCAGACCATGGCGCCACAACTCGGCATGGATGGTCGCGAAGACTCCTTCATCCAGACCCGAGACGGACACGATGAGAAACTTCTCGGCCGGCAGCTGGAAACTCCTGAGACGGCTTTCCAGATCAGCAAGGGCATAACGGCCTTCGAGCGCTTGGGCCAGGAACTCCGCGCCCAGGCGCCGCTGGTCTTCCAACGCGAGCATGGTACGGGAAAGCTCCAGGCCCAGGACGGATGCCGCGTGCAGCAGCACCACCGCATCCGGGTGCGGCTCGGACCGCGGCAGGACCAGCAGCAGTGCGTTGTCATGGGTGGGAACGTCCATCATCAGGACGTGGCGGCCGTCCACGTGGTGCCACTGGAACTTCTTGCCCGACGCCGGAGCGGCTGCGATCAGCGGTTCCAATTGCCCGGCGAGGTCGGCAGGCAGGGCTTCACCGCCGGGGTGCCAGGGATCGAGGCACCGGCGGTCCACCACATAAAGCTGAGAGTCCAGCTGGGCGGCCACCCCGTGGACCAGGGCCTGCCACTGCTCGTCGAGCGGGCCGGCCAACCGCAGCAGGTCGTAGATTCTCGCCGTTTGCCGCAGCCGGCGCGATTCCTCCAGCAGCGAGGACTCGGCGACGGACCGCGCGATGGAGATGAACGGCAGCGGGTACGGCACATTGATCACCGGCAGCGGCAGCCGGTTGCACGCCGCCAGGAATTCAGGCGTGAGTTCCGGTGCGTGCATCTTTTCGCCGATGGCCAGCGCGCTCGCCCCCGCGGCCACCAAGGCCTCGGCCAGCGCGACCTGGCCTGCGGGTTCCGCCGGAATGGAGAGACCGTTGGTCATCATGATCTCCCCGCCGGTCACCCACTCCCACAGCCTGGGCAGGTCCGAGGTGTGCGCCCAAGTGATCCGCTGCTGCAAACCGTCCTCACCCGCCAACAGACTCAAACCCAGCTGCGGCTCGGCCAGCAGTTCGGCGACTGTTATCGACATGCGCACTCCTGGAGGCGGGCAGAACGCCGTCGTTCTTTGTGGCTTTTATACATATGTCTAAGCGTCCTCTTTCTTTGTAGCCATTCTATGGGTTTTGGCAGTGAGCCGGATCACGAATGATTGAACCATCACGATCCAGCTCAACGATGAGCATTCACGAGAGAGGGCGGCCATGAGCGCAACGAGCAATCTCATTGACGATGCCCCGCTGACCACATTCCATAAGAAACTGACCTTCTTTGCCTCCGGCGGTCCGTTCATTGACGGGTACGCGCTGTCCATCATCGGCATTGCCTTCATTACGATGACGCCGGGGCTGGAGCTGAGTACCGGGGAAATCGGACTGATCGGCGCGGCGAGCCTAATCGGTATCTTCTTCGGCGGCGGCATCTTCGGCTGGCTGACGGATAAGATCGGCCGGCACAAGATGTACATCGCCGACCTGATCGCGCTGGCGCTGTTCTCGCTGCTGAACGGTCTGGCGACCGAAGTCTGGCAGGTAGTCCTGTGCCGGTTCCTCCTCGGCATGGCGATCGGCGCGGACTACCCGATTGCCACCTCGCTGCTCGCGGAATTCCTGCCCCGCAAGGTGCGCGGCCGCCTGCTCGGCGCCACGTTTGTGGTCTGGGCCGTTGGGGCTGCGGCTGCCTTCGCCGTGGGCTACCTGCTGCGCGACATGGGGCCGGACGCCTGGCGGTTCATGGTGGCGAGCCCGGCGATCTTCGCCGTCGTTACCTTGCTGTGCCGGCTGGGAACGCCGGAATCCCCGCGCTGGCTGCTCTCCCGCGGCCGGCAGGACGAAGCCCGTGCGGTGATCAAGAAGGTGTACGGGGAGCAGTACGACATCTGCGACATCTCCTCGGACGCTGAGGCAGGGGCCAAGAAGGCTAGCTTTACCGATATCTTCAAGGGCCAGTTGTGGAAGCGCACCCTGTTCGTTTCGATCTTCTGGACGGCCCAGGTGATTCCGCTGTTCGCCGTCTACACCTTTGCGCCGGACCTGCTGGCATCCTTCGGCCTGACCGGCGATGCCAACCTCTACGGCGGCTCCTTCCTGATCTCCATGCTGTTTGTGATCGGGGGAGTGCCGGGACTCTGGCTGGTGGAGAAGATCGGGCGGCGCAAGCTGCTGCTGGGGTCCTTCGGTGTCATCGCGGTGGCGCTGGCCATCCCGGCCTTCATTCCGGACGTGCAGGCGGGCCCGCTGTTCCTGGCGCTCGCCATCTTCGCCATCGCCTCGGGTGCCTCCAGCTTCCTTGAGGTGGTCTACCCGAACGAGCTCTTCCCCACGGAAATACGGGCGACGGCGGTTGGCTTCGGCACCGCGATCAGCCGGGTGGGCTCCGCCGCCAGTACGTACCTGATGCCGGTGGCGATTCTCAGTTTCGGCGCCGCGGGCTCGCTGCTGATCGGGGCCGTGATCTCCCTGGTGGGGCTGGTGGCAACGTTCCTGCTCGCGCCGGAAACCGCCAACAAGACCCTTTCCGAACTCACCTCCGACAAAAAGCCGGCCTTTCCGGCAGAACGTACCAAGGAAGGATCCTCGCTATGACCACCCACGATCCCATCGGACCCGTCGACGCCACTAAAGTTCCCCGCTACGCAGGCCTTGGCACCTTCGCCCGGCTGCCCCAGATCGACCGCGTCCCCGACTACGACATCGCCATTGTCGGCGTGCCGTTCGACGGCGGCACCTCCTTCCGGCCCGGTGCCCGGTTTGGTCCGGCCGGCGTACGCGAAGCTTCGCGGCTGCTGCGCCCGGGCTATCACGTGGAGCTCGACGTCGAACCGGTGAACGAAACCCAGGTAGTGGATGCCGGCGACTTCGCCTGCACCCCGTATGACATCACTCGGGCCGTGCGGGAGATTGAAGAGCAGGCGCTGCCGCTGCTGGGACTGGATAAGCGGCTCATCTCGATCGGCGGGGACCACACCATTGCCTTGCCCATGCTGCGGGCACTGAACAAGGTGCACGGACCGGTGGCGCTGCTGCACTTCGACGCACATCTGGACACCTGGGATACCTACTTCGATCAGCCGGTCACGCACGGCACGATGTTCCGCCGGGCGTTCGAAGAGGGGCTGCTGGTGGAGGACAGCTCGATGCACGTGGGCATCCGCGGGCCGGTGTACGACCGGAACGATTTCCTGCGGGACCACGAGTTCGGCTTCCAGATCCTGCGCTGCTCGGACCTGGACGTCATCGGGGTTCCCGCCGCGATCCAGCGGGTCAAGGACCGGCTGGGAGACACCCCCGTCTATGTGTCCATCGACATCGACGTGCTGGATCCGGCCTTCGCGCCGGGGACGGGCACGCCGGAGATGGGCGGCCTGCACTCACGCGAACTGCTGGCGCTGCTGCGGGGGCTCAACGGTATCAACATTGTCGGGGCCGACGTTGTTGAGGTTGCACCCGCCTACGACCATGCCGACGTCACGACCCTGGCGGCGGCGACGGTGGTCTTCGACCTGCTGGCCTTGATGGTCAACCGGGACAAGGGCGCTTCCTTTGTCGGCGAGGAGGACCTGCAGGGAGCTGCAGTGTAATCATTGTTGCTTCCGAAAGGCTGCGGGCCGGGGGGGTTCCCACCGGCCCGCAGCCTTTCGGAAGCAACGTGCCGTCCCAAGGCTTGAGGAGGCAGGCCAGAGGCCGGCGCCTTGGGGATGACGCCGGCCCCTGCCTTGCAACAGATGGCTACCCTCGGTGATCGGCGAAAGCCTGCCGAGGTCCATCTTTCGTCCGGTTGCGGCTGCAGTCCGTGGGGGACCTGCTGCAGTGGCAACCGGGGTCTGGCCAAGCCCTATGGGCTCAAGTTTCTTCACTGTGCACCCCGGACTTGAGCAGCCTCAAGGCCAGCAGCGCGATATAGGCGCTCCCTTTGGGGAGCGGGTCGGTCAGCCGGTAACCCAGCGCCCGCTCAACATTGCGGATCCGTTTGGCAATGGAGCTGTGATGCAGGTGCAGCAGCTTGGCCGCGTTACGCAGGGTCCCGGTCCGGCAGAGCGCCTCCAGAGCTTCGAGCTCCGCACGGCCGTTTTCTTCCTCGTCCAGGACCGTGATGGCCGCCAGATCCGGGAGCCTCCGAAGCTCTTCCCGGGGCACACGCGCCAGGAGCGTCAGGGCGCCGAGTTCCGCATACGAGGCCGCGCGTGAAACCGGACTGCCGTAGTCGGTGAAAGCGAGAGCTTCCCGGGACCGCGCGTAGGAAAGGTGCAGGTCGGCAACGCTTGCCGTGCTGCCGATGCCTGCACGCAGCCCGGCTGTCATCTGGACGAACCGACGCAGGCTCGTGCAATGGGGCACAATGGATACCGCTTCACTGCCGCAGACGAGGGCCACGCAGTCCGGGTCGACGTCCGTTAGCCGGTGCAGCAGTCCGCCCGTTGGTGTCCTCTCCCGAAGGGTCAGCACGACTCCTTGCCGTGACGGCCACAGCTGCAGGGCGTCCCAGATGCGCTCACGCTCCTGATGAGGTGTGTCGGCGTCCAGCAACCCGGGTAACAGCCTGCGCAGGGGTGACGCATTCAGATCGGAGATAACCGGGTCCATTACTCATTCCAGGTGGGCGCGTACAGCCGGTAAGGCTAAACGGCGAAACATACGAGGGAACTGCCCCGATCAACGCATGGGCAGCATCGGAAAACCGTTCAGGAATCTCGATAACTAGGAGCCTACGTCCATAGTGGCTCGGAGCCGATGATTCGTCACAAATCTCCGACAACCGTCGACCGTCCGGCATCCCTGGTGGCGCGTTGTACGTCAGTTGGCAGTTTCACGGTGACCTTGGTTCCAGCACCCAGCCGGCTAGCAACTTCGATGGTGCCACCGTGACGGTTCACTACTTCCTTGGTAACCACCAGCCCGAGCCCCGTGCCGTGGGCGCCGGAACTTCGCGCGGAGCTGGACCGGAAATACCGGTCAAAGACACGGCGCTGGTCTGCGGCATCCATGCCGTAGCCGGTGTCTTCGACCTCCAAAACCGACGTTCCCTGATCCTGCCACCCGCGGATACGGACGATGCTGTCCCGAGGGGAGTATTTGACTGCATTGGAGAGCAGGTTGTCCATTACCTGCGTCATGCGTCCGGGGTCTATGTGCGCCGGCAGTTCCCGGTCGACTTCGTTGACCAGGGCGATGCCCTTGGCCGCTGCGCCGGCTGTTGCGGACAGCATGCTTCTCTTGACCACGTCCGCCAGGTCTGCGGCTTCGGTCTGGATTTCGAGCGTCCCGGCCGATGAGGAGAGGAAGTCCGAAACCAGCTCCAGCAGCCGTTCTGCGTTGCGGTCAGCCACGGCGAGGTGCTTTGTAACCTGGCCGGGCAGGCCAGGATGTTCCAGTGCCAGGTCCACGTAGGCAAGGATCGAGGTCAGCGGCGTCCGGAGTTCGTGCGAAATGGCCGACATAAAATCATCCTTGGCTGCCAAGGCGGCCAATTGGTCTGTCACGTCCTTGAACAAGACAACTGATCCTGCCGACTCCGCGTCCGCCCGTGGGCCTGGTATGCGCGCCTGATGGCCGGAGATCTTGCGTGCGGTGGCCGACAGGGCAATCCGTTGCGCTCCATCGCCCAGCCACATGATCTGACCGGAGAATTCCTCCGACCTGGACGCTTTGTACACGGCGCGAGCCTCGGGCGGCAGGGGAGTTACGCCGTCGTCGTCGTAAATCTTGGACTGTTCTGTCTGCAGATCCGGCGCCGCTGCGCATCCCGGCGGGGACGCGCGGACCGCGAATTCTTCCTGCTGCCGGTTGACCAGTGTGACGGCGCCGCGGGAGTCCACGGCGACCAGTCCGACGTCGATGCTGTCCACGACTGCATGCAGCAGCTGCTCGCGTTCCCGGCTGGCCTGCAGCACCTTGTGCAGTTCGGCCTCGGCGGCAGCGATCTGAGCCCGCTGGAACTCCAGATTGTTGGCCACAATGTGCACCGAGACGGAGATGGCCAGCATGATAACCGGCGCGAGCACCAAGCGCAGCAGGTGGGGTGTGTTCACGGCTTCGGAGAGCAGGACGGGCACGAGGACAGCCAGCAGGCTTCCGGCAAAGCTGATCAGGATCCGGCTTTTCAGGACGCTCACGGAAAGCCAGATCACCGGGAAAACCAGCAGCATCCCCAAGCCGCTGAGCGCCTCGCCGTCGGCATGGAGCAACAGCGCGATCAGGGCGAAATCGATGATCGGAATGATGTGGAAACTCCGAACCGGCAGCCGCTCCCACGGGATAAGCGCACAGAGCGCCAGGACCACAGCATGCAGCAGCAGGCAGAGGCGGAACCAGGGATTGGCGAACATGGCAGGCTCGACCAGGGCAAAGACTGCGGCAACCACGAGCATGCAGGAAACCAGCGGCAGCTGGCAGAGCACTACCCGGGCCCGCAGTCCGATGCTGTGGAAGCTCTCGGCGAAAGGCAGTTGTGTGCGGGGCCGGTGCATCGTCTCTCCTTGCCACCCCTTGGGCGGGGGAACGAATGGGTGGGCGGATGCTCAACCAGGGATGCTGCAGTCGGTATGTTCCGCACCGCCGGCAGTCGTGTGGATTTGGCGCCGGAAGGAGCTTTCCGTAGGACAGGATAGCGGACCGGAAAGCGCCGGGCGGGTAACGGGGCGGGCACGCCGCGGTCCCATCGTCTCCCCGGGTTTCGGGCCTCGCGTCTCTGGTCTCGGGTGTCGGGTCCGTGGTCGTGGAAACAGTAGACTGACCACACACTTCCCGGCGGATAGGCGACACCAATGAGCGACACCCAAGGCGATGCACGCCGGCGGGAACTTGGCGACAATTCAGGCCCGGTTGAGGAGGAGGTGGAGGAATCCTTCGACCGCACGGTTGAGGAAGGCGCGCAGCGGTTGAACCGGTCCTTTCGGGACGTACTCATCACAGGCTTGTTCGGCGGTTTTGAGATAGGCATTGGCATTATGGCCTACCTCGGTGTTCTCCATGAGACCGAGAACCACCTTCTCGCGGGACTAGCGTTCAGCGCAGGCCTCATCGCGCTCCTGCTAGCCAAGAGCGAGCTGTTCACGGAGGGCTTTCTGGTCCCCATTGCCGCCGTTATCGCCCGGGAGGCAAGCTACGCGCAGCTTGGGAAGCTGTGGGGTGGCACACTCATTGCCAATCTGGTGGGCGGCTGGCTATTCATGGCGTTGATCATGACGGCGTTCCCGCAGTGGAGCGAGACGACCACGACGGCAGCCAACCACTTTCTCGACGCCGGGTTCAACTGGGAAACCGTGTGTCTTGCCGTGTTAGGGGGGAGCACCATCACGTTGATGACCCGCATGCAGCACGGGACGGACAGCGTCACCGGCAAGATTGCGGCCGCCATCGTCGGGGCTTTCCTGCTCGCCGGGCTGCAGCTCTTCCACTCGATCCTGGACTCGCTGCTGATCTTCGGTGCCATTCACGCAGGTGCGGACATCGACTACCTAGAGTGGCTCGGCTGGTTTTCCTATGTGGTGGTCTTCAACGTGCTGGGCGGGATCCTGCTGGTGACCGCGCTGCGGCTGGTGAGCGCCAGCAAGCTGGTGAAGGAACGGCGCGAGGACTCGCCCGTGAACCCGGAGGAGCCGCGCCACTCTGGTTAGGTTCCGGTGAGAATCGAGGAGAGGCCTCGCAGGGAGCTGCTGTCTTCGTGCGCGGCCAATACCCAAGAGATGGAGCACGTGAGCATGGATAAGCATTTGTTGGTCACCGGCGGCAGCCGCGGAATTGGCGCTGCAGTTGTCAGGGGTGCTGTTTCGCGGGGCTACTCCGTGTCCTTCAGTTACAGCAGCGATGCAGAGAACGCCACGCCTTTGGGTTGGAGCTGGCAGCGAAGGGGCATCGCGTCCAGGCTCTGCAAGCTGGTGAGGACGCAGCTAATCCGTTCCTTTTCGACCAGGCCGAGATGGAGTTCGGGCCGGTGGACCTGTTGGTGAACAACGCCGGCGTTACGGGTCCGCTGGGGCTGTTCGCCGATTCTGATGCAGAAACCGGCACGACGCATCTTCGACGTCAACGTCCACGGCACGATGTCCTACAGCCGCTTCGCAGTACAGCGGTGGCTGGAACGAGGGGCGGCCGGCGTCGTCGTCAATCTTGGATCCGTTGCCGCTACGACGGGTGCTCCCGGAGAGTACCTGGCCTATGCAGCCTCGAAAGCTGCCGTTGAAACCTTCACTAGGGGATTGGGCAAAGAGCTCGGTCCGCAGGGAACCCGGGTGGTCGCCGTTTCACCGGGGACAACCACACCTCCATTCACGCCGCTGCCGGGGATCCGGAGCGGCCGGGCCGGATTGCGGCGCGGGTGCCGCTTCTCCGGGTTGGGAATCCCGAAGAGGTCGCCGCCGCGGTTCTATGGGCGTTGTCCGACGAGGCGAGCTACGTGACCGGAACAGTCATCAGCGTTGCCGGAGGGCTGTGAGTGCCGTATTGTTTAGCGGCTGAGAATCACTGGGGAAGCGCTCCGGATTCAGCATCTGCCAAATAGACTTTTATTGGGGAACGGGTGGCTCCAACTGCCATATTTCTGTGCCACCTCAAGAAGAGCTCAATTTCTCCATAACTTTGCTCTAGTTTTTGATAATTCGATTAACCAAATCATGTTCAGTCTCTAAGGTGTTGATTGCATCCCAAAGAGGGATGGCAATTACGTTGGGGGATTATTCGTGAAGCAGCAAAAGTCAAAGAAGGTACGGGCCATCCTGGCCGGCGGTCTGGTGCTCGGGGTGGGTGCAGCGGTGACGCTGGCAGCGTGGAACGACTCCGAGTTCGCGCAGGAGACGTTTACGGCAGGGTCGTTCAATCTGCAGGGCAGCGCTAGCGGGGCAGTGGGCTCCTACGGCGAGCATGCAATCTCCGAGGATGCCTTGGATTTGAGCTTCGGCAATGTCATCAACAATCTCTCGCCCGGCGACACCGCCTATGCTTCCTATTGGCTCCGCCTCGATGCGAACAGCACGACTAACGGCATACTTAATCCGATTGGGGTCGTTGCAGTTGCTGAGGGAACCAACGCTGCTGCTATTGAATACACCATCAGCCGGGTTCCTGCCGGCGGCACTTGCGCAGCAGCAGCCCTGCCGGGGACGTAGTCGCTACCGGGACACACCTCAATACTCAGGCGCCTGGGGCTGTAAAGGACATAACCCTGACCCCAGGGACTGCGGTCCAGCTCTGCCTCGAGGTAGAGGCCGCGGACGCGACAAAGTTCAAGCAGGGCCTCACTACCACCGCCACATGGCAGTTCGACGCTGTCTCCAGCGCTGCAAGTTAGTCAGCCATGCGCCGCCATTCAGTGGCGATCCGGCGCGATCGACGCTGGTTTCTCCGTTTGCGCGCCGTCCTCGCCGGGGGTCTTGTCCTCGGCGTGGGCGGCGCGTTGACCTTGGCCGCCTGGACGGACCAGGAGCATGCGGCCGGTACCTTCGAAGCCGGTGTCTTTGGCATCGAGGGCAACCCGAACGGGACGGTTTGGGGCGAACACCCTACGGGACAGCTCGCGGCCACATTGAACTTTAGTACGGGCACCGTCATGTATCCGTCGTCGTTGCACTACGCCTACCTCGACCTACGGACCACAGCCGTATCTACAATGTCCGGCACCGTGAAGCTTGCCTCGTCGGTGGGAACGGGTGACTTGTCTCCCTATCTGAGTTACCGCGTGGCACTAGTGCCGGCGGGGACCGGTTGCAATGCCTCGTCGGTAACCGGTGCCTACCTTGGCACCGGGACGCTGCCCGCCACCGAAGTTGCTCGTGGCGTAGCCGCGAAGGCAACAAACACTGTCCGCTATTGCTTCGAGGTTCGTCTGGACCCAGCGACCCCCAATGCAATGCAGGGGAAGGCCGGCGCCATCTCGTGGGGCTTCGCGGCCGAATCCGCAAC
This sequence comes from Arthrobacter crystallopoietes, assembly GCF_017603825.1. Classification (NCBI taxonomy): domain Bacteria; kingdom Bacillati; phylum Actinomycetota; class Actinomycetes; order Micrococcales; family Micrococcaceae; genus Crystallibacter; species Crystallibacter crystallopoietes. The sequence goes on from NZ_CP072014.1 coordinate 2,440,677, forward strand.
GCCGTAAGCCCCTCGGGTTCAGGACAACTAGCTACGGGAAGGAGAGGGGGATGGCGACTCATCGCATCCGCCGCTTCCTCGGCAACGCGCTACTCAACATTGCTGCGCTAGGCGGGATGGCATGCATCGTGCTGGTCGCGTTGGCCTACGCCTTCAACATCACGCTGATCATGTTCAAGACCGGTTCGATGGGCCCCACGATTCCGGCTGGATCCGTCGCCGTAGTAAAGGAGATCCCGGCATCGGAGATCAGCGTCGGCGACATCGTCACGGTGGACCGCGAGGCCATGCTGCCAGTAACGCACCGCGTCACCTCGATTTCCCATGGTCCGGCGGCAGAGCAACGCATCATCACCATGAAAGGCGATGCCAACGACGCCGAGGACCCTGCTCCCTATACCGTCGCGAACGTCCGTCTCACGATGGCGCACGTGCCCGAGCTGGCCAAGATTGTGGTCTGGTTCGGCAACCCATACATCCTCGGCGGCCTCACTTCCGGCGCCGCAATACTGGTCACCTGGGCTTTCTGGCCCCGGGATCACGAGAACACTGATGGGGACGAGGACGACGGAGGCACCGGCGGAGACGGCGCCGGCCGGCGGCGGAAGCACGGTCGGCGCTCCGCGCGGACTGCGCGGGCCGCGAGCCTGACCGGAGTGTTCTGCGCCGTGGTCATCGGCGGTGTTGTCCATCCGGCGGCGCCGGCCCATGCAGCGGAGTCCGAGCATGTCGTCTCAGGGAAGCATCTTCGACTGACGTCTATCAGCGACCCGGGGCAGACTCGAAACATGGTGCCGGGTGTGCCTGTGCAATGGCAGGTGGGAGTCATTGCCAACGCTCCCCATCCCGGTGAAGTGAGGATCGGCCTAGCGGGATCGGGCGCGGAATCGATGCAGGTGGACACAACTGTCGCTGTCTGTACTGAGCCGTGGGTCGACGGAAACTGTTCGGGGAGGATTACTTCGACGAAGGCGTTCGGGACGTTGGAGCAGGGAGGTCCCGATCAACACGTCGCCACGATGCCCGCCGATGAGGAACGCTGGCTGCTGTTCGACGTGGCCCTGCCCGAAGCAGCCGCTCCGCTGGCCGGAGACTCCATCGAGCTGAAGATCCATGCCGACGGCAGCGGGGACAAGGTTGGCGTTGCGCTCGAGGGTGGGCTGCCTCAAGACCTGCCTACAACGGGAGCGGAAGCCGGACGAGTATTGTGGCTGGGAGCTGGTGCCATCGTGACCGGGTTGCTGCTGGCACTGACTGCGCGGGTAGTGAAACGAGGTGGGGATGATGATTGAGTCTTTGCCTGGGTCGCGGTCCAGGAAGGGAAGAGCCGCGCGGCCAAAGGTCTTCGCAGTCATTGCCGCTTTGACCCTGTTGACTATGGGACTGGTTCCGGGGCCTGCACCAACTGAAGCGGCTTGGTTGGACCAGGAAATGTCCGCGTCATCATTTAAGGCGCGTGTGATATCCGCCCCTGTAATCACTGGCTGTACGGCGCATAATACGCTCCTCAGCGGCCCGAGCATTGTCCTGACGTGGAAGCTGCCGTCCGGCTACCAGTTGGCGAATGCACGGTACTGGTTTGTAAACAAAGCGATATCAAACCCGAGTGAACTCTCGCGCACAACCGGAGCAACAACTACCGGCCCGTCCGGGGACACGTTTACGACAACTTACAGTGGCGGGCTGTTGGATATCTTGCTTGGAGGGTCAGCGTCCGTGGGCTTATCCCTGGTTGGCCCCGTGCCATGGGAGTCCAAAATTTCATACGCAGTGGCGTCGATTCCGGTTCTGGGCAGTAGGGACTGTAGTTCCACGATTCAGCAGGCCTGACTCGTGGAGCTTCAGGCTTCGATTCCGTCTGGTTGCCCGGAGTAGGAACTCCTTTTCGGTACGGACGCTGGCATCAAGATTAGCCACCTCTAGTCAATGGACGGCGCTGTCACATGGATAAACATTGCTAGTTACGGGCGGCAGCCGCGGAATGGTGCCGCAGTTGTCAGGGGTGCTGTTTCGCGGGGCTACTCCGTGTCCTTCAGTTACAGCAGCGATGCAGAGAACGCCACGCCTTTGCGTTGGAACTGGCAGCGAAGGGGCATCGCGTCCAGGCTCTGCAAGCTGGTGAGGACGCAGCTAATCCGTTCCTTTTCGACCAGGCCGAGATGGAGTTCGGGCCGGTGGACCTGTTGGTGAACAACGCCGGCGTTACGGGTCCGCTGGGGCTGTTCGCCGATTCTGATGCAGAAACCGGCACGACGCATCTTCGACGTCAACGTCCACGGCACGATGTCCTACAGCCGCTTCGCAGTACAGCGGTGGCTGGAACGAGGGGCGGCCGGCGTCGTCGTCAATCTTGGATCCGTTGCCGCTACGACGGGTGCTCCCGGTGAGTACCTGGCCTATGCAGCCTCGAAAGCTGCCGTTGAAACCTTCACTAGGGGATTGGGCAAAGAGCTCGGTCCGCAGGGAATCCGGGTGGTCGCCGTTTCACCGGGGACAACCACACCTCCATTCACGCCGCTGCCGGGGATCCGGAGCGGCCGGGCCGGATTGCGGCGCGGGTGCCGCTTCTCCGGGTTGGGAATCCTGAAGAGTTTGCCGCCGCGGTTCTATGGGCGTTGTCCGACGAGGCGAGCTACGTGACCGGAACAGTCATCAGCGTTGCCGGAGGGCTGTAGCCGCACTCGGCGCACCTGCCCCGACGTATAGCGACGAACTGGGCCCTCGACGGGTGGAGTGGCGCAACGGACAATGAAACCATGAAAAAGCCCAGATCGCTTCCTATCCTGTCCGCTGCTGCGGGCCTGGCCTTCGTCATGACCGGGTGCGACTCTGTCGAGGACGGGCCGGCCACCACCGGCGAGGGCACGCAAGAACAAGTTGCTCCGGAAACTACTGGCGCTACTCCCGAGCCCACGGTTACGTCGCCGGCAGCAGCGAGTGCGTCCCCCGGGCCAACGAGTCCGGGGACAGGGGGAGTGACCGGAACTCCGCCGACCGGCGATACGAATGGAGACGCCGCCGTCGCAACTGCGGTAGCGGCGGTGGCCGGCAGCGCGGCTATCGAGGTTGACTACAGCAGTGACCGGTTGGGCTGGGAAGTCGAGCTCATCAGCGGTGGCTTGGAGTACGAGGTGCTGCTACTGGCGGACGGCAGCGAGGTGCTGGAACAGCGGGAAAAGGGCCCGGCGGACGAGGAAGACCGGCTTGCGGTCGAATCAGCCGCCGTTCCTCTGGTCGAGGCGATCAGTACGGCCCATCAGGTCATCAATGGGAACCTGTCGGAAGCGTCACTGGAGGATGAGGACGACAGGCCCGTGTGGGAAGTGGAAATCAGGGCCGAGGATGGCAGCGTCAACGAGGTGATTATCGACGCCGTCAGCGGGGAGCGGATCCGCTAGGCCGGACGCCGGCGAGTTCTTACTGCCTACTGCCTGGCAGCGTGACGGTGAAGGTGCTGCCGTGCCCGGGTGAGCTGGTGACCGAGATGGTGCCGCGGTGCGCTTCGATGATTGCCTTGGTGATGCTCAGGCCCAGACCGGCTCCAGGGATGGCTGTCTTGACGGCCGTGGTCGAACGGAAAAACGGATCGAAAACCTTGCGCTGCTCGTCCTGGGACATGCCGACGCCGGTATCGGCGACGGTGATGACGACGTCGTTACCCGTTTGAATAGCACGGACTCTGACTTGCTCTCCCGGACTGGAGAACTTGATCGCGTTCGACAGGACGTTGTCCAGCGCCCGCGCCATGCCCTTGGGGTCAACGTGGAGCGGGAGTTGCGGAGTGATGTCCTGGATGATGCCGATGTTCCGGTCAACCGCGCGCGGTTCGATCGCTCTAATCCTGCTGGCGAGCATCACGGCCAGATCGACGTCCTGCTTTTCTGCCTCTCGCGCCCCGCTCGCTACAGCGAGCAGGTCGGCGACCAGTTGCAGGAGCCGTTCGCTGTTTCTCATGGCGGTTTCGAGGGAACGGCGTAGATGCGGGGCAAGATCCTCCTCAAGGGCAAGCTCGAGGTAGCCCATGATGGAGGTCAGCGGCGTTCGTAGCTCATGGGAGACGGTCGCGACGAACTCATCCTTCGCTGTGAGAGCGGTCGCTAGCTGGGTGACATCATCGAAGGCCATCACGGATCCTTCGAATGCTTCATTCCTGGCGGAGCGGCCGGTAACGCTGATGGCGCGCCGTTTGCCCTCCGGGCCTATCCAGATCAGTTCCTCAGAGAATGATTCTCCCTCTGATAGTCGCGGTATGAACCGCCGTTCAGGCGGGATGGGCGTCGTTCCGTCCGGGCCGTAGACCAGCAGGTCCGACTCCTTCGCTGTGCCGCTATTGCCGGGTGAGGCATGCCGGACTATGGCAGCGAATTCCGCGTTCTGGAGCAGGGGATTGCCCGCGGAATCGATGACGGTGACCCCGACGCCAACGGTATTCAGGACAGCCCGGAGCAGGGCTTCATGCCGGCGGTCCTCCTGGTCCGCTCTAGTTTCGGCTGCGGGTGGTGTGCCCTGCAGGGGCCGGACCTGGGCGGCGCTGCTGACTGCGGGTGTTTGCTCAGATAGGACAACGTGGTCCAGCTCCAGGAGACCGTCATTGCTCGACTTCCTGACCGCCGAAACGACCACGGATCGGCTGGGCCCTGTTCGAGCCTGTAACTGCACAACGAGGCCGGATACCTGGCCAGCCGTTGTCAGGCTCGTCATCAGCTCGCCGTAACCGCCTTCAGGAAAATAGTCGCTGCAAGGGGTTCCCAGTAGTTCTTCCCGGGGCGTTCCGGTCCAGCTCTCGATCGTGTCGTTCAGCAAGAGGATGGTTCCGTCGGTAGCGGCCACAATGTGTCCTACCGGCGACTGATTGAAGAGGGTTTCGAAGTCCAGCCAGCCGCCGATCATCGAGCTCGTGTCACCGGTATCCATGACTCACCGTTCTACCACAGACGTTACAGAACGGTCCGATACAGCCTCCAAGGCTGCCCCAGGCATCTGCGCTATGAATTGCCCTCGGAGGTCACCTCATCTACGGGTCGACTGACAAGAATCGCCTTCTTCGGGCATAATTGCAGCGGTAGCTAGACAGCCAAGATATATGCCCATCGAAGGATCAGCTTTATGCAGGACAAAGCGGCCCAAGACGGCCTGGAAAAAATGGACGAGACGGAGCAGCGGCCGGAGGCGTCGGAACTGCTGAATGCCTTGAGTGATTATGGGGCATCTGAAGTTGCCATGAGGCGCCGCATGCGCGGGTCCATGAATCTGGGCGAAACGGATTTGCTGGCCCTGCGGTATGTGATCGAGGCTGATGCAGCGAAGAAGCCGATCGGGCCGAAGGAATTGGGGCAGAAGCTCGGTGTCACTTCCGCGTCCATGACGGCGCTCATTGACCGGCTCGTCAAGAGCGGGCGCGTCAGCCGCGAGCCCCATCCCTCCGACCGAAGGGCGCTGCTGCTGCGCCCGGCGCCGGGGTCGAGCCAGGAAGTGCGGGGAATGATGGACCTCACGCACCGCCGGATGGCTGAGATCGCCTCATCGCTCTCGCCGGAAGAGACCAAAACGGTGGCGGACTTCCTAGAGCGTATGCGCGGCACGGTGGATGCCATCGATCCCTCCAGTCAGGATTGAACGCTGTGTGGACTTAACCGCTAAACCGTCATATAACTAGTCAGGCGAGATACTTTTTATCCGAATTATCAGTAGTCTGAGGAGTGTGCTGTGACGCAAGTAGTTGATGCCCCCGACGCCATCGGATGGAAAGACGCCTTGCGTGGCGGCGCGTTTTCTTTGCAGGGAGACGACCCGTTTCCTTGGATGAGCGACGTGGCGGCTGTACCGCCGGCCCCTTTGCATTGCGGTGCGCCGATGGTGTTGGCGGACGATGCGCCGACGGAATTCCTGCCCTGGGCAGCAACAGTTGCCGGCTGCCGGAAGTGGATCTGCGATTGCGGCTTCAAGATGGACGCCGTCCCGGACCGAGCGGCTGACACGCTGGGCCTGGTCCGTCTGGCAGCAGCCAAGCAGGAAAGCTTGCAGTGGGAACTCGACGCGGCGCAGTTAACGCTCGTTCAGGCTATCCGGAACGCTGCCGCAGCCGGCGCGGACATGACCGCGCTGTGCATGGCGGCCGACATGACAGAATCCGAGCTTGAAGACGTACTGAAGTGACCGCTCCCGCCATCACCGCCGGCATTGAGGAGGCGCTCAAGCCGGCACCGGACGCGGCAGCGTGGGAAAACTCGTACCTTGCCGGGCGGCGCTACCGGTTGGGACCGGTTTTGGGCTATGGGTCTGAAGCAGTGGTTCGCAAGGCCCTGGACACGCACACCGGATCCACCGTTGCCGTCAAGATTTTCCGCTCTGACGCCGCGCATTCAGGCGAGCGGTTTCGTCGCGAAGTCAGCATCCATCGGCGGCTGGACCATTGGGCAATCGTGCCCATGACCGACTACGGCCGTATCGGTGCGCCTGCCGGCGCCACCGACCGTACGTTCATGGTGATGGAGTACGTGGAAGGCCGGAACCTTCGGCAGGTGCTGCAAAAAGGTCCCGCAGATCCTGCTGTCACGGCAGCGTGGATGGGCTCCCTTCTGCACGCGCTTTCATATGTCCACCGCAAGGGCATCGTCCACAACGACATCAAACCTGCGAACATCCTGATCCCGTCGCTCGGGAACGAGTGCAGCGGTGCCCTTGCCAAACTGACCGACTTCGGCATCGCGACCAGCAGACGGTATGCACCGCTGGCCTCCCTCTCCGGCACCGCCCACTACCTGAGTCCCGAGGAGGTCCACGGCACCGAAGCTACCGCAGCAAGCGATATCTACGCCCTGGGTCTCGTCGCCCTCGAGTGCCTGACAGGCGCAAAACCCTTCCCGGGAACCCCAGTGGAGACGATGGTCGCGCGTACACTCAGGAAACCCCGGATACCTTACTCCCTTGGACGCAGATGGACAGGACTGCTGCAGGCCATGACGGACCTGCGGCCAGCTGAGAGACCCACCGCCCGCCAGGCGCTCCGAATGCTCCACAGGATCAACCGCTGACGTTTCCTGATGGTGGGCGGAACAGCGCGCTCAAGTCTGGTCTGAGCTAGCAGGACGGCGGAGAATAGGGATCACTAGGTACCCTCGCGGCCTTGGGCGGCAGCAATGCCGAGGAGAAGGGAATGATCCCATGTATACCCTGCAAATAGAGCATCAGGTTCGGGACTTTTCAATGTGGCGGCAGGCTTTCGACAGCGACCCGCTCGACCGCGCCGGATCCGGCGTTCGTGCCTTTAGGATTTATCGGCCCATAGGTGACGACTACGTCATGATCGAGTTGGACTTCGAGACGCAGGAAGCGGCTGTGATGTTCCTGGCCAGGCTTGAGGAAGAGGTTTGGACTTCAGGCCCAGTTGCCCCGGCACTTTTGGGAACGCCCGAAACCAGAATCGTCGAGGTTGTTGAGAATACGACCGTGGCGTGGTGAGCAGGAACCTACTGGTCGATGATGGACTCAACTGGCTGTGGAGAAGTTATCGGATCTGCATGCCGGTGAACAACCTTCCACTGACCTTCCTCTAGCCGGAATATCGTCGTCACCCGAAGCGATACGGGCGACAGCTCATCCGACTGGCCTACCTTCACCCGGGTCCGTTCGATCTCCACGATGTAAGCCATATCCGTACCGACATGCCCGGAGATCCGCTCGAAGCGGTTGGGTTCGCCGCCCCTGAGGTGGGAAGCTGCTCGACCAATCACCCTTTCGACTTCGCTCCACCCTCGAATGGGCGGGCCGAACGGGTTGGCCAAGGTGACGTCACTCTGTCCTGACCAAACCTGCTTCTGAGGGGAGGCATCTCCCGTGACGATCGCATTTACCGCTTGGTGGTACTGCTCCACGGCGGCATCAAAATCGGATCCAGTCATTTATCCTCCAGCCTCCGGCTTCAATCCGAATTCACCTGAGCCGGCTGAAGCGTGGATACATCGTGGCACCGCCCAGGAGTTGTGTCCACCGTTCAAGGACCACGTCCTCAACCAATGAAGCGGGTGGCGCCGCGCAACTGGAACCCACTCTTTGAAGTCTGCCAAAACGCTGTTCTCTCTGGCACTTCGTTAGCCGCCATGCCACCCTGAAAAAACGAACCCTCGCTGTAGCTCGTCCAACCTACATCAGCCCATTCCACGGCACGGAGGATTGCATCGTGAAACCGCTGCACACTATTGTTCCGACCACCCTCGCCGCCCTTGTCCTGAGCCTGACCGCTTGCGTCGGCGCGCCGGAGGGCGCCGGGGACGAACCGGCTCCTGGGCCCACGGAAGAGGTGACGGGCAACCCAACACCAGCCACCGAAAGCCAAGTACCGGAACCTACGGGCGAGCTAGGTTCCGGCGAGTTCGCTCCCTACGCCGAGGGTGCCACCGCCGTCACCTATGACGAGCGCGTACCCGAGGGCAGTTCGGCCGAGGCCAAGGTCAATGACGACGGCGGCAAAACGACGGTGAGCCTGTCAGTAAAGGGGTTTGAACCGGAATCGGAGTACGGCTCGCATGTCCACGTCGCGGCGTGCGGATCCGATCCGGATGATGCCGGCCCGCACTATCAGGATCAGCAGGATCCTGCGACACAAGGTGAGGACGTCGTAGCGTCGACGGATCCGGCGTATGCAAACCCCAAGAACGAAATATGGCTGGATTTCACCACCGATGCCCAAGGGAACGCCGACGTCGAAAGCACCGTTGACTGGCAGTTCCGCGAGGGTGAAGGCCGGTCTGTGGTCATCCACGCGACGCACACCGGCATGCAGGAAGGTGAGGCAGGGGAGGCCGGAGACCGCCTGGCCTGTATCACCATCCGCTAGCTCCCAGCACGAACGTAGCCTGCGTCTCCGACGGCGGGAATACCGAGGAACCGGCCAGCGCGCTTCACCGTCGTCATATACTCAAAGCATGCTGATCAGGTGTCTCAACCGTGTCCCCCTCGCCCAGCAGTGCGCCGTCGTGCAGTGCGGGGGTGTGCTGTGAGCGGCGGGCTCGTCGCCCTGCTGGACGACGTCGCAGCCCTGGCCCGCATAGCGGCAGCCTCAGTGGATGACGTTGCGGCCGGTGCCGCCAGGGCCGGGACCAAGGCCGCTGGCGTCGTCATCGACGACGCCGCCGTTACCCCGCAGTACGTGTCCGGAGCAGACCCGTCCCGCGAACTGCCGATGATCAAGCGGATCTTCTGGGGATCGCTTCGGAACAAGCTGTTGATCATCCTGCCGGCGCTGCTGCTCATCAGTGCTTTCATCCCCGGGGCCATCCCGTTCATCCTGATGCTGGGCGGCACCTACCTCTGCTACGAGGGAGCCGAGAAGGTCTGGCACAAGGTCCGCGGCCACCACGAGGCCGAACACGCGCCGGCGGTCGAACAGGGCCCGGAGGCGGAAGCCAAGGTCACCAAGGGCGCGATCACTACCGACTTCATCCTGTCCTGCGAGATCATGGTCATCTCGATGAACGAGGTGGCCGACCAATCCCTGTGGGTCCGGGCGTTCATCCTGGTGGTCGTGGCGATCGCGATCACGGTGCTTGTGTACGGCGCCGTCGGGCTTATCGTCAAAATGGACGACATCGGCCTGCACCTGACCACCAAGGATTCCGCTGGCTCGAAACGCATTGGCAACCTGCTCGTCAAGGGCATGCCGACCGTGTTGGCCGCGATCACCTTCATCGGGACGATCGCCATGCTCTGGGTCGGCGGGCACATCATGCTCCAGGGTGCGTACGACCTCGGCTGGCACGCCCCGTACGACTTGGTCCACGTCCTCGAGCACCCGTTCGCCGGGATCGCGGTGGTTGGCGGCTTCCTGGCTTGGCTCGTGAACACCCTCTGCTCGGCCGTCCTCGGACTCGCGTGGGGCCTCATCGTGATGGCCATCGTGCACCCGTTGATGAAGTTGCTGCCGTTCGGCAAGAAGAAGGGCGGGCACGAAGAGGGAGACATCCGCGCCGCTGTCGCCGGCTACCGGCCACACGAACGCGACGCCGCAGGAGACGGCGGCAAGTAACACGCGGAACACAGCCCGGCCGGACTGGGACCAGCGCTGTTGGCAGTTCTGACCGCCTACCCGTCCGCCGGTTCCTGCAGGGCGGCGAGCACGTGCATGTGCTCCCGGTTCGACGGGTACAGGAGCCCGTAGGTGGCGTACAGCTTTTCGTAGAGCGGGGCAGTTGCCGGATCGGGCTTCACCCTCGCCGCCGTCCTGGCCCAGTCGGTCCCGGCAGGCACGGCCCCGGTTCCGATGGCGGCAAGCAGCGCGTCCCCGTAGCTGGCACCGATGGTCTGTTCCGGGACCAGCTGTTCGCGTCCGGTGATGTTGCTGACGATCTCCGTCCAGAGTCTGGCCTTGGTGCCCCCGCCGACGGCTGCGACGCGCCGGATCGGTTCGCCGGCGCTCTCGAGGTACTCCAGGATCTGCCGGATGCCGAAGCCGATGCCCTCGTACGCGGCACGGAACAGATGGCCGCGAGTGTGGCGCAGCGACAGTCCGGTGATCAGGCCGCGGGCGTCGGGATCGAAAACAGGCGTACGTTCACCGGCAAAGTAGGGCAGCAGCAGAAGCCCGTCGGACCCGGGCTGCACCGCGGCGGCCTCCGTGACGAGCTGCTCGAAGGGGACGTCGCCGAAAAGCCGCTGCAGCCAGGTGGTCAGGCTTCCGGACGTTGACATCCCCGCGGCCAGCGTCAAAGACCCCGGGTCCACGCCGGCCGTGGTCCAGAGTTTGGGTTCGGCGCGGAACTGCCCGAGGACCTGGACGAAGAACATCGTGGAGCCGTACATCAGCATGAGGTCGCCGGGTTGCCGGACGCCCGCGCTGAACGCCTCGGCCCAGGCATCAACCGTGCCTGCACAGACCGGAAGTCCTTCCGGCAACCCGGTCGCCTCGGCCGCCTGGCGGTGCACGCGGCCGCCTACTTCGGCTGGCCAGGCCAGCCGGGGTTGCGGCAGGTGGCCGGCGACGGCGTCGTACCGCTCCGGATGCCACCGGTTCGCACGGAGGTCGTACAGCGGATCGCACTGGCTTGCAGTGTGGTGGTCCAAAACCAGCTCTCCGGTGAGCTTAGCCAGGATGAAGGAGTTCAGGCTATGCCAGTTCCGGGCACGGGTGAAGACCTCCGGTTCCCGGTTGCGCAGCCATCGGAGCTTCGGTCCCACAGCCTGCGACGACAGAACCTTCCCGGCATCGCGGAAGATCGCCTCGGCACCGAACTCCTCCGTAAGCTCGCGGATTTCGACGACGGCCCTTGCGTCAATTCCATACAGGATCGCCGGGCGCAGCGGGGTCAGGTATTCGTCCGTCACGACCAGGCTGGGACCCATCGCGCTGACGCACATGCCGGCGACAGCCCCGGCGTCGTTCCTGGAAAGAAGCTCCCGGCACAGACGGACCACCTCCGCCCACGCCCCGCGCTCGGCGTCGAACTCGGCCCACCCGGGCCGCGGGTAGTCGACGTCATGCGTGACCGTTGCGCTGTCCACAACCTGGCCCCCGGCGTCCGCCAGTACCGCCTTGCTGCTGCCTGTGCCGATGTCGATGCCCAGAAACATGTCACTCAAACGGCCGGCCACTAGGCGCGGCCGTGCGAGGTGCGGGACTTACGTGACACGGCGTCGAGGATCACGGCAAGGAGCAGCACCAGCCCGGTGATCATGTAACGGAACGAGGATTCAAGGTTGAGCAGCGTGAGGCCGCTGGAGATGGACTGGATCACCAGGATGCCCAGGAGGGCGGAGAACGCGGAGCCGCGGCCGCCGAACAGGCTGGTTCCGCCGATCACCGCGGCGGCGATGGCGTTCAGGTTCACGTCGCCGGTGCCGCTGCTCTGCGCCGAAGCCGCCAGCCGGCCGGCAGCCAGCATGCCGCCGACGGCCGCGAACGTCGAACACAGGACGAAGATGGACACGTAGATGCGGTTGACGCTGATGCCGGCCCGCCGCGCCGCTTCCCGGTTCCCGCCGACGGCGTACACGGAGCGGCCCCACCGGGTCCGGGTGAAGGCGTAGTGCATCACCAGCACCAGGGCGGCGAAGAAGACGAACATCCAGCCGACACCGCGGGCCTGGTTCAGATACCACACCGCGAAAAGCAGGATCACGGCCAGCAGGACCGTCTGAATCACCACCAGCCGCATCGGCCGCCCGGACAAGCCTGCCTTGACCCGCTGGCGGGAAAGCGTGAGCTGGCTGAGGAAGAAGCCTGCCACGCCGAGCACCGCCAGCACGTACGACAGCCATCCCGGCACAAACGCCTGCTGGCCGAACCAGACCAGGAAGGAATCGAACGGCAGGTTGATGGTGCCCTCGACGCCGAGCACAAACAGCTGCAGGCCGAGGAAACCGAGGAGGCCAGCCAGCGTGATCACGAAGGACGGCACCCCGAACCTGGTGTACACCAGCGAATAGACCAGGCCGATGGCAGCGCCGGCGGCCATCGCCGTGAGGATCGCCAGCCCTATCGGCCAGTCCTGCTTGATGAAGGTGACGCCGACGATCGCCGCCGAGAGGCCGCTGACGGAGCCGACGGACAGGTCGATCTCGCCGACCAGCAGGACGCAGACGATGCCCAGTGCGATGACTCCGACGGCGGCGCTTTCCAGCAGCAGGTTGACCAGGTTGGCACTGGAGAGGAAGAAGGGGTTGAGCATCTGAAAAATGCTCCAGATAACCAGCAGTCCGACGACAATGGGCAGCACGCCCAAGTCGCCGCCCCGGACCCGGTTGATCCCGACCTTGACGGCGCCCTTGAAGCCCTCCGTCCGGATCAGCCGTTCATCCTGCAGGTCGGTGGCTACCGGGACGACCGGGCTGGTTGGATTCGTTGTCATGGTGCGGCTCCTTCTTCCGGTGCTGACCTGGACCCCTGTTGCCCGGCGCTGCCGGGGGCTTGGCCGGGCGGCAGCGAACCTCCGCCTGGTCCGTCCAGCCGGTCAGCCCCGCCCACCGTTCCTTCCGTTCCTGCCGTCCCTTCCGCGCTTGCGGCGGCTGCGGCGCCGGTTTGAGCGGCGCGCTGGGTCACGACGTTGTCGGTGGCGCCGGTGATGGCAGCGATCAGTTCGTCGGTGGACACGTCCTTCATCCGGAACGTGCCGTTGTTCTTCCCCAGCCGCAGCACCGCAACACGGTCGGAGACCGCTTTAACGTCCTGCATGTTGTGGCTGATCATGATTACCGCGAGGCCGTTTTCGCGCAGCCGCTCCACCAGATTCAGGACCTCGGCTGTCTGCGCAACGCCGAGGGCAGCCGTGGGCTCGTCGAGGATGATGAGCTTGGGGCTGCCGAGCAGTGACCGGGCGATGGCGACGGTCTGCCGCTGGCCGCCGGACAGCGAAGCGACGGCGATACGGACCGAAGGGATCTTGGCCGACAGCTGGCGCAGCAGCTTCCAGGACTGGACTTCCATCTCCACTTCGTTCAGCCGCCACGGTCCCAGCTCCCGGCCAAGGAAGAGGTTGTCGACAACGGTGAGGTTGTCGCAGAGGGCGAGGTCCTGGAACACGGTGGCAATGCCCAGCTGAATGGAATCCACCGGCGTGTGGATGGTGACGTCCTTGCCGTCAAAGTTCACGGTTCCGGTGTCCTGCGGATGCACGCCCGCGAGAATCTTGACCAGAGTCGACTTCCCGGCGCCGTTGTCACCGACCAGGGCGACGACTTCGCCGGCATGGACGTCCAGATCGATGTCGGTCAAGGCTGCGACAGCACCGAAGTGCTTGCTGACGCCCCGCATGGACAGCACCGGAGCGGTTGCCTCCGGCCGTTCCGCTGACACAGTGGACACTGCTTCCCCTTCCTGGGCTACTCAATGCCGAGCTCGTCGCAGCCCTTCTTATATTCGCCAGTGCAGACTTCCGACGCCTCGTAGATGCCGCCGTCGAAAATCACTTCCTTGACGTTCTCCTTGGTGACCACCGTTGGCACGAACAACGCCGACGGGGTGTCGAAGAGTGTGGCGTCAGGTTCAGGCGTTTCGCCGTTCAGCAACTGGACCGCGACCTCGGCCGACTTCTCCGCGACGATCTTGATCGGCTTGGAGATGGTGTTGTACTGGTCGCCGCTAATGATCCGCTGGATCGCCGCTACCTCCGCGTCGTTGCCGGTGACCGGCGGGAACGGCGAGACGCCCGCGGCCTTGAGCGCCGCGATGGCGCCACCGGCGGTGCCATCATTGGCGGCCACGACGCCGGTGATCTCCTCGCCGAACTGGGTGATCTGGCCGGCCACCCAGTCCTGGGCCTTGGACGGCTGCCACTCGGGTGTGTCATAAGAGGCCAGCACCGGATGCTCACTGGCATCGATGGCTTCCTTCGCGCCTTCCTTGATCAGCTGTGCGGCCCGGTCTGTCGGCGAGCCGTTAACCATCAGTACCCCGCCGGTCTCCTTGCCATCGGCGTCCAGCTTCTTGACCAGGTCCTCGGCGATGAGGGAACCGATCTTCTTATTGTCGAACGAAACGTAGAAGTCGGCGGGCGTATCCGGGACAGGCCGGTCGTACGTGATGACTTTGATGCCCTGGCCCTTCGCGGTGTTGACCAGCGAGGCGGCAGCGGTGCTGTCAACCGGGTCGAGGACCAGGACCTTGACGCCCTGGGTGATCATGGCGTTGGCCTGCTGCTGTTGCTTGTTCGCGTCTCCGTCCGCGTTTTGGTAGAGCACCTCGCAACCGCCGCAGAGTTCTTCTACCTTCGCCTTGAACAGCGGGCTGTCCTGCTGCTCATAGCGTGTGGAGGCCCGGTCCGGCATCAGGAAGGCGATTTTGCCCCCGGCCTCGCCGCCATTCCCCCCTCCGCCGCCTTCGCCGCCGCCACCGCCACCGCAGGCAGTCATGCCGGCTGCCAGAAACAGGGCAGTGGTGACGCCCAGGATTCCCCGTGTGTGCTTCTTCATCGGTGCTCCTCTGTACTGGTGGTGTGCCCCGTCGCGGCTGGTTGCGTTTTCGGGTCCCGCGGTCAGAGCCGCTGGGGGTAGATCATCGCCTTGAGCGATTCGGGTTCAGTGGACGTGTTGTCCAGTGCGGCTGCGGTTTGCGACAGCGAAAAGCTGTGCGTTACCAGCCCCTCCAAGTTGATACGGCCGGACGAAACCAAGGCAATGCCCAGCGGCCAGGTGTTCTTGTACCGGTTCACCATGGAGATGGTGATTTCTTTCCAATTGAGGATGGACAGAGGCAGCGGCACCTCTTCGGTCTTGGCGATGCCGATGACAGCTGCCCGGCCGGCCTCATGCAAGCGGCCAAGCGCGGAGGCAAGGACGCCATTGGCGCCCGAGCATTCCAGCAGAACGTCGAAGGTCCGCGAGGACGACGCGTCGCTTTTCTCCACCGTGAACCCATGGTCGGCGGCGACGCCGAGCCGGTAATCGGAAATGTCCGTCAACGTGACGCTGCCCGCGCCGAGGGCCCGCGCAGCTTCGGCGGCCAGCAGCCCAACCGGCCCGGCGCCGGTAATCAGCACGTCGTCGCCCGCCTGAAGATTCGACCGCTGGCAGCCCCACAGCCCCACGGACAGCGGCTCGATCAGCGCGCCGTCCTCGTAGCTCATCGAATCGGGGATCGGGAAGTAGCAGCGGGCGTCCATGGCCAGGTACTGCAGCAGTGCGCCGTCGTAAGGCGGGGTGGCCAGGAACTCCAGGTTGGGGCAGAGGTGGTAGCGTCCCGCCCGGCATTCTTCGCAGCTGCGGTCCGGCGTGCCCGGCTCGACGGCCACCCGGTCGCCAACACGAACATTGTCGACTCCTTCGCCGACGGCCACCACCTCGCCGGAAACCTCGTGGCCCAGGATGAACGGGCCATCGACGACAAACGGGCCGATCTTTCCGTAACGGTAATAGGCGACGTCGGAGCCGCAGACCCCGACGGCTTCCACTCGGATTACGGCCTGACCGGGAGCAGGCTCCGGCGTCGGGCGTTCCTGAATCTCGATGCTGTTCAAGCCCGTCATCACGGCGGCGGCATTGCCCATCTACGACTCCTTTGAAGCAGTCACTGGGTGAAACGGTTCCGCATGCTTGTGTGATTCAATGCACATGCACAGGCATATGCTAACCCCGGCAGAGGCGCTACGGCTATGAAATCGCAGGTGGGAGTTTCGCTGGGAATAGCGGCGCCGACGAGCCTCTGCTCTCCTGCACACGGTGAGGGTCGTGCTCAACGATGAAGAGACGGTACCGGAGGCAACAGCCGGACACAGCGGTCCCGAAAACTAGGGGTGCAGATGACTCGTCCGGGGCTTACCGGTCTGGTGAATGGATTGGACACTAGGTATATCCGTCCCAACAGCGACGATTTCCCCCGAAGGGACGGCCGGTCGAGCCGGAGCCTACGTTTCCCAACCCGCAGGCTCCGGCTCGACACCTGCTATTACGGGAAGGCAGCTGACAGGATGTTGCATGATTGAGATGCCGCCCCCTCCGGAACCGCCCAAACTGGAGCCGGAGAAGATCCGGGCGCTGATCTCCTATGCCGACGACATGGCCGTCTACATGCAGTCCGAAATTGAACTGGCATATGAGTTCGGCAAATCGACTCCGGAGAACGATCTGACAGAACTTGTTGAGGGCTGGAAGTTCACAGCACAAGGTCTCCGGGACAGCTACGACGGCCAGTACTGATCCGAAGCCCGTTCATCATGTTCCGGGGGCGTGACCTCTTGGACGTCGGTGGAACTTGGGCCGTATAGTCCGCCGGGATGGCCGCACCCGCGTTGGCGCGCTGGCTCTGCCGCCGGCACCCGACGGCGGCAGGGGGAGTGGCAGCCCTACCCCTTCCGGGAGCATTTTCGCCCTGGCCCGGTGGGAAGCCGCCATGCTGGAAGCGGACCGATGGCGCCTCGCAACGGGTTTGTCTTCCCTCAAATTGGGGCCGAGCATCACCACCACAAAAGGGGTGAAGGCGAGTACGAGGACGATGACGTAAAGGGTAATTTCCATGTCGAGCTCCTGCCCTTAGCATCAGGATAAGCGCCAAAAAACCGCTACACAATGGCTAATTTTCAGGCAGGAGAACCCACCGGTTCTCCCCGCCGACGGGCGCTTTGTCCGTGGGCAGACGGGCTTCGGAGCGTTCCCGAAGAGCTTGTCTGGGCTTGGCCCGAAAAGGCGAAATGGCCTGAAGTCAGGCCTCCCCAAGCCAACTCACTTCAAGCCATTCCATAGTGCCGCTGTTTCCCGGTGTTGCCACCCGGCCTGATGACTGGCCGCCCCCAACGGAGGACGCTGTCACTGGAATCAGTGTGTACCTGTCATAGCCGATTGACCAGTGTTAGGGGACCCTAGTCCTCAATACTGGGGATGCCCCGGCTTCAGTCCCTCCCATAGAGCACATCGACGATCCGCACCATGATCGATGCGATGTCGGCCGGGCTCACGGCTCCAGGGGCGGCCGCCGTGATGCCTCGGTTGATCTCGTGTGACAGGGCCTCTTCCGAGGAGATGCCGGGCGGCAGCCGCATCAGCCACACGAAGCCGGGAGGCGGTGCTGGTACGCCGGCGTCCCGGAGATAGTCCTCCACACTCTCGTCAATGGTCCGCCTGTCTTGCACCGTGAACGGTGCCATCCGGGTTTCGGTGACGCCGCCGGTTTCAATCGTGACCCGTACTTCCCGCCCGGTGTCATCGGCAGGCAGCTTACAGACGTTTTCGGTGCCGGCTGCCCAGGCGGCGAGCATGCCCCAGCCGGTTTCGGGTACCTCCGCCCATTCGCCGCTGCGGGCGCCGTCGGGAACCTCGTCCCAGTTTGTTGGACTCATCGCGGAAACCGGAGCCCTTCAGCTGGCTGGAGCTACCGGCTGACAGGAGCCGGGTCAGCGAAGGCGTCCGGCTGATCGGCCAGCTTCTTGTTGAACGCCCGGCCCAGGAGGTCGCTGCCTTGCTCGCCGAAGAAAAGGTCGTCCGCGCGCTCCTCCAGCTCGCTTTGCGCGTCCAGGCTATCAGGGTCATCGACGTCGATGTCTGCTGCCTCAGCGGCGATCGACACGATGCCGTCGGCGAGGGCATCGAGCCCGAACCAGCGGTAGCCCGCTACGGCGTTGGCGAGCTCATCCTCATCGAGAACCTGGATCCCATGCAGCAGGCCACCGTTCTGGGCGACGTTGTCCAGCATCAGCAAGTCATATAGTGCCCGGTCACCTTCGGCCCGCGGACCCTCATAGTCGTAGTCCAGCGCCCGGTTCCATACATCTTTTTCGCGCATAATCCGGAATCCCCTTAGCATTCGTAGCTACGGCCGGGCGCCGGCGGAAGCGGCCCCACGACCGAGCATAACGGTAGTCCCGCCGGAGGTGGAGAGCCCGACGCCAAGAAATTCGAACTGCTGAGCCGGATCAGGTCACCGGCGCGGGCTGACCTCCGAATTTTGAGTAAATCCTGAGGTGGCGCAGGCGCTGTCCTTGAGGTCTTGGCCAAATACTGTCTGACAGCGCATTCCTACAGAGGCACAGTCCTGACGCCCCTTGCCTGGACCATTCGCAGCTGTCTCCGCAGAAATGCGCTGAAACGGGATGCGGGCAGCGCTGGGAAAGAGCCTGCCCGCATTCCGGCAAAACTCAGGCTGTTGATTCCCTGTCCAGGCTCTCGGCTCTGAACGTCAGTCGTTGGCGGTAAACTCTTACCCGTGACCCCGGAGTTCTGCTGAACTTCGGGTACTTGTGTTGTGCCCTGCCGGGGAAGAGTAAGGATGAAAGACCATGAGCCTGAACGGACTGCGGACTGCCCTCGCTGAAGACAAGTCCTTCGAGCGGGTACGGCTCTACGCGTCCCGGCCGGCGGGGGAGCGCAGCGAGGATCTGCAGATCGGCGCGCCTCCCGGCCTGCGTGCCGCGCTGCTGGCGGAGATGGTCGAGGGGCAGGAATCCGGCGTCGTTCTCGCGGTCACCGCCACCGGGCGCGAGACCGAGGATCTGGCCACGGCGCTGCGCTGCTACCTGCCGGCTGAGTCCATCGAGGAGTTCCCCAGCTGGGAGACGCTCCCGCACGAGCGGCTTTCCCCGCGCTCGGACACGGTGGGCCGGCGCCTGTCCGTGCTGCGCCGGCTCAAGTACGACGACGCCGCCAGCCCGCTCCGTGTGGTCATCGCACCGGTTCGCGCGGTGCTGCAGCCGCTGGTCAAGGGCCTGGGCGAGCTGAAGCCCGTGTCTCTCAAGGTGGGGGACGAAGTGTCCTTCGAATCCGTGGTCCGGCAGCTGGCCGATGCTGCCTACGCGCGCGTGGACATGGTCACGCACCGCGGCGAGTTCGCGGTGCGAGGCGGCATCCTCGATGTCTTCCCGCCCACCGAGGACCATCCGGTGCGCATCGATTTCTTCGGCGACGAGGTGGACCAGATGCGCTGGTTCGCGGTGGCGGACCAGCGCAGCCTCTCGGGCGAGAACGTCAAGCACCCTAGCGCGCTGTACGCCCCGCCGTGCCGCGAGCTGCTGATCACCCCGGATGTGATGAGCCGGGCGGCGAAGCTGAAGTCCCAGATGCCGGCCGCGGCAGACATGCTGGAGAAGATTGCCGGCGGCATTGCGGTTGAGGGCATGGAGTCGCTGGCCCCGGTGCTGGTGGACGCCATGGTCCCGTTCCTCGGCGAGCTGCCGGAAGGTTCCCTCGCCGTCGTGATTGAGCCGGAAAAGGTGCGCGCCCGCGCCCACGACCTGGAAGCGACCAACGCGGAGTTCCTCGCCGCGGCGTGGGCCACCGCGTCCGACGGCGGCGACGCGCCGTTGGACCTGGCGCTGCAGGGGGACCTGGACGAGGCGAGCTTCCGCTCCTTGGCGGACACCCGCACCACCGCGCTGGACCGCAAGGTCTCCTGGTGGTCCATCACCTCCTTCAACCCGGACGATGAAACCGTGCTGGACGTGGACTCGCTGACCGTCAGCGCGCGCGAACCCCGCGGCTACCAGGGCGACGTGGCGGAAATGATGGAGTTCATCGGCGGCCGCGTCCGCGACCAGTGGCGCGTCGTCGTCGCAACCGAAGGTCCCGGCCCCGCGCAGCGCCTCGCCGAACTCTTCCACGACAATGACATCCCCGCCACCCGCGTCGACTCCCTCGAGGACGGCCCGACTCCGGGCATCATCGAAATTACGACGGCGAGTGCGGGCAAGGGATTCGTCTTCGATGGGTTGAAACTCGGCCTGCTCACCGAGGCGGACCTGCTGGGCCGGACTTCCGCCGCCGGCACCCGCGACATGCGCAAGATGCCCTCGAAGCGCCGCAACGCCGTCGATCCTCTGCAGCTGACCGCGGGTGACTTTGTGGTGCACGAGCAGCACGGCGTGGGCAAGTTCGTGGAGCTGCTGCAGCGCTCCTCAGGGGCCGGACCGACCAAGACGATGCGCGAATACCTGGTGCTGGAGTACGCGCCGTCCAAGCGCGGGGCGCCGGGAGACCGGCTGTTTGTGCCCACGGACCAGCTGGACCAGGTCACCCGGTACGTCGGTGGAGACGCCCCCGCGCTGTCCAAGATGGGCGGCTCGGACTGGGCGAACACCAAGAATAAAGCGCGCAAGGCGGTCAAGGAGATCGCCGGCGAGCTCATCCGGCTGTACTCGGCGCGGATGGCCTCGCGCGGGCACGCCTTCGCCCCGGACACCCCGTGGCAGCGCGAGCTGGAGGAGGCGTTCCCATACATCGAGACGCCGGACCAGCTGACCACCATCAACGAGGTCAAGAAGGACATGGAGCGCGAGATTCCCATGGACCGCCTGGTCTCCGGCGACGTGGGCTACGGCAAGACCGAGATCGCCGTGCGCGCCGCATTCAAGGCGGTCCAGGACGGCAAGCAGGTGGCGCTGCTGGTGCCCACCACCCTGCTCTCGCAGCAGCACTACGAGACCTTCTCCGAGCGGTTCAGCGGCTTCCCCATCCGGGTCAAGGCGCTCTCCCGCTTCCAGACCGCCAAGGAATCCAAGGAGACCATCGAGGGCGTGAAGAACGGCGCCGTGGACGTGGTCATCGGCACGCACCGGCTGCTCTCCAAAGAAGTGGACTTCAAGGATCTCGGCCTGGTCATCGTGGACGAGGAGCAGCGCTTCGGCGTGGAGCACAAGGAGGCGCTGAAAAAGATGCGCACCAATGTGGACGTCCTAGCCATGAGTGCGACGCCGATTCCGCGTACCTTGGAGATGTCGCTGACCGGGATCCGCGAGACTTCTACCTTGGCCACGCCGCCGGAAGAGCGGCACCCGGTCCTGACGTACGTGGGCCCGTACACGGACAAGCAGGCCTCCGCGGCGATCCGGCGCGAGCTAATGCGCGAGGGCCAGGTGTTCTTCGTGCACAACCGCGTCTCCTCGATCGACGCGACGGCCGCGCACATCCGCGAGCTGGTCCCCGAGGCCCGGGTGGAAGTGGCGCACGGACGGATGAGCGAATCCAAGCTCGAGCAGATCATCGTGGACTTCTGGGAGAAGCGCTTCGACGTGCTGGTCTGCACCACCATCATCGAAACCGGCCTGGACATCTCCAACGCCAACACCTTGATCGTGGACCGGGCGGACAACTACGGCCTGTCCCAGCTGCACCAGCTGCGCGGCCGCGTTGGCCGTGGCCGCGAGCGGGCCTACGCCTACTTCCTCTACCCGGCGGAGAAGCCGCTGGGCGAGGTGGCACTGGAACGGCTCAAGGCCGTGGCCTCGCATAACGAGCTGGGCGCCGGCATGCAGTTGGCTCTGAAGGACCTCGAGATCCGCGGCGCCGGCAACCTGCTCGGCGGCGAACAGTCCGGGCACATCCAGGGCGTCGGGTTCGACCTGTACATCAGGCTGGTCGGCGAGGCCGTGGCGGACTACCGCGGTGAAGCCGAAGAGAAGGCCGCCGAGATGAAGATCGAACTGCCCGTCAATGCCCACCTCCCGCACGACTACGTCCCGGGGGAGCGGCTGCGCCTCGAGGCTTACCGAAAGCTTGCGTCAGCCACGACGCTTGAGGGGATCGACGAGGTGGTCGAGGAATTGACCGACCGCTACGGCGAACCGCCCCTGCCCGTGCAGAACCTCGTTGCCGTGGCACGGTTCCGTGTGGGTGCCCGCGAGGTCGGCCTGACCGACGTGGCGCTGCAGGGCAACTTCATCAAGTTCGCCCCGGCCTCCCTGCCCGAGTCCAAGACCATGCGCCTGAACCGCATGTACCCCGGCTCGCAGGTCAAACCCAACCTCGACTTCATCCTCATCCCCAAGCCGAAAACCTCCCGCATCGGCGGCCGCGACCTCGCCGACCAGGCCGTCCTCGAATGGGCCCAAGGAGTCATCGACGCCGTGTTCAAGGGGTAGCGCTTCGGCGTGGGGGAGGAGTGAAACCGCGCATGACAGCGGCCGCACGACTTTCTTCAACTGTTTGGCCGGTCCAGCTGAACTCGATGATCATCATCGTCTCGTCCCACGGGTACGGCGGATGGTCGGTGGAAGTGCCGGTCACCCGTCGTCACTACAATTCAGGGAGCGGCCGCGGACACAGTCAAGGTCATGAACACGAAATTTAGGTAGGGGAGTGACTCAAACCGGATAGAGTGGGTGCCGCTGCCTCAGCGAGGAGGCGGTAAACCAATCAAAGAAAGCAACGTCGCATGAACTTTGAATCGCACTCCATGACCCTCAAGCTTTGGGACCGTTCAACCACAATCGAGGCCTTGGACGCTGCTGTGGCCCAGGTTGCGCTGAAGGCAAACGTCTCCAAGGACCAGGTACGGGTCATCCGGAGCGGGCCCCAGGTCTTCACCGTTGGTTTGGCCAACAATGCGTCGTCAAACCTCCTCGCTGGCTGACGCGGCGTCGCGACGGATGGTCTCGACGGTGCGCCTCTACTGGTCGGCGTCAGCCGGTCGGTGAGCGGGCCCATGGTCCAGGGTGCCTTAGCCGAGATATGAGTGCGGTCGAGGTCGACGGAACCTGCGAAGCATTAAAGAAGCAGGAGCAACACCATCAGCCCGGAGGCCACCATGGTCAGTCCGACGCCCATCCTACTGGCGATAACCACTGCTCGCCGGATGTCGACCAGCCCCGGGCTGGTCCGCTGGACGATCCAGTTAATCACTGCAACAACCGCCATGAGTCCGCTGAAAGTGCTGGCAGCGATGCGCGGGCCATGTTTGCACCCTTCTTTCCCGCTTACTTCAGGCCCCGGAATCTGACCCGTTCGAGCAGATGCGTAGCCCAAGGATAGTGCCGTGACAACACAGCCAGGCCGCCCGCGATGGTGAACAGTCCCGGCCCCGGCAGCACGAGACCGGCGATTCCCAACGCCATGAGGATCTAGCCCAGCACTTCCGTGCCTGTTGCCACAGTCAAGGCGGAACGGCGCCGCTCCTCCTCGGCATAAGTTCGTCGTCGCACGCCAGCCCCGTTCGGTGAGTCCGTAGAACGAACCGCTCCGGCGAACCGCCGCTGCCCGCGCAGAACCTCATCGCGGTGGCGCGCTTCAGGGTTGGTGCCCGCGAGGCCGGCCTGACTGAAGTGACCCGCAGGGCAGCTTCATCAAGTTCGCCTCCCTCCCTGCCGAGTCCAAGACCATGTGCCTGAACCGCATGTACCCCGGTTATCAGGTCAAACCGAACCTCGACTTCATCCTCATCCCCGAGCCCGAACCTCCCGCATCGGCGGCCGCGACCTCTCCGACCAGGCAGTCCTCGAATGGGCCCAAGGCGTCATCGACGCGGTTGTCAAAGGGCAGCGCTTCGAAGACGGTTCGGATCCTTGATGGAGACCTCGACGGCACGCTTTACTAGTACGGCGTCAGCGCCTGCCGGATCATTATCGGCCCGGGCGGCCGGGACTTCGGCGCCACGGATCCTAAACCGGTGACCAAGCGCCGTGGATGTGGCGGTCACCAGTACGGGAGGACCGCCACACGCCATGGCGAACCGAATGAACAGGTGCTGTGACAGCTCCTTATGAGAGGGCGGCGCACACGTCCGTAACCTTGCCTGGGCCATCGGCATTAAATACGCGCACCTCGTTGCCGTCTTCATCGACGGCAAAGTTGAAGTTGCCCACCACAAGGAACAATCCGGGCCTCGCGGACCCAGGGCTCTCTGGTGTGGGCAGAGGATTGGTCAGGATGTTGCGTCCCCGCACTTCCGTTTCAATGATGGTTTCACCGTTAACAACGACGTCGCGTTCGAAGCGAACCCCGGTGATGACAGAAGTAAAGGTCTTGCCGTTTGCAGTAAGGGTGATCTTCTGACCGGGGGAGGTGATGATCCTTCTTTCGTTGCCTGTCTCAATCACCTTGGACTTTCCAGTGAGCGTGAAATCGACCTCGAAGTCGCAGAAGCCGTCGAGGTCGCCACTTCCCCCGACATTGATGGGTGCTACGCCATTGGCAGCAGACACTGGGCTCGCAGTTGCGATGAGACCTGCAACCACGGCAGTGGGGATAAGCCAGTGTTTCATTTTGAGCTCCTTGCAGTTTGGTTCTTGCCCCTATCGGAAGCCGCCTAGGAAAACCTTTGAATCGGCGACCGCGGACACTGTAAGTTTCTCGACCTTTCGAAAACCTTGTGCTGCAGGTCAGTGCGCTGATAGGGGACTAAAGCAACCAATAGAAGCGGCTGGCCGGCAACATTTGGGATCTACCAACGTCTTTGGTTGGCGTCTCTTGGATTGCGCTTCGGACCATTACGCGCTTAGAGGCGTAGCGCTTTGACCATTTCGATAAGATCCCCGTAACAATGAGCCCGGCGCAATGGATGAATCGATACGTCAGCCGATATTGCGCCGCAGAAGGTATTTGAAGAAAGTATTTTACTTCGTTTAACTCCGCGTGTCCTTCGCGGCGTGTCGCGCCAGGCTTACGTCATAAACCGGATCTCACAACGACGCCTTTTTCAAAGCACTATGTTTCGCTTCCGATTTGCCATACCTTTTTGGAACTGCAGCACTATCACTGACAATTGGCCCGGATTCCAGCAACGGAAACATCCAATCCGCTTCCGATTGTCAGTGATCGCTGGACTTCCTCCTGCAATGACAATCGCATTGTGGGAGTGCCGGGGCTCAGCCGTTCAGGGGCAAATTCGGACAGGCTAAGGAAAGACAATGAACATCCCAGCTCTCAATATCAGCACGCCCATTTACGCTTTGGTAGGCCTTATCGCCCTAGCGATCAAGGGTATCCAATCACACCGAGCTAAACATGCAGCCAACGTGCAACACCGGCTAGGGCGCGGAATATCATGAGCGGCCCAACAATTACTGCGATCGTTCCTGCCTACAACGAAGAGGAAGGTATCGGCGAAACATTAGAAGCATTGTTGAATCAGTCCGAACCTTTTGACGAAATTATCGTGGCTAATGATGCATCCACTGATCGAACGCGTGAGATCTCTTTGGCATATGGCGTGACTGTGGTGACACCGCCGCAAAACCTTGGCAGTAAGGCTCGCGCACAAAACTTCGCTCTCCCCTTCTGCAAGACCGACCTGGTCCTGCCCGTTGATGCAGATACTGTGCTTGCACCTGACTATGTATCGCTCATCAAGGAACCGTTTGCTGATCCGGAAGTGGTCATCGCTGCAGGCTGCGTCTTGACCAAAAACTCCCGCACAATGACCGAGCGCGGCCGCACAATCGAGTACATGTTTGGCTTTCACTGGCATCGGCCTATCCAAAACGCCGCGAACTCTCCTGTTGTTTGCTCGGGATGCGATTCAGCATTCCGACGCAAGGATTTAGTCGACTTCGGAGGCTTCCCCGAGCGGACGATAGTGGAGGATATGGACTACACCTGGAGCCAACAGATCGCCGGGAAACGGGCGGTGTATGTAGGCGATGCTGTGGCTTACGCTGCAGACCCTGACACGATGAAGTATTTGCGCAAGCAGGTGTGGCGATGGATGGCAGGCTTTTTCCAGAACGTCCGAATTCACAGTAGGGAACTTTTGCAGAAAAAGCGCATGCTCGCGTTGTGGGTTTTTCTCGCAGTCTGGGAGATATTGACTGTTCCATTGTGGTATGTTATGCCGTTGATATGGCTCTTCGTGTTCCAGTGGACGCCAATTGTCGCCGGTGCTTGGTTCTTCGGTGCGGAGTTCGCGCTTCTAATGCCGCCATTAATCTACGCTTCCATACGTCGAAAAATCTCGTTCTGGCATGTACTTATGTGCATACCGGCGCTCTATGTGGTCAAAGCAGTGAACTTCACCTACGCATGGAAGGCACTGATCGTGGAACTCGTGCTGTTTCCGCTTGGCCTAAGCAAAGGCCTGCACGATTACGAGAAGGGCCGGGCGGATACACCGACTTCAGACAGAACGGCTGAACCGCTGCAGACTGTCGCTGGGGCCAGAGTCTCTGCAAGCTCTCCCGGCCTACCGGCAAGAGCAGTTGGCGCCCCTGATACACCGGCTGTTAATCCGGAGGGTATCGCAAACGAAGGCTACTATCAGGGTATTCAAAGCAGTCCCAAGCGTTTGATGCGCGCGTCCAAGCATTCCTCAAGGAGGGTCACGGGTCAGACCTAACTTCTGTCCGCCGTTCGAAGTGGGACACGTCGACAAGTACCGGGACGAGAAAGTTCCGGCCAATGGGCGACCGGGAATCTGTGTGGCGAGCTGCTACAGCACGTCAGGAAAGGGTAGCTGGTGCCCAATACCAGTCATCCTCTGTCGTAATTCTGATGCCATATTCGTATCAACGGCAACACGAATCTGGGTACGTCTCTGCGTGCCTGTGGGTAGGTAATGTCAGCGTTCAAAATGGAACGCCTGTCCTAGGCTAGAGGATGGAAATGATGGGCGAGCATGTGCAGGTTGGAAGCCACAAGATCTGGACCGAGCAGGTCGGCACAGGGCCGGACGTGCTCTTGATCGGTGGTTTAGGGGACACCGTTGAGTCCTGGCGGTTCCAGCTGGACCGGTTGACCGACCGCTACCGACTAACCGCATTCGATAGCCCCGGCGGAGGCAGGACAGCGATGCTGGGCGGCAAGCTAACCGTGGAAATGCTGGCCGATGACACCGCAAGATTGCTCCGTACGCTGGGCATTCCAATTGCTCACGTTGCAGGTTTTTCCGAGGGCAGCATCATCGCCCAGGAGCTGGCCATCCGGCACCCGGAGTTGGTCCGCAGTCTCATTCTGCAGAGTACGTGGCTTGTACCTGACATTTGTCTGCGGACTTTTGACCGGTGTGTACGCTGGATGGTTGAGACGGCCCCGGGCGAGCGGGAATTTCTAGAAGCGCTTTACTTATATCTCTATACGGCGAGGGCGCACAATGACGGCACCGTGGAACGGATCATTGGCGACGTACTCAATTTTCCCCACAAGCATGGGGCAGCTGAGATGTTGACTTTCCTCGAAGCCATCGCCAATCGTGACGCCGCGGATCGACTTCATATGATCACTGCGCCCACGCTGGTACTGGCGGGCGGTGCCGACAGAGTCACTAGACCGAAGCTCGGACGCGAAGTCGCCGGCAGGATCCGCGGTGCGCGGTTTGAAGTCATGTCGGAAGAAGGGCACCAACCCTTTCAAGAAGCCTGTGAAAAGTGGAACGCCCGAGTGGATGCCTTCTGGCGTCAGGTCGGCAACGACGCTTCTACACCAGCCGTTCATGGCCTTGGCGCTGCCGACAAGGAAGCAGAGGTAACTCGATTAATGGCCGAACGTTACGGGCAACCTTTCACTTTAGAAGCAGAGGCACAAAGCTCCAGTTCCATTGACAGCGATGGTGGAGGGCAGGTTGTTGACCGCCGTGCTGCAGTTCCAGACCATGGCCGGGTTGGTGACGTTTCGAAGGCCGTTGCCGCCGCTGGCGATCCTGCGTGAAGGTCACAATGACAATCGTAGGCAGGTTGCCGCCGACTTTGACCGTGTCGACGCTCATAGTGGCGTTGAACGGGGCCGTTCGGCGGGACTTGTCGTAGTTCCACCGCAGGTTGATCGATCCGACATTCACCGTCCTGTTCTGCCGGATGAAGTCGACCGTGTAGCCGTTGTTGCCCAGACCCAGAAGGTTGCCGTCCCGCGGCCGGAGGGGGGAGAGACGGTTAGCGGAGCCCCGGTCTGCCCGGGCTGATGGAGGCAGGATTGATCTGCTGGCTGTAGGTGGAGCTCACCCTGTCGTCCGCTTCAGGCCGTCCTGCGGTGGATCCATTGGTGGTTTGGATGTCCAATCCGCGCAGCGGGCTGTTATGCACTTGGCAGGAAGTGACGATTTAAGGATTAGGTATAACAGGCTGCCGGGCGAAGACAGTTTGAAGCTACTCTGCTTCAGGCGCTTCATAGCGGAGCTTAGCCCAGTTTTCGGCCACAGCTAAGTGTCTCCTTGCCGCGGCCACCACGGCCTCCGGTATGGGATCGCGCCAGGCCCGCGCAAGGTCTGTGAGCGTCTCCGCGGCAGAACGACGTGCCAAGGCCAATTCCATGGAATCGGCGATGCCAACACGGATGGCTGGTGTTGCGGTCATGCCTTGTATTCGAAGCAAGGTGGTCAAACGGATTGCTTCGGCACGCCTCAGAGCAACTCGTGCAGGTGCAGGCTGAGCCATAGAACCAGGGTGTCTTCGGGCTGGTCCAGGTCGATGCCAAAAAGTTCGCTGAGGCGCCGTAGACGATAGCGCAGGGTGTTCTGGTGCAGCGAAAGCGCGGCGGCAGTTTTGGCGGAGTCACGGGAGAAATCGAGGTAGGTACGCAGCGTCGTGGCGTACTCGGTGCCGGATTTGGCATCGAACTCCAGCATCCTCGTTGCGGCCGGGGACATGAGACGCGGGGTTTTCCGGAACTGTGCCGCGAGCTCAAGTAGGGTCAGGCGGCTGCGTACTTCCTGGGCGCTGGCGTAGGCACCGACGCTACGGCCTGAAGCGAGCATCAACAGGACGAGGTCTGCGTCATGCCGTGAACGGCTGATGCCAGCGACGGTCGCCGTCGCAGAGCCGGTCGACGCCCGAAGCCGGACCGGCAGGGTGGCGGCGGACCGCTCAATCAGCCGGCGTGCCAGAGTCTCGATGGAGTTGAGGGCTGAGGCAGCGGCGTCGGTGAAAAGGGCGTAGATGGTGGTGCCGATGAGTACGCAGTGGGCGCCTTGCCGGTAGGACTCACATTGTGTGGTGACAAGGTCTACGATGCGGAGCAGGGAGATTTCGTCGGTTTGCCTGAGTTCCGGTTGGAAAGCGGCGACGACGAAGGGGCCAGACGGCTTCAGCCCGAGCTGTTCCGCAATGAGTTGGACGTCGTCGCCGCCTTCGAGGAGCCGGCGGAGGAGTTCTGCCCGTTGCTGCCGGGCGAGATCGTTGGCGCTGCGGGCACGCAACATGTGCAGGGCGGCGATATCGGCGGCGCGCTCCAGTGCCTGCTCCGCGTCGGAATCCAGGTCTCCGTCAGCGTCGACAACCCAGATGGAACCCAGCGGTTGATTCCCTGCCCGGACGGCGATAGCCAAACGGTCCAATGCGGTGCCGATCCCCTTGATATGCACTGCGCCGCGAGATTGGAACACGGAGGCGTACTGCTCGGCGTTTTCCGGCAGGTAGGGAACTTGTCGCCCCAGGATTCCGTTCCGTCGGTCCTCGTCGATGGGCTGGTCGGGGAGGGCCGAGTAGGCCAGTACCTGTTCCTGGAGATTTTCGATGGTGGTGGCGCCGCCGACCATGGCTGCGATGGCATTGGCCAAGGCAAACAGGTCACCTGCCCCCAACGGCGAGGGCGACCTGCTGGTTTCTGCCGCGGTACTCAGCGCCGATTCCAGGAGGGCGTAGAGCTGCCGCCAGCCGACGGCGTCGTCCACCACCAGCAGCGCGATGCCGGCTTCGACGGCAGTATCGACGAGTTCGTCGATGTTCTGGGAGAGCTGCTTCAAGACGACGGCGCCGAAACCAGCGCTCGCGGCGCTCCGGACGACGTCGTTAGTTCTTGGATCTGCGGGATGGAGGCCGATCCCAAGCAGGATTTCTCCACGGAATCCTTCGAGGGGTGCGAGCGAATCGTAGAGAGCCGGGCTGGTTAGGGACAACTTGGGGGCGTTGCCGTACGAACGGACTAGCAGCCCGGAACGCTCCAATACTTGCAGGAGGTCGGACAAGTCGATGCTGTCCGGGGTTTTCGCGAGGGTGGCCACCACGTGCACATTACCTGGGGTATGTGCTGGGCCACAAGACAAACCCTCAAGGTTGGTGCCGGGCACTGAAGTCATGACGCCTTACTTCAGACCATAGTTGAGCCATGTCACTTACAGTTGAAGCTAGCCCGGCAGCACCGCACGCCGAGGAAGCGGCGGCCACTGCCGCCGCTAGAGCCGGCGTCCGGGTCGTCGATGAACACGATCGGGAAAGACTCCGGGACGTTGAAGAGTTGCTCATCTCCATCTGGGGAATGTCTCCCCACGGTGCGCCCGTTCCCTTCGATCTCCTGCGAAGCATCTCCCACGCCGGCTGCAATGTTTCCGCCGCCTACAGGACGGATGGCGTGCTGTGCGGCGCTGCTGTTGGCATCGTCTCCCCGGGAGGGAGAACAACCTATTCGCTGATCGCCGGCGTCCTGCCCGGCACGGCTGATAAGGGCGTCGGTTTCGCCCTCAAACAACACCAGCGCGCCTGGTCCCTGGCCCGCGGCATCGACACGATGACGTGGACCTTCGACCCTCTGGTCAGCCGGAATGCCCGCTTCAACCTCACGAAACTTGGTGCCCACGCCACGGAATATGCCCGCGATTTCTACGGCGAAATGCAGGACGACATCAACGCCAACGATGAAAGCGACCGGCTCGTCGCCGTCTGGCCGCTGACCTCCACCCGAAGCATCAACTGCAGCGAAGGCTCAGTCGAAGAACCGCAGCTGCCCGAAGCGGACCTGGTCAGCATCCTCGAATACGGGCCCGACTCCGGACCACTGCTCCGCGAAACCCCGGGCAACCTCTGGTGCCGTGCACCGCAGGACATCGTCGCCTTGCGTGCCGCGAATCCCGGTGAAGCCAGCCAATGGCGGTTGACGATCCGCGGGATCTTCGAATCCGCCTTCGCCTCCGGCTACCGCGCCACCGGAGTCACCCGGACCGGCTGGTACCGGCTGTCCAAAACCAGCCAGGCCTGACCTACACCCAACACCAGGAGTAAACAATGCGCCACAAAAATCGAGCAGTTTCCGTGCGCCACGTCCTCGGCGTCGCAAGCCTGAGCCTCCTCGTCGGACTCACCGGGTGTGCAGGAGGAGCCGCGCCGGCCGCGGAGCCGCAGCCAATCTCCACGGCCAACATCGACCCCGCCGCCGCAGCGGCCCTGCCGGAGGAATACAAATCGGCCGGAGTGATAAAGGTGGCATCGGACATTCCCTATCCGCCGCTGGAGATGTTCGATGAAAACCAGCAACTCACGGGCCTGGACTACGACCTTGCCCAGGCGATGGGCGCCAAGCTCGGCGTGCGGCTGGAACTGCAGACGCAGGCGTTCGACAGCATCATTCCGTCCCTGCAGTCCGGCAAGAACGACATCATCATGTCCGGCATGAACGACACGGTTGAGCGGCAGGAGACCCTGGACTTCGTGGATTACCTCCACGCCGGATTCTCCATCCTGGTCCCGGAGGGCAATCCGGAGAGCATCACCACCGTTCTCGATCTATGTGGCAAGAACGTGGCCGTGCAGAAGGCGACAGTGCAGGGGGAGATCCTCCGCAGCTACGACCAGCAGTGCAAGGACAAGGGCTCCGAGCCTGTGAACGTTGCCGAGCTCCCCCTGGAAACCGATGTGCAGACAGCCGTCCGCTCCGGCAAGGCCTCCGCCGACGTCGTCGATTCAGCGGTGGCAGCCTATGCCGCGAAGACCGCTGGGGACGGCAAGATCTTCGACATCGTGAAGGACCCCGCGAATCCGGCCGGCTACAACCCCGTCTACACCGGGATCGGCATCCTCAAGGAGGACAAGGAACTGAGCCAGGCCATCCTCGCAGCCCTCGAGGCGGTCATCGCCGACGGCACCTATGACGAGATCCTGGCGAAGTACGACCTGTCCGATTACACGGTAAAGGAAACCGGGCTCAACTTGGGCGGAACCAAACCATGAAGCCGGTGAGCACCCTCCCCACCCCGCATGTTGGAGAAACGGGGAACACCACCGCCAGCACAGCTGACGACGTCGTCGCTGTTCCGTTGCGGCATCCGTGGCGGTGGATCGTTGCGGGGGCACTGGCCCTGGGGTTTGTCGCCCTCTTCTCGTCCCTGTGGACCAACCCCAATATCGACCACGCCACCATCGGCAGCTACGTTTTCCACCCGCGGATCCTCAGCGGAATCGGCCTCACCCTGGTGGTGACCGTTGTTTCCATGCTCGTCTCCACGGTCCTCGGCGTGCTGCTGGCGGTGATGCGCCTGTCGAAGAACCCGGTGATGAATGCCTTCGCCTGGTTCTACGTCTGGGTATTCCGCGGTACCCCGCTGCTGATCCAGATCGTCTTTTGGGGATACCTGGGGCTGCTGTATTCGCAGATATCCCTGGGCGTCCCGTTCACGGACTTCACGGTGTTCTCGGTAGACACCAACACGCTGGTACCGGCATTCACCGCCGGGCTGCTGGCCATGACTCTGAACCAGGCGGCGTATTCGGCGGAGATCATCCGGGGCGGGCTGGTTTCGGTGGATGCGGGCCAGCATGAGGCCGCGGCCTCGCTCGGAATGTCTCCGGCATTCACCCTCTTCCGGGTGGTGCTGCCTCAGGCGATGCGCGTGATCATTCCGCCGATGGGCAACGAAACCATCTCGATGCTGAAGAACACGTCCCTGCTGTCCGTCATCGCGGTTCTTGAGCTCTACACCGTGGCCACCCAGATCTCCTCGCAAAACCTCCGCCAGGTGGAACTGCTCGTCGTCGTTAGTTGCTGGTACTTGTTCCTGACCTCGGTGCTGTCCGTGCCGCAGTACTACCTGGAACGGCACTATGGCCGTGGGAATGCGCGCCAAGCGGGCCCCACGCCGTTGGGCCGGATTGTGTCCTCGTTCCGCAAAGGCAAGCAGCCAGAATCGAAAGGACCGGTCAATGACTGACGCCCTCGCAACCCAACGGTCCATGCCCGGCTCCGCGGCGACGACACCGCTGCTGGTCGCAAGCAACGTCCGCAAGCAGTACGGCAGCGTGGAGGTGCTGAAAGGCATCTCGCTGACCGTCAACGCCGGCGAGGTCATGTGCCTCCTGGGCCCCTCCGGCTCGGGCAAGTCCACGTTCCTGCGCTGCATCAACCATCTGGAAAGGATCGACGGCGGACGCATCTCCGTGGCCGGCGAACTGATCGGCTACGCCCAGCGCCAGGAGCGGGTTTTCGAAATGAATCCGCGTGAAGTCGCCCGGCAACGCCGCAGCATCGGCATGGTGTTCCAGCGCTTCAACCTGTTCCCGCACATGAGCGCCCTTGAGAACATCTGGGCCGCTCCCGTGGGAGTGAAGAAGGTGCCGAAGCAGCAGGCGCTCAAGCGCGGAATGGAGTTGCTGGACCGGGTGGGTCTGGCGCACCTGGCAAAGGCGTATCCGGCGCAGCTTTCTGGCGGCCAGCAGCAGCGGGTCGCGATTGCCCGGGCGCTTGCCATGGACCCCCAGCTGTTGCTGTTCGACGAGCCAACGAGCGCACTGGACCCAGAGCTTGTCGGCGATGTCCTCGACGTGATGCGGACACTCGCCGCCGACGGGATGACCATGATTGTGGTTACCCATGAGATCGGTTTCGCCCGCAGCGCCGCGGACAATGTCGTCTTTATGGATGGCGGCGTGGTGGTGGAATCGGGTGCGCCGGCAGCGGTGTTGGATAACCCGCAGCATCCGCGGACCATCGCGTTCCTCGACAGCGTCATGTAGCCGGGCCGTGCCTCGAACGTCCGTGACAATCCCATCCCTATCCCTCTCTTGAATTGCGAGTTCCAAATGAAAATCTCCCGCGCCACCATCGCGCTCATCGATGTTCCGCTGTTGGAACCCTTTGTGGTTTCTTATGCCACCTACGGCTCAATGCCGAGCATCATCCTGACCCTTGAGACCGACGACGGTTTGGTGGGCTACGGCGAGAGCGTTCCGGATGGACATATCACCGGAGAAACGCCGACCGGAACGGTCGAAGCCCTCAAGACCGAGTTGGTTCCGGCCATCCTCGGGATGGATCCGCGGGACATCACGGCCATCCATCAGCGGCTCGACCAAGTTCTCAGGGGATGCGGTGCGGCGAAGGCTGCGGTCGACATTGCCTGTTGGGATCTGGCCGGCAAGGCGGCTGGGCGCCCGATCTACGCACTCTTGGGCGGCCGCAGGGCAGAGCAGCCGTCGATCGCCAGGGTGATGAGCATCCTGGAGCCTGAAGTGCTCGCCGAACAGGCGGTTCAGGCACGGAGCGAGGGCTACCGGCACCTCAAGATGAAGCTCGGCAGCGGCGACGGGCAGGATATCGAACGCGTGCGGGCCGTGCGGTCGGCAATTGGGGCCGATCTGGCAATCCGGGTGGACGCGAACCAGGGGTGGGGCGATCCCGCTACGGCGCGCGTCATGATCCGGGCCCTTGAGCCGTTCGGTATCGATTGGATAGAGCAGCCAATCCTTGCTGACGACATCGATGGATTCCGATTGCTCCGCCAGGACACGAGCGCACGGCTCATGGCCGACGAATCCGTGGTGGATGTCGACGATCTGGCACGGTTCGTCCGCGACCGCTCGGTGGACATGGTCAACCTGAAACTCATGAAGAGCGGGGGCATCACGCCCTGCCACCGTTTGGCGACGCAGGCTGAACTCGGGGGACTCAAAGTGCAGATCGGTTCCATGCTGGAGACCAGCATCGCTTCGGCTGCAGGGTTCCATCTGGCACTTAGCCACCCCAACATCGTTTCCACTGAACTATCAGGTCCGATGAAATTCGCGAAGGAACCGGGGGACCTGCAGTACGTTCTTCCCGACGTCCAGATCACCGAACGCCCCGGCCTCGGCGTCGAGGTGGATACTGACATCCTTGCCGAACTCACCGTGAGCGAGTGTGATGTGGTCGCGTGACGAGCCCTCGTCATAAACAGGCAGAACGGGCGGGCCGGCGGGTGGTTGCATGGGAAACCACCCGCCGTCGTTGTTCTCGAAAATGCTTGCCCCGGGTCTCAGGAGACGCGGGCCAGGAAACTCCGGGTCCGCTCGTGCTGCGGGTGGAGCAGGACTTCGTTCGGTGCCCCCTGCTCCACGATGACGCCGTTATCCATGAACGCGACCACGTCTGCTACTTCGCGGGCGAATCCCATCTCATGGGTAACCACGATCATCGTCATGCCCGAACGCGCCAGCTTCTTCATGACCTCCAGCACCTCGCCCACCAGTTCCGGGTCTAGCGCGGACGTCGGCTCGTCGAAGAGCATCACGTCAGGGTCCATGGACAGGGCCCGGGCGATGGCAACGCGCTGCTGCTGGCCGCCGGAGAGCTGGGACGGATAGTTTCTGACTTTGTCGGCCAAGCCCACCTTGCCCAGCAAATCGCGTGCCTTCGCCTCCGCCTCGGCCCGTGGGGTCTTGAGCAGCTTCAGCGGGCCGTGCATGACATTCTCCAGCGCAGTCATGTGGCCGAACAGGTTGAAGTTCTGGAAGACCATGCCGATTTTCGACCGGCGCTTGTTGATTTCGCTTTGCCGGGCTTCCATCAACTGATCGCCCTTAACGTCATAGCCGATCATCCGTCCGTCCACCAGGATGGCGCCGGCCGTGGTCATCTCCAGGTGGTTCACGCAGCGCAGCAGAGTGGATTTGCCGGAACCGGACGGGCCGATCAAGCAGACCACCTGCTGCGGCTGGACGGTGAGGTTGATGCCTTTGAGTACTTCCACGTCTCCGAAACTTTTGTGGACGTTGAGGAATTCGACGGTTGCCATCAGCGGGCCGCCTTTCCGGCAATGAGGAAGTTGCCTTTCGAATAGCGCTTTTCCAGCTTGCCCTGGAAGTACGTCAGGATGGTGGTGAGGATGATGTACCAGATGCTGGCGACGATCAGCAGCGGAATCTGGCGCAGGTTCTGGGCGTAGATCTGCTGGGTGTTGTATAGCAGGTCACCCACCCCGATGACGATGACCAGCGAGGTGGTTTTCAGCATGGAGATCACGTTGTTGCCCACCGGCGGAATGATCACCTTCATGGCCTGCGGAATCACTACGTGCCACAGCGTGGACATCTTGCTGAAGCCCATGGCCCGGCTGGCTTCAGTCTGGCCATGCGGGACGCTGAGCAGGCCGGCGCGGACGATCTCGGCCATGTAAGCTCCCTCGTTCAGACCGAGGCCGAGGATGGCCGCAGTCATGAGGGAAATGACGTCATTGGTGTTCCACTCGACGAAGTTCGGTCCGATGAAGGGGATGCCGATCCCGATCTTCGGGAAGAGTGCCGCGGCGAAGCCCCAAAAGAGCAGCTGCACCAACAACGGGGTCCCGCGGAAGAACCACACATACGCTCCCGCGACACCGGCTAGGAGCCAGTTATCGCTCATCCGCATGACCGCGACCAGCAGCCCGACAACAAACCCGATGGCCATGGCGATGAAAGT
Organism: Arthrobacter crystallopoietes; assembly: GCF_017603825.1. Taxonomy (NCBI): domain Bacteria; kingdom Bacillati; phylum Actinomycetota; class Actinomycetes; order Micrococcales; family Micrococcaceae; genus Crystallibacter; species Crystallibacter crystallopoietes. Next base: position 2,477,145 of record NZ_CP072014.1, read on the forward strand.
CAGCTGCAGCGTGGTCAGCAGACCGCCGAGGATCCTGGTGTCGAAGAAGTACCGGGCTACCACATCCCAGCCGAAGCCCGGGTTGGTAACCAGCGTGATGCCCGCGATGAGGATGCAGAATGCGACGGCGATGATTGCCACCACCTGCCCGGGCCGCTTCCGCCTCAGCACCGGTTTACCGGTTAGCGCGAGGTAGTCGATGTCTGTGCCAGGCAACCCGGATGCCGGGGCGGGCTTGCTCGTTCGTTCCATGGTCATGATGTCTGGGCCTGGCCTTCCTGATTTGTCCGGCTCACTTGGCGGGGTTGATCTGGGACTCTTCCACTGCGGTGTTGCCCAGGCTCCAGGCCTCCATGATCTCCGTGTAGGTGCCGTCGGCGATCAACGAGTCGATGGCGGCCTTGAAAGCGTCCGCAAGCTCCTTGTCCTTCTGGTTCACGACGACGCCGGCCAGCGATGGTTCGACGAGGATGTCCTCGACGGCGGCGAAGACATCGGGCTGCAGTTGCGAATAGTAGGCGATCAGTGCGCCGTCGGCTGCCATTGCTGACGCTCGGCCGGTTGCCACTGCCTGGTTCACATTGTCCTGCTGGGGGAGCACCAGCTCTGTAACCTCTTCCTTCCCGGCCTTCTTGCACTCTTCCTGGAAGCTCGGCAAGACGCTCAGGGCCTGGGTGGTGCCGGTCTGGGCGGCGACCGTCTTGCCGCATAGATCCAGGACCGAAGCGATGCCGTCGGGATTGTCCTTCGTAACCATGACCGAGGTGCCCCCTTGCATGTAGCTGACCATGGTGACCCGTTCTTGACGTTCCGGGGTGATGGAGAATGCCGCCCAGGAGGCGTCGTACCGCTCTGCCTCGATGCCGGCGAGGATGCCGTTGAAATCTCCCTTATTGATCGTGATGTCCAGGCCCATCTTCTTGGCAGCGGCCAGAGCCATGTCCGGTTCCAGTCCGACGATGTTGCCCTTGTCGTCGGTGAAGTCAATGGGTGCGTAGGTCGGATCCGTCACCAGCTCCATGGTCCCTTTGTCCTTGAGGTCCTGCGGGACGAGTGCGCTGACGGCGGGGTCTTCTTCCACGGCCTGCGCCGCCTCCTGGCCGCCTGCGCCCAGCACCGGCCCTGCAGCTTGGCTGGCGCCTTCACCGCCGGACGAGGCAGCGCTCTCGGAGTTTGTGCAGGCTGTAACACCTGCCATCAACGCGAGTGCGGTGACCGTGAGGCAAGAGTTCCGGAACATCGTGTTCATGGTGCGCCTTCCATTGGCGAAGAGTTTAAGAGAAGTGTTGATAACTTCAATATGTTCAACTTATTATTGGAGTGGCACGTATCACTGTCAAGGATTATTTTGAAGACATGCCTGCACGGGACCTCCTGCCGGCCACAGCGGAAGTGCAATCAGAAGGAGTAAGCGGTGGGCGGATCAAGAATTAAACATGCCGTGACGGACGAAGCGATCGCAGAGCGCCGGCTGGCCATCGTCAACCACACAGCTGCCATCATCTCGAATTCAGGGGTTGACGGCTGCTCCTTTGCCGCGGTCTCGGAGGCGAGCGGTTTCAGCATCGGCATGATCCAGCATTACTTTCGTACGAGGGACCGACTGATCCTGGCGACCATCGACCACCGGATCCACGAAGCCGAAGAGGAATGGCGCGAGATCGCCTCCCGCGGCGCGAACGCGTTGGCTAAGATCCGTGACCTGCTGACGTTCTCCGTGGAAGGGGACAGGTCCTTCGCGGACGCGTGGGGCTTCTGGCTCGAGCTGTACGCCGCATCGCATAAGGACCCGGCCATGCGGCAAGAGGTCAACACCATTCTCGAGTTGTGGCGCAAGTTCTTCCTGGACGTCCTGGAGGAAGCGGTTGCCGAGGGCAGCATCAATCCCGTCCATGACCCCGAGGACGCGGCCCGGCTTCTGCTCGCCGTCGTCGACGGTCTCGCCATCCAGACCGTGAACGGAACCTACGGGAGTAGCCCCGAGGACATGCGGCGCTTGCTCTATCGCTTTGCCGCCGCCGAACTGGGCGTTGATACATCCGCATGGGAGTCCACGCTCGCCTGCGCAGCAGAACACTGACCAGCCGCTATTCCCAGCCGATTCCACTTTTGCGCAACGCCAACAGAACGAGGAAGTTCATGACCATCACCTCCTTTCCGTCCTTCAGGGCAGCGGACCTGTTCGCAGCTCGTGCCTCCGGCTACAAACCGTCGCCCGTGCGCGAGGTCTTCGACATCTCCATGCAGCCGGGGATGATTTCCCTGGCCGGCGGCAATCCGGACCTGAGCGTCCTGCATCTCGACGCGCTCGCGGATACGGCGGCCGAGCTGGTCCGCACCCAGGGCTTGGACGCGCTGCAGTATGGCGGGGGCGGCGGGACCAGGGAGTTGCAGGAGCTCATCTGCTCGGTCATGGCGGCCGAAGGAAACCCGGCACTTCCCGCCAACGTGCAGGTAACTGCGGGGTCCCAGATGGCGCTTGAACTGCTGGTCAAGCTCTTTTGCGATCCGGGGGACGTCATCCTTGCCGAGGGCCCTACGTACGTTGGCGCCATCAGCGTCTTCGACGGTCTCCAGGCCGACGTGGTTCATGTCCCCATGGACGACGACGGCCTGATACCCGGGGAACTTGAGCGGAAAATAGGCGAGCTGGCTGCCGAGGGCAAACGGGTCAAGCTGCTCTACACCATCCCCAACTTCCATAATCCCTCCGGCGTCACCCTCTCTGCAGGGCGGCGGGCGGACGTCGTCCGTATCTGCAGGGCGGCGGGGCTGGCCATCATCGAAGACAATCCTTATGGCATGCTCAGCTTCGATGGCCTCTACCTGCCGAGCCTCCACCAGCTGGACCCGGAGAACGTGTTCTACCTCGGTTCCTTTTCCAAGATTTTCTCCCCAGGGGTTCGTGTGGGCTGGGCGGTAGTGCCCGATGGCGTGCGCCGGCAACTGCAACTGGCCTCCGAAGCGACCACCATTTGCCCCTCTGTTCTGAGCCAGATGCTTGTGCAGGAGTACCTGCGCCAAACCGACTGGCGCCAAACCTTGGCCACAGCCGCGGACCTCTACCGGGACCGCTGTGAGGCCACGATGACAGCGCTTGCGGACTTCACGCCAGCCGGCACCACCTGGACTGAACCCACCGGAGGCTTCTTCACCTGGGTGACCCTTCCCGAGGGCATATCCGGTGAAGACGTGATGCACCGGGCGATCGGCCACAAGGTTGTATTTGTGCCCGGCAGCGCTTTCTATTCCGACGGGGACGGTGGCAACCAGCTGCGCATCGCGTTCTCCTTCGAGAGGCCTGAACGGCTGCGGGAAGGCGTCCGGCGCCTCGGACTGGCCATCGCGGAGAGCATCCAGGGAGCCACGGCATGAGCACGGTGGATACCCTGAAGCAGCGGGCCGAGGCGGCGCTAGAGGCGGGACTGGACCGGATTGTCGACTTCAGCCATCGACTCCATGGCAGTCCGGAGATTGGATTAGAGGAGGTCAAAGCCTCTGCTTGGCTGGTGGCCGAGCTGGAAGCACTCGACCAAGCACGCATAGAGCACGGACTGGGTGAACTTCCCACCGCCGTGCGGGCCGAGGCCGGACATGGCGGACTCGTCCTAACCATCTGCGCGGAGTATGACGCGCTCCCCGGGATCGGGCACGCGTGCGGGCACAACATCATCGCCGCCGCAGCCCTCGGTGCGTTCACGGCCTTGGCTCCGCTGGCCGACGAGCTTGGCGTGACCGTCCGCTTGCTGGGAACGCCTGCTGAAGAAACTGCGGGAGGCAAGATCATCATGCTCCAGCAGGGTGACTTCGACGGAACCCATGCCGCGATGATGGTCCACCCAAACGCGCATGACGAGTCCGCGATGAGGCCATACGCATGCTCCGGCTACAGGGCCACCTTCCGTGGCCGGAGCGCCCACGCATCCGCGGCACCCCATGAGGGTATCAATGCACTCGACGCCCTGACGGTCGCCTTGGCCGCCATCGGTCTTGCCCGCCAACAGCTGAAACCGAACCAGCAAATCCACGGCTACGTGCTCAACGCGGGCTCCGCACCCAACGTCATCCCCGACAAGGCCACCGGCGAATGGATGGTACGCGCGGACTCGATGGAGTCCCTTGACCAGGTAACCAATGTCCTCCACCGCTGCCTTGAAGCAGGTGCGGTTGCCAGCGGCTGCCAGCTGGAAATCGACCAGACGGGCCACAGCTTCGCAAACCTCAAGACCGACGGTCCTATGGCCGACTTGTATAACGCCAATGCCAGGGCGCTGGGCAGGAGTCCTCGCGAGGAAGCGCTGTTGGCCGGATCGACGGACATGGGTAACGTGTCGCAGTACTTTCCGTCGATCCATCCCATGATCGGACTCGGCGATGACTGCCCGCCGATCCACAGCGCCGAATTCGCAGACTTCGCCATCTCCCGTGCCGGCGACCAGGCGGTTCGGGACGGTGCCCTTGGCATGGCGTGGACCTGTATTGATCTCGCCACCGATCAGGCGCAACGGCACCGGCTGCTGGCGGGAGGCGGATGACAAACGCTTAGCTTTTCTTCGGATTATCCGCAACACGACGACGGGTGGTTGCGTATAAAACGCAACCACCCGTCGTCGTTATCTAGATGGACTTCGGATGCCAGACGCGTGAGCCGCTGGTGTCCGTGGAGTAGTCCGGCCAGGCCAGCTCGGTAGGTGGCATAAAGTCCGGTTCCAGCAGAGCCGGCATGGGATCTTCTGCCACCCGGCGATCAAATTCGGTCCGGGCGTCGGCCAGGACATCGGGTCGGGTAAGCAGGTCAATAAAGGTGCCGGTAATCGTCTTGCCGGCGGTCTCGATGGTGGGATCAATGGTTTCCGGTATGCCGCCGAGGGCGTTCATAACCCAGCCGGGGTAGGCGCCCTGGCCCGGGGCGGGTTTGAGTGCGGGACGGGAGACATAGAACCGGACCGTGGGAGCGTAGTGCGTCATCTCTACGTAGTCGTCACTGGTCCAGTTTTTCTGCCATGGCGCCATGTGCTCGCGCAGCGCCGCCTCCGCGTCCTGCGGCGTGATCAGCTGTTCGCACTCGTCAAGGAACGGCTTGTCCAATGGCTCGAGGCCGAGGTTCTGCTGGATGTTCTGCGCGGCCGCGACGGCGTCCGGTCCATAGCTTGGGGCGCCGACAGCTTCGAGGTTGCCGTAGAGCGTTTGGGCCAGCACGTGGTTGGTCCGTCCCGGCCGGTTCCGCGCCACCCACGTGGTTTCCAACCGGCAGTGGGCCATTGCGGCGGCATGCTCGGCGTTACGGTCCAGCACGGTAAGGACGTGTTCGGCCATTTCGATGGTGGGACAGCGCCAGGAGTACTGGATCTGTGCTATCCGCGCCGGCAGGTTGTCGGCGGTGGCTTGACCCTGGGTAAAGATGGCGTCGGAGAGAGACCAGCCGCCGAAGCTGGGCAGCATGGCATCCTGCATGATTCGCGACGACGAGTACATGCTCATCAGGGCGACGTTGGCTCCCGGCGCGCGGGCCGCGGAGTGCGAGGCGGGAATGGGGGAGTTGGGGTTGGCGGAGAGCTGCCAGGTTTCGGGCTGGTCGCACACGAAGGTGTAGACCTTGCTGTAGTAACTGCCGCACTGGGTATCCCAGCGGGCGGTGTTGCATAGCGGCAGCATGTAGAAGGGGTGGAAGCTGACAATGGCATCCACGCCGTCGTAGTAGCCGCGCAGGCCGTGCACCACTTTGGAGCCCTGGACCTTTTCGGCCGGTTCCCCGGTGTACTTCAGCGTGCCCGAAATCCCATACACCTCCATGGCGTGCTTGGTGGCCAGCAGCCCGGCCAGGGTGGAGATGCCCAGCGCCGAATGCGGGTCTGTATGGCCCGGGGCGAATTCGCTGAGGCCGTCGCGCGGTTCCTGCTGGTGGCCGGCGGCCTGGCAATTGCCGGGCACGGCGTCGTACTCGGCGTAGGTCAGCAGGACCGGGCCCGGGCCGTTGGTCCATTCCGCGGCGAAGGCTGTGGGCATGCCGCCGCTGCCGGCTTCTACCGCGAAGCCTTCCGCACGGAGACGGTCCACGTACCAGGCAGCGGACTGGAACTCACGCCACGCGGGCTCGGCCAGCTCCCAGATGTGCCGGTGCCATTGGCTCAGCCGACCCATATTGGCGTCGATCCAGACCCGGGCGGTGGCTTTGGCTTCGTCTGTCAGACCGGCCGGACCAGCGGCCTGACCGGAGAGTACTTCCGTCATGAGTGTTCCTTCAGGTGCAGTAGTTAGAGACTCGCGGCGATTTCGGCGAGCGGGACATGGATGAGCTGCAGGCCGCCGTCGGCCGAGGCGGAGCGCAGGGCGTCGCCGAGCTCAGCGAGGGTCGCAGCGCGCTGGCCGCGTCCGCCGAAGGCATCAGCCAGGGCAGGCCAGTTGGGCTGGGACAGGTTGACGCCCACGGGCTCCATGCCACGGTCGCGTTCATTTTGCCGGATTTCCGCGTAGCCGCCGTTGTCCACGCAGACCACGGTCAGGTCCAGTCCCTGTTCCACAGCGGTGATGAGTTCCTGGATGGCGAACATCAGGGCCCCGTCGCCCGCCACACACACCACTTGGCGGTCCGGCGCGGCGATCTTGGCGCCGATCGACGCCGGCAGGCCGTAGCCGAGGGTGGCATACGCGGGGGTGTAGAGCAGGCTGTGCGGCTGCTGCTGCGGGATGAACGACGACGTCCCGAAGTAGGTGATCTGGGAGGAGTCCCCGCCGATGATTGCGTCTGCCGCCACGTTGGCGGCGATGGTCTCGCTGACCGCGGCGAGCTCGGGCGAGAGGGCGCGGGCCTGCTCCTCGAGTTCGGTCCGCAGGGCGGCGAAGTCGGCCACCGGGGCCCGATGCCCGTCGAGTTCTGCCAGCAGCTGGGGCACGACGGCGGCGGCGTCGCCTACCAGCCCGATGTCCGCCGGAATGTTCTTATCCAGTTGGGTGCCAAGGATGTCGATGCGGATTACGCCGCCGCGCGGAGTGACGGAGCCGCCCCACATTTCCGCCTCGCCCACCTTGGAGCCGATGACCAGAAGCACGTCCGCGTCATCGGCCAGCTGCTGGGCACGGGGCAATCTTATGTTGGAGCCCAGGGAGAGCGGGTGGTCTTCCGCAATGGCGGCCTTGCCGTTGAGCGTGGTGATCACAGGCGCCTGCAGCCGCTCGGCCAGCCTGCGCAGGTTGTCGCCCGCGTGGAGCGAACCGCCGCCGGCCAGAATCACGGGACGCACCGCGGAACGCAAGCCAGCAGCGGCAGCTGCCACGGCGCCGTCGTCTGCCTGAACGGGCTCAAGCAGCGGCAACGCCTCCAGCAATTCCGGCGGGCAGCTGTGCCGGCTTTCGAGGACGTTGAGCGGAACCTCGATGTGGACCGGGCGGGGACGGCCGTAGCGGAACAGTTCGAACGCGTCGTGGACTGCCTGCACCGCTTCCTGGGCGCTGTGCACTCGCCGGCTCCACTCCATAACGGCGCCGGCGGCGGCGGAGGCGTCCTTGGTCTCATGCAGCGAACCGTTGTCGGAGAACTCCGATCCCTCGGGCACGCCGGGGGAGAGGACAATCAGCGGGCGGGACTCGCAGTAAGCAGTCCCCGCGGCGGAGAGGGCGTTCAGCAGCCCGGGACCGGAGGTGGTGATAACGACGCCGGGAAGTCCTGTCTGCTGGGCCCAGCCATCCGCGCCGTAGCCGGCGCCTTGCTCATGCCGTGTGGTGACCGGCCGGATGCCCAGCGGCGCCAAATGGCGGTAGAACTCCAGGTTGTGGGTGCCGGGGATGCCGAAAATCGTGTCGATCCCGTAGTTGCGCAGGACACTCATGATGGCAAGGCCCGCATTGTCCGCAGGGATCTGCACCGGTGCCACAGGCGTTTCCTGATCCAGTGTTTCCATGATTGGGGGCCTCCTAAGCCGATGCCGTAGCGGTCAATTGGGCGCCTGTTGATCCTGGTGCTTCGCCCGATGGGGTGGCGTACTGGCAGACGCCGTTGATCCAAGTCTGCAGCACGGCGATGCCGCCGATCTCTTCCGGAGCCACGGCCAGCGGATCAGCAGAGAGCACGGCGAAGTCCGCGCGCTTGCCGGCCTCCAGCGAACCGAGCTCATCCTCGCGGCCCAGCGCTTTGGCGCCGTTGAGGGTATGGCCGACGAGTGCGTCGTAGGCCGAGATGCGGAGGTTGTCGGCGCCGAGCCGGTGGCCCAGCCGGGTCATGCGGGTGACTGCTGCCTGAATGGCCTCGAGGGGACGCGGTTCCGCCACCGGGGCGTCAGAGCTCAACGTCACGGTAACCCCTTCGGCGATGAACTCACCCAGAGGATTGAAGCGCTCGCCTGGTGTGCCGATGGCGGCCGTGACCCCTTCGCCCCAGTTGTAGTAGTGCTGCGGCTGGTTCACCGGGTAGATGCCCGCCGCAGCCATCCGCCGGATCTGGTCCGGGGTGGGCAGTCCGCAATGCTCGATCCGGTGCCGGGCGTCCGCGTCCGGGCGTTCTGCCTGGGCCTGCTCGATCGCGGAGATGACCATCTCCAGCGCAGTGGGCGACTGAGCATGGGTGGCCGTCTGGAGCCCGGCAAGGTGGGCCTTGCGGATCAGATCGGCGTAGTCAGCCGGATCATGGTAAAGCTGGCCGGTGCGGCAGGGATCGCCCACATAGCCGTCGGGGAAGTACGCGGTCCAGCCGCCGAGGGTGCCATCGGCATAGAACTTGATGCCGGCGAAGCTCAGATGGGCGTTGCCGAACTGCCCCTGCAGCCCCATGTCCAGCGCGTCGTCGAGCAGGTGGGAGAGCAAGTACATGCTGATGCGGGTCTTGAGCTGGTTTTCCTCGGCCAGCCGCAGGTACATGTCAAACTCGCGCTTGGATACCTGGCAGTCGCCGATGGCCGTCACGCCGCCGGCCAGGAAGTTCTCCTGCGCAGCGCGCAGCTGGCGAAGGTGCTCCGCGGGCTCATCGGCAAGGTGGAAGTTTGGGCCGTGATGACCTACTTTCACGCCTTCAAGGCCGGTCAGGATGTTGCAGGCAGCGTCCGAGAGCTCGCCGGTCAGCTCGCCGTCGTTGTCCCGGAAAAACACCCCGCCCTTCGGATCCGGCGTCGCGCTGGTGATTCCGTGCAGTTCGAAAGTGTAGGAGTTGACCACGCCGCCGTGGCCGGAGGCGTTCATCAGGTAGACCTCGCGGTCCGTGGCCACCCGGTCCAGTTCGTGGCGGGTGGGGTGGCGGCCCTCGGCGAGGTTGCGGTGTTCGTAACCGTACCCACGCACCGGTTGCCCGGCCGGAGTGTTGCGGGCGGCAGCTTGCAGCAGCGCGATGATCTCCGGAATGCTCGCGGCTTTTCCCGGACCGCAGTCCACCCAGCTCATCATCTGTCCCAGCATGAGAGGGTGGGCGTGCGGATCGATGAAACCGGGAACGACGGCGGCAGCGCCGAAGTCCTGCAGCTGCGGTTCCACGGTGGAGACGTTGGCCGCGATTGCCCGGCAGTGCTCGAGGGTACCGGTGGCGACGATGTTTCCGCCGAGGACGAGCATCGCCTCGGGTGCCTGTTCACCATCCGCGAGCGTGTGGATGGTTCTGGCCGTCACGAGCACGGGAACATGACCGTAGGACTGCTGTTCGAAATGCTTGAGTTTGCGCAAGATCTTGCTCCTGTAGGGTGCTTGCCGGCGGACTAGGTCCGGGCCGGCTCCAGCGGAAAGATGGGGGTGTCCGGCGTGCCGGTGGCGTACCAGCTGGCCACGTTCTGGGCCTGCTGCCGGACGTATTCAGAGTCGGTGTGGTCGGAGAAGTAGGCCACATGCGGAGTCACCAGAGCGCGTGGATGGGTCACCAGCGGATGGTCGGCAGCCGGAGGTTCCTGCTCCAGCACGTCCACCGCAACCCCGGCGAGGTGACCGGCATCGAGCGCCTCCACCACGGCCTCGACGTCGATCAACTGGCCGCGGCTGACATTGACCAGGAAGCTGCCAGCGGGCATCCGTGCGATGGTTCCCGCGTTCATCAGTTTGTCCGTCTCTGGGGTCAGCGGTACATGGAGCGAGAGCACATGCGAGGTCTCCAGAACCTCATCCAGTCCGGTGCGCCTGATTCCTGCCATCTTGAGCTCCGCCTCCGTTTCGGGTGTATCGGGGAGCATCGGATCGTAGCCGATGACCTCGCCGAAGGTGGGGGAGGCAAGCTGGCCGAAGCGGCGGCCGATCCGGCCAAGTCCTACCAGCCCGAGCCGGCGGCTGCTCAACCGCAGGGGTGCCCGGTCGTTACGGATGTTCCACTCGCCATTGTTTACAGCCTGGGCGAAAAAGGGGAGATCGCGGACGGCGGCCAAGGCCAGCGCCAGCGCGTGGGTGGCCACTTCCTCGGTGGCCGCGGCCGGAATGTTCGTCAGCCAGATGCCGCGGCGGCGGGCTTCGTCGAGGTCCACATTGTTGTAGCCAACGGACATCAGCGCAATGATGCGCAGATCTGGCAGCTTGTCCAGGAGATCTGCGTCGATCTGTGCGTAGCCGACGAGGAGAGCGGTGGCTTTCGCTGCTTCACGGGCGATAACTGCAGGATCCTGGCTGCTGGCGTAGCGTACATCGAATCCCGCCGCCTCGAGGAGGCTCACACCGGCAGCGAAGTCGGTGTCGTCCATGTCCGTGTAGACAGCCAGTGGACGGTACTGCTTGTGGCTCTCAATGGACATGGCTCAGGAACTTCCTTGTGCGTTCGTGCTGCGGGTGGTTGAAGAATTGGTCTGGGGCGGCCTGCTCTACGATCACACCACCGTCGAACAGACTCACCTCGCTGGCCACACGACTGGCGAAACGTGTCTCGTGCGTGACCACGATCATGGTCATACCGTCGGCCGCGAGCTTTTCCATCACATCGAGGACCTCGCCGACCAGCTCCGGATCCAGTGCGGAGGTGGGTTCGTCGAAGAGCATGACCGAAGGATTCAGGACCAGGGCCCGGGCAATGGCGACGCGCTGTTGCTGTCCGCCGGAGAGCTCCGAGGGGTAGTGCTCCGCGCGGTGGTCCAGGCCGACGCGGTTGAGCATCTCCATGGCCTGTTCCCGCGCTGCGTGGTGCGAGATTCCCTTGACTGAGGTCATCCCCAGCATCACGTTCCGCACGGCCGACAAATGGGGAAAGAGATTGAACTTCTGGAACACCATGCCGATTTCCTGGCGTTGCCTTGCCAAGAGGCGCTCGGGCAGGTGGACGGTACGCCCATGCTGGAGCTTCGTGCCGATGGTTTCGCCTCGGAGCTGGATGGATCCGTCGTCGGCTGGCTCCAATAGCGCCATGAGCCTGAGCATCGTAGATTTACCCGACCCCGACGGCCCCAGGACCGCCTTGACTTGGCCTTTGCGGATGTCGAACTCGACACCCTTGAGCACTTCCTGCCCCTGATACGACTTGTGCAGGTTCTTGACCTGCAGGATGGGCTGGTCCACGACAGCGGCCTCCTGAACAATCTCGGCACTTTGGGTCATCACAGGCCTGCTTTCGCGGCAGGAGCCAGAACGCGGCTCTTCTTTACTTTCACCTTCGAGGTCCAGGCGAACTTCTTTTCCAAGGCATTCTGGGCCAGCGTCAGCAGCGTCACGATGATCAGGTAGTAGATGATCGCCGCGGCATAGTACTCGGCGTAGCGGAAGGTGATGTTTACGCCGACCTGGGCCGTGGTCAGTAACTCCCGCAGGGAGATGACCGAGGCCAGGGACGAGTACTTCACCAGCCCAATGAACTCGTTTCCGGTAGGAGGCAGCGCAATCCGGATGGCCTGGGGGAGAGTGATCTTGAGCATGACCTTCGTCGGCGACATACCGAGCGCGCGGCCGGCCAAAGCCTGGCCCTCATCCACGCTCAATAGAGCAGACCGCACAATTTCCGCCATGAACGCAGCTTCCACCAGTCCGAGTCCGACGAAGGCCGCGATAAACGGGGTGAACCAGTCCTGGCGCAGGGCGGGAATGATCTGCGGCAAGGCGTTCCACATGATCAGAAGAACCAGGAGCGCGGGAATGGCGCGGAAAAACCAGACATAGATGCTGGCAGGTGCTTGGAAACTCTTCCTGCGGGAGGTCCTGCCCAGTGCAAGGAAGAAGCCGATGACTGTGGCTAGGATGAGCGACAGTACGGCAACGGCCACTGAGATCAGCGCACCCCACATGTATTCGGTGCTGACCAGTTGTTGGAAAAAGATATCGGGATCGAAAAGCATGATTTCACTTCCTCATGGATGGGAACGCCGACGAACGTGCCGGCACTCCCATCAGTGGGATCAGTAGACGTCGAGGATTGCGGGATCGAGGTTGTACTTCTCTGCGATTTCCGCCAGCTTTCCGTTCTCGTGCAGTGCCTTAAGTCCCTCGGCGATCGCAGGAGTAAGCTCATCTCCCTTGCGGCTGAAGACGCCGAACTGGGTATCGGTCTCGAATACTCCGGGAGCAACCTGCAGCTTCCCTTCGTTCTGCGTCTCCATATAAGAAGCCGCCACGTTCGTTTCGACAAGAGCATCGGCCTTGCCGTTGAGGACTGCCAGGACCGTTTCGGCCGTCTTCGGGTATTCCGTCAAGCGCGGCGCCTCTTTGCCTTCAGCCTCGCACTCGTCAGCGAGGTCCTTGATCCTGGCCGCGTTGCTGGAGGCGGCCTGTGCGGCCACGGTCAGTCCGCAGAGATCTGCGGGAGATGCCAATTCGCTCGCCTTGGCCGGTGCTGCGAGGACCGCCGGACCTGCATTCATGATCGGTGCAGCATCAGCGACCTGAAGCCGGTCTTCGCTCATGTAAAGACCGCCAAGAATCATGTCGCAACGCCGAGTCTGCAGTCCCGGCATCAGTCCGTCGAATGCCGTGACTTCGAACTTCACCTCGACGCCCCAGTGCTCAGCCAGTGCGCGGCCGGCATCAGCGTCAAAACCGATGATGTCACCGCCCGAGCCATCCGAGTAGTACTCAAGGGGCGGGTATTCGGGATCGATGCACAACGTTGCCTGACCATCATTGACGAGTCCGGACGGTGCATTCTCCGACGAAGCAGCGGCTCCTTCGCCGCCGGCGGAAGATCCGCAGCCTGCCAATGCCAGCAACGCTGCTGACGCTGCAACTGTGGAATAGATCGACTTGCGCATGGAAATCTCCTGAGTACAGGTAGTGGGCAACTATTGCTGACAGGTGCCCGCTGAACGGTATGAAGATGATTCTGTGTCACTTGCCACCATCCGTCAACCAATTTTTTTGTTGAATATCGCTTCTACGACTTAAATGATGAGTGTCTTGGTCATTTTTTCAACGTTAGGCGGAAGAATCCGTGCTCAGACGATAAATTTGTTGCTGAAGCTAAAATTTAGTTGATATAAACAGTGGATGGGCGATCTTGAAGAGCGATTAGTGCGGCACCTGCAGCAAGACGGGCGTGCCTCCTTCAGCGAACTGGCCAAGACCTTGGACACCAACCGCGCAACAGTTGCGGCTCATGTAAATGCGCTGCTGGAGTCAGGGGAGATACGGATCGTTGCAGCCGTACACCCGCGTGTGCTGGGGCTCAACTGTCTCGCGCACATTGCCGTTCAACTGAGTGGGGACCCTGTTCCAGTGCTCGAAGCAATGGAAGCCATGGAGAGTCCGGTTTTCATCTCCCAGACGACTGGCCCGTATCACTTGGCCGCTGAACTGCGTATGCCAACGCTTGCTTCCATGTATGAGCAGACTGAGTTGATTCGTACCCTGCCTCAAGTCGCTTCCGTCAACGTCACCGTCTATGAGCGGGTTATCCGAAGCTTCTTCCTGGGGGCGGAACCAAAGTTGATGGATCTTGAACTGGATGAGTACGACTTGCGGCTGATGAACCTCCTCCAACGTGATGGCCGTGCATCCTTTGCCGAGATGGCGGCGGAAGTAGGGCTGTCGTTAAGTGCCTGCCGAACAAGGGTGCTCAAGCTGATCAACGCCAATGTGATGCAGATAGGCGCTATCCGGCGCCGGGCGGACACGTCCCAGGCCATGGCGTTTGGGTTTGGCCTCAGCACCTCCGGTATTGAGGAAGCGGTCCGGTATCTCGAGGATGTACCGGGTGCAGAGTTCATCGTGAAATGTTTCGGGCACTACAACCTGATTGCAACGGTGGGAGTGGCGTCCCTGGGGGAGTTCAACCGTGTAGCTGCCGGTCTCCGTCAACTCGCTTCTGTCACCACTGTCGATACTTGGCTTCACGCCGACATCGTTCGCGAACGCTATGAGAAACCGCTTGATACCTTGGTCGCTGGAATCCCAGACGCGAAGCTCGAGTCAATCGGATAAGAGCAACGAAGCGCACACGCTTCAATACCCGCATTTCCGTCACGGTGCTATTCCTAACTCCAGCTTTGTTCAATCTGGTCGTCCTCCTCACAGCCGGGGTGGGAAGGACGAATGTGTGAGCTGAAGCACTTCTTGTTCCTGCCGATAGGCTCGTCCTTAACCGACGGCCACGCAGCCCGCCGGCCCGCCTGTTTCCAGAAGGGGGAAGGAATTGGCTGATGAGATGGATGACGTTTTCGTACTCTCCGGACAGCCGCAGGAGTTGGACGCTATCCTCGAATCTTTGCAGCGCAGTATCAGGGCCAGCCTGGCCCGGGCACACAGGGGTCTTGGGTTCTTCGATACGCCCCGCGACGGGAGTGCAGCAGCCCAAACCTATGCCGGTAATCAGATGAACGGCTTTCCGACTGGCTCGCCGAGATGGGAGTTATCAGTCGTAGCCTCAGCTAGGTGTCTCCGCAGGAATCGCAGAGGCGTTCATTCCGTCCCTAGATGTTGCGCTCGGCTTTTTTGGGAACTCGCACGCCACGTTCATGACCTTTGCCGCACTCGATGGATGAGCCCGGTCAAGAGCCATAAGAAGGTGTCGGTTCTTACCCAGCTGCAGGCACATTCCACCTAGGTTGTAGAGGAAGTTTTCCTTCTGGTGACGTCAGGCTACCCCGCCGGCGCCGTCGCTCGCGTCCGTGCTCTGTACGAGTTGACCATTACCGCCCGGGCGCTGAGCAGATCGGACGAGGAAATTGCGGAGCGGTACAGCTGCAGTCATCTGTTCGAAGTCCACCGGCAGTGGACGAAGTTCGGATCCCCATACGATCAGCTCAACGCGGAAGAGCAGATGGACCTCGACCTGTTGGAGGACAGGAGGAATGCCGCGAAAAAGCGATTCGGGCCCAAGATAGACAACGGTAACGGCTACAGCTGGGCTGCGCCGCCCTCCGAATGCTGGCCGAACTTTGCAATGCTGCTGTCAGGCTCTACGGCGATGAAGCGTTTATCCATAATGTTCGGCGCTTTTGGTTGCCTCAGGGCCGCAATTTCCGAGCGTCAGGTTACACCGCTGCTAAGACCGGATAAGTAGATTGGGACTACACGAGGGGTGCTGTGCCAACGGTTCCGCCGGGGACGAGGGCGCCGTCGAGCTGTTCGTGGATAAGCCCGGGCTGCTCACCGGCGATCAGCTGCGCCATGTTCTGAATGCTGCGCTGGGCGAGGCGCTCCACAGGAATCCGCAGGGTTGTCAGGTCCAGCAGGTCACTGCCCGGGAGGACGCCGTCGCAACCCGAGACCGACACATCAGCCGGGACGGAAAGCCCTGCGGCCTTCATGGCCCGCATCACGGCTAGCTGGCGCCGGTCGGTAGGGCACATGACAGCTGTTGCCTTCCCCGCCGTCACTAAGGCCGCTGCGTCGGCGGCACCGTCTTTGGGGCCGCTGACCGGCAGTCGAGTGACTGTTGCGCCAGATTCCTCAAGGACTTTGGCCATTGTGGCGCCCCGGATGTATTCCGGATAGGACTGATCCTCCGGGGTGATGAGAACTGCCACTTTGCGATGGCCGTAGCCTGCAACGTGTTCGGCCAGCTTCCGCCCATTGTTTTCCTCGGCGTAGGAGACAGCATGGATCGCGGCGGCGGGCTCTGGCCTGCCTGCCCGCAGTATCGGCAGACGCTGGCTAAAGGGAGCGAGCTGGTTGGCAGCGACACTTCCCGTCGCCACAATCAGTCCGGCCACACGCATGCCAATCAGCCGGTTCAGGCTGTCGAGCTGACGCACGCTCGTGGGATCGTCTGTAATCGTCATGCTGATGAGCGTGATGCCCGCCTGATGGGCGGCGTTTTGCAGCTCGGTGAAAAGCAGGCCGTAGGCCGGGTTTGCTGCATCCCTGAGGAGCAGGCCGACCGTGTTGTTCTTGCGCGACGCGAGGTCGCTGGCCATGACGTTGGGGACGTAGCCGAGACGATCAACGGCGTCGAGGACGAGCGCGCGTGTCTGAGGCGAGAACCGGCCGCGGTCCTGGAGTACACGGGAAACCGTCGCCCTGGAGACGCCTGCGGCCTTGGCTACATCGACCATTGTTAGTTCCCGCGGTTTATTCTCGGGTTCGACGATGGATTCCATGTCCTTACCGTCCCACGTATTCGCCGAGAGCGACGGCGGCCTGGTCGCCTGAACGCCCATGCTGTTCCCTGAGCCAGCGGTAATCACGAAGCAGCCAGGGCCAGTCTGTCTGGATGACGTTGGCGCCGAGTTCAAAGAGCGGTTCCCACCCGGTGGCGGGCGAACCCAGGACAGCTTCCTCGTCGTCGTAATTCGCGAACAACGCGGTACCTGTAGAGAGGACTTCTGCGTTGACGAAGGTGAACACTCCGGCAGTATTCAGAACCCGGTGGATTTCCGGGTCGAGGAAGGCGCTGCCGGGGCCCGGGGCGATGAGCTCCACGCCTACGGTGTTAAGCTCCTCGTCGCGAAGATGGAACTGGGCTTCTTCCAACGTGCGGCAGATGGGCATGAACGGGAACTTGACGGGGGAAGCGCGCAGGTCGCTGACGGCCTGGTGGTTGCCCGCGGCGCACTTCAGCAGGAGCTGGTCCGGCATATCCAACTCGGCCAGGATGGGCAGCAACGTTGGCCACCACTGCCACGATCTGTCCAGATTGAACAACGTGCTTTCCCTGAAGAAAGAGAGCAGTTCCACCAGCGGCTCCACCGAAGCCGTCCGGCCGGGCCTGTCGATCCAGCGGTAACGCAGCTCGCTGATTTCCGCGCCGTCCATGGCGCGCATGTCCTTGTCCACGCCGCACAGGCGGAGTTCGTTGCCGTCGTGGAAGGCGAAGAACTCCCCGTCGGTGGATCCGACGACGTCGATCTCGATGATGTCGCCGCCCGACGCCACGGCCGCGGTCACCGCAGCGGCGGTGTTCTCCACGATGCTGCCGCTGGCCGTTCCGCGGTGGACCGCGATGAGTGTGCCGTAGTTGCCGAAGCGTTCGTTCAGCCGGCTGTTGACGCCGGAGTACTGTTCCTGGCCGAAGTTCATGCCTGCTCCTTCCCGGCTGCACACGCAGGGGCCGGAACCGCCACCGGTGACGACGCCGCAGGTTCCGGTTCCCTCGCGACAAAGGTGGCAACGCGTTTCCGGGACTTGCGTACCGAGCGGCCATAGACCAGATACATCGTGGTGCCGGTGATGATCATCAGTAGCACCGTATAGACGAACGTGTTGGCCACGGCGTCGACGCTGGCGGCGCCGTCGGTATTGGCCTTGATCACCAGCCCGAGCGGCTGGAACAGCGGGTGCGCCAGGAACACGGCGGTGTCGTAGTCATCGAGCAGACTGTTGAAGTTCAGCGCGGTGATGGCTGCGGCCGTGGGGAGGACGAGGGGAAACAGGATGCGCCGGAAGGTGTAGAGCGTGGAGGCGCCCATGTTCCGTGCCGCCTCTTCCATGGAGTCGTTGACGGAGGCGAAGGCCGCCTTGAGCATCCGCAGGGTGAAGGGGATCTTGCCGATGACGAAGGCGATCAGCAGGATGACGGTGGTTCCGGTCAGGACGGTGCCGCCGACCAGGGGATTGGGATGGTCGTAGCTCATGATCAGGCCCAGGGCGATCATGGCGGCCGGCAGGATCCACGGAATATGCAGCAGGTACTCGAAGGCGGCGGTAAGCCAGTTTCGGTATTTCTGCAGGATCCGCGCCACGAACAGCAGGCCGCCCACGGCGATGCAAGACGCCAGGGCACTGTAGACGATGCTGACCAGGAACGGCCGCAGTCCGGCGTCGGAAGTCAGCACGCGGACGTAGTTCTCCAGTGTCAGTTCGGCGGGGGAGAAGCGGCCGGCCTGGATGGCCGAGCTGTCCATGAACGAGTACAGGATGATCAGCACCACCGGAAGGCTGTACAGCACGAAGAGGACGTACGCGACGGCGTGCACCGCGAAGTTGGCACCCGGATGGGCGATCTTCCGCTTCTGCAGGGTGGACGAGACCTTGGAGACGGAAAAGTACGTCCCGGTCTTTTCCACCTTGGTGAGGACCGCAAGCAGGACGATCGTAGCCAGGCCGAGCACCAGGGAGAGCAGGGCGGCCAGGTCCCGCGAGGCGGGACTGGTGGAGAAATTCAGGATCATCGGCGCGATGGTCTGGAACTCCCTCCCGCCAAGGACCTGCGGTGCGCTGAGGGCGCCGAGGCCGGTCAGGAAGGACAGGATGGTCACGGCGAAGAGCATCGGCTTGAGCATGGGCAGCACGATCCTGCGCAGGATGGTCCACTCCGAGGCCCCCATGTTCCGGGCCGCTTCGATGGTCTGCTGGTCCACCTTGTTCAGCGCCGCGGAGACGAAGAGCATGTGATTGGTGGTGGTAGCCAGGGTCATGACGAAGACAACGGCGAAGAAACCGGTGAACCACTGCGCGTTGAAGCCGGGGAACCACGCCAGCAGGAAACCGGTCATGATGCCGTCCTCGCCGTAAATAAACTTGTACCCGGCGGCGAGGACAATGCCCCCGTAGATGAAGGTGGTGGCGTACCCGAGCCACAGGACGCGCGAGCCCCGGAGGTCAAAGTACTGCGTGGCCAGCACGATGAAAATCCCGACGACGTTCACAGTCACCGACAGCACGACGGCGAGCAGGAAGCTGTTGCCCAGGGACTGCATGGCCCGCTCGGAGGACAGAAGCTTTTCCACGGCACGGCCGGAGAACGCGCCGTCGGGCCAGAACGTCTCGAGGAGCAGGTTCAGGTTGGGCCAGACGAGGAAGGCAACGATCATCCACGTCAGGATCGCGCCCGACACCAGGACAAACGGGGACCGCAGCATGCCGCGGACGCTGGAAGAACTCATCGCGCAGCCGCCTCGGGCTGGCGCTGACCCGGGAGCACCCGCAGGCCGGTCCCGGTGTCGTAATGGAGGATGTGCTCCGGGTCTATGTAGAGCGTGACACGCTGGCCCGGCTGTGGCCCGCTGCCGCCGTTTTCCTTGTGCAGCACGTTGATCTCAGCGCCGTGGCAAAGGACCGTGTAGCGGCTGTACAGGCCGAAGTAACTGCGGGAAACCACGACGGCGTCCGCCGCCACGGCACCTGGCGCCGCGCCGGCGGGATCGAAGGCGGCCTTTTCCACGCGGAGGTAGGACGAGGTGCCCGCGCCCGTGCTCATGGTGTTGGCAGCAGTACCGGTCGCGGCGACGAAATCGGAGGTCAGGACGGAGCTCCCACCGATGAAGTTGCAGACGAACTCGGTGGCCGAGGTGTCGTAGATCTCGGCCGGAGTGCCCACCTGTTCCACCTGCCCCTTGTTGAAGACCGCGATGCGGTCACTCATGGAAAGGGCCTCTTCCTGGTCATGCGTGACGTAGACCGTGGTGATGCCGAAGTCGTGCTGGAGCTCCTTGAGCTGGTCGCGGAGCTGGTGGCGCAGCTGGGCATCGAGGTTGGATAGTGGTTCGTCTAGCAGCAGGATTTCCGGTTTGAGCACCAGCGCCCGCGCGATCGCCACGCGCTGCTGCTGGCCGCCGGACAGTTCGGAGACATTCTTTTCCAGCTGTGCCGGGGCGAGGTCCACGCGGACGGCGATCTCCCGTACCAGTTTCTCGCGGATGCTCTTGTTTTCTTTGCGGACCCGGAGGCCAAAGGCGATGTTCTCCCAGACGGTCATGGAGGGGAAGAGCGCGTAGTTCTGGAACACCATGCCGACACGGCGTTTGTCGCTGGGCAGGTGCGTGACGTCCTTGCCGCCGATATGGATGCTGCCGCCGGATGGCTGGACGAAACCTGCGAGGGAACGCAACGCCGTCGTTTTCCCGCAGCCGGAGGGTCCGAGCAGGGTGAAGAACTCGCCCTGCTCGATGGCGAGATTGAGGTTGGGGATGGCGACAAATTCATCGAAGGTGACGCGGAGATTGCTGAGTTGGATCATGGTGTTTCCTGCGTTGAGGGACGGGAAGTACGCGAGTGTGCCCGGGACCGGTCCGGGTCCCGGGCACTACGGCGGTTAGTTCATGTACTCGAGTTCGATCTTCTCGACCCAGGCGCCCATGTTTTCCTGGGCAAAGGTCCAGTCGATGTCCTGGCGCTTGAGCTCCTCATGGAACTTCACGACCTCGGGATCGGCCTGCTCGATGGCGGCGGTGTTGACAGGCATCGCGTTGAACTCCTTGGCCCACGAGCCCTGGACTTCTGCGCTGCCGAACCAGTCGATGAATTCCGCGGCCTGGTCCTTGTTCTCGGTTCCCTTGATGATGCCGATCTGCTCGACGGCGAAGGGCACGCCGGCCTCGGGGGTCATGATTTCGGTGTCGACGCCGTATTCGGCTTCGCGGGCGGTCAGGCCCGAACTCCACATCTGGCCCATATCCACCTCGCCGTCGGCCATCCGGGCGTAAAGATCCTTGTCGGCAACGCTGGGGCTGCCGTTGTCGAAGTAGGCTTCGACCTGGGCCCAGCCCTCGTCCGAGATGCCCAGGTCGCCGTTGGGATCCTTGTAATCGTTCAGGATGCCGGCAAAGACCAGCTGCGTGGTCGCTCCGCCCAAGCCGGTGACGGACTCGTAGCGCTTCTTGAACTCATCCTCGGTCCAGAGGTCCGTCCATTCCTGGGGAGCCTCTCCGGCGGAGAGAGCGTCGGCGTTGTACGCCAGGACAATGCCCTGCTGCACGAGCGGCCAGTAGGATTTTTCCGCTGCCGGGTCGGCCAGCGCCGCGTCCACCTCGCCCGACCAAGCCGGCGTGTAGGGGGCTATGGTGTCCGCAGCCTTGAGCTGCTCGAAGTACATGTTGTTCAGGCCGAAGACGACGTCCGCCACCGGGTTGCCCTTCTCCGCAATGATCTTGTTCGTGGCATCCCCGCCGCCCGCGCCGACGATCTCGATATCGAAGCCTGCCTTATCCGCTTCCGCGGTCAGCCATTCCCCGCGGCCGTCCGAGTTGGAGTTCGTGTAGACGATCAGTGTGTCATCAGCGGCGGCATCGGCCTCATTGGCTGCCGAGCCGCATCCGCTGAGCAGCAGTGCGCCGACGATGGCGAATCCGGTAATGGGAGCGAGCTTCCGCATGGCAAAGTTCCTTGTCAATGGTGAGTGTCCGGGATCTGGTGGCCGTGAGAGCGCTCTCACGGCTGCTTTAGTCTCTTAGGCCCTCATGACGGCAACGTGGCTGGAACTTAACCATGGAGGCAACAGTTGGAATCAGCAGTTCATCAAACGTTCAACCACGCGTTCACCAACACGGGTATACGGAACGACGGCGAGTGGTTGTATCACGCAGCCACTCGCCGTCGTTCGTCTGGACTGAGGTCAGGCGCCGCTGCCGTCGGCGTTCCAATCTGCATAGCCGCTTGCCTCGGTCTGGTCGACCTTGCGGTGATAGTGCATGCCGGCCTTGCCGCCTAGTACGGCGGACACCAGCGAGAGCAGTCCTATGCCGATCAGCACCACTATTCCGCCGGTTGTCATCGTCCCTTCGTTGAGCGGAACCCCGGGGAAGCTGGCAAGCAGGGCCGGGACATCCAGTTGCGCTCCGGACACCGTGCCGGTCACGGTTCCGAGCGCGGCGATGATCCCTGCCACGACGACGGCCCAAAGCCAGACGGCGACGCCCTGCCTGGCTCCGTCGTAACGCGCCATGCGGCCGGCGACGTAGCCGCCCGAAAAATAGGCGAGGAAGATGATGACCGCGAGAATCACTGCACCGACGATGCTGACGCTCTGCAGGTCTTGACCCGCTTGCTCGGCAAGGAGGCTCGGATCGGCGCTGCTGGCAATGCCGAAGAGGGCGCCGATTCCAGCAGCGAGTCCGGCCAGCAGGACGAAAATGCCGGTGGCTGTCATCCAACCGAAGAAAGCGGAGCCGATTTTCACCCCGCCAAGCCTGGTTTGCCGTGCCGGATGGTCCCGGTGGCTTTCGTATTGGCCTGCCCCAGCGGCTTGTGCTTTCATGGCAATCCCTCCTGCGGGTCAAGGGCCTTACAGCCCTGCTGCACGTCCCTAAATTACAGATTAGGCGCGCGCGAATCGGGCCCACAAGGACAGTTATGCAGTCGTGATTCGCGCAGGAATTCTTGATGGCGCCGTGACTCCTCGGCGATAAATTGGGCCACGGCCATGAGGGATCAAGTACAACGGCGGCTCCTAACGGCCCACCGGTCATTCAACCCTGCTGTCGGCAGGTAACTCCCGATGTAGCGGAAGCGTGAAGGAGACCACCGTGCCTTGGGCCGGTGTGCTTTCGAAACCGATGTTGCCGCCGTGCTGTTCAACGATGGCTTTGGCTATGGGCAGTCCCAACCCCATTCCGGGAATCGCTGTTTTCCGGACGGACGGGCTGCGGTAAAACCGGGTAAAGGCTTCGCCCATCTCGTGGGCATTCATACCGCGGCCTTGGTCAACAATGCGGCAAACCAAGTAACCGTCTTCCTGCCTGGCGCGGATTACGACCGTGCTGTCCTCAGGCGAGTATTTAATTGCGTTGGAGATCAGGTTGTCCAGGACCTGGCGGACACGAAGGGGGTCGCAGACCAGCAGGAGATCCGGCTGTACTTCCGTGCGGATGGTGATGCCTTTGGGATCGGCCCGGTGGCCGGCGTCTGTGGCGCTGTGGGCGATGAGTTCCGAGACGTTGGTGGGGACCGGGCAAATCGCGGTCCGCTTCGCCGAATCAAGCAGATCCTGTACCAGGTGAAGAAGGTGCACCGCGTTGCGCTCCACTGCTTCCAGGCGCGTACGGTGTGCGGGCGGCGCGTCGTCCAAAAGCAGTTCGGTGTTTCCGAGTATGACGGTCAGGGGTGTCTTCAACTCGTGTGAGACATTGGCCATGAAGTCGTCCCGAGCGTCAATGGCGTTGATTAGTTCAGTGACGTCGGAGGAAGCGATTACCGCTCCGTCAACAGTTCCGGCGGCGTTGCGTACGTACCGGATCGACGTGGAGAGGACGCGTTGTCCCGGCTTGTCACCGACCGTGCAAAGCTGGTCTGACATCGACTCCCCCCGGGCGGCCCGTCGGGAGGGCCATTGGTCGACAGGCAACGGGACGTTGCTGCCGAACTCGAAGAGAAGGTGCCGCTCCTCATTGCGTGAGGCTTTTCCGGTGGTTCGAGCCAATTGCTGAAAGTAGCGTTGTTGCCTGTTGGAAAGGATTTCCTGGCCCTGGGCGTCCACAGCCAGGACGCCGGTGCCGACTGTATCCATGATGGTCCTCAGAAGCCGCTCCCGCTTGTCCGTCTCCGCCAGCAGCGATCTGAGCTTCTCATCCTTGGCGGCCATGTTGTCCACCATGAGACGAACCGTGGCGGCCAGCGCCAACATCACCAAGGGGAGCGGCAGAACACGGGAGAGCTCATGCGCGGCATTTCCAAGACCTATGTCTTCACGCTGTAAGAGGACGGGTTCCCAAGCGATGGCGAGCGTGCCCAGAATGCTGGCAAGCATGCACCATCTGGGAAAGCCGGCGGAGGAAACCAGCCAAACGACGGGAAACACGGTGAGCAACCCCAGATGGAACACTTCGAAGCTTCCGCCCATCTGGAGGAGCCCGACGGCGACGAAGTCCAGGAGGGGAATCGCAAGATACAGGGGGCGACTGAACCTTTCCCACGGCACGATTACTCCGCCCGCGAGCAGAACCGCAGCCAAGGCCACTCCCAGCTGGAAAGGAAGAACGGCCAGCGGTTCCGGGTGGATGACCGTCAACAGGAACACGGTCGCGGTGAAGGGCGCCTGGCCCATCAGGACCGCCCGCCGGCTCTCAGACCGTACCTGTTGGACGGGTGTCAGGGTCAGGTATCTGAGAATGCGCTCCACTAACCAGCTCCTCGCTTTAGCCACCACTCTGGGGTTAAGGCTTACACCACGGAGCCCTGCGGGGATAGGCGCTGCTCTTCCACGGCGTTTATTACTTCTTCGAGCCTGGACCTTGGCGATGGAAAGCTAAGCTGGGCGAGATGCCCCGGGGAGAATCAAAGCCGGTACAGACGGAACGTGCCTGCTCCCGTTGTTCCCATGGCCGCGATCCCCGTTGGCACAGTTATGACGCGGCACGCTTCAGCTTCTGCCCGTGAGGTCATCGCGGGTGGCTGCGGCAAGCAACCACCCGCCGTCGTGCTTTGGTCGCCGTGGCACAAATAGTTCCTGCCCGAGGTCCAGCTCTTCGCCGACTTTACCCGGCAGGCCGCAGCCTCAATGCCTGCATGCCGCCATCCACAGCCAGGGCCGTTCCCGTGGTGGACCCGGCTGCGGGGGAGGCCAGATAGGCCACCGCGGCCGCCACTTCATTGGGCTGGACCAGCCTGCCGTGCGGCTGCCGAGCCTCAAGGGCGGACCGCTCGGCCTCCGGATCTTCGGCCTTCTCCAGCAACCGCCCCACCCACGGTGTGTCGGCTGTACCCGGATTGACGCAGTTGACCCGGATGCCTTCGCGCAGATGATCCGCCGCCATCGCCATGGTCATCGACAGCACTGCTCCCTTCGACGCGCCATAGAGCACGCGGGCGGGCAGCCCTGCTGTGGCCGCGATGGAACAGGTGTTGACGATGGCCGCGGCGGGCGACTTCCGCAGGTGGGGCAGCGCAGCCCGGCTGACGCGCACCATACCGACAACGTTGATGTCGAAGACGCGGTGCCATTCGTCGTCGTCGTTGTCCTCGATGGTTCCCTGCGCACCGATCCCGGCATTGTTGACCACCACGTCCAGCCGCCCGTAGCGGTCAACAACGGCCTGGACTGCGGACTTTACGGAGGCGTCGTCGGAGACGTCGCAAGACACGGCGAAGTGCCGCCCGCTGGCCGCCTCAGGGACCAGATCCAGCACAGCAACCCGTGCGCCGAGGTCCGCAAGCCGGTCTGCGGTAGCCGCGCCGATGCCCGAAGCGCCGCCGGTAACAATGGCCGCCAGTCCTTCCATATCCTTGCTCATACCGCTCCTTGCTTGTTGTTCGCTGCCTAAGCCTGGGCGAAGGCCTGGCGTTGGCGGCCCAGTCCTTCGATCTCGATCTCCACTACGTCACCGGCCTTGAGATACGGGTACTTTCCGGACAGCGCCACACCCTGGGGCGTACCCGTCAGGATGATGTCGCCCGGCTCCATGGTCAGGTACTGGCTGAGGTGGTGTACCAGAAAGTCCACCGGGAAAATCATGTCGGCAGTGGTGGAATCCTGGCGGGGTTCCCCGTTTACCCAGCTGCGCAGGCGCAGGTTGTTGGCGTCGACGTCCGCGGCGGGAACCAGCCAGGGGCCGAGGGGCGAGAAACCGGGGGCGCATTTGCCCTTGGACCACTGCCCGCCGGAGTCCTCGATCTGGAAGGTGCGCTCGGACAAGTCGTTGGCCGTCAGATAGCCGGCGATGTGTTCAGCTGCCTGCTCGGGGGAGTCCAGGTAGCTTGCACGCTTGCCAATTACCACGCCGAGCTCAACCTCCCAATCGGTCTTGGTGCTGTTGCGGGGAATGTATGCCTCGTCATCCGGGCCCGCGACCGTGTTGGGGGTCTTGAAGAAGATGATCGGCACGGTGGGCGGGGCCGACCCGGACTCCGCCGCATGTTCGGCGTAGTTCATGCCGACGCAGATAATGGCCGACGGGCGGGCGACCGGGGCGCCGAGGCGCTCGCCGTCCAGCTCGATGGGCGGCAGTTCCCCCGCGTCGAGGGCCTTCCTCACGGTGTCCAGTCCACCGGCGGCCAGGAAGTTGCCGGTGATGTCCTCGGTCAGGGTCGAGAGGTCATAGGCGTGCTCCGTGCCGTCTCCGTTCAGGTGTAACACGGCGGGCTTTTCACTACCGGGTGCGCCATAGCGTATGAGTTTCATGCGTTCCTTCCAGCTTCTTGGGGAGCGCCGACGGCCGCCGGGCTCTGCAGGTATTCGATCAGGGCGCGGATGCCGAAGGTCCACGGAGGAAGCTCCTCGGTGACGCCGGTGCGGTTGACCAGCGAGCCGAGGTGCACGCTGCGGATGGTGACGGTGTCGCCAGGCTTGTGCGTGAACCCCTGCCCGGTGGTGTCCCGGTCCTGGGTGGGTGCGAACAGTGTGCCGGTGAAGAGGACAAAGCCGTCCGGGTACTGGTGGTGGCTGCCGTGTGTGGCATCGACGAGTTCCTCGAAGGGGCGGCTGATCTTGGCGACGTTGTTGCGGCCCTCGAGCGTGTAGCCGTCCCGGCCCCGCACCTGAAGCGTGATCTCCTCCTGACGCAGGGTGTCGAGGGTGAAGCCCTGGTCGAAGAGGCGGATGAACGGGCCCAGCGCGGCGGAGGCGTTGTTGTCCTTTGCCTTGCCGAGCAGGAGAGCACTGCGTCCCTCGACATCGCGGAGGTTTACGTCGTT